>NZ_JAKSXG010000016.1:0-195042 GCF_022380625.1 Pseudomonas sp. DP-17
GCCTTCAACCGCTTCGTCGAGCGTATCCACGAGTCCATCCGCGAGGTGGCCTCCACCGCACGCCAGCTGCATGATGTCTCGCAGCTGGTGGTGAACGCCTCCAACTCCTCGATGAGCAACTCCGACGAGCAGGCCAACCGCACCAACAGCGTGGCCGCAGCGATCAACGAACTGGGCGCCGCCGCCCAGGAAATCGCCCGCAACGCCGCCGACGCCTCGCACCACGCCACCGATGCCTCGCACCAGGCCGGCGATGGCCGCCAGGTGGTCGAGCAGACCATCAGCGCGATGAACCTGCTGTCGGACAAGATCAGCTCGGCCTGCGCCAACATCGAAGCGCTGAACAGCCGAACGGTGAACATTGGGCAGATCCTCGAAGTGATCAAGGGCATCTCCGAGCAGACCAACCTGCTGGCCCTGAACGCCGCCATCGAGGCCGCCCGCGCCGGTGAAGCCGGCCGCGGCTTCGCCGTGGTGGCGGACGAGGTGCGCAACCTGGCGCACCGCGCCCAGGAGTCGGCGCAGGAAATCCAGAAGATGATCGAGGAGCTGCAGGTCGGCGCCCGCGAGGCCGTGGACACCATGACCGAGAGCCAGCGCTACAGCCTGGAGAGCGTGGAGATCGCCAACCGCGCCGGCGAGCGCCTGGCCAGCGTCACCCACCGCATCGGCGAGATCGACTCGATGAACCAGTCGGTCGCCACCGCCACCGAGGAGCAGACCGCCGTGGTCGACTCGCTGAACATGGACATCACCGAGATCAACACCCTCAACCAGGAGGGCGTGGAGAACCTGCAAGCCACGCTCCGCGCCTGCGCCGACCTGGAGAACCAGGCCGGCCGCCTGCGCCACCTGGTGGACAGCTTCCGCATCTGATATTGAGCACAGATGAAAAAGGCGCCTTCGGCGCCTTTTTTGTTCGCGAGCCACTCACCAGCAGACACCGCCTGCACAGAGGCAAGCCACCAGCTGTATCACCGCTGAACCACCCGCCGCAGAGCCACCCCTACCGTTCGTCCGACTCATTCAAGCTTCCCTCGGGCACGCCGAAATCAAGGGTGAAGGCCTTTGATACCAACCAACAAACCGGGCCTGTCGTCACCGCCGGCACAAGGGAGTTCCGGCCACGCCCGCACGGTTATCCGCCGCGCCGGCGCCGTCCGTTTCACACCACGGGAACGGACGTTCTGCGGCGACACCGGATCTGTCGCCCGGACCAACGCCATTCAGGCATCCCCCTACTTCCGGATTCGACGCAGCATGATCAAGAGCCTGAAATTCAGCCATAAGATTCTCCTGGCCGCATCGCTTGTGGTTTTCTCGGCATTCGCCCTCTTCACCCTCTACAACGACTACCTGCAGCGCAACGCGATCCGCGAGGACCTCGAGGATTACCTGCGGGAAATGGGTGACGTGACCGCCAGCAACATCCAGAACTGGCTGAGCGGCAGGCTGCTGCTGATCGAAAGCACCGCCCAGACCCTCGCTCGCGACAGCACTCCCGAGCACCTGACGGGCCTGCTGGAGCAGGACACCCTGCGCAAGACCTTCAACTTCACCTACCTGGGCCAGGAAGACGGCACCTTCACCATGCGCCCCAACAGCGCCATGCCTGACGGTTACGACCCGCGCACCCGCCCCTGGTACAAGGATGCCGTCGCGGCCGGCGGCACCACTTTGACCGAGCCCTACATCGACGCCGCCACGCAGCAACTGATCATGACCGTGGCCACGCCGGCGCGCGCCGGCGGCAAGACCCTGGGCGTTGTCGGCGGCGACCTCGGCCTGCAGACTCTGGTGCAGATCATCAACTCGCTGGACTTCAGCGGCATGGGCTACGCCTTCCTGGTCAGCGGCGACGGCAAGATCCTCGTCCACCCGGACAAGAACCTGATCATGAAGACGCTGGCGGACGTTTACCCGCAGAACACGCCGAAAATCGGCGGCGGCTTCAGCGAGGCCGAGCTCAACGGCCAGACGCGCATCCTCAGCTTCACCCAGGTGAAGGGCCTGCCTTCGGTGAACTGGTACATCGGCCTCTCCATCGACAAGGCCGCGGCCTATTCGATGCTGAGCAAGTTTCGCGCTTCCGCGATAGTCGCCGCCGCGATTGCCATCGTCGCCATCCTGTTCCTGCTGGGCATGCT
This sequence comes from Pseudomonas sp. DP-17, assembly GCF_022380625.1. NCBI lineage: Bacteria > Pseudomonadati > Pseudomonadota > Gammaproteobacteria > Pseudomonadales > Pseudomonadaceae > Pseudomonas > Pseudomonas sp. DP-17. Next base: position 2,148 of record NZ_JAKSXG010000016.1, read on the forward strand.
GATCCGCGTGCTGATGCAGCCGCTGACCACCATGGGCCGCGCCATGGAAGATATCGCCCAGGGCGAGGGCGATCTGACCAAGCGCCTGAAGGTCGCCAGTAACGACGAGTTCGGCGTACTGGGCAATGCCTTCAACCGCTTCGTCGAGCGTATCCACGAGTCCATCCGCGAGGTGGCCTCCACCGCACGCCAGCTGCATGATGTCTCGCAGCTGGTGGTGAACGCCTCCAACTCCTCGATGAGCAACTCCGACGAGCAGGCCAACCGCACCAACAGCGTGGCCGCAGCGATCAACGAACTGGGCGCCGCCGCCCAGGAAATCGCCCGCAACGCCGCCGACGCCTCGCACCACGCCACCGATGCCTCGCACCAGGCCGGCGATGGCCGCCAGGTGGTCGAGCAGACCATCAGCGCGATGAACCTGCTGTCGGACAAGATCAGCTCGGCCTGCGCCAACATCGAAGCGCTGAACAGCCGAACGGTGAACATTGGGCAGATCCTCGAAGTGATCAAGGGCATCTCCGAGCAGACCAACCTGCTGGCCCTGAACGCCGCCATCGAGGCCGCCCGCGCCGGTGAAGCCGGCCGCGGCTTCGCCGTGGTGGCGGACGAGGTGCGCAACCTGGCGCACCGCGCCCAGGAGTCGGCGCAGGAAATCCAGAAGATGATCGAGGAGCTGCAGGTCGGCGCCCGCGAGGCCGTGGACACCATGACCGAGAGCCAGCGCTACAGCCTGGAGAGCGTGGAGATCGCCAACCGCGCCGGCGAGCGCCTGGCCAGCGTCACCCACCGCATCGGCGAGATCGACTCGATGAACCAGTCGGTCGCCACCGCCACCGAGGAGCAGACCGCCGTGGTCGACTCGCTGAACATGGACATCACCGAGATCAACACCCTCAACCAGGAGGGCGTGGAAAACCTGCAGGCCACGCTGCGCGCCTGCGCCGACCTGGAGAACCAGGCCGGCCGCCTGCGCCACCTGGTGGACAGCTTCCGCATCTGATTCCAGCGGACATGAAAAAGGCGCCGTGAGGCGCCTTTTTCATGTCCGCAGGGGCGCACCATGCAGCCGATCGCGGGCAGGGCCCGCTCCTACAGGATGACTCCGTCGTTACCGCCGCTTGCTCCCGCCCAGCAGTGCCCCCATCAGCCCGCGCACCAACTGCCGGCCGATCTGGTTCGCCGCCTGGCGTACCACGGTCTTGCTGACCTGGCTGGCCAGTGATCCCAGTATCTCGCCGGCAATCCCGCCAAAATCGGTACCGCTGCCCTTCGCGTCCTTCTGCTCGGTGGGCGCCATCTTGTCGTCAGCGCGACCAGTCAGCTTCTCGTAGGCGGACTCGCGGTCGATCGGCTGGTCGTAGCGACCGGCCAAAGGCGAACGACGGATGACATCTGCACGCTCGGCGTCGGTCAGCGGGCCGATGCGCGACTGCGGCGGCGCGACAGCCACGCGCTGGACCATCGCCGGCGTGCCCTTCTCTTCCAGCGTGCCGACCAGCGCCTCGCCAATGCCCAGTTCGGTGAGCACCTTCAGGGTGTCGAACGCCGGGTTGGGCCGGAAGCCATCCGCCACCGCACGCAAGGACTTCTGCTCCTTGGCGGTAAAGGCGCGCAGGCCGTGCTGGACGCGCAAGCCCAGCTGCGCCAGCACGTCGTCCGGCAGATCGCCGGGCGACTGCGTGACGAAATAGACGCCAACGCCCTTGGAGCGAATCAGCCGCACCACCTGCTCCAGGCGATCCTGCAGGGCCTTGGGCGTGCCGTTGAAGAGCAGGTGCGCCTCGTCGAAGAACAGCGCGAGGATCGGTTTGTCGGCATCGCCGCGCTCGGGCAATTGCTCGAACAGCTCGGCCAGCAGCCAGAGCAGGAAAGTGGCGTAGACCTTGGGAGCGTCGTGCACCAGCTTGCTGGCGTCCAGCAGGTGGATGCGGCCGCGGCCGTCGGCTTCGGGGCGCAGCAGGTCTTCCAGTTGCAGCGCCGGCTCGCCGAAGAAGTCCTCGGCGCCCTGCTGCTCCAGCAGGGCCAGGCGCCGCAGCAGCGCCTGGGACGAGGCGCCGGTGAACAAGGCACGGTCCTCGCCGAGGATGTCCGGATTTTCCTTGAAATGGTTGAGCAGCGCCTTGAGGTCTTTCAGGTCGAGCAACAACAGGCCTTCGCGGTCGGCCACCTTGAACGCGGCGAACAGCGCCGCCTGCTGGCTCTCGGTCAGCTCCAGCAGGTTGGCCAGCAGCAACGGGCCCATCTCCGACAGCGTGGTGCGCAGCGGATGGCCGGTCTTCCCGGCTACGTCCCAGATGCTCACCGGGTAGGCCTGGGGCTTGTGGTTCAGCCACGGCATGCTGGCGATGCGCTCGGCCACCTTGCCCTGCGGGTTGCCAGCGGCGGCAATGCCGCACAGGTCGCCCTTGATGTCGGCGGCGAATACTGCGATGCCGGCATCGCTGAAGGATTCGGCGAGGTGTTGCAGCGTCACTGTCTTGCCGGTGCCGGTGGCACCGGCGATCAGCCCGTGGCGGTTGGCGAGTTTCCAGGACTGGCCGACGGGCTGCCCGTCGGGCCCTGCGCCGATGATGAGTTCGTTCGTGGCTGACATCCGTTGTTCCCCTTCAATGGGCGTGTCGCGTTGGCTGCTTGAGCAAGAGTGGCCGGTCCCGCTGCGCTGTGCAATCGGCTAGCCCGGTACTTTGAAGACGTGCTTGAGGTAACGCAGGAAGTTCTCGTCCTTGCACTGGGTCTTGCCCGGCGCGTCGGAGATCTTCGCCACCGAGTGCCCGTTGCAGGCGGTCATTTTCAACACGATGTTCATCGGCTCCACGCCCGGCACATCACAGGTGAAATGGGTTCCGATGCCGAAGCTGACGTCGATGCGCTCGCGCAGCGCCCGGTAGATTTCCAGGGCACGCGGCAGGTTGAGACCGTCGGAGAACACCAGAGTCTTGGTCAGCGGATCGATGCCCAGGTGCTCATAATGCCGGATGGCCTTTTCCGCCCACTCCAGCGGGTCGCCCGAGTCGTGGCGCAGGCCATCGAAAAGCTTGGCGAAGTACAGGTCGAAGTCCGCGAGGAAGGCATCCATGGTGATGCAATCGGTCAGCGCGATGCCCAACTGGCCGCGGTATTCGCGCACCCAGGCGTCCAGTGCGGCGGCCTGGCTGTCGATCAGGCGCGGACCGAGCTGCTGGTGCGCCATCAGCCACTCGTGGGCCATGGTACCGAGCGGCTTCACTCCCAGCTCACGCGCCAGGTGCACGTTGCTGGTGCCAACGAACTGGCCGGGGAAACCATCGCGCAGGTCGCGTACCACTACTTCCTGCACCGGATAGGAGAAACGCCGGCGGGTGCCGAAGTCGGCCATCTTGAAACCGGCCAGTTCTTCAGCGCTGGCTTCCTGGCGCAGCCAGTCGAACTTTTCCTGCAAGCGCTCGCGGACCATCGTCAGCGTCGTGCGCGGATGGCGATGCCGGTTGCGCACTTCGCTGATGGTCGCCAGCAGCGGCACCTCGAAGAGGATCACGTGCAGCCACGGGCCTTTCAGGCGCAGGAACAGCTCTTCGTTCTCCACGCCCAGTTGCACGTAGCAAGGATTGAAGCGGAACAGGCCGAGAAAGCGGATGAAGTCGGGTTTGAAAAACGGGATGCGTTCGAGGAAAGCCAGATCCTGGGGCGAGAAGGAAAGCTCTGCCAGACGCTCGATCTGCTCACGCAGCGGGTCCAGGTAGGCGCGCAGGTCCTCCTCGTTACGGCAGCGGAACTCCCATTCCACCTCGGTGTTGGGATAGTTGTGCAGCACCGCCTGCATCATGCTCAGCTTGTAGAAGTCGGTATCCAGCAGGTTCTGCACGATCCGCCGGGAAAATGCGCTGTCGCTCATGCTCATCTCATTGCAGGCTTGAATCGGCAGTCTAAACCCGTGGCCCACAAAAAACCCCGCCGAGGCGGGGTTTTGTCTGGAATCAGAAATCAGCGTGCTTTGCTCTGCGACATCCCGAACAGGAAAAGCAGCAGGTCGTCATCCGGACGGACGTCCTGTTGCTTGGCGCGCAGGTTGGGCGGCATGGGACAGCTGTCCAGGCCGCCTTTTCCGGAAATGACCGAAGGGCCCGGCTCATGCCAGGCCGCCGCCGCCAGGGTTGCTACCCCGAGCGCGCCGACGAGGAGCAAACCTCGCGTAATTTCTAACTTCATGTCTGCAACCCTTTGATGGCGCTGCCAAACGCCGCTTGGTAACCATAGACAAAGGCCTGCCATTGCGCCTCTGTCCACGACGAGCGGCGCTTCACTTGGCGAAGATCGTGACGGGCAGCACGCTGAGCGCTGAAACGCTGGCGGGCTTTTTCCATGTCGATGAGGGCCACTTCGATCTTGTCGCCGTCCACCTTCACGAACACGTGCTTGAGGTAGAGGCAGCCGTGCTGCCAACGGCCGGCGTTAAGCTTGGCAAGGGTACTACCGTAATGTTGCAGAATTCTTTGATGCAGCGCTTCACCCCATTTTTCCTGGTCGCCGCGGGCATAACAGTCTTCCAGGCTGCTGAAACCGTCCAGAGACTCAGTGACCAGCAGGGCCTGCCATTCGCCATCGACCTTGCGGCAACCGGCGTAGACCAGGGTGGGAACCCGCACGCCCAGCGCCTCGGCGGCCTTGAGCGCGTTACGCTCGCGAATGGCGGTGGGGTAACCGAAGGGATGCAGCAGGTCACGGTAGATGTGACCCATCTGCTGCTTGCGATAGAGCATCCGGCCGTCGGAGGTCAGGACTCGCTGCACGCCGCTTTCGCCACCGCGCCGACGGTTGGGTTCCTCGACCCATTTGCCGGGCACCTGGAGCCAACGGTCGATGGCGTTCTCACCGGAAATTTGCTGCAGCGAAGCCAGATCTACGGCCATCCATCACTCCTTACGCAGAATATAGACCCGCCACATGTGTAGGAGCGGGACGAAATCAATGTGATCCTGGACCTTGAAACCAGCCTGGCGGAACTCCGCCTCGATGGTCTTGGCGGGAATCACGAAGCGGTTCTGGTAAGCATGTTTCTTGCGAGTCGACTCGGCGCGTGCGCGTTTCCAGGATTTGAAATTGCCATCGACCCAGAGCGACAGGATCACCGAGTCGCGGGTTACGCGATGAAATTCGCGCAACATCGTCAGACGGTCATCAGATTCGCCGATGTGGTGCATCAGGCGCATCGAGAAGATGCTGTCGACGGCATTGTCGGGCAGATCAATGGCAAACGCGGAAGTCTGCAAAGGTCGGACGCGTTTTACAACCTCATTCGGCTGCCCGGCGCAGGCAACGGCAATCATGTCGGGCGAATTGTCCGCGCCGATGATCACCCGGTTCTCCTTCTCAGCCAGCATCGGCCAGAAGCGACCGGCGCCGCACGGCAGGTCGAGTACCAGGTTGGGCTGGCCAGCAAGCTTCAGTGCCTGGCGGCCTATCTGGACATCGCGCCAGTGGGAAAGTTTCCGGGACAGACCGGCCTGGTGTTTACGCAGATAACGCTCTGCGTGCTGGCGGTCATACTTCTGGGAGAACTCCAGGTCGACGGATTTTTCAGTCATCGGATTATTACCTTCCCGAATTCAGGGCGAACGATACGAACCAGCCTGTCACAGCCGGGTCATGCACTTGTGAAGATTTTGTCAAACGACGGCTAGGCGAACTTCGAAGCGGCAACCGTGTGGTTCAGCTGGGCGCAGCGTGACATCCCAGCCCTCGGAAGCGCAGATCCGCTTGACCAGCGACAGCCCCAGCCCAAGCCCCTCGCCACGCGGGTTCTGGCCGCGAACGAACGGCTGGAAGACGGCCTCGCGCTGTTCTTCCGGGATGCCTGCACCGGTGTCCTCGACCCAGAATCCGTTGGGTCCAAGTTGTAAGCGGATGCTGCCGCTTTCGGTGTAATGCATGGCATTGCGCAATAAATTGCTCATCACTGAGCGCAAGAATGGCGCATTGAACTGCCCGGGCATTTCCTGGCTCGCGTCGTACTCCAGTGTCAGACCTTTCGCTTCAATGGGGCCACGCCACTGCGCCACGAGTTCGTCACCAATCTGCCGCAACCCTGCCTGGGAGACGATCGCCATGTCCTTGCGCTGGGCGCGCGCCAGCATCAGGAAGGTCTGCACCAGATCGCGCATTTCCTCACATGCGCTGTTCATGCGCGCCAACTGGGCTTGCGCCCGAGGGCTGAGGCCCGGTTCTTCCGCCAGCAACTCGCAACTGGTGGCGATCACCATCAGCGGCGTCCGCAATTCATGGCTGACATCGCTGGTAAAAAGCTTTTCCCGGGTCAGCACATCGTGCAGCCGACCCATGGCGTAATCGAATGCTGCCGCCAGTTCGCCCACTTCATCATTGGCGTAGTCAGGCGACATCGGCGGCGCCAGGTCGAGCAACTGGTCACGATGACGGACCTGCCGCGCCAGGCGCGACACGGGCTCCATGACCTTGCGCGACAGCAGCCAGCCCAGCAGCCCGGAGAGCGTCAGGCTGAGGACATAGCCCGTGACGACCGCGGCATAGAGGATCTGCTCGCGCGCCTCGAAGTCGCTCTGGTCCTGCAGCAGGACGAAACGGCGGCCGTCGATATCACGCGTCAGCGCATGGAACGACAGCTCACCGTCGAAAACCTCATGGAAACCAGTATCCAGACGGCGCAGCGCCGGCGGCATGGCATAGACACCGACGCCATCGCTGATGAAGAAACGCATGCCTGGGTCGAGCTTGGGTGCCTGGCCGTTCCCCAGGTCCTCATTGATGATGCGATCCAGCTCGCCACCCAGGTCGCGGGAAATCAGGCGCTCCTCGACGATATGGACGACGCCGACGATTCCCACCGAGAACAGGCCGCCAACGGCGGCGGTCATGAGTACGAAGGCAAAGACAATCCGTCGGGAAAGGCTCTGCTTATACTCCATGCGCTTCCTCCGCCAGCTTGTAGCCGACGCCATGCACGGTGTGCAGCAGGGAGGAACCAAAGGGCTTGTCGATCACCTGGCGCAACTGGTGAACATGGCTGCGCAGGCTGTCGCTGTCGGGGCAGTCGTCGCCCCATACGGCTTCCTCGAGCACGTCCCGGCGCACCACGTGGGGGCTCTTCTGCATCAGTACCGCCAGCAGTTTGAGGCCGATCGGGTTGAGCTTGAGCGGCTTGCCGGCGCGGTTCACTTCAAGGGTGTCGAGGTTGTAGCTCAGGTCGGCGACCTGCAGCTCACGGCGGCCACCGCCCTGGCTGCGGCGCAGCACTGCTTCGATGCGCGCGGCCAGCTCGGAAAGGGCAAAGGGTTTGAGCAGATAATCGTCGGCGCCGGAACGGAAGCCCTGCAGGCGGTCGTCCAGTTGGTCGCGGGCGGTGAGCATGATTACCGGGGTGTCGCGACGCGCGTCTTCGCGCAGGCGGCGGCACAGGGTGAAGCCGTCCAGGCCCGGGAGCATCACATCCAGCACGATCAGGTCGTAATGGGAAGTGGCCGCCAGGTGCAATCCGGACAGGCCGTCCTGGGCACAATCCACCGTGTAACCCTTCAGCCCCAGGTAGTCGGCCATGTTGGCCAGGATGTCCCGATTGTCTTCAACCAGCAAAATGCGCATAGGTTCTCCTCGAACGCGATGCATCCTAGCGTAACCAGCTTAAATGGAACTTAAGCGCCTTTGACGGAATTTTCACACTCTTCCGCTGAATCCCTCGTCACTGCATCGCGCCGGGCTTCGGTCCTTGCCCAGTCCTATCGTCCCATCAGCGCCTGAACCGACCAGAGCCCGGCCAGCGTCATCAACAGGGAGCCGGCCAGGTGCGTGGCGACGGTACCCATCGCCCAGGCGAGGCGACCTTGCTGCAGCAGCACGACGACTTCCGCGGAAAAGGTCGAGAAGGTAGTGAGGCCACCGCAGAAGCCAGTGATGATCAGTAACCGCCATTCTGGCGCCAGGCCGGGGGAGTTGGCGAAGAAGGCGATGGCCGCGCCGATGATGTAGCCGCCGACCAGGTTGGCAACCACCGTGCCGGGCGGCATGGAAGGCAGGAGAGTATTGAGCTTGAGCCCGAGCACCCAGCGCAGCAGTGCGCCGAGAGCAGCGCCGAGGGAAACGGCGAGAATGGATTTCCACATGGTCCTGTCCTGGAAGTGAGAAGTTTGGACAGGCTGCAGGCGAGCGCCTACGCGCCTTTCCAGGTCTATGCGTAGGCATCATCAGCCACGAGGGCGGTTGAAGGAGGAATGCCATCTCCTGTGGAGCATGGTGGCATATCCGATGCCCATGAAAAAGCCCCGCCTAGGCGGGGCTTTTTCTTACAGCAGGTGCCGGGTGGCTTACATCATGCCGCCCATGCCGCCCATGCCGCCCATGTCCGGCATGGCCGGAGCAGCCTTGTCATCAACCACTTCGGCAACCATGGCCTCGGTGGTGACCATCAGGCCGCCGATGGAAGCAGCAGCTTGCAGAGCCGAACGGGTGACTTTGGCCGGATCGAGGATACCCATCTCGATCATGTCGCCGTACACGCCGGTAGCAGCGTTGTAGCCGAAGTTGCCCGAACCCTGCTTGACCTTGTCGACCACGACGCTCGGTTCGTCGCCGGAGTTGGCAACGATCTGGCGCAGCGGAGCTTCAACGGCGCGACGCAGCAGAGCGATACCGACGTTCTGGTCTTCGTTGTCGCCCTTCAGGCCTTCGATGGCTTGCAGAGCACGAACCAGAGCGACGCCGCCGCCAGGAACCACGCCTTCTTCCACTGCAGCGCGAGTAGCGTGCAGGGCGTCTTCAACGCGGGCTTTCTTCTCTTTCATCTCGACTTCGGTGGCAGCGCCAACCTTGATCACGGCAACACCGCCAGCCAGCTTGGCCAGACGCTCTTGCAGCTTCTCACGGTCGTAGTCGGAGGAAGTCTCTTCGACCTGCTTGCGGATCTGCAGGACGCGAGCTTCGATGTCGGCTTGAGCGCCAGCGCCATCGATGATGGTGGTGTTTTCCTTGCTCAGGACGACGCGCTTGGCGTTGCCCAGGTGCTCCAGGGTGGCGCCTTCCAGGCTCAGGCCGACTTCTTCGGAGATGACGGTGCCGCCGGTCAGGATGGCGATGTCCTGCAGCATGGCCTTGCGGCGGTCGCCGAAGCCCGGAGCCTTGACGGCCGCGACCTTGACGATGCCACGCATGTTGTTGACGACCAGGGTAGCCAGGGCTTCGCCTTCGACGTCTTCAGCCACGATCAGCAGCGGACGGCCGGCTTTGGCAACGGCTTCCAGGACCGGCAGCATTTCGCGGATGTTGGAGATCTTCTTGTCGACCAGCAGCAGCAGCGGGCCGTCGAGCTCGGCCACCATGGTGTCCGGCTTGTTGATGAAGTAGGGGGACAGGTAGCCGCGATCGAACTGCATGCCTTCTACGACGGACAGTTCGTTTTCCAGGCCCGAGCCTTCTTCAACGGTGATCACGCCTTCTTTACCGACTTTTTCCATGGCTTCGGCAATGATGTTGCCGATGGAGTCGTCGGAGTTGGCGGAGATGGTGCCGACCTGGGCGATGGCCTTGGTGTCGGCGCACGGCTTGGCCAGGTCCTTCAGCTGGGCAACGATGGCCACGGTGGCCTTGTCGATGCCGCGCTTGAGGTCCATCGGGTTCATGCCGGCAGCGACGGCCTTCAGGCCTTCGTTGACGATGGCCTGAGCCAGAACGGTAGCGGTGGTGGTGCCGTCACCGGCAGCGTCGTTGGCCTTGGAGGCAACGTCTTTCACCAGCTGGGCGCCCATGTTCTCGAACTTGTCCTTGAGTTCGATTTCCTTGGCAACGGAAACGCCGTCCTTGGTGATGGTCGGAGCGCCGAAGCTCTTGTCCAGGATGACGTTACGGCCTTTCGGGCCCAGGGTGGCTTTGACGGCGTCGGCCAGGACGTTTACGCCGACCAGCATTTTCTTGCGGGCGGAATCGCCGAACTTAACTTCTTTAGCAGCCATGTTCTGTTTCCTCTAAATCGAATTCAGTGGGTTGGATAGGACGCGGGAATCAGTCTTCCAGGACAGCGAGGATCTCGGACTCGCCCATCACCAGCAGTTCTTCACCGTCGACCTTGATGGCGTTGCTGCCCGAGTACGGGCCGAAGACCACCTTGTCACCCACTTTCACGGCCAGGGCGCGAACTTCGCCGTTGTCCAGGACACGGCCGGCACCAACAGCAACCACTTCACCGCGGTTCGGCTTCTCGGCGGCGGAACCGGGCAGCACGATGCCGCCTGCGGTCTTGGTCTCTTCCTCGCTGCGACGGATGACGACGCGGTCATGCAGAGGACGAAGCTTCATAGTCGTAACTCTCCCAAACTGTGATTTCCAACGGCCGGATCGATGCCCGGCAGGTTTTATTGAATCCGGCGGTGCCGGTTTGCGACCCGACAGGCGAATCGCGAAAAGAGCAGCCTGTCGTACTGACAGGGACCTTGCGGTGACCGGTACATAAGGTCGCTACAAGGCATTTCAAGGGTGTGACGGAAAAATTTTTGCAGAAAGGTCGGAGCCATGGGCGATCGAAACCGCACCGATCTCAACGCAGACGGTCGCGGTCTTCCTCGCGGCGCTGGTATTCGCCTTCAATCACGCTGGGGCCGCTGCGGTGCTGGGCGGCCGGATCGTCGGCAAAGGCGCGGCGGCGCTCGGCCTGCTCCTGCATACGCTGGCGCACACGGCCCAGCATCAGGCGGCGGGTGAAGGGGATCAGGCAGAGCAGACCGACGAAGTCGCTGATGAAGCCCGGCAGCATCAGCAGGCCACCGCCGAGGGCGATAACCAGACCCTCGAGCATTTCCTGCTCGGGCAGCTCGCCGCGATTGAGCCGTTCGCGGGCACGCAGCGCAGTGGCGACACCGGCTACACGCAGTACTGCGGCACCGATGAAGGCGCCCGCGATGATAAGCAGCAGGGTCCAGCCCACACCGATCACGCTGCCGACCTTGATCATTACGGCCAGCTCGATCAGCGGGAACAGAAGAATCAGAAACAGGGGAACTCGCATCGATGAATCCTTGGCGGGGTCGTTGCCCGGGTAGAAAGCTAGGTGGTGACGCCCCGCGTCCTTTTCAAGGGAAACGCCGAGGGCTGCTAGGCCTGGATCACTTCATCGCCCGGCCAGACATCCGCCCTGGCCAACTGCACCAGTGCCTGGCGCACCGCGCCGGGATTGCTGCAGGGCGCGGGGAAAGGCAGCCAGTGCAGGCCCTGACCGATGCGCAGGTGGAAACCTTCGGTATCAATTCCAGCCAGTTGCGGGTCCTTACCGGCGGGCAGCCCGGCCAGCTCGACATAGTGTTCGATGGCGTTGGCGTGATCGCTGTTCATGTGCTCGACCATGCTCTTCTCCGCCTCGCCGACGAAGGGATTGGCCAGCGGCACGCTGTTGGCACCCAGCCAGTGGATGTCGCCGAAGCCGCCGATGAAGCGCCATTGCACCGGCTCCAGCACCCAGAAATCGAAGTCGTGGACGATGTGATAATCCTGCGAGCCGGGGAAATAGCGGTAATAACGCTCGGCGGCGCCCGCGATGGCGTCGACGTCCTCGATCAGCAGCGCTTCGGCCAGCAAGGTCAGGCGTCCGGCGGCCTGGATGTCGTCGATGCCGCGCTCGCCGATGAGCAGCGAGCATTTGCCATCCATCTGCAGGTTATGGGTGTGCTGGGCGATTCGGCTGATCAGGATCAGCGGACGCCCTGCCTCATCCAGGCAGTAGGGCACGACGGAGCCAAAGGGGAACCCCGGCCACTTCTTCGAGTGGGTGGAGAGGACGCCGCGGTATTCCTTGAGCAGCAGTTCTCGGGCATGCTTGGCAGCTTTCACGCTCAACTTTTGACTCCTCGCAAAGAAACCGTCGTAAACGGACGGGCAGGATGACTCTGTTCACAGCTGCCGGCGGGGCCTTTCACCAGAAACTGTTCGTGGGGTTGTTCCGATGCAATTGAAAGACAAGGTCATCATCATCACCGGTGGCTGCCAGGGCCTGGGCCGCGCCATGGGCGAGTACCTCGCCGGCAAGGGCGCGCGCGTCGCGCTGGTTGACCTCAATGCCGAAAAACTGGACGAAGCCGTGACTGCCTGCAAGGCCGCCGGCGGTGACGCCCGCGCCTATATCTGCAACGTCGCCAATGAAGAACAGGTTACCCATATGGTGGCCCAGGTCGCCAGCGACTTCGGCGCCATCAATGGACTGGTCAACAATGCCGGCATCCTGCGCGACGGCCTGACCATCAAGGTCAAGGACGGCGAGCTGAGCAAGATGAGCCTGGCTCAGTGGCAGGCGGTGATCGACGTCAACCTGACCGGCGTGTTCCTGTGCACCCGTGAAGTGGCGGCGAAGATGATCGAGCTGAAGAACGAAGGTGCGATCGTCAACATTTCCTCCATCTCCCGCGCTGGCAACATGGGCCAGGCCAACTATTCCGCGGCGAAGGCCGGCGTCGCCGCCGATACCGTGGTGTGGGCGAAGGAACTGGCACGCTACGGCATCCGCGTGGCAGGCGTGGCGCCAGGCTTCATCGAGACCGACATGGTCGCCAGCATGAAGCCCGAGGCCCTGGAGAAGATGACGTCGGGCATCCCGCTCAAGCGCCTGGGCAAGCCGCTGGAAATCGCCCACTCGGTGGCCTACATCCTCGAGAACGACTACTACACCGGCCGCGTGCTGGAGCTGGACGGCGGCCTGCGCCTGTAAGCTTCGCGTCAAAAGAAAAGCCCCGCCATGTGCGGGGCTTTTTTGTGTGGCGGCGGCGTTACCAGCCGACGCCCAGGCCGACGGTGTAGCGACGCTCGTTGACGTCGCCGTCGTTGCCGCTGAGCTTGTCCCACTCGGCTTTCAGGCTGAGGGACGCCCAGGAGGTCAGCTTGTAGCGGATGCCCGCCTCGCTCTCCAGCTCGTAGTCCACGTTGGACTCCAGTGGCTTGCTGACTTCGCCGTTGGTGAACAGCTCGAACTGCTTGGCCAGCAGGTAGCGGTTGTAGTCCCACTTCAGGCTGGTGCTGTAGAAGTGCGATTTTTCGTCGTCGACGAATTCGTAGTCGTTGCGGTTGACCAGCGTGGCCAGGGAGAACGCGCCCAATTCGTTGTCCCAGAACTGGTAGCCCGGACCGGTACCGATGGTGCGTTTCTTCTGCAGGTCTTCGATCCAGTCGCGCTTGTACTGGGCCTGCCCCTGCCAGAACCAGTGCTCGTCGAGGAAGCGGTCCAGGGCGTACTGCGCCGAGTAGTTGTTGGTGCTGACCGCGTCATCCTTCTTTTCGCGGTTGTATTCGCCCTGAAGGTTATGGCGCCAGCGACCGTGGCGGGCGTTGGTCTTGAAGTCGATGTCGTAGTCTTCGACGTCGTTTTCCGCCTGTTTGTGATCCAGGGAAAAATCGACGTTGCCGGTCCATACCCAGTCCTCGAGGATCGGCTTGGGCGGCATCATCTGCTGGATCTGCGCCAGCTCCACCGTACGGGGCTGACCATTGACCAGTGTCACCTTCCCCTGTTCGGACGCCTTCAGCCCCTTGGAGTGCTCACCGGTCTCCTCGTCGTACTTCACCAGCAGATTCTGATCGGTCTCCAGCGTCTTGATCTTGTCCGACTTCAGCGTGATTTCTCCGCCGTAATCGGTCGCGAGCAGGAGCTTGCCGCCGTCATACAACTTGATGGTGCCGGTGAGTCGGTCACCATTCTTCAACCAGACGGTATCGGCGAAGGCGGACAAGGAGCAGGATGCAAGGGCGACACAGAGCAGGTTTCTGGAAAACATGAGTCGAATTCAACTGGATTGAATGGGCAAAAAGCCGGGCATTATCCAGATACCCGACACTAGAGCAACGACTGACAGACCCACGTGCAGGGAGTTCACAATGACTGACAGATGGGTCTTACAAAGAACCCAACTTGTCAGCTCGCCGCCAGCCGATATCCTGAGCGTCAGCCCCTCTATCGCGGTACCTTCGATGCCCAAGCCCAACCCCACTGCCAGCGCACCAATGACCGACCTCGGAGTGGAAAGCCTGGAGGTACGGCGCGAGGCAATTTTCCTGGTCATCGCGCAAGTGCCCGAAGGCTGCGTCATCACCTATGGCAATGTCGCCCGCCTGGCTGGCCTGGGCCGTTCCGCGCGGCTTGTCGGACGTATCCTCGGACAATTACCCGCAGACACCCGTCTGCCCTGGCACCGGGTGATCGCCGCGGGCGGGCGCATCAGCCTGCCGCTGGGCACTGTCTCGGGTAACGAGCAGCGCGCACGATTGCGTGCGGAGGGTGTCAGAATCCATAACGATCGGGTGGACATACGTCGGCACGGCTGGCCTAGCGGCGAGCAGTCCTAGTAGAGTTCGCGTAATTTTTCGTCCTGCTGGAAAACACCCCCCATGAAAGAGCACTCCTGGCGAGAGGCATGGATTGCCTACAAGTCTCCCGCCAGCCTCGCGCTTTTGCTGCTGGGTTTCGCCGCCGGCCTGCCTTATATGCTGGTGCTCTCCACCCTCTCGGTGTGGTTGCGTGAAGCAGGCGTCGCTCGGGAAACCATTGGATTCGCCAGCTGGATCGGGCTGGTGTACGCCTTCAAGTGGGTGTGGTCGCCCATGCTCGACCAGTGGCGCCTGCCCTTCATCGGTCGCCTGGGCCGCCGCCGCTCCTGGCTGGTGTTTTCCCAGGGGCTGATCGCCATCGGCCTGCTCGGCATGGCCCTGTGCAACCCGCAATCGCACCTGAACTGGCTGATCGCCCTGGCCATGGTGGTGGCTTTCGCCTCCGCCACCCAGGACATCGCCATCGACGCCTACCGCCTGGAAATCGCCGAAAACACCCGTCAGGCCGCGCTGGCTGCCTGCTATATGACCGGCTACCGGGTCGCCGTGCTGTTCGCTACCGCCGGGGTGCTGTTCCTCGCCGAATGGGCCGGCTCCAGCGCTCTGCACTACAGCCAGTCGGCCTGGGCGCTGACTTACGCGGTGTGCGCCCTGGCCATCCTGCCCGGGCTGATCACCACGCTGCTGATGAAAGAGCCGCCGGTGAACGTGCAGCCGCAGGCTGGCAGTTCGGCCTTCGCCTTCAACCACCAACTGCTCTCGGTGCTGACCCTGCTGGTACTGCTGATTTCCGTGCCGGCCATGCTGACTGCGCTGACCGCCCAGGCGTGGCCACGCGCTGCGCTGTACGCAATCTTCATCGGCGTCTGCATGACACCCCACGGCCGCCGACAGATCCGCCCGGTACGCGAGCTGCTGTCGAAAGTACGCCGCCCGCTGCTGCTGGCCGTGCATGGCCGCGGCCTGCCGCAGTTCGACTTCGTCCACCAGGCCGTGTCGGTGATCGTGTTGATCATCCTGCTGGTAACCGGCACCGCGTTCATCAACATGACCGAGGCCGGCAAGTGGTGGCTGGCGATCCTGTACCTGCTGATCGCCCTGAGCTGTATCTCGGCGCCTGGTCGCCTGCTGATGGCGCCGGTGCTGACGCCGATTACCGAGTTTGTCCGCCGCTATCGCTGGCAGGCGCTGCTGCTGCTCGGGCTGATCTCTACGTACCGCATGTCCGATACCGTCATGGGCACCATGGCCAGCGTGTTCTATATCGACATGGGCTTCACCAAGGACACCATCGCCACCGTCAGCAAGCTGTTCGGCGTGATCATGACGCTGGTCGGCGCCGCGGCCGGCGGCGTGCTGATCGCCCGCTTCAGCATCCTGCCAATCCTTTTCATCGGCGGCGCGGCCTCGGCCGCGACCAACCTGCTGTTCGCCATGCTGGCGCAAATGGGGGCAATCGACGATCCGCACCTGATGGGCCAGAACGTGTTCGCCCTGCTCAAGGTGCTGGAGCCGCACGTCACCATGCTGGTGGTGACCATCATGCTCGACAACTTCAGCGGCGGCCTCGCCACCTCGGCCTTCGTCGCCTACCTGTCGAGCCTGACCAACCTGAAGTTCTCCGCGACCCAGTACGCCATGCTCAGCTCCACCATGCTTCTGCTGCCGCGCTTCATCGGTGGCTATTCCGGCACCATGGTCGAGGGCATGGGCTACGAGCGGTTCTTCTTCTTCACCGCCCTGCTCGGCGTGCCCACGCTGCTGCTGATCGGCTGGCTGTGGCTGCAACGCAAGAACGACATGACCAATGGCGCCGCCGAACCTCCTGCGCAAACGCCAGCGCAGCACCCGAGCGCCGAACGTCACTGAGCCTTGCCAGTGAAACAGCGCTCATGAAAAAGGCCGGCAATTGCCGGCCTTTTTCATGGCGGTTGGTCTGATCAATCGGTGAGCACCGAGCCCTCTTCGCCCTTGACCACACGCACCACCTTGTTCGGCGCCAGGTCGATGCCGGCGTCGCGCAGACGCAGGCGCACCTGCTCGTTGAGCATGAAGGTGACTGCCCAGTAGTCGGAATTGGCAGTCCACAGGCGCAGCGACAGAGTCACCGAGTTTTCACCCAGGCCCGCGACCACCACCACTGGCGCAGGGGATTTGAGCACACGCGAATCCTCGGCGAGCTCCTTGAGAATCGCGCGGGCGCCATCCAGGTCGGCGTCGAAGGCCAGCTTCACGTCGAAGGTCACCTGACGGGTCGTCTGAGTGGAGGTATTGGTGATGATGCCGTTGGACAGTGCACCGTTGGGCACGATCACCGTACGGTTGTCACCGGTGCGCAGCACGGTATGGAAGATCATGATGTTGTCCACGGTGCCGGACACGCCCTGGGCCTCGATCCAGTCGCCGATCTTGAACGGGCGGAAGAGCAGAATCAGCACGCCGCCGGCGAAGTTCGACAGGCTGCCCTGCAGCGCAAGGCCGATGGCCAGGCCGGCGGCACCGATGGCTGCGACGAAGCTGGTGGTCTGGATGCCGATCATCGAAGCCACGCTGACCATCAGCAGGATCTTCAGGATGATGTTCACCATGCTGCCGATGAAGCCCTGCAGCGCCTTGTCCACGTGCTTGGTCGACAGGACGCCGCCCACGCGGCGGGTCAGCAGGTTGATCACCCACCAGCCGATCAGCAGGGTCAACAGCGCCAGCACGGCGTTGCCCAGGTAAGCCAGGACGACAGGCGCCCAGGCCTCCGCACTGTTGACGATGTGCTCGTAATTCATATCCATGGATGAGGCCCCTTGTCTATTGCCATTGCTAAAAACAAAACCGCCATGGCAAGCCATGGCGGTCGGGTGTTCGCCGAGCGACTCTTAATTGCGACGTCGCCCGGGCGACGAGGTTCCGCTGAAGGGGTCAGTCGCGGAAGTTGTTGAACTGCAGCGGCATGCCCAGGGACTCGCCACGCAGCAGCGCGATGGCTTCCTGCAGGTCGTCGCGCTTCTTGCCGGTGACGCGCACCTGCTCGCCCTGGATGGCGGCCTGAACCTTGAGCTTCTTGTCCTTGATCAGGGCGACGATCTTCTTCGCCAGATCCTTGTCGATGCCCTCGCGGAAGTCGACTTCCTGCTTGACCACCTTGCCAGAGGCGAAGGAGTCCTTGACCTCCATGCACTGCGCGTCGATCTTGCGCTTGACCAGGCTGGAGCGAAGAATGTCGAGCATCTGCTCGAGCATGAAATCCGCCTCGGCGGTCAGGGTGATGGACTTGTCCTTGGCCTCGAAGCTGCACTTGCCCTTCAGGTCGAAACGGCGGTCCAGTTCCTTGGCAGCGTTATCCAGGGCGTTGGTCAGTTCGTGTTTGTCCAGTTCGGACACCACGTCGAACGAAGGCATGACATCTCTCCAGATGGACGGCGCGATGCGGTTCACAGTCAGCATCGAGCCTGGCTTGACGATAAAAATGCGCGGTCATTATAACTGACAGACAAGACCGCGCCCGGCCTCTGACAGTGAGAGTCGGCATTTCCCACCCGTTTGCGAGACATTCCTTTTCATGCCAACCAACCATCTCAGCATCCTGGTGGTCGACGACGCCAAGTTCTCCAGTGCCATGATCGGCCGCGCGCTGAGCCAGGCCGGCTACCAGAACGTGCGCTTCGCCAGCAGTGCCAGCGAAGCGCTCGACCTGCTGGAAAAGGAGCCGGTGAGCGTCCTCCTCGCCGACTGGCTGATGCCCGAGATGGACGGCCTGGAGCTCACCGCCCGGGTGCGCCAGCTCGACGAGAGCGGCGACCACTACACCTACATCATCCTGCTCACCGGCAAGGAGGGCGACAACGCCCTGGCCGAGGCCTTCGACCGAGGCGTGGACGACTTCGTCAGCAAGTCCTCGATGAACGAGCAACTGGTGCCGCGCGTGCTGGCCGCGGACCGCCTGAGCAACACCCTGCAGCGCCTGCTGATGGAAAACCGCCTGCTCACCGAGAACATCACCAGCCTGGAAGAGCGCAACCTGGTGGACAGCGCCACCGGCCTGGGCAACCAGCGCTACCTCAAGCAGAAGATGGCCGACAGCATCCGCCAGGTGGAGTCTCGTGGCGGCGCGGTGTGCTACATGCTGATCGGCCTGCCGGAGCTGGCCGAACTGGGGCACAGGCACGGCCAGCCGTTCCAGAACGAACTGCTGCATGGCGTCGCCCGCCGACTGCAGCAACTGGTGCGTCCGCTGGACGTCCTGGCGCGCCTCGACAGCCAGCACTTCGCCCTGATCACCCTGCTCGAAGACCTGCAGGAATGCTCGCCCAGCAGCTTCCGCCGCCTGCATGAAGGCTTGAACCTCAAGGCGTTCAAGACCAGCGAAGGCTTCATCACCCTCAAGGCCGGCATCAGCCTGGTCGGCGTCGACGCCAAGGCGCTGCCCCTGGAGGTTGAACAAGTGATGCAGCAAGGCCGTGCGCTGCTGCCCGATGCCTTCGCCAGTGGGCGAATCAACGCCAGCCGGTTGACCGGCCTGCGCTAAACTTCGCGGTAAGCCCTCGACCCGCGAAGTTCTTCCCATGACCTGGACCGTACTCGGCGCCGGCAGCCTCGGTTGCCTGTGGGCCGCCCGCCTTTTCCGCGCCGGCCTGCCGGTACGCCTGCTGCTGCGCGACCGCAAGCGCCTCAACGCCTACCGCGCTCTGGGTGGCGTCACCCTGGTGGAAAACGGCCGCGAGAGCCTTTACCCCATCCCGGCGGAGACTGCCGCCCAAGGCGCCCCGATCCAGCGCCTGCTGCTCGCCTGCAAGGCCTATGACGCCGAATCCGCCGCCGCCAGCGTGGCCGCACGGCTGGCCCCCGGCGCCGAGCTCGTCCTGTTGCAGAACGGCCTGGGCAGCCAGCAGGCGGTCAGCTCCCACCTGCCGCGCGCCCGCTGCCTGTACGCATCCAGCACCGAAGGCGCATTTCGCGAGGCCGACTTCCGCGTGGTCTTCGCCGGCCAGGGCCAGACCTGGCTGGGCGACGAACAAGGTGGTGCCGAACCCGACTGGCTGTCCGACCTGCGTCAGGCCGGGATTCCCGTGCAATGGAGCACCGACATCCTCGAACGTCTGTGGCGCAAGCTCGCGCTGAACTGCGCCATCAATCCGCTCACCGTGCTGCATCAGTGCCGCAACGGCGAGTTGGCTGGCCATTCCAGCGAAGTCGCCGGGCTTTGCGACGAGCTGGGCCAGTTGCTGCATGCCGTTGGCTATCCCGTCGCCGCCAGGGAGCTGCAAAGCGACGTGGAGCGGGTGATTGCCGCCACCGCGGCAAACTTCTCCTCGATGTACCAGGACGTCGCCAAGGGACGGCGCAGCGAGATTGCCTATCTGCTTGGCCACGCCTGTCGCGAGGGGGATCGCCTGCACCTGGCTCTGCCGCTGCTGCGCGCCCTGCATGGGCGCCTGCGCAGCGACCTGGTGGCGCGCGGATTGCCCGACAACTGATGGCGGGCTACCCTGGCCGCTTCCCCTGTTTTTCTCTTTGACGCGCCCATGCCTTCTCCCATGAACCTGCGCCAGCGCCTGGAAGACCTGCCGGTCGGCCAGAAGATCCTCGCCGCCCTGCTGGTGCTGCTGGCGACCGTGATGCTGGTGGCCAACCTGGCCTTCATCAGCGCGGCCTACTGGATTTCCCAGGACAGCGTCGCACCCCAGGCCCTGCAGACCATCGGCAGGCTGATCGCCAACCCGGCGCTCAGCGAGCCGGCGCTGTCCTCGCCGACCCAGGCCCAGGTACTGCTGCGCCAGCTCGACGACTACCAGCCGCTGCGCGCCGCCGCGCTCTATGACAGCAATGGCGAGCGCATCGCGCAGACGCCGAGCAACGGCCCGGTGGCCCTGCCCGAGCGCCTGGACCACCTGGAGCGCTGGCGCCAGCACGAATATCGCCTCAACGCACTGTTCGAGCTGCCCCAGGCCGGCCGCAACAGTGGCTACCTGTTACTGGTGGCCAGTAGCGAGCTGCCCGGCGCCTTCTACACCGGTACGCTGACGGCCAGCCTGGTAATCCTCTCCGTTTCGGTGCTGCTCTGGCTGCTCATCGCCCAGCAGATCCGCCGCCTGATCACGCGCCCGATCCGCAGCCTGGAGGAGCTGTCGCGCCAGGTCACCCGCGAGGAGAACTACGCCCTGCGCGCCGAGCGCGGCAATGCCGACGAGATCGGTCGCCTCGCCGACGCGTTCAACACCATGCTGACCCGTATCGAGGCCCGCGAGCAGCAGCTGAAGCGCGCCCGCGACGATGCCCAGGAGGCCGTCGAGCAGGCCCAGTCGCTGGCCGAGGAAACCCGTCGCTCGAACCGCAAGCTGGAGCTGGAAGTCCAGGTGCGCGGCAAGATCGAGAAGAAGCTCACCGGTTTCCAGCACTACCTCAACAGCATCATCGACTCCATGCCCTCGGCGCTGATCGCGGTGGACGAGCAACTCTACGTCACCCAGTGGAACCAGGAAGCCAGCCAGCTTTCCGGTACCAGCCTGGACGACGCGGTGAACCAGCCGGTGTTCCTCGCCTTCCCCTCGCTCAAGCCCTTCCTGCCGCAGCTCACCCGCGCCGCCGAGCAGCACAAGGTCGAACGCGTCGAACGGGTTACCTGGGCCCTCACCGACGCCCCGCGCCACTATGCCCTGACCTTCTACCCGCTGATGGGCGGCACCGGCCGTGGCGCGGTGATCCGTATCGACGACATCACCGACCGCCTGGGGATGGAAGAGATGATGGTGCAGTCGGAGAAGATGCTCTCCGTCGGCGGCCTCGCCGCCGGCATGGCCCATGAGATCAACAACCCGCTGGGCGCGATCCTGCACAACGTGCAGAACATCCGCCGGCGCCTGTCGCCGGATCTGCCGAAGAACCTCGAGGTGGCCGCTGAGGTGGGCGTGCGCCTGGACGACCTCAACCATTACCTGGAGGCGCGGGAGATTCCCAAGCTGATGGACGGCATTCAGTACGCCGGCTCCCGCGCAGCGAAGATCGTCACCCACATGCTCTCCTTCAGCCGCCGCAGCCATCGCCAGATGGCCGCCTGCGAGTTGCCGGCACTGCTGGAACAGGCCGTGGAGATCGCCGGCAACGACTTCGACCTCACCGGCGGCTTCGACTTCAAGTCGCTGCAGATCGTCCACGAGTATGACCAGCGCCTGGGGCCGGTACCGGTGATCGCCAACGAAATCGAACAGGTCCTGCTCAACCTGTTGAAGAACGCCGCCCAGGCCATCCACCTGCGCGACGACGAAGAAGAAGGCGAATTCGGCCGCATCATCCTGCGCACCCGGCTTAATCCGCCGTGGGCGGAAATCCAGGTGGAGGACAACGGCTGCGGCATGCCGGAGAAGGTGCGCAAACGCATCTTCGAGCCTTTCTTCACCACCAAGGAAGTCGGCCAGGGTACGGGCCTGGGCCTGTCGGTCTCGTACTTCATCGTCACCAACAACCACAAGGGGCAGATGGAGGTACAGTCCGAGCTGGGCCAAGGCACCTGCTTCACCCTGCGCCTGCCGCTGACCACCGAAGTTTCCCCGCCCTTGCCGCTACTGGCGCAAGGCGACAAGGAGCATTGAGCCATGGGCAATCGCCTGTCGAAGATCTACACCCGCACCGGCGATGCCGGAGAAACCGGCCTGGCCGACGGACGCCGGGTACCCAAGCATCATCCGCGGGTGGAAGCCATGGGCGCGGTGGACGAACTGAACAGCCACCTCGGCCTGCTGCTCGCCGGGCTGCACGAAGCGCGCAGCAGTGCGCTGGAAGAAGTGATGGGTGTGTTGGCGCCGATCCAGCACCGCCTGTTCGACCTGGGCGGTGAGCTGGCGATGCCGGAATACCGCGCGCTGAACGATGCCGAAGTGGAGCGTCTGGAGCAGGTGATCGACCGCTGGAACGATGAGCTCGGGCCGCTGAAGAACTTCATCCTGCCCGGTGGCTCGCGTCTGGTAGCCCTCGCCCATCTGTGCCGCGCGCAGGCGCGCAACGCCGAGCGCCGCTGCCAACAGCTCAATGCCGAGGAGCCGCTGGAAGGCGCGGGCCTGCGCTACCTGAATCGCCTGTCCGACCTGCTGTTCGTCGCCGCGCGCTTCATCGCCCGCCGCCAGGGTGTGGAAGAGATTCTCTGGCAAGCCGCGGAAAAGCCCGCCTGATCGATCGAGAATCGACTCGTAGGAGCGCTCCCTGCGCGCGATCGCGGCATGGCCCGCTCATACAGCTAGCACGCTGCAGTATTTCGCAGGATGGCGTGGAGCGACGCGATCCCCATCGCCGCCCCACGCAAAATGCCTGTCAGCCTTCGTTTTTCGGCCAGAACGCCCGAATACCCGCCACGCCCTGCGCACCGGCCTGCCAGGCACGCTCGACATCCTGCGAGCCGACGCCGCCGAGCAGGAACACCGGCTGGTTGAAGCCATCGATCAGCTCTGCCGCCGTCTCCCAGCCCAGCGCCGGTTCCCCCGGATGGCTCTCGGTGGGCTGCACCGGCGACAGGGTGACGAAGTCCACCCCCATGCGCGCCGCCAGCTCCAGTTCCTCGGCGCTATGGCAGGAAGCCGCCAGCAGGCGCTCGCGGGGGAACGGCCGGCCATTGGGCGCGTACTTGCGCAGTTGCTCGGAAGTCAGGTGCCAGCCGGCCGCCGGGAAATCGCCCAGCCATTCCAGCGGGCCCTTGAGCATCAGCTGCGCCTTGCCGGCGCACAGGCCTTGTACGTCGACAGCGAGGTCGCGGTACTCGGGGCTGTACATGTTCGGCGCGCGCAGCTGGACCAGGCGGATGCCACTGGCGACAGCCGCACGAACGCCCTGCACCAGTTGCGGGATTTCCAGCCCATCGGGCGTGATCAGGTAGCGATCAGGCAGGCGCGCGGCCTGCACGATGGGCTCGTTGGCGGCAGGAAAGTCGTAATCCGGCAGGTCGCGCGGGGAGACCCAGGCCAGCGGCTGGCCCTCGGCGCCATGGGGCGCGCCGGAGAAGGCGGAGACTTCCCACACATCCAGCAGTACATGCTTGTCGCTGTAGTCGTGCTGCACGCGGATCAGCGGGCGCGCCTGCTCGACGTCGATGCCGAGTTCTTCCTTCAGCTCGCGGGCCAGGGCGACCTGCACCGCTTCGCCCTCTTCCACCTTGCCACCGGGAAACTCCCAGAGACCGCCCTGGTGCTTGTCGTCCGGACGGCGGGCGATCAGCACCCGGCCATCGAGTCCGCGAATCACGGCGGCGGCGACATGTACTCGTTTCACAGTGCTACTCCTCAATCCGATTCAGGCAGGGCCCGCGCAGACGGGCATTCTACCGTCATTGACGGCCGGATTCAGGCGCGTTCGACCATCGCCGCGTCCAGCCAGGGGCGGAAGGCCGGCCAGGCGTAGATCGCATCCACGTAGTTCTGGGCCTCGATGGGCAGCGTCACGCAGTAACTGCGCAAGCGCGTGGCAATGGGTGCATAGAAGGCATCGGCGATGCTCGCGTGGCCGAACAGGAACGGGCCGTCCTGACCGAACCGACCGCGGCACAGCGCCCAGAGCTCGACGATGCGGGCGATGTCCGCCTCCACCGCTTCGGGCACTTCGGCCAACGGCTGGTTGCGCTGGATGTCCATTGGCATATGCGAGCGCAGCGCCATGAAGCCGCTGTGCATCTCGGCGCAGACTGAACGGGCCAGCGCTCGCGCCGCTTCGCCACGCGGCCAGAGGTGCGCTTCGGGGAAGCGCTCGGCGAGGTATTCGGCAATTGCCAGGGAATCCCAGATCAGCCCGTGCTCGCACTTGAGCGCCGGCACCTTGCCGCTGGGCGAGTGCTCGCGGATACGCCGCGCGGTGTCCAGGCCACCCAGGGGAATGAGGATTTCCTCGAACTCGGCGCCGGTAAGTTGCATGGCCAGCCAGCCGCGCAGGGACCAGGAGGAGAGATTCTTGCTGCCGATGATCAGGGTAAGGGACATGGACGTGATGCTCTTGAGGGTCAGTCAGGAGACCTTAGAGCGCGGCAGCCATGAAAACAAATTCCCGATTTTCATCCATCGATGAAAATCGGGAATGCGAGCGGAACGAGACGCAGGGCCTGGGCGGGCCTCTGCGTCTTCGCGTGGATCAGGTGCGGTATTCAGCGTTGATCTTCACGTACTCGTGGGACAGGTCGGTGGTCCAGATGGTCTCGCTGCAGGTGCCGCGGCCGAGATCGATGCGGATGGTGATCTCCTCCTGGGCCATGACCTTCGCCCCCTGGTCCTCGGTGTAGCTGGCGGCGCGGCAACCACGGCTGGCGATGGCAACGTCATCCAGGAATACGTCGATCAAGCTCACGTCCAGGTCAGGCACGCCGGCACGGCCGACGGCGGCGAGGATACGGCCCCAGTTCGGGTCGGAGGCGAACAGCGCGGTCTTGATCAGCGGCGAGTGGGAGACGGCGTACCCGACATCCAGGCACTCCTGGTGCGTCGCGCCGCCGTTCACCTGCACGGTGACGAATTTGGTGGCGCCTTCGCCGTCACGCACGATGGCCTGCGCCAGCTCCATGGATACATCCAGCACGGCCTGCTTCAGCGCGGCGAACAGCGCGCCGGAGGCGGCGGTGATTTCCGGCAGCGCAGCCTGGCCGGTGGCCACCAGCATGCAGCAGTCGTTGGTGGAGGTGTCCCCGTCGATGGTGATGCGGTTGAAGGACTTGTTCGATGCATCGCGCAGCAGGTCCTGCAGCACGCCCTGGGCAACCTTGGCGTCGGTGGCGATATAACCGAGCATGGTGGCCATGTTCGGTTTGATCATGCCGGCGCCCTTGCTGATGCCGGTGACGGTGATGGTTACGCCGTCGTGCTGGAACTGGCGGCTGGCGCCCTTGGGCAGCGTGTCGGTGGTCATGATGCCGGCGGCTGCGTCGGCCCAGTTATCCACCGACAGGTTGGCCAGCGCGGCGGGCAGTGCGGCTTCGATCTTCTCGACCGGCAGCGGCTCGCCGATCACCCCGGTGGAGTACGGCAGCACGGCGCTTTCCGGAACGCCAGCCAACTCGGCCAGCTTGGCGCAGGTGCGGGAGGCATTGGCCAGGCCCGGCTCGCCGGTGCCGGCATTGGCGTTGCCGGTGTTGGTCAGCAGGTAGCGCACCGGACCCAGGAAGCGCTTGCGCGCCAGGATCACCGGGGCGGCGCAGAAGGCGTTGGTGGTGAACACTCCGGCTACGGTGGAGCCTTCGGCGCAGCGCATCACCACGATGTCCTTGCGGCCGGGTCGCTTGATGCCGGCGGAGGCGATGCCGAGTTCGAAACCGGGGACCGGGTGCAGGGTGGACATGGGGCCGAGACCAACAGCCATGTGGCGCGCTCCTATCTAGTCAGTGAATCATCTAATCAGTGGATCAAATGAGAAAAACGCCGCGAGCGGCTGGGCCGGTCGCGGCGTTGGTATCAGGGTCGGGAAGAGTTATTCCACCTGACCGTGGCAGTGCTTGTACTTCTTGCCCGAACCGCAGGGGCACGGCTCGTTGCGGCCGATCTTCGGTTCGTTGCGGATGGGCTCCATCGGCACCACGTTGTCAGCCGGTACTTCACCCTCTTCCTCGGGCTCGCCGGTCACCTGGTCCATGGACGGCGCAGCGGCATGCTGGAACTGCATGCGCTTGGCCATTTCCTCGGCTTCGCGGCGCAGGCGGGCTTCTTCTTCGGCCGGGTCTTCGCGGCGAACCTGAACGAAGGACAGCACGCGGATGGTGTCGCGCTTGATGGAGTTCAGCAGTTCCTGGAACAGGTTGAAGGACTCGCGCTTGTATTCCTGCTTCGGATTCTTCTGCGCGTAGCCGCGCAGGTGAATGCCATGACGCAGGTGATCCATGGTGGACAGGTGGTCCTTCCACAGGTCGTCCAGCACGCGCAGCAGCATCTGCTTCTCGAAGGTGCGCAGGGCTTCTTCGCCGGCGAGCTCCTCCTTCTCGTTGTAGGCAGCGACCAGCTCGGCGAGGATTTTCTCGCGCAGGGTTTCTTCGTAGAGCTTCTCGTCGTCGTCCAGCCACTGCTGGATCGGCAGTTTGAGGCCGAAATCGCTGTACAGCGCAGCTTCCAGACCGGCAACGTCCCACTGCTCGGGTAGCGACTGCGGCGGAATGTGCTCGCTGACGGTGTTGTTCAGGGTCTCTTCACGGAACTCGGTGATGGTCTCGCCGATGTTGTCGGCCGCGAGCAGGGTGTTGCGCATGTGGTAGATCACCTTGCGCTGCTCGTTGGCGACGTCGTCGAACTCCAGCAGTTGCTTACGAATATCGAAGTTGCGGCCTTCGACCTTGCGCTGGGCCTTTTCGATGGCATTGGTCACCATGCGGTGCTCGATCGCCTCGCCCGGCTGCATCCCCAAGGCCTTCATGAAGTTCTTCACCCGGTCGGAGGCGAAGATGCGCATCAGGTGGTCTTCGAGGGACAAGTAGAAACGGCTGGAGCCCGGGTCGCCCTGACGGCCGGCACGGCCACGCAGCTGGTTGTCGATACGGCGGGACTCGTGACGCTCGGAGGCGATCACGTGCAGGCCGCCTGCCTCGATGACCTGCTGGTGACGCTTCTGCCAGTCGGCCTTGATCTGCGCCACCTGTTCGTCGGTGGGGTTCTCCAGCGCGGCGACTTCCACTTCCCAGTTGCCGCCCAGCAGGATGTCGGTACCACGACCGGCCATGTTGGTGGCGATGGTGACCGAGCCCGGACGACCGGCCTGGGCGATGATCTCGGCTTCCTTCTCGTGGTACTTGGCGTTCAGAACCTTGTGCTCGATGCCGGCGTTCTGCAGCAGCTGCGAGACGTATTCGGAGGTTTCGACCGAGGCGGTACCCACGAGGATCGGACGGCCCAGCGCCTGGCACTGCTGCACGTCGGTAATGATGGCGGCGTATTTCTCGTCCTGGGTCAGGTAGACCAGGTCGTTGAAGTCCTTACGGGCAACCGGGCGGTGGGTCGGGATCACCACCACGTCCAGGCCGTAGGTCTGGCGGAACTCGAAGGCCTCGGTGTCGGCGGTGCCGGTCATGCCGGCCAGCTTGGTGTAGAGGCGGAAGTAGTTCTGGAAGGTGGTCGAGGCCAGGGTCTGGCTCTCGGCCTGGATCGGCAGGTTTTCCTTGGCCTCGATGGCCTGGTGCAGGCCCTCGGAGAGGCGACGGCCCGGCATGGTACGGCCAGTGTGTTCGTCGATCAGCAGGACCTGGTCGCCCTGGACGATGTATTCCACGTTGCGGTGGAACAGGGTGTGGGCGCGCAGCGCGGCGTAGACGTGGGTCAGCAGGCTCAGGTTGTGCGCCGAGTAGAGGCTCTCGCCCTCGGCCAGCAGGCCGTTCTGGGTCAGCAGCTCTTCAACGTAGGCATGACCCTGCTCGTTGAGTTCGACCTGACGGGTCTTCTCGTCGATGCTGTAGTGGCCCTGCTGGGTCACCTGGCCTTCGACTTCCTCGACGTGACGCTTCAGGCGCGGGATCAACTTGTTGATCTTGATGTACAGCTCGGAGCTGTCTTCGGCCTGGCCGGAAATGATCAGCGGAGTCCGCGCCTCGTCGATGAGGATGGAGTCCACTTCGTCGACCACGGCGAAGTTCAGTTCGCGCTGGAACTTGTCTTCCAGGCTGAACGCCATGTTGTCGCGCAGGTAGTCGAAGCCGAATTCGTTGTTGGTGCCGTAGGTGATGTCGGCGGCATAGGCCGCGCGCTTCTCTTCCGGCGGCTGGAACGGGCTGACGATGCCAACGGTCAGGCCGAGGAATTCATACAGCGGTCGCATCCAGTTGGCGTCGCGGCGGGCCAGGTAGTCGTTCACGGTGACCACGTGCACACCTTTGCCGGACAGGGCGTTCAGGTAGACGGCCAGGGTACCCACGAGGGTCTTGCCCTCACCGGTACGCATCTCGGCGATCTTGCCTTCGTGCAGGGTCATGCCGCCGATGAGCTGGACGTCGAAGTGACGCATGCCCATGACGCGCTTGCCGGCCTCGCGGGCAACGGCGAAGGCTTCGGGCAGGATCTGGTCGAGGCTCTCGCCCTTGGCGACACGTGCCTTGAACTCTTCGGTCTTGGCCTTCAGTTGCTCATCGGAAAGCGGGACCATCTGGGGCTCGAGTGCATTGATGGCCTGGACCTGCTTGGCCATGCGCTTCACTTCGCGCTCGTTCTTGCTTCCAAAGAGTTTTTTCAACAAAGGCGCAAACATATCGACTGGGTCATCCGAACTGGAGAATTGGAGGGCTGCCCGACTGGCTGGCCGCGGCGCGGAACGGCAATGAAGCGGGCATTCTACCCGGAAACTTCCGGGAAAAAAGTGCCGGAGTCATCCTCCGAAGCTTCGCATTCTGCGAGCTTGGGGGCAATGCATGGGCGGACAACTTTGCATCCGAGTGGGTGATATGGTGACGCAGCCATGCAACTTCAAGGGCGGACGGTGGCATCTGGTCCTGAGCGCATCTGTTACCATCTTTCTTTATTCACTCCCGGTTGCTCCTCATGGCCTTCCGCCCCCTGCCCGCCAAGGCGATGACCAAGTTGCTGCGCGAAGCCAAGCCGCTGCACTCGCTGTTCGTCCAGGCGCAGCGCCTCTCGCGCCTGCAGGAACTGCTCGATTCGCAATTGCAGCCCGCCGCGCGCCCTTTCTGCCGCGTCGCCTCCTGGCGTGAAGGCAGCCTGCTGCTGGTGGTCACCGACGGGCACTGGGCCACGCGCCTGCGTTACCAGCAGAACCGCCTGCTGCGGCAACTGGCCACGTTCGAGGAGTTCGCCGGACTCACGCGCATCCTGTTCAAGGTGCAACCAGCAATCCAGGCGCCTGTCCGCGTGAACACCAACCGCATCAGCGAATCCGCCTCGGCCACCCTGCATGAAGCGGCCGAAGGCATCAGCAATCCGCAGCTCAAAGCCGCTCTCGAACGCCTCGCCAGCCGCAGTCGCAAACCACCGGAAGCAGACCAGGAATAAAAGCGAAGACAAAAAAAAGGCCACCCGAGGGTGGCCTTTGAAGTTGTAGCTGAAAGGAGGAGGTTTCCTTATACGGCCGCAGCGGGTCGCATATAGGAGATCGGCGCGGTCTTGGCGTCCTCGAAGGTCACCACTTCCCAAGCGTCCTTGTCTGCGATGAGGGTACGCAGGAGACGGTTGTTCAGGGCGTGACCGGACTTGTAGCCGATGAACTCGCCGATAAGGCTGTTACCCAGCAGGTACAGGTCACCAATGGCGTCCAGGATCTTGTGCTTGACGAACTCGTCCTCATAACGAAGACCGTCTTCGTTGAGCACTCGATACTCGTCGACCACGATGGCGTTCTCCACGCTGCCACCCAGAGCCAGGTTCTGGGAACGCAGCATCTCGATGTCGCGCATGAACCCGAAGGTACGGGCGCGGCTGACTTCCTTGACGAAGGAAGTGCTGGAGAAATCCACCACGGCTTTCTGGGTGCGACCACGGAAGACCGGGTGATCGAAATCGATCTCGAAGCTCACCTTGAAGCCGTCGAACGGAACGAAGGTGGCGCGTTTGTCGCCCTCTTCCACCGTTACTTCGCGCTTGATGCGGATGAACTTCTTGGCCGCTTCCTGCTCTTGCAGGCCAGCGGATTGGATCAGGAATACGAAAGGACCTGCGCTGCCGTCCATGATCGGTACTTCCGACGCGGACAGTTCGACATAGGCGTTGTCGATACCCAGGCCGGCCATGGCCGAAAGCAGATGCTCCACGGTATCCACTTTGACGTCACCCTTGATCAGGGTGGTCGACATGGTGGTTTCGCCGACGTTCGAGGCCCGGGCGGGAATTTCCACCACAGGGTCGAGGTCAGCCCGGCAGAACACGATGCCAGTATCGACGGGAGCCGGCTTCAGGGTCAGGTAAACCTTCTCCCCGGAGTGCAGGCCGACACCGGTCGCCCGGATGATGTTCTTCAAGGTGCGTTGTCTGATCATGGCTTTGGCCGCTTTCGCGCAAGTTGCGAACTGTTGTCAACAATGGGCGGCGATGATAGCAGAACCGCCCTTTGCTGAACACCAATCACATTGATACTCCTGATAAATCGACTCAATCGGCCTGACGACGCAGGAAGGCCGGGATGTCCAGGTAGTCCAGATCGTCCTGCGGATTCAGCTTGGCCGCGGTGGCAGCGCCGCCGTGGTTCTGGTTGCGCATGACGGTCGGACGGTCCAGGTCACGGTAGTTCACCGACTGCTGCTCGCGCTGAACCGGAGCCTGGGTGCTGACGGCCTGGGTCTGAACGGTGTTGTCGACGACCTTGACCGGCTTCTCCAGGCGAGCGCCCAGACCGGTGGCGACCACGGTGACGTGCAGCTCGTCGCGCATGTCCGGATCGATCACGGTGCCCACTTTCACGGTGGCGTGCTCGGAAGCGAACTGCTCGATGATGTTGCCCACGTCGGAGTACTCGCCCAGGGACAGGTCCGGACCGGCGGTGATGTTGACCAGGATGCCGCGGGCGCCCTGCAGGTTGACGTCTTCCAGCAGCGGGTTGCGGATCGCGGCTTCGGTAGCCTCGCGAGCGCGGTTCGGGCCGCTGGCGCAGCCGGTGCCCATCATGGCCATGCCCATTTCGCTCATGACGGTTTTCACGTCGGCGAAGTCGACGTTGATCATGCCCGGGCGCTTGATGATGTCGGAGATGCCGCGGACGGCACCGGCCAGCACATCGTCAGCCTTGGCGAAGGCGGCCAGCAGGCTCGCATCCTTGCCCAGGATGGTCAGCAGTTTTTCGTTCGGGATGGTGATCAGCGAGTCAACGCTTTCTGCCAGCGAGCGAATGCCTTCGTCGGCGATCTGCATGCGCTTGCGGCCTTCGAACGGGAACGGACGGGTGACCACGGCCACGGTGAGGATGCCCATTTCCTTGGCAACCTCGGCAATGATCGGCGCAGCACCGGTGCCGGTACCGCCCCCCATGCCGGTGGTGATGAAGACCATGTCGGCGCCTTCCAGGACTTCGGCGATACGCTCGCGGTCCTCGATGGCGGCCTGGCGGCCCACTTCAGGGTTGGCGCCAGCGCCCAGGCCCTTGGTCACACCCGGGCCGAGCTGCAGAACGGTGCGCGCGGCGATGTTCTTCAGCGCCTGCGCATCGGTGTTGGCGCAAATGAATTCGACGCCATCAACGTTGTTCTTGGCCATGTGGTTCACGGCGTTGCCGCCGCCGCCACCTACGCCGATAACCTTGATGACTGCTGTTTGCGGGACGTTATCTACCAGTTCAAACATTTCCCCTCTCCTTCCTTTCTAGTTGTGTTGCCTACGTTTACCGCGGTGGTAAATCAGAAATTGCCCTGGACCCAGCGTTTAAGCTTTTCCAGTACCGGTGTCTTGGGTTCGTCGCTGCTGAAACTGCTGCCGGACAGGGAGATGCCGTCGGACTGCTTTTGCAGTCCGTACAGGAGCAGCCCCACACCGGTGGAATAGATTGGATTGCGCACGACGTCGGCCAGTCCCTTGACGCTATGCGGTACGCCCAGGCGCACCGGCATGTGGAAGATTTCTTCGGCCAGCTCGACGGCGCCTTCCATCTTGGAGGTGCCACCGGTCAGGACGATCCCGGCCGGAATCAGGTCCTCATAGCCACTGCGACGCAGCTCTGCCTGAACCAGGGTGAAGAGCTCGTCGTAACGAGGCTCGACCACTTCGGCAAGCGCTTGGCGCGACAGTTCCCGCGGCGGACGATCGCCGACGCTGGGCACTTTGATGGTTTCGCCGGGGCCGGCCAGTTTGGCCAGTGCACAGGCGTAGCGAATCTTGATTTCCTCAGCGTACTGAGTCGGGGTGCGCAACGCCATGGCGATGTCGTTGGTGACCTGGTCGCCAGCGATCGGGATCACCGCCGTATGGCGAATGGCGCCTTCGGTGAAGATGGCGATATCGGTGGTGCCGCCGCCGATGTCCACCAGGCACACGCCCAGTTCCTTTTCATCCTCGGTGAGCACGGAGTAGGCCGAGGCCAGCTGCTCGAGGATGATGTCATCGACTTCCAGGCCGCAGCGGCGCACGCACTTCTCGATGTTCTGCGCGGCGTTCACCGCGCAGGTCACGACGTGCACCTTGGCTTCCAGGCGTACGCCGGACATGCCCAGCGGCTCGCGCACGCCTTCCTGGTTATCGATCACATAGTCCTGGGCCAGGGTGTGCAGCACACGCTGGTCGGCCGGGATGGCCACGGCCTGGGCCGCGTCCAGCACGCGCTCGATGTCCGCGCCGCTGACTTCGCGGTCGCGGATGGCCACGATGCCGTGGGAGTTCAGGCTGCGGATATGGTTGCCGGCGATGCCGACGAAGGCCGAGTGGATACGGCAGCCAGCCATCTGCTGGGCTTCATCGATGGCGCGCTGGATCGATTGCACGGTGGACTCGATGTTCACCACCACACCTTTCTTCAGGCCGCGCGACGGGTGCGTCCCGATGCCGACGATTTCCAGCTTGCCATCGGCCGCCACCTCGCCCACCAGCGCCACCACCTTGGAGGTGCCGATATCCAGGCCGACGACCATTTTGCCGCTCTGCACGCTTGCCATGTTTATTGAAGTCTCCTCAACTCACTGCGCGGCGGTGGTCTGTGCCACCGTCGCTTCCGGCACCGGATCGCGCCACGCCACGGCCAGGCCGTTGGGGTAACGCATGTCGATGCGGGCGATTTTCGTAATCTGGTCTTTCAGCGCCTTGTCGTAGATGGTCACGAACCGGCGAATCTGTTCTACCGCGTGATCGCGGCCCAGCATGATCTCCACTCCCTGCGCGGTCCCCAGGGTCCAGGCGCCGCGCGAACTCATGTCCAGGCTGGCGATAGTGAAGCCCAGCGGGCGGAGCATCTGGCTGAGAATCTGGTACTGCTGCATCACTTGCTGCTGGGCGCGCTGCGGGCCGGACAGGCGCGGCAGGTGCTCGTAGTTGGCCACTTCACGCGGCGCGAAAGCCTGCCCCTGGTTGTTCAGCAGGGCCTCGTCACCCCAGCGGGCGATGGGCAATTGCTCGTCCAGTCGAACCACCACCTGGTCGGGCCATACGCGGCGCACTTCGGCGTGGGCGATCCAGGGCATCTGTTCCAGCTCCTGGCGCATGCCGGCCAGATCGATGGTGAAGAAGCTGGCCGAGACATAGGGGCTGATCCGCTGCTGCACCGCCGCCTGGCTGATGTAGCTGAGGTCGCCCTCTACGCTGACCTTGGCAATCGGGCGGTCGGCATAGGGCAGCACGTATTGCGCGCCGTAGTAAGCACCGCCGCCCAGTACGCCCAGCACCAGGGGCCACAGCAGCACCTTCAGGAAGCCGAAGCTGGGCTTGGGCATGCGAGCGCTGAGCGGCTCCTTGGCCACCAGACGGCTGGCGCCGCGCGGCACCGGCTTGCGTGCGGGAGCACGGCCGATTCCGGGATTCTGGTGACGAAGCTGCGCGCCGTTCATGACTTACCCCCTTGCCTCGACGCTGTCGGCGAGGATCGCCAGCACCAGTTGCTGGAAATCCAGGCCGGCCGCGCGCGCGGCCATGGGCACGAGGCTATGGTCGGTCATGCCCGGTGCCGTGTTCACTTCCAACAGCCAGAAGCGCCCCTGGGCGTCCTGCATCACGTCGGTCCGACCCCACCCCTGGATGCCGAGGGCATCGCAGGCGCGAGCGGTCAGGTCCTTGAGTTCCTGTTCCTTGTCGGCATCGAGGCCGCAGGGAATCTGGTACTGGGTATCGTTGGCCAGGTACTTCGCGTCATAGTCGTAGAAGGTGTGCGGCGTGCCCAGGCGAATGGGCGGCAGCACCTGGCCACGGAGGATCGCGACGGTGTATTCAGGGCCGCTGATCCACTGCTCGACGAGCACTTGTGGATCGAATTTCGCAGCAGCAGCCCAGGCCGCGATCAGCTCTTCAATGCTGTTCACCTTGGCCATGCCGATGCTCGAACCCTCGCTGGCCGGCTTGACGATCAGCGGGAAACCGAGCTTTGCCGCAGCGGCACGGCAATCGTCCGCGCTGGCGAGGACAGCGTGGTCCGGCGTAGGCAGGCCCAGGCTCAGCCACACGCGCTTGGTGCGCAGCTTGTCCATCGCCAGCGCGGAGGCGAGCACGCCGCTGCCGGTGTAGGGAATGCCGGCGATTTCCAGCAGCCCCTGCATGGTGCCGTCTTCACCGCCACGACCGTGGAGGATGATGAAGGCGCGGTCGATCTTCTCGCGGGTCAGACGCTCCAGCAGGTCATCGCCCACGTCGATGCCGAAGGCGTCCACACCGGCGCCCTGCAAGGCCTGCAGAACCATGGCGCCGGATTTCAGCGACACCTCGCGCTCGGCGCTCTTGCCGCCGTACAGCACGGCGACGCGACCGAAGGCGCGGGGCTCGAGGGCGGATTTGAGGGCGTCACTCATTGTTTCTTCCCCTCGGCGCCAGCAGCGGCGGCGCCGAACATCGGATTCTTGATCAGTTGCGGAGCCAGCCCACCGATATCGCCGGCGCCCTGGCAGAGCAGGATGTCGCCGGGACGCAACAGCGGCTTCAGCAGCGAAGCGAGGTCACCGCCACGCTCCAGGTAGATCGGGTCGAGCTGGCCGCGCTGGCGGATGCTGTGGCAAAGGTGACGGCTGTCGGCGCCAGGGATCGGCTCTTCGCCGGCCGGGTAGACCTCCATCAGCATCAGCACGTTGGCCTCGCCCAGCACCTGCACGAAGTCGTCGTACAGGTCGCGGGTGCGGCTGAAGCGGTGCGGTTGATACACCATCACCAGACGACGCTCCGGCCAGCCACCGCGCACGGCCTTGATCACCGCCGCGACTTCGCGCGGGTGGTGGCCGTAGTCGTCGACCAGCATCACGCTGCCGCCTTCCACCTGCAGGTCGCCGTAGACCTGGAAGCGTCGGCCGACGCCCTGGAAGCCGGACAGGCCCTGGACAATGGCCTCGTCGGAGATACCTTCGTCGGTGGCGATGACGATGGTCGCCAGGGAGTTCAGCACGTTGTGCAGGCCGGGCATGTTCACCGAAACGTCCAGCGGCTCGCGCTCGGGACGCAGCACGGTGAAGTAGGTACGCATGCCTTCCTGGCGGATGTTGATGGCGCGGACGTCGGCGTCCTCGCTCAGGCCATAGGTCACGGTCGGACGGGCGACCTGCGGCAGGATCTCGCGCACCACCGGGTCGTCCACACAGACCACCGCCAGACCGTAGAACGGCAGGTTGTGCAGGAAGTCGACGAAGGTGCGCTTGAGCTTGTTGAAGTCGCCGCCGTAGGTGCTCATGTGGTCGGCGTCGATGTTGGTGACCACCGAGACCATCGGCTGCAGGTGCAGGAAGCTGGCGTCACTCTCGTCGGCCTCGGCCACCAGATAGCGGCTGGTACCCAGCTGCGCGTTGGTGCCGGCAGCGTTCAGGCGGCCGCCAATGACGAAGGTCGGGTCCAGGCCGCCGGCAGCGAACACCGAGGCGATCAGGCTGGTGGTGGTGGTCTTGCCGTGGGTACCGGCCACTGCGATGCCGTGGCGGTAGCGCATCAGCTCGGCGAGCATCTCGGCGCGCGGCACGACCGGCACGCGGCGATCCAGCGCGGCGGCGACTTCCGGGTTCGACTTGTTCACCGCGCTGGAAACCACCAGCACGTCGGCGCCGTCGGAGTTCTCCGCACGGTGGCCAATGAAGATTTCCGCGCCGAAGTTCTTCAGGCGCTCGGTGACCGGCGACGCCTTGAGGTCGGAGCCGGAGACTTCGTAGCCGAGGTTGAGCAGCACTTCCGCGATACCGCACATGCCCACGCCACCGATGCCGACGAAGTGGATGCGGCGGATGCGCCGCATGGTGCGGGTGACGCCGGTGGGTTCTTTAACCACGGGCCACCTCCAGGCAGGCATCGACTACCGTGCGGGTAGCCTCGGGCTTGGCCAGGCTGCGTGCGCGAGCGGCCATGCGGGTCAGGGAATCGGGATGCATCAATACCTCGGACAACTGCGCGGCCAGTTCGGCGGCGCTGGTAGATTTCTGTGGCAGCAGGAGGGCCGCGCCCTCGCGCACCAGGAATTCGGCATTCTTGGTCTGGTGGTCGTCGATCGCGTGGGGCAGCGGCACCAGGAAGGACGGCAGGCCGGCGGCGGTCAGCTCGCTCACGGTCAGCGCTCCGGCGCGGCAGATCACCAAATCGGCCCAGGCGTAGGCAGCAGCCATGTCGGCGATGAAGGGAGCTACGTCCGCTTCGACACCGGCGGCGCGGTAACGCTCCGCAGTCACTTCGTCATGCTGACGACCGGCCTGGTGGCGAATGGCCGGGCGACTCTCGGCCGGCACCTGCGCGAGCGCTTCGGGCAGCAGCTTGTTCAGCGGCTCGGCACCCAGGCTTCCACCCAGCACCAGCAGGTTGACGCGGCGGCCGCTCAACGGCGCGCGGGCACCCTCTTCCAGGAACAGCTCGACGCGCACCGGGTTGCCAGTGGTCAGGCGCTTGGCACTGCTGTCGAAGGTATCCGGGAAGGCTTCGCAGACCCGCTTGGCCAGCGGCGCGAGGCTGCGGTTGGCGGTGCCGGCGACAGCGTTCTGCTCATGGATCACCAGCGGCACGCCGGACAGCTTGGCAGCCAGGCCGCCCGGGCCGGTGACGTAGCCACCCAGGCCGAGCACGCAGACCGGCTTGAGCTGGCGCACCACGCTCAGGGCCTGGAACAGCGACTTGAGCAGATCGAACGGCGCGCGCAGCAGGGACTTCAGGCCCTTACCACGCAGGCCGCTGACGTTGATCAGGTGCAGCGGCAGGCCGGCCTTGGGTACCAGATCGTTTTCGATGCCGCGCGGGGTGCCCAGCCAGTGCACGCTGTAGCCGCGCGCCTGGAACTCACGGGCGCAGGCCAAGGCCGGGAACACGTGTCCGCCGGTGCCGCCCGCCATGATCAGGACGTTACCTTTCATCGGCAAAGTCCTCTTCGCTGAATTCATATTCCTCGCTGCCCATCACGGTGCGGCGCTCCCATTCGATGCGCAGCAGCATCCCCAGCTGGGCACAGCAGATCACCAGGGAACTGCCGCCGTAGCTGAGGAACGGCAGGGTCAGGCCCTTGGTCGGCAGCAGGCCGACGTTCACACCCACGTTGATCAGGAACTGGCCGATCCACAGGAAAGCCAGCCCGTAGGCGACGTAGGCGGAGAAGTACTGTTTCGACTGCTCGGCCCAGATACCGATGTACAGCGCGCGCAGGCTGACGAAGACGAACAGGGCCACGGTGGCCATCGCGCCGACGATGCCCAGCTCTTCGGCGAGGACCGCGAACACGAAGTCGGTGTGCGCCTCGGGCAGGTAGAACTGCTTCTGGATGCTGTTGCCCAGGCCCATGCCGGTCCAGCCACCGCGGCCGAAGGCGATCAACGCCTGGCTGAGCTGGTAGCCCGCGCCGAACTGGTCGGCCCAGGGATCGGTGAAGTTGGTCAGGCGCGCCATCCGGTAAGGCTGGGTCTGGATCAGCAGCACCACGGCGCCGACCGCCAGCGCTACCATCAGGCCGAAGCGGAACAGGCCCACACCGCCGAGGAACAGCATCGCGGCGGCCGCGCCCATCATCACCACGGTGGCGCCGAAGTCCGGCTCGCGCAGCAGCAGGCCGGCCATCGGCAGCAGCACCACGAACGGCTTGAAGAAGCCCAGCCAGCTTTCGCGTACCTCCTCCTGGCGGCGAACCAGGTAGCCAGCCATGAAGATCACCACGAAGACCTTGGCGATCTCCGAGGGCTGGATGTTGAAGAGGCCGAAGCCGATCCAGCGCATGGAACCGTTCACCTCGCGGCCGATGCCGGGGGTGATCACCATCACCAGCAGCACAAAGGCCACGGCCAGCAGCTTCCAGCCCCAGCGCTGCCAGGTTTCCATCGGCACCATCATGGTCACACCGCAGGCGACGAAGCCGATGGCGAGGTAGATCAGGTGGCGGACCGAGAAGTACAGCGGGTTGCCGGACTGCGCCGCGGCGACTTCGGAAGATGCCGAAGTGACCATCACCAGGCCGAGGCCGAGCAGCGCCAGACAGCCCGCGAGCAGCGGGAAGTCGATGTCGATGCCGTTGCGGCTGATCAGCGGGGACGGATAGGGGCGCAGGAAGGAGAACATCAGGCGAGCTCCTCCACGGCCTTGGCGAACAGGCGTCCGCGTTCCTCGTAGTTCCTGAACATGTCCAGGCTCGCGCAGGCCGGCGACAGCAGCACGGCGTCTCCCGGCAGAGCCAGGTCGGCGGCGTGCTCGACGGCTTCGTCGAGAGTATTCACGCGGACCTTGGGCACCACGTTGCCAAGGGCGGCGCTCACCAACTCGGCGTCACGGCCCAGCAACACCACGGCGCGGCAATGCTTCGCCACCGGATCACGCAGGTCATGGAAGTCAGCGCCCTTGCCGTCGCCACCGGCGATCAGCACCAGCTTGCCGTCGATGTCCGCTCCCAGGCCCTCGATGGCAGCCAGGGCGGCGCCGACGTTGGTGGCCTTGGAGTCGTCGTAGTAGTTCACGCCGTTGCGCTCGCGCACCCACTGGCAGCGGTGAGCAAGACCGGCGAACTCACGCAGGGTCTGCAGCATCGGCTCGAACGGCAGGCCAACGGCATGCCCCAGCGCCAGCGCGGCCAGGGCGTTGGACTGGTTGTGCGCACCACGGATCTTCAGCTCACGGGCCGGCATCAGCTTGTCGAACTGGAAGGCCAGCCACTTCTCGCCGTCCTCTTCGATCAGGCCGAACGCCTTGAAGTCCGGCTTGTTGATGCCGAAGGTCCAGCACGGCACGTTGTCGGCGATCAGCGGACGGCTCAGGGCGTCGGCACGGTTCACCACGACCTGCTTGGCGCCACGGAAGATGCGGTGCTTGGCCAGGTGATAATCGGCCATGCCGTCATAGCGGTCCATGTGGTCTTCGCTGACGTTCAGGCAGGTGGCGACCTCGGCGTTCAGGCGCTCGCAGGTTTCCAGCTGGAAGCTGGACAGCTCAACCACGTACAGCTCGACGTCATCGGCGAGCAGGTCCAGCGCAGGAGTGCCGAGGTTGCCGCCAACGGCGACGCGCTTGCCAGCGGCCTTGGCCATATCCCCCACCAGGGTGGTGACAGTGCTCTTGGCGTTCGAACCGGTGATGGCAACGATTGGTGCCTTCGCGTGACGCGCGAACAGGTCCACGTCTCCGGACATGCGCACGCCACGGGCGGCCGCTTCCACCAGTGCGGGAACGCGCAGCGACAGGCCGGGGCTCACGTAGAGTTCCTGGGCGCGGCAGAGGAAATCGGCGTCGAGGTCGCCGCAGCGCACCTCGACCTGCGGATACTGCTCGCGCAGGGTCGCCAGCTCCGGCGGATTCGCGCGCGTATCGGCCACGGCAAAGGGCACGCCCTGGCGCGCCAGGTAGCGCACCAGGGACATGCCGCTCTTGCCGAGGCCGACAACGATGCGGAATTGGTCGGAAGCGATCAGGCTCATGCTCGATCAGTCCTCAACGCAGTTTCAACGTGGCCAGGCCGATCAGCACGAGAATCACCGTGATGATCCAGAAGCGCACGATCACGCGCGGCTCCGGCCAGCCTTTGAGTTCGAAGTGGTGGTGGATCGGCGCCATGCGGAACACCCGCTTGCCGGTCAGCTTGAAGGAGGCGACCTGGATCACCACCGACAGGGTTTCCATGACGAACACCCCGCCCATGATGAACAGCACGATCTCCTGGC
This sequence comes from Pseudomonas sp. DP-17, assembly GCF_022380625.1. Taxonomy (NCBI): domain Bacteria; kingdom Pseudomonadati; phylum Pseudomonadota; class Gammaproteobacteria; order Pseudomonadales; family Pseudomonadaceae; genus Pseudomonas; species Pseudomonas sp. DP-17. Next base: position 42,088 of record NZ_JAKSXG010000016.1, read on the forward strand.
GGACGATCACCGCGATGGTCCCCAGCGCGGCGCCGAGCGCCAGCGCACCGACGTCCCCCATGAAGACCTGCGCCGGATAGGTGTTGAACCAGAGGAAGCCCAGGCCCGCGCCGACGATGGCACCGCAGAAGATGATCAACTCGCCCGCCCCCGGAACGCTCGGGATGAACAGGTATTCGGCGAATTTGATGTTGCCCGACAGGTAGCAGAAGATCCCCAGCGCGCCACCGACCATCACGGTGGGCATGATGGCCAGGCCGTCGAGACCGTCGGTCAGGTTCACCGCGTTGCTCGAACCGACGATCACGAAGTAGGTCAGCACCACGAAGAAGATGCCCAGGGGGATCTCGACGTTCTTCAGCATCGGCACGATCAGGGTGGTCTCGACCGGCGTCTCGGCAGTCATATAGAGGAAGACCGCCGCGCCCAGGCCGAACACCGATTGCCAGAAGTACTTCCAGCGGCTCGGCAGGCCGCGGGAGTTCTTCTCGATCACCTTGCGGTAGTCGTCCACCCAGCCGATGGCGCCGAACAGCAGGGTCACGGCCAGCACGACCCAGACGTAGCGGTTCGACCAGTCGGACCACAGCAGGGTACTGATGGCGATGGCGGTGAGGATCAGCGCGCCGCCCATGGTCGGCGTGCCTTTCTTGGACAGGTGCGATTGCGGGCCGTCGTTGCGCACGGCCTGGCCGATCTGGCGGATCTGCAGGGTGCGGATCATCCACGGGCCCAGCCAGAGCGACAGGGCGAGCGCGGTCAGCACGCTCAGGATGCCGCGCAGGGTCAGGTACTGGAAGACGCCGAAGCCCTTGTAGAACTGTTGCAGGTACTCGGCGAGCAGCAGCAGCATTTAGTGACTCTCCTCGGAGGAACCACAGAGCGCCGCGACGACTTTGTCCATCGCCGCGCTGCGGGAACCCTTGATCAGAATGGTGGTTGTCGAAGCTTCGTCGGCCAGGGCACTGATCAGGCTGGCCTGATCGGCGAAGTGCCGGCCCGCGGAACCGAACGCCTGCACGGCGTGGCTCATCAACGGTCCGACGGCATAGAGCGCAGTGACTTTGCCAATGGCATAGGTTCCCACTTCGCGGTGGGAAGATTCCGCCCAGGCACCCAGCTCGCCCATGTCCCCGAGGACCAGGACGGTCCGGCCGGAAAAGCCGGCGAGTATATCAATCGCCGCGCAGATTGAAGCCGGATTGGCGTTGTAGCTGTCGTCGATCACCCGCATGCCATTCGTCGCCAGCTGAGCTACGGCGCGCCCCTTGACCGGCTGCAGGTTCTGCAGGCCGGAGACGATCCCGACCAGCGGCACGCCCAGGGCGTGAGCGGCGGCGGCGGCGGCCAGCGCATTCGTGACGTTGTGCTCACCCAGAAGATTCAGCTGAACGGCTGCCTCGCCAGCCGGCCCCTGCAGGGTGAAACCCGGGCAACCGCGGGCATCGCGCTTCACATCACTGGCGCGGAAATCGGCGCGCGCATCGTGCAGGCCGAAGCTGGAAACACGGCGACCGGAAGCGCGGGCCTGCCAGATATCGAAGGCCTTGTCGTCGCGGTTGAGGATGGCCACGCCGTCGGCGGCCAGCCCCTCGAGAATCTCGCCCTTGGCCAGGACGATCTTGTCCTGCCCGCCGAACTCGCCGACATGGGCGGTGCCGGCGTTGGTGATGATGGCGACCTGGGGGCGGGTCAGCGCGACGGTATAGGCGATCTCGCCGACACGGTTGGCGCCCAGCTCGATGACTGCGCTTTTGTGCTCCGGGGCCAGCTGCAGCAGGGTCAGCGGCGCACCCAGATCGTTGTTCAGGTTGCCGCGGGTCGCCAGGACTTCACCCTGGGTCCGCAGGATGCTGGCGAGCATCTCCTTCACGGTGGTCTTGCCACTGGAGCCGGTCACTGCGGCGACGCGGCCGGTGAAGGCGGCGCGGTTCAACGCCCCGAGCTGGCCCAGCGCGATGCGGGTATCTTTCACCACCAGCTGCGGCAGCGGCGCGCCAGCGACTTCACGTTCCACCAGAGCCGCTACCGCGCCCTTGGCGGCGACGTCGGTCAGGTAGTCGTGGCCGTCGAAACGCGGGCCGGTCAGGGCAATGAACAGTTGGCCGGGGACGATGGCACGGCTGTCGGTGCTCACGGCGTCGAAGCTGACGTCGTCGCCGACCACACGGCCTTGCAGCGCAGCAGCGACTTCGTTGAGCGAAAGGGGCTTAAGCACGCTTCACCTCCCAGGCAGCCAGCGCCTTGGCGGCTTGTTCCAGATCGGAGAACGGGTGGCGAACACCGTCGATCTCCTGGTAATCCTCGTGCCCCTTGCCGGCCAGCAGCACGACGTCGTCCCTGCCGGCAGAGGCGATCAGTCGGGCGATGGCCTCACCGCGACCGGGAACGAACTCGACCGCGTCAGGCTTGGCGAAACCGGCCCGGATGTCGGCGATGATCGCCTCGCTCTTCTCGGTGCGCGGGTTGTCGTCGGTGACCAGCACGCGGTCGGCATGCTGCTCGGCGATCTGCGCCATGATCGGGCGCTTGCCGCTGTCACGGTCGCCGCCGCAGCCGAACAGGCACAACAGTTGGCCATGCACGTGAGGACGCAAGGCGAGCAGCACTTTTTCCAGCGCGTCCGGGGTGTGGGCGTAATCCACGACCACCAGCGGCTTCTCACCACCGCCCAGGCGCTGCATGCGGCCGATCGGGCCTTCCAGTTGCGGCAGCACCTTGAGTACGTCGCCCAGCGGGTAGTCCAGGCCCAGCAGCGCAGCGACCACGGCCAGCAGGTTGCTCAGGTTGAACTTGCCCAGCAGCGAGCTGCGCAGCAGGCCTTCGCCCTGCGGGGTGACGATCTGCGCTTGCACGCCGGCATCGCTGAAGGTGGCTTCGCGGCAGTAGATGTAAGCCGACGGGTCGCTCAGGCTGTAACCCATCAAGCGGGACTCGTGGGACTCGGCGGCCAGCTCGCGGCCAAAATCGTCGTCCAGGTTGATCACCCGGCAACGCAGGCCTTGCCAGGCGAACAGCTTGGCTTTGGCCGCGCCGTAGGCTTGCATCGAGCCGTGATAGTCCAGGTGGTCACGGGAGAGGTTGGTGAAGACCGCCACGTCGAAGCCCAGCGCCGCGACGCGGCCCTGCTCGAGGCCGTGGGAAGACACTTCCATCGCCACGGCCTTGGCACCGGCCTGCTTCAGGCGTGCGAGGGTCGCCTGCACGGCGAGCGGGTCAGGCGTGGTGTGGCGACCGCTTTCCAGCGCGCCATAGAAACCGGTGCCGAGGGTGCCGACGATGCCGCAGCGCTCGCCGAGCAGGTCGAGGGCCTGGGCAACCAATTGGCTGACGCTGGTCTTGCCATTGGTGCCGGTCACGCCGACCAGCTCGACGCCTCGGCTTGGCTCGCCATAGAAGCGTCCGGCGATAGCGGACAGCTGTTTGGCGAGGCCCTTGATGGCGATCATCGGCACATCGCTGGGCGGCAGGTCGACAGCGCCTTCCGCTTCATAAGCGACGGCGGCGGCGCCCTGGGCGAGCGCGGCAGCGATGTGCGCGCGGCCATCCTGGCGACCTCCCGGCACGGCGAGGAACAGGTCGCCGGGCTTGACGGTGCGACTGTCCAGGGTGAGTTCACGGATCAGTTCGCCGCTTTCGGCCTGTGGCAGCAGTTGATTCAGGCTCATCGGCATCAGCCACGCCCTCCTTTGGCAGCGGGCGCAGCATCGGCTTGTTGCTGCGGAGTCGCCGTCGGAAGGTTATCCGGCGGCACGTTCATCAGGCGCAGCGTGCCGGACATCACCTTGCTGAACACCGGCGCGGAGACCAGGCCACCGAAGTAACCGGCCTTGCTGGGCTCATCGATGACCACGACGGCGACATAACGGGGATTGCTCATCGGCGCGAAGCCGGCAAACAGGGAGCGATAGGAGTTCTCCGCGTAGCCCTTGGCGCCGGTCGCGGTCTTGCGCGCGGTACCGGACTTGCCGGCAACGTGATACCCCGGAACCTGGGCGCGGAATACGCCGTTCGGCGCCTCGATCACCTGCTGCAGCATGCCCTGCATGGTCTTGGCGACCGGTTCGGGAATGACCTGGGTGGCATCCGGCTGGCGGTCGGCACGAACCATGGTCAGCGGAACGCTGCGGCCATTGTTGGCCAGCGCAGCGTATGCGTGAGCCAGCTGGATGGCGGTGACGGACAGGCCGTAGCCGTAGGACAGCGTGGCGGTCTCCGCCTTGCGCCATTCCCGGTAATTAGGCAGGTTGCCGACACGCTCGCCGGGGAAACCCAGGCCGGTGTCCTGGCCGAGACCGACCTTCTGCATCAGGCTGTAGATGGCTTCGCCGCCGATATCGAAAGCGACCTTGCTCATGCCCACGTTACTGGAGCGGATCAGGATGCCGGTCAGGTCCAGCACCGGACCTTCGGTACGGGACACGTCACGAATGGTGTAGCGGCCGATCTGCAGGGTGCCGGGGTAGACCTCGACCTTGTCGGTGGGCTTCCAGCGGCCGGTTTCCAGCGCCGCGCTCATGGAGAACGGCTTCATGGTCGAACCCGGCTCGAACACGTCGATCATGGCACGGTTGCGCATCATCGCCGGTTGCAGGTTGCGACGGTTGTTCGGGTTGTAGGTCGGCTGGTTGGCCATGGCCAGCACTTCGCCAGTCTTCACGTCGAGAATCACCAGGCTGCCGGCCTTCGCGCCGTTCTCCACCAGCGCATTACGCAGCTCACGGTTGGCGAGATACTGCAGGCGCAGGTCGATGGACAGGGCCAGGGTCTTGCCGGCCTTGGCGTTGCGGGTGACCTGCACGTCGCGGATCAGGTGCCCACGACGATCCTTGAGCACCTGGCGCTTGCCCGGCACGCCGGCCAGCCAGCTGTCGAAGGCCAGCTCCACGCCTTCACGGCCACGATCGTCGACGTCGGTAAAGCCCACCACCTGCGCGGCGACTTCGCCGGACGGGTAGAAGCGGCGGAACTCCTCGACGGAATAGACGCCGGGGATGCGATGGGTCTTTACCTGGGCCATCACGGCCTCGCCTTGCTCCGGGGTCAGGCCACGGACCAGGTAGATGAACTCCTTGTCGGCGTTCGCTTCCAGGCGCTCGGACAATGCCGCCTTGGGCTGGCCCAGGGCATCGGCGAGGAAGCCCCACTTCTCGCGCTCGAGTACCAGCTCCTTCGGGTTGGCCCAGAGGGTGGCGACCGGCGTGCTGACAGCCAGCGGCTCGCCGTTGCGGTCGGTGATCAGGCCACGGTGCGCGGGAATGGTGATATGCCGCACGCTGCGGGCATCGCCCTGCCCCTTGAGGAAATCGTGATCGATGACATGCAGGTCGACGATCCGCCAGGCAATCGCCGCCACCATCGCCAGCAGCAGGGCGATGACGACGCGGAAGCGCCAGGGATAACGAGCGCCGGCCAGGTCTTTCATGGCGCCACCATGATGATTTCGGTCGGATCGGGCACGCGCATCTTCAGCTGGTCGGTCGCCAGGGCCTCGATGCGGCTGTGGGCCGTCCAGGTGCTCTGTTCGAGAATCAGGCGACCGTATTCGGCCTGCGCCTTGTCACGCACGTTGAGCTCGGTGTACAGCGAGTTGAGCAATTGGCGGTTCCAGTAGGCACTGTAGGAGACCGAAATGGCCGACAGCAGCACGCCAATGAACAGCAACAGCATGAAGAAGCTGCCGGCAGGCAGACGCTTGGAGAAGAGACGGCTCATCTGAGCTTCTCCGCGATGCGCATGACCGCGCTGCGCGAGCGCGGGTTGGCCTTGAGCTCGGCTTCGGAGGCGTAGACCGGCTTGCCGATCAGCTTCATACGCGGCTCGAAGGGTTTGACCTGGATCGGCAGATTGCGCGGCAGGTTGTCCGCCTCGCCCTTCACTTGCTTGCGCATGAATTGTTTGACGATGCGGTCTTCCAGCGAGTGGAAGCTGATCACCACGAGGCGGCCGCCCACGGCCAGACCTTCCAGCGCGGCCTCAAGGCCACGCTCCAGATCACCCAGCTCATTGTTGATGAAGATGCGCAGCCCCTGGAAAGCGCGGGTAGCCGGGTTCTTGCCCTTCTCCCAGGCCGGGTTGGCCTCGGTGATCACGGCGGCCAGATCGGCGGTACGCTCGAAGGGCGCTTCCGCCCGACGCTGCACGATCGCGCGGGCCATGCGCTTGGCAAAACGCTCTTCGCCGTAATCCTTGAACACGCGGGCGATCTCGTCTTCCGCAGCGGTGGCGATCCATTGCGCGGCACTGACGCCTTGGTCCGGGTTCATGCGCATGTCCAGCGGGCCGTCATTGAGAAAGCTGAAGCCTCGCTCGGGGTCATCCAACTGCGGCGAGGACACGCCCAGGTCCAGCAGAACGCCATTCACGCTGCCCTGCAGGCCGCGCACGGAGAACTCTTCACCCATCTCGGCGAAGGACCTTTGCACAATGACGAAGCGGCCGTCTTCGGCCGCCAGTGTTTTTCCCGTCGCAATCGCCTGGGGATCCTTGTCGAACCCGAGCAGCTGACCGCCCGGGCCGAGCCTGCCAAGCAAGGCCCGGCTGTGCCCTCCCCTTCCGAAGGTTCCGTCCACATAGCGGCCGCCCTCCAGGGGGGCCAGCGCTTCGACGGCCTCCTCGAGCAGAACGGTGATGTGTTGGAAGGTACTGGTCACAGGCAGGCTCACAGAATAAGGTCGCGCAATTCGTCCGGCAGGCCGCCGGGTTCTTTGATGGCTGCGAGGTCGGCCTCGGCAAGCGCATTCCACTTGTCTTCGTCCCACAACTGGAACTTGTTCAGCTGGCCGACCAGCATCGCTTTCTTGTCCAGGCCGGCGTACTCGCGCAGGCGCGGCGGAACGAGAAAACGCCCGGCGCTATCGAGCTCCAGGTCAACGGCATTACCAATCAGCAAACGCTGCAGGCGCCGCGTTTCCTCGCGCAGCGAGGGCAACTCGCGCAGCTTGGCTTCAATGAGTTCCCATTCAGGGAGGGGGTAAACGGTGAGGCAGGTGTCGACGGCATCGATGGTGACGATGAGCTGGCCATTGCAACGCGAAACGAGCTCGTCACGATACCGACTCGGCATCGCGAGGCGCCCCTTGGCGTCAAGACTTACGGCGTTAGCTCCGCGAAACACGTCAGCGCTTCCCCTGTGGTTGGCTATCCATGCCTGTTGATCCCACTTTTACCCACTTCGTACCACTTCCGCACACTATAGAAATCCGCGCTCCCCACCGTCAAGGCGAGCCAGAGAGGAAAAATCCTTACAGGACCGAGATTTAGCGTGCTTTTGCGAGGTGGAGGGAGGGAATTTGACGCGCCAGAAAAGAGAAAAGCCCAGTGTTTTCAAAACACTGGGCTTTCATACTTAAAGTGATTTCTTAAGTTCGCCACTTCTTCCGGTCAGCGACAAATGGTCATGTGGGAAGAAGTGGAGGAAAAGTGGTGAGAGTCGATCTGTAAGCCGGGTTCTGTCGAGGACAGCCATTCCTCTGGGACATACATCACTGCATGCCTCAAGCGATCTACCCGAACCCAACGCGGGCCGCGCCAATGGGTTCCTATTTGATCTTGCTCCGAGTGGGGTTTACCTAGCCACGAACTGTTGCCAGCCGTGCGGTGCGCTCTTACCGCACCTTTTCACCCTTACCGGCGCTTGCGCGCTTAGGCGGTTATTTTCTGTGGCACTTTCCGTAGACTCGCGCCTCCCAGGCGTTACCTGGCACTCTGCCCTATGGAGCCCGGACTTTCCTCCATCCCGTGGTGGAACACCACGAAACAGCGACTGTCCAATCGACTCTCAGCTCGCAAGGTTAGCGGCTGACGACGCCCAGGACAAGCTCAAGTCTTGCCCTGGCGCTCCAGCGCGATCTGATAGAGCTGGTTCTTGCGGGCCCCGGTGATCTCCGCGGCGAGCGCAGCGGCGCGCTTGACCGGCAGTTCCGCCAGCAGCAGATCGAGCACCCGCAGCGTTTGCGCATCCACCGCTTCATCGCCTTCCGGCGCCGGCTTGCCCGCCACCAACAGCACGCACTCGCCGCGCTGCTGGTTGCTGTCGGCCGCCACGAATTCGCGCAAATCGCCCAGCGGCAGCCCCTTGAGGGTTTCGAAAGTCTTGGTCAATTCACGCGCCAGCAAAGCGGGCCGTTCGTCGCCGAAGATCGCCGCCATGTCCTCGATGCATTCCAGCACGCGGTGCGGCGCCTCATAGAAGATCAGTGTGCGCGGCTCATCCAGCAACGCCTCAAGGCGACCGCGCCGCCCAGCCGCCTTGGCCGGGAGGAAGCCCTCGAAAACGAAGCGATCCGAAGGCAGCCCCGCCGCAGACAGCGCCGCGATCAGCGCACAGGCTCCCGGCACGGGCACCACCGGGACACCCGCCGCGCGCGCCTGGCGCACGAGATGGTAACCGGGGTCGGAAATCAGCGGCGTCCCCGCATCGGAGATCAGCGCAACGTCTTCGCCAGCCAGAAGCTTGATCAGAAAACGACCACCCTGCTCTCGCTCATTGTGCTCATGGCACGCCGCCAGCGGCGTCTGGATGCCGAAATGCTGCAGCAGGCGCACCGAGTGCCGAGTGTCTTCGGCGGCGATAAGCGATACATCGGCCAGCACCTTGAGCGCCCGAGCACTGATGTCGTCCAGGTTTCCGATGGGAGTAGCCACTACATACAGAGTGCCAAGGGTCACGCGCCAACCTCGCCGGAAGTATCTGAAAAAGCCGCATTGTATCCCGATTCCGCCACCCGCCATCGCTTCACCCTCGTCGCTTGGGTACAATCGGCAGCTCTTTGAATGCGTCACGAGAAGCCCGATATGATCGCTCGCCTGCGCCCGCTATCCGCTCTGTTCCTGGCCGGCATGCTCGCCGCCTGTGCGTCCTCCCCGTCGTCCAATCTCGGCGAACTGCCGCGCACGCCGGACGCCAGCATCGAACAGTTGCTGCAGCAGGCCTCCACCGCCAAGCCGGATGAAGCCGCTGTCCTGCGCCTCTCCGCCGCCGATCTGGCCTACAAGCAGAAAGATATCGGGCGCTCCACGCAGATCCTCGATCAAATCCCGATGGACAGCCTGAAGCCCGCCCAGCAGGTCTTCGCCAGCACCCTCCGCGCCCAGCTGGAACTGGCTCGCAACAAGGCGAAGGCGGCCCTGAAGGCGTTCGACAACCCCAGCTTCCAGCGCCTGGGCGAAATGCCAGTGGATCTGCAGGCTCGCGCCGGCATGGTCAAGTCGCTGGCCCTGGCTGCCGACGGCCAGGCCCTGAGCGCCGCCCGCGAGCGGGTGTTCATCGATCCACTGCTCAACGCCGAGGCCAGCAAGGCCAACCACGAGGAAATCTGGAAACTGGTTTCCAGCCTGCCCCTGGATCAGATGCAGGCCAGCAGCAATGAAGGCGACTTGAACGGCTGGCTGGAACTGGCGCGCATCACCAAGGCCTCCTCGAGCCTGAAGGAACAGCAGTCGAACATCGACAACTGGGTCGCGCAGAACCCGGATCACCCGGCCGCCAAGCAACTGCCGGACGCCCTGACCAAACTGAAGTCCCTGGCCGCCCAGCCACTGAACAAGATCGGCTTGCTGCTGCCGCAACAAGGCCAGCTCGCCTCCGTCGCCCGCGCCCTGCAGGACGGCTTCCTGGCCGCCCACTACCAGGCACAGCAGAGCGGCCAGGCGCAGCCGGCGATCAAGCTCTACGACAGCAGCCAGTTGCGCTCGCTGGATGAGTTCTATCGCCAGGCCCAGGCCGACGGCGTGCAACTGGTCGTAGGCCCGCTGGAGAAGAACCTGGTCAAGCAGATGAGCAGCCAGCCACAACTGCCGATCACCACCCTGGCCCTGAACTACGCCGACGGCAACCAGGAAGCTCCGGCCCAGCTGTTCCAGTTCGGCCTGTCTGCCGAGGATGAAGCACGCGAAGTCGCCAACCGCGCCTGGAACGATGGCATGCGCCGCGCCGTGGCCCTGGTGCCACGTGGCGAGTGGGGCGACCGCGTACTCGCCTCCTTTACCCGCAACTGGCAAGCCGCCGGCGGCACCCTGATCGCCGCCGAACATGTCGACCAGCCGGTAGAACTGGCCCGCCAGATCGCCGACCTGCTGCAACTGCGCCAGAGCGAAGGCCGCGCCAAGCGCCTGCAGGGCGTACTCGACAGCAGCGTCGACACCCAGCCCTCGCGTCGCCAGGACATCGACTTCATCTTCCTCGCCGCCACCCCGCAGCAGGCCCGCCAGATCAAGCCGACCCTGGCCTTCCAGTACGCCGGCGACCTGCCGGTCTACGCCACCTCCAACCTGTACACCGGCGTGAACAACCCGGCACAGGACCAGGACCTGAACGGTATTCGTTTCTGCGAAACCCCGTGGCTACTGAACCCGAACAACGCCTTGCGCCAGCAGGTCAGCGCCCAATGGCCGGCCGCCAACGGCAGCCTTGGCCGCCTGTACGCCATGGGCGCCGACGCCTACCAGTTGGCCCCGCGCCTGCCGGAACTCAAGGCCGTGCCGAGCATGCAGGTGGACGGCCTGACCGGTACCCTGAGCGTCAGCGCCGGCCAACGCGTAGAACGCCGCCTGCCCTGGGCCGAGTTCAAGAATGGCCAGGTCCAACCGCTGGAGAACAGCGGTATTTGATCGGCAACAGCCCTACCCAGAAGGCCGGGCGGCAGGCCGAAGCCGCCGCCCTGGCCCACCTGGAACAGCATGGATTGCGCCTCCTGGCGCAGAACTGGACGTGCCGCCGAGGCGAGCTCGATCTGGTCACGCTGGACGGCGATACAGTAGTATTCGTCGAAGTTCGCTCCCGCCGGCACTCCGCCTGGGGAGGAGCACTGGAAAGCGTGGACTGGCGCAAGCGTGAGCGCCTGACGATCTCCGCCGAACTCTTCCTGCAACAGAACGCCCGCTGGAACAACCACCCCTGCCGGTTCGACATCGTCGCTATCGATGCTCGCACCCCAGGCTCCGCAGGGCGTTTGAATTGGATTCCCAACGCTTTTGACACCTGATCAGACGCCCGACGAAAGGTCACACCTGATGGACATGCAATCCCGTATCCGCCAGCTCTTCCATGCCAGCATCGAGACCAAGCAACAGGCCACCGAGGTGCTCATCCCGCATATCGAGCAGGCCAGCATGGTCATGGTCAATGCCCTGCTGAACGAGGGCAAGATCCTCTCCTGCGGCAACGGCGGCTCGGCCGGCGATGCGCAGCACTTCTCCTCCGAACTGCTGAACCGCTTCGAGCGCGAGCGCCCGAGCCTGCCGGCAGTGGCCCTGACCACCGACAGCTCCACCATCACCTCGATCGCCAACGACTACAGCTACAACGAAGTCTTCTCCAAGCAGATCCGCGCCCTCGGCCAACCGGGCGACGTACTTCTGGCGATTTCCACCAGCGGCAACTCGGCGAACGTCATTCAGGCGATCCAGGCCGCACATGATCGCGAAATGGTTGTCGTAGCTCTGACCGGCCGCGACGGCGGCAACATGGCATCGTTGCTGCTGCCCGAGGACGTGGAGATCCGCGTCCCGGCCAAGGTCACCGCACGCATTCAGGAAGTCCACCTGCTGGTCATCCATTGCCTGTGCGACCTCATCGACCGTCAACTGTTCGGGAGTGAAGAATGACCCGTACCCCTCTGATCGCAGCCGCATTGGCCGTGACCATGGCACTGGGTGGCTGCAGCAGCTTCGTCAGCGCCACCCGCGACAAGCCGATCGACGATGACAAGGGCACCCGCACCCTTGGCAGCAAGATCGACGACTCGCTGATCGAAACCAAGGTGGCGGTCAACGTCGCCAAGGCCGATCCGGACCTCGACCGCAATTCCCACATTGTGGTGATCAGCTACAACGGCGTGGTACTGCTGGCCGGCCAGACCCCACGTGCCGACCTGAAGAACAAGGCCGAGCAGGCCGCCAAGGAAGTGCAGAAGGTCAAGACCGTGCACAACGAGCTGCAGATCCTGCAGCCCTCCTCCCTGGCCGCGCGCAGCAACGACACCTGGCTGACCACCAAGATCAAGAGCCAGATGCTCGCTGACGCGAATGTCCCCTCCACTCGCATCAAGGTCCTGACCGAGAACGGCATCGTCTACATGCTGGGCCTGGTCACCCGCCGCGAAGGCGACCTGGCCACCCAGGTGGTACAGGGCGTGGATGGCGTGCAGAAGATCGTCCGCCTGTTCGAGTACATCGACTGAGCGAGCCATTTATTGCAGGCATGAAAAAGGCGACCCTCGGGTCGCCTTTTTTATTACTTCACCACCTTGAGACTTGGCCGGCCACTGGGGCGCGGCGGCTCGTCGGACGGGCCATCGTCCGGCAAGTCCTCATCATCGGTCGGCACCGGCGGCTCCAGGTCGAAGACCATGCCCTGGCCGTTTTCCCGAGCGTAGATGGCCATCACCGCCTGGGACGGGATGTACAGGCTCTGGGCAACACCGCCGAAGCGGCCTTCGAAGCTGACGGCTTCGTTGTCCATCTGCAGATGGCGAACCGCGGTGGGCGATACGTTGAGCACGATCTGGCCGTCGCTGGCATAGCCCGGCGGCACACGCACGCCCGGATACTCGGAATTGACCAGGATATGCGGGGTGCAGCCGTTATCGACGATCCACTCATAGAGGGCTCGCACGAGGTAGGGACGACTGGAGTTCATCATCAGGCTCCTTAGCGCATATCACGTTCGATAGAGGACAGGCTCGCACGGAAAGTTTCCCGCGCAAACTGCCGCTCCATGTAATCCAGCAGAGGCTTGGCCGGGCGCGGCAACTCGATGCCCAGGACCGGCAGCCGCCAGAGGATCGGCAACAGGCAGCAGTCCACCAGACTGAGCTCCTCGCTGAGGAAGAAGGGCTTGTCGGAGAACAGCGGCGATACTCCCGTCAGGCTCTCACGCAATTCCTTTCTCGCCAAGGCACGCTCGGCGTCCTTCTGCCGCGAGTCGAGAATGCGATCCACCAGAGCGCACCAGTCCCGCTGGATGCGATGCATCAGCAAGCGGCTGTTGGCGCGGGCCACCGGGTAGACCGGCAGCAGCGGCGGGTGTGGATAACGCTCATCGAGGTACTCCATGACCACTGTCGACTCGTAGAGCGAAAGATCGCGATCCACCAGGGTCGGCAGGCTGCCATAGGGGTTCACTTCGGCGAGTTTGGCCGGGATGCTGCCGGCGGGGACGTCGATGATATCGGCGACGACGCTCTTCTCGGCCAGCACCAGGCGCACGCGATGGCTGTAGTGGCAGGAAGGGTCGGAGAAGCAGGTGAGCTTATTGATTGCGGCCATGCCGCGCGCCTCCTCGCAGGATCTTCTTGTGGGAGGTAGAAAAACGCACGCGCGCCCCGTAGGGCGCGCGCTTGTTACTACGACAGGTGGTGCTTAGTGCACGTCCTTCCAGTATTCACGCTTGAGCAGGTAGGCGAATACGAAGAAGAAGGCCAGGAACAGCAGGACGTAGGTGCCGATACGGTGAGAATCCAGCTTGTTCGGGTCAGCCGAATAAGCCAGGAAGGTCACCAGGTTCTTCACCTTCTCGTCGAACTGGGCTTCGGTCAGCTGGCCGGACTTCGGCACGATGGTCAGCTGGTCGCAGGCTTCGTGGGTCAGCGGGGTACCGGTCAGCGGATCGTACTGCTTCTTGCCATCCTCGACGACCTGAACCTGCTTGCAACCGATGACCTGGCGGCCTTGCAGGCTGACCAGCACGTTCGGCATGCCGACGTTCGGGAAGACCTTGTTGTTCACACCCCACGGACGCTTGGGATCTTCGTAGAACGAACGCAGGTAGGTGTACAGCCAGTCGGCGCCACGAACACGCGCCACCAGGGTGAGGTCCGGCGGAGCAGCACCGAACCATACCTTGGCGTCAGCCGGTTTCATGCCGATGTCCATGTGGTCGCCGATCTTCGCACCGGTGAACACCAGATGGCTCATCATCAGATCTTCCGGAATACCCAGATCACGGCCGACACGCTCATAACGCTGGAACTTGGCGCTGTGACAGCCCATGCAGTAGTTGGCAAAGGTACGTGCGCCATCCTGCATGGCGGCCTTGTCGGTCAGGTCGATATCGACCTTGTCCAGAGCAGGGCCATGGCCTTCGGCGGCGAAACCGAAGACAGGCAGCAGAGCCAGAACAAATGCAGCGAATTGCTTTTTCATCAGCCAGTCACCCTTTCCGGAACCGGTTTGGTTTTCTCCATCCGGGTGTAGAACGGCATCAGGATGAAGAAGGCGAAATACAGAATGGTGCACAGGCGGGACAGCGTGGTACCCAGCGGAGACGGAGCTTGCGAACCGTAGTAGCCGAGGACAACGAAGGACACCGCGAAGATCACCAGCCAGATCTTGCTCAGCCAGCCCTTGTAGCGGATCGAGCGAACCGGGCTACGGTCCAGCCACGGCAGCACGAACAGCACGGCGATGGCGGCGCCCATGGCAATGACGCCCATCAGCTTGTCCGGAACGGCACGCAGGATGGCGTAGAACGGCGTGAAGTACCAGACAGGGGCAATGTGATCCGGCGTCTTGAACTGGTTCGCCATCTCGAAGTTGGGCTTCTCGAGGAAGAATCCGCCCATTTCCGGGAAGAAGAAGATCACGGTGCAGAAGACGAACAGGAAGACCACGACACCGACGATGTCCTTGACGGTGTAGTAAGGGTGGAACGGGATGCCATCCAGCGGGATGCCGTTCTCGTCCTTCTTCTTCTTGATGTCCACGCCGTCGGGGTTGTTCGAACCGACTTCGTGCAGCGCCAGGATGTGCAGCACGACCAGGCCGAGCAGGACGATCGGCAGGGCGATCACGTGCAGGGCGAAGAAGCGGTTCAGGGTGATGCCGGAGATCAGGAAGTCACCACGGATCCACTGGGACAGGTCTTCACCGATCACCGGGATGGCGCCGAACAGCGAGATGATCACCTGGGCCCCCCAATAGGACATCTGGCCCCAGGGCAGCAGGTAGCCCATGAAGGCCTCGGCCATCAGGGCGAGGTAGATCAGCATGCCGAAGATCCACACCAACTCGCGCGGCTTCTGGTACGAACCGTACAGCAGGCCACGGAACATGTGCAGGTAGACGACCACGAAGAACGCCGATGCACCGGTGGAGTGCATGTAGCGGATAATCCAGCCGTAATCTACATCTCGCATGATGTACTCGACGGAAGCGAAGGCCTCTTCCGCCGACGGGGTGAAGCTCATGGTCAGCCAGATACCGGTGAGGATCTGGTTAACCAGGACGAGCAGCGCGAGGGAGCCGAAGAAGTACCAGAAGTTGAAGTTCTTCGGGGCGTAGTACTTGCTCAGATGGTCTTCCCACATCTTGGTCGCGGGGAAGCGGGCATCGACCCAAGCCATGAACTTGTTCATCAGGCTTTCTCCTGGTCCACACCGATGGTCAACTCATCACCATCCAGCGTATAGGGCGGAATCGGCAGGTTCAGGGGCGCGGGCTGTCCCTTGTAAACGCGGCCGGCGAGGTCGTAATGAGAGCCGTGGCAGGGGCAGAAGTAGCCACCCTTCCAATCCGGACCGAGGTCCGCAGGAGCGACTTCCGGGCGGAAGGTCGGCGAGCAGCCCAGGTGGGTGCAGATACCAACGATCACGGCCAGCTCAGGCTTGATCGAACGCAGCTTGGGATCGACGTAAGCCGGCTGCTCCGAAGCCTTCGACTCAGGGTCGGACAACTGGCCTTCGAGGGTCGGCAGCGCGTCGAGCATTTCCTTGGTGCGATGCACCAGGAACACCGGCTTGCCCCGCCATTCGGCCACAACCTGCTGGCCCGGCTCGATCTTCCCTACGTTGACCTTCACCGGCGCGCCAGCGGCCTTCGCCTTGGCACTGGGGAACCATGACCCCACGAACGGGACCGCAGCTCCGACCGCTCCTGCCGCACCAACCACCGAGGTGGCCGCGACAAGGAAGCGACGCCGGCCTGCATTCACGCCGTCATTACTCATTCAGTCGTCTCCCATCAGCTTCAAGCCTGTTCAAATCAGGCTTTTAAGTAAAAATTCGAGCCGCGCAAAAAATTCGCCAAATGGTAAAGAAAAGCCCTTGTGATGACAAGGTAATAGCCTGTTACGTAACCCCCGGAACCCTTGCACTGCGCGGCCTGCGCGGATGCGACACCTTGCCGCACGGATTTATTGAAGACATAAAAAAACGCCCAGTCCAAAGGAACTGGGCGTTTTTTTCGAAGCGTTGTATTAACGCTTGGAGTACTGCGGACGCTTACGCGCTTTACGCAGACCGACTTTCTTACGTTCAACTTCGCGAGCGTCGCGAGTAACGTAGCCGGCTTTACGCAGCGGGCTGCGCAGAGTCTCGTCGTACTCGATCAGAGCGCGGGTGATACCGTGACGGATCGCACCAGCCTGACCGCTTACGCCACCGCCAACGACGGTTACGTAGATATCGAACTTCTCGGTGTTCTCGGTCAGCTCGAGCGGCTGACGGACAACCATGCGAGCGGTCTCACGACCGAAGAACTGCTCGATGGAGCGGTTGTTGATGGAGATCTTGCCAGTGCCCGGACGCAGGAAGACGCGAGCGGTAGCGGTCTTACGACGGCCAGTGCCGTAATTTTGAGTCGCCGACATAATGAGCTATCCCGTTAAATCTTCAGTTCTTGAGGCTGCTGAGCGGTGTGCGGGTGGTTGGCACCCTTGTACACTTTCAGCTTGCGGTACATGTCGCGGCCCAGCGGGTTCTTCGGCAGCATGCCTTTGACGGCAGTCTCGATAACACGCTCAGGAGCCTTGGCGATCAGCTTCTCGAAGTTGATCGACTTGATACCGCCCGGGAAGCCCGAGTGATGGTAGTACATCTTGTCGGTAGCTTTGGCGCCAGTGACACGAACCTGCTCGGCGTTGATGACGACGATGTAGTCGCCGGTGTCAACGTGCGGGGTGTATTCCGGCTTGTGCTTGCCGCGCAGGCGGGTAGCAATTTCGGTAGCCAGACGACCCAGGGTCAGGCCAGCAGCGTCGACGACGAACCAGTCGCGCTTAACAGTTTCTGGTTTCGCGGTATAAGTTTTCATTCGTTATAGCCTCAGGGGCCGCCTGAAAATAAGACGGCGAATCTTACTGGACAGTGGTTGCCTTGACAAGTCAAGGACAGCCGAAGACAGACACGAATTGGGGCTCGGGTCGGTGTGCGTCCGTAACGACTAGATGTATCGATCGGCAGGCTTGGCATCCCCCACCGATGAAAGGCTGCGGAATTATGCAGATTCCGGCAGAATTTTCAACTGTATGACGCACTTGTTTTCATGAGGAGACCTGCATGGAGTACCGCCCGCTCGGCCGCACCGAATTGAAAGTCAGCGCCCTCTGCCTGGGGACCATGACCTGGGGCGAGCAGAACACCCAGGACGAAGCTTTTGCCCAGATCGAGCGGGCCAAGGCCGCCGGTCTGAATTTCATCGATACCGCCGAGATGTACCCGGTGCCGCCGCGTGCGGCAACCTACACCCGCACCGAGCAGATCATCGGCAACTGGTTCGCCCGGCGCGGTGATCGCGCCGACTGGGTGCTCGCCAGCAAGATTGCCGGCCCCGGCAACGCCATCAGCCACATCCGTGACGGCCAGCCGAAGCTCGACCGCAGGAACATCGTCGCGGCGCTGGACGGCAGCCTCAAGCGCCTGCAGACCGACTGGATCGACCTCTACCAGTTGCACTGGCCCGAGCGCAGCACCAACTTCTTCGGCCAATTGGGTTACCAGCACAAGGAAGAAAGCTTCACCGCGCTGGAAGACACCCTGGAGGCGCTCGACGAGCAGGTCCGCGCCGGCAAGATCCGCCATGTCGGCCTGTCCAACGAAACGCCCTGGGGCACCATGCGCTTCCTGCAGATCGCCCAGGAGCGCGGCTGGCCGCGCGCGGTGTCGATCCAGAATCCTTACAACCTGCTCAACCGCAGCTTCGAGGTAGGCCTGGCGGAAATCGCCATCCGCGAGCAGATCGGCCTGCTGGCCTATTCGCCGCTGGCCTTCGGCATGCTCTCGGGCAAGTACTTTGGCGGCGCGCGGCCGGCCAATGCGCGGATCACCCTGTTCAGCCGCTTCACGCGTTACACCAATCCGCAGACCGCCAGTGCCTGCGACCGCTACGTGAGCCTGGCCCGCGAGCACGGCCTGGACCCGGCGCAGATGGCCCTGGCCTTCGTCACCAGCCGGCCGTTCGTGACCAGCAACATCATCGGCGCGACCAACCTCGAGCAACTGGAAGCCAACCTCGGCAGCATCGAGCTGAAGCTCTCCGACGAAGTGCTGGCCGGCATCGAGGCGATCCATAAGGACCAGCCGAACCCGGCTCCCTGAGCGCCCCGCAAACGAAAAAGCCCGGCAATGCCGGGCTTTTTCATCCGCGCAGGTTACAGCGAGCGGGCAATGATCTCCTTCATGATCTCGTTGGTGCCAGCATAGATGCGCTGCACGCGGGCATCGGCCCAGGCGCGGGCGACGGGATACTCCCACATGAAGCCGTAGCCGCCGTGCAACTGCACGCACTCATCGAGCACCTTGCACTGCAGGTCGGTGGTCCAATACTTGGCCATCGCCGCCGTGGGCACGTCCAGCTTGCCTTCCAGATGCTGCTCCAGGCAGCGATCGACGAAGACGCGGCCAACCTGGATTTCGGTGGCCATTTCCGCGAGTTTGAAGCGTGTGTTCTGGAAGTCCGCGACGGACTTTCCGAAGGCCTTGCGGTCGCGGGTGTAGTCCAGCGTCCATTTCAGCGCCGCCTCGGCCGAGGCCAGTGCGCCGAGGGCGACGGTCAGCCGCTCCTGGGGTAGTTCCTGCATCAGGTAGATGAACCCCTGCCCATCCTTGCCCAGCAGGTTTTCCTTGGGGATGCGCACATCCTGGAAGAACAGCTCGGAGGTGTCCTGGGCCTTCATGCCAACCTTCTCCAGGCGCTTGCCCTTGCTGAAGCCGGGCGTGCCGGCCTCCACCAGGAACAGGCTGGTGCCCTTGGCGCCGGCCTTGGGATCGGTCTTGGCGACCACGATCACCAGATCGGCCAGCCAGCCGTTGGTGATGAAGGTCTTCGAACCGTTGATCACGTACTCGTCGCCATCCAGCACGGCGGTGGTCTTCACGCCCTGCAGGTCGGAACCGGCGCCCGGCTCGGTCATGGCGATGGCCGACACCATCTCGCCGGAAACCAGCTTGGGCAGGTAGCGCTGCTTCAGTTCTTCGCTGCCGTAGTGAAGGATGTAGGGCGCGACGATATCCGAGTGCAACGAGAAACCGATGCCGGTCAGGCCCAGGCGGCCGATCTCCTCGATCACCACGGCGCTGTAGAGGAAGTCCGCCGCCATGCCGCCGTAGGCCTCGGGCAGGTGCGAGCAGAGCATCCCGGCCTCACCGGCCTTGTTCCACAGCTGGCGGTCGACGTGACCGTCCTTTTCCCACTGGGCGTGGAAGGGAACCGCCTCCTGTTCGAGAAACTTGCGGACGCTGTCGCGGAACAGTTCGTGATCGGAACTGAACAGGGTTCTTGGAATCATGCGGTGCACCTGCGGATCGGTTTTAGGAATTATTGGAAGGCCGACTGTAGGCCAAGCACGAACCGCTCTGCACTGGACACTTTCGCCAAAAAATAAGACGATCCAGCCGCATCATGACCGCTTTAGCGTCATGCCAAGACATCCATAAGAAGTACAAGAACCGATGCCCAACCCAGCTTCCCGCGTGCTGCGCCGCGTCAGCATCCTCGCCACCCATGGCGTGTTCGGCTCCACCCTGATGCAGGCCAAGGATTTCTTCCACATGGCCGCCCTGCGCCACGGCCGCCAACAGGGCCTCGGTCTGCAACCCAGCTTCGAAACCCGCATCGTCAGCCCCGACGGCCAGCCGGTGATGAGCTTCAGCGGCGATCTCCTGCCGGTACACGGCGCCCTGGACGAACCGGAACTGGTCATCCTCCCGGCCTTCTGGGGCGACTTCGACGAACTGCTGACCCTCTACCCGCAGGTGATGCCCTGGCTGCGCGAGCGTCATGCGGCCGGCTGCGTACTGTGTGGCGAGGTCTCCGGGGTGTTCTGGCTGGCCGAGACGGGATTACTCGATGGCAAGGAGGCGACCACCTACTGGCGCTTCTTCCGCGAATTCGCCGAGCGCTACCCCAAGGTGCTGCTCAACCAGGAAAAACACATCGCGGATGGCGACAACATCTACACCGCCGGCGGCCTTACCTCGGCCTGCGACCTGTACATCTACCTGATCGAACACTTCTGCGGCGCCACGGTGGCCCAGGGCGTGGCCCGCGACATTCTCTACGAGGTGCAGCGCAGCTACGTGCCCGGTCGACTCGGATTCGGGGGACAGAAACTGCACCATGACCCAGCCATCCTGCAGATCCAGCACTGGCTCGAAGAACACTTCTGCGACAAGTTCCGCTTCGAGGATGTTGCTCGCGAGCACGGCATGAGCATTCGCAACTTCATGCGGCGCTTCCAGGCAGCCACCGGCGACAAGCCGCTGCACTATTTGCAGCGCCTGCGCATCGAGACCGCGCGCAACCTGCTGTCTACCAGCCGCAAGAGCATCAAGACCATCAGCTATGAAGTCGGCTACGACGATGCCAGCTTCTTCGCCCGCCTGTTCAGACAGCACACAGGGCTGTCGCCAAATCATTACCGACGCCAGTACGAACAGAAGGAAGCCTGAAACAGGCCATCCCTAGGATGGGTTCACGGACTCGGGTGCCGCCCTATGATCAGGGCAGCAACTGACAACAAGAACCCAATGGGATATCGCCATGCGCCGCTTTCTGCTTGCCCTGCTGGCCGCCTTCAGCCTGAATGCTGTGGCGGACGACACCTGGAAACCCTTCCCCTACGAGCAGAACGCCTTCGACTACAGCGGCGACAAGCTGCGTGAGGCCTGGCCTCGCCTGACGCGCGGTTTCGGCGCCAACTACCCGTTCCCGGATGCGGACTGGGTGGTGACCATGGCCACGAAACATCCCGAAGCCCTGGAGAAGACCGTGACCGTCGGCACGGGCCTCAGCGGCAAGCCGGAAGAGGCGCAGGTCTATGCCGAGAAGCTGCAGGATGTGTGGCGCAAGGTATTCCGCGGCGACTTCGCCCAGGCCAAGAAGGACGGCCTGGCGCTGGGCGTCGGCGGCCAGGTGCCGGGGATGTTCGCGCAAGTTCTGTACGCCATGTTCCTCGCGCCGAACCAGGACGAGAAGCAGCGCTTGCTGGAAGAAGTCATCAGCTACACCGACGAGGCCGGCCCGCTGCTCAATGCCGACCCCATCGCCCAGTTCGGTCGCGCCTATGCCAAGGCCCGCCTGGCCGAGGACCTGCCGGTACCCGTGGTACTCAAGCGCGGCTATACCAGCGAGATTCCCAAGGAGCTGGACGCCCTGCTGGCCAAGCAGCCGAACCAGCCCTTTGCCCTGGCGCTCTACGGAGGCTATGAGGCCGGCGTGATCCGCAAGGTCGGCAAGCTGGTGGGCAAGATGACCTACGGGGTCAGCGCGGACAAGATGGAGCAGTATTTCGCCCGCTCCTTCCGTGCCGCTGACGACCTGCCGATCGGCCATTACGAATATGCGAACGCCCTGGCGTACGTCTACGGCGAAGATGAGGAGCAGAAAGCGCTGGAGCAACTGAAGAAGGCGGTGGCGATCAAGCCGATCAATGCCATGGAAGCGCTGGAGGTTGCCCACGCCCAGCAACTGCTGAAGAAAGCGCAGCAGGAGATGGCGCAGCGCTGAGCGCACTGCCCAGTCCGTAGGATGGCGTGGAGCGAAGCGATACCCATCAATCTCGGCACCCGCAGCATGGGTATCGCTCCGCGCCACCCATCCTACAACTACAGATCCCCGCCAATCCTCGCAAACAAAAAAGGCTGCCCTCGGGCAGCCTTTTTCATTCACCGAACCGTCAGGGACGGTGCGGGCGGCTCAGGTATTCGTGCGACTGCATTTCCAGCAGGCGGCTCAGGGTGCGCTGGAACTCGAACTCCAGGCGGCCACCGGTGTACAGGTCCTTGAGCTCGACCTCCGCGGAGAGGATCAGCTTGACGTTGCGGTCGTAGAACTCGTCCACCAGGTTGATGAAGCGGCGGGCCATGTCATCCTTGGCCACGCCCATCTGCTCGACGTTGGAAATCAGGATCGCGTGGAAGATCTTCGCCAGCTCGATGTAATCGTTCTGGCTGCGCGGGCCGTCGCACAGCTCGCGGAACTCGAACCAGGCCACGTCATCGCAGGTGATGCGCGCTCGGATCTCGCGGTTCTCGATCATCAGGGCGTCATCGCGGGTGGCCGCCACGCACTCCGGGGTGAGCGCCTTGAAGTCGCGGGTCATGGCCTGCTCGGCCTGCTCGGACAGCGGCCAGTGGTATAGCTCGGCCTGCTCCAGGGCGCGCAGGCGGTAGTCCACGCCGCTGTCGACGTTGACCACTTCGGTGTACTGCTTGACCAGGGCGATGGCCGGCAGGAAGCGGGCGCGCTGCAGGCCATCCTTGTACAGGCCGTCCGGCACGATGTTGGAAGTCGCCACCAGGCTGACGCCGTTCTTGAACAGCTCTTCCAGCAGGGTCGCGAGGATCATCGCGTCGGTGATATCCGAGACGAAGAATTCGTCGAAGCAGATCACCCGGGCTTCGTCAGCGAAACGCTTGCCGATGATGGTCAACGGGTTCTTCTCGCCCTTGAGGGTCTTCATTTCCTCGTGGACGCGCTTCATGAAGCGGTGGAAGTGCGTGCGCATCTTCTGCTTGAAGGGCAGCGCTTCGAAGAAGGTATCCACCAGGTAGGTCTTGCCGCGGCCGACGCCGCCCCAGAAGTACAGGCCCTTCACCGGCTCCTGGGACTTCTTGCCCAGCAGCTTGCCGAACAGGCCGGTCTTGCCCTTATCGGCGGCGACCAGGTCGTCGTAGAGGCGTTGCAGGTGCTTCACGGCGTTCGCTTGCGCGGCGTCGTGGAAGAAATCGGGGCGTTTGAGGTCTTCCTGGTAGCGCTGAAGAGGCGTCATGATCGGTAGCAAGGCAACGAAAACGGGGGCGCACACTTTAGCGGCGCCCCCGTTTCTTGGCAATTGGCCGGTAGTCGGACCGGCCTGCTGCGCCTCACTCCTGCGGAGCGAGGGCCTCGCGCAGACGGTGCATGGCGGCGTCGCGCTCCGCGTCGGTGGAGAACTCCGGGCTGTACGCCACGGCTTCGCCATCCAGACGCACGCTGAAAGCGTTCAGCTCTGCGTGCAGGTCCAATTCTTCGGACTGCAGGCGCTTGGTCACCTGGCCGGCGGCCTTGCCATCGGCGAAGGCGATGGAGAGCAGCAGTTGCTCACCCGCGGCATCCAGCAGGCGGAAGCGGAAGCCGTCGTCCTCGCGGAAGCTGACGAAACGGGCAGACTTGGCGGCTTTCTTCTTGCCTTCGGTCGCCACCTGCACCTGCTCGCGGAACGAGCGCAGGCCCACGGCCTCGCGCAGCTCGCCGAGGAACGGGGTGGCGATGCGGCGGGCCTTGGCGGCGCCGGCCAGGAGGATGTCCTCCAGGTCGGCCGGGCGCGTGATCAGCGCGTGGTAGCGCTCACGGGCCTCGCCCAGCTCGTTGTCGAGCAGTTCGAACAGGCGCTGCTTGGCTTCGCCCCAGGCCAGGCCGCCGAGCAGCTCGGCGCGGAACGCGGCCTGTTGCTCGTGGGTGGAAAAGGCCTGGTAAAGGGTGAACAGGTGCGAGTTGTCCGGGTCCTTCGGTTCACCCGGCGCCCGGGAGTCGGTGACGATGCGCGCGACGGCGTCCTTGAGCTGCTTGGCGCTGCCGAACAGCGGGATGGTGTTGTCGTAGCTCTTGGACATCTTGCGACCGTCCAGGCCCGGCAAGGTCGCCACGTCTTCCTCGATCACCACTTCGGGCAAGGTGAACAGCTCCTTGCCGTTGCCGAACAGGTGGTTGAAGCGCTGACCGATGTCGCGGGCCATCTCCACATGCTGGATCTGGTCGCGGCCGACCGGCACCTTGTGCGCATTGAACATCAGGATGTCCGCGGCCATCAGCACCGGGTAGCTGTACAGGCCCATGGTGACGCCGGCGTCCGGGTCTTCGCCGGCCTCGACGTTCTTGTCCACCGAGGCCTTGTAGGCGTGGGCGCGGTTGAGCAGGCCCTTGGCGCTGACGCAGGTGAGCAGCCAGGTCAGTTCGGGGATTTCGGGAATATCGGACTGGCGATAGAAGGTCGCCTTGTCCGCATCCAGGCCGCAGGCCAGCCAGGTGGCGGCGATTTCCAGGCGCGAACGCTGGATGCGCGCCGGGTCATCGCACTTGATCAGCGCGTGGTAGTCGGCCAGGAAGTAGAAGGAATCTGCCTGCGGATCGCGGCTGGCAACGATGGCCGGGCGGATGGCGCCGGCGTAGTTGCCAAGGTGCGGAGTACCGGTGGTGGTGATGCCGGTCAGGATACGGGTCGTCATGGGAATCCAGGAATCAACACAAATGAAAGGGCGGGCCGGATGGTAACGCGGCTCGTCGGCCTAGGCGAGCCGGGCCTGTATCAGGTCCTTGAGCTCGATCAGCTTGCCGTGGAAGAAATGGCTGCACTCGGGGATGCGGATCAGTTCGTGGGGCTTGCTCAACTCGGCGCTCCAGGCATAGACGCGCTCGGGCGTGACCACTTCGTCGGCCTCCGGCTGGATCACCGTCAGCGGGCAGCGTTCGGGCAGGTCGACATCAAAGCGCTCCACCGGCGGCGCCAGCATGAACAGCTGCGCGAGCTCAGCGCCCTCCCCCTCCAGGCGCTCGGCGGCATTGCCGGCCACGCAGGAGCCGAAGGAGAAGCCCATCAGCGTCAGCGGCAGGCCCGGATGCTGCTCGGCCAGCCAGCGCGCGACGGCCAGCGCGTCGTCGATCTCACCGCGGCCTTCGGCGTAACTGCCGGCGCTCTGACCCACGCCACGAAAATTGAAACGCAGGGTGGCGTATCCTGCATCGCGAGCAGCGCGCTGCAGGGTGGCGACCACCTTGTTCTGCATGGTGCCGGCGAACAGCGGATGCGGATGACAGATGAGCACCACGCCCTTGGCGTAGGGCGTGGCGAGGTGCAGGGCTTCCAGCTGGCCTTCGGGACCGTCGAGGAACAGGGGGATTTCGCGGGTGGTCAAACAACAGCTCCGTGACCCCGTGGCGGGTCGTCTCGTCTAGCTCAATACCTGCGCAGGCGGCGATGCGTTCGCCACGGTATACAAGCACAGGTGCAAGCCGCTAACGTAAAGCAAAGCCGTCTATAGAGGAAGGATTCGCGTGGAACAGTCCCTCACCACCTGGTTGCTGCCGCTACTCGCCCTGATCGTCGGGGTCGGCATCGGCTTTCTGATCGCCCGCCTGTTGCCCAACGCCGCGCCGAACAAGCTGCAGCGTCAGGTGGACGACATGCAGGATCGTTTCGATAGCTACCAGCGCGAAGTGGTGACCCACTTCAGCACCTCCGCCAGCCTGATGAAGAAGCTCACCCAGAGCTATCAGGATGTGCAGGAACACCTGTCCGAAGGCGCCGAGCGCCTGGCCCTGGACGAACAGACCAGGCAGCGCCTGCTGGCCGCCCTGCACGCCGACGAATACCCCGAGCGCCGCGAGCGCCTGACCCCGCCGGCGAACAACGAAGCGCCGCGCGACTACGCGCCCAAGACCGGCGACGGCCCCGGCACCCTGGACGAGACGTACGGGCTGAAGAGCAAGTACTAAAGTCCCGCCCACAGAAAGCCCCGCAAATGCGGGGCTTTTTCATGTCTGTGCAACGACACGACCTGCAGGAGCGAGCTTGCTCGCGAACCGCTGGACGCTCATCGTTGAGGCAGTATTCACGAGCAGGCCAGCTCCTGCACGAGCAAAAGAAAAAGCCCCGTCGATGCGGGGCCTTTTCAGTTCAGCGTTGTGCGATCAGATCGCGCCGCGCTGGCGCAGCAGGTCGAGGACAGCCTTGACGCCCTCTTCCACCGACTGGCTCTGGGTGTCGATCACCAGGTCGGCATCCAGCGGTACGTCGAACGGGAAGGATTCGCCCGGGATGTTGTCCTGGCCGGCGGCGTACAGGCCCTGTGGGTCGCGTTCACGGCAGACCTGCGGGGAAGCCTGGACGTAGACGGTGATCAGGCGCTCGGCGCCGATCAGCGACTTGGCGCGTTCACGACCTTCTGCGCTCGGGGCGACGAAGGCGCACAGGCTGATCAGGCCGGCTTCGTTGAACTGACGGGCCACATGGGCAGTACGCAGCCAGTTCTCGGTGCGACCGGCGCGGTCCTGCGGCAGGCCCTTGTTCAGGTCATGGCGCAGGTTCTGGCCATCCAGCACGTAGACCGCACGGCCCATGTCGAACAGCTTGCGCTCCACTGCATACGCCAGAGTACTCTTGCCCGCCCCGGAAAGACCGCTGAACAACACGGTGGCCGGTTGCTGGCCGAAGCGTGCTGCGCGCTCTTCCCGACCTACATGGGCATTGGCACCGTGGTGTACGGAGGCGCCATGGCTCGAGTGCGGCGCGGCGATGATCATACCGGCACCGACGGTACCGTTGGTCAGGCGATCGATGACGATGAAGGCGCCCGTGGTGCGGTTCTGGCCGTAGCCGTCCAGTGCGATGGGCGCATCCAGGCTGACCTTCACCCGGGCGATCTCGTTGAGCTTGAGTTCGCTGGCGGCGGTCTCCTCCAGGGTATTCACGTCCACCTTGTGGGTGATGCTCGGGATCGAGCCCGGCACGTAGCTGGTGGCGCGCTTGATGTCGTATTTCTTGCCCGGCAGCATCGGCTCTTCGGCCATCCATACCAGCATGGCGTCGAAGCTGTCGGTCACCTGCGGACGGTTGTCGGCGTGCACCAGCATGTCGCCGCGGGAGACATCGATTTCGTCTTCCAGGGTCAGGGTGATCGCCTGGCCGGGACCTGCCTGCTCCAGCTCGCCTTCGTAGGTGACGATGGACTTGACCTTGCTGCCCTTGCCCGAAGGCAGGGCGACGACTTCATCGCCCTTGCGCACGATGCCGCTGGCCAGGGTGCCGGCGAAGCCACGGAAGTTCAGGTTCGGACGGTTGACGTACTGCACCGGGAAGCGCATGTCGTCGAGGTTGCGGTCGCCCGCGACTTCCACGGTCTCGAGGATTTCCATCAGCGACTGGCCGGTGTACCAGGGCGAGCGCTCGGACTTGTTGACCACGTTGTCGCCCTTCAGCGCCGACATCGGCACGAAGTGCAGGGAATTGGTCTTGAGGTTGATCTTGTCGGCGAACTGCAGGTAGTCGGCCTTGATCTGCTCGAAGACGCCCTCATCGAAGCCCTTGAGGTCCATCTTGTTGATGGCCACGACGATGTGCTTGATGCCCAGCAGGGAGGCGATGAAGCTGTGCCGGCGGGTCTGGGTCTGCACGCCGTAGCGGGCGTCGATCAGGATGATGGCCAGGTCGCAGGTGGACGCGCCGGTCGCCATGTTGCGGGTGTACTGCTCATGGCCGGGGGTGTCGGCGATGATGAACTTGCGCTTGGCGGTGCTGAAGTAGCGGTACGCCACGTCGATGGTGATGCCCTGCTCGCGCTCGGCCTGCAGGCCATCGACCAGCAACGCCAGGTCGACGTCATCACCGGTGGTGCCGACTTTCTTCGAGTCGCGGGTAATGGCCTCGAGGTGATCCTCGTAGATCATCTTGGAGTCGTGCAGCAGGCGCCCGATCAGGGTGCTCTTGCCGTCGTCGACGTTGCCACAGGTGAGGAAGCGCAGCAGTTCCTTGCGCTCGTGCTGGGCCAGGTAGGCGAGGATGTCCTCGCTGATCAGATCGGATTGATGCGACATGGTGCGAGAACCTTAGAAGTAGCCCTGACGTTTCTTTTCTTCCATCGAACCGGCGGCATCGTGGTCGATGACCCGGCCCTGGCGTTCGGAAGTCCGCGTCAGCAGCATTTCCTGGATGATTTCCGGCAGCGAGGTAGCGGTGGACTCCACCGCGCCGGTGAGCGGGTAGCAGCCCAGGGTACGGAAACGCACCATTTTCTTCTGGATGCTGGCCTTCTGCTCGGGCGTGAGGTGCTCGAGGATGCGCTCGTCGTCGATCATGATCAGCGAGCCATTCATCTCGATGACTTCGCGTTCGGCGGCGAAGTACAGCGGCACGATCGGGATCTGTTCCAGGTAGATGTATTGCCAGATGTCCAGCTCGGTCCAGTTCGACAGCGGGAAGACGCGGATCGATTCGCCCTTCTTCACCTTGCCGTTGTAGACGTTCCACAGTTCCGGGCGCTGGTTCTTCGGGTCCCAGCGGTGCTTGCTGTCGCGGAAGGAGTAGACGCGCTCCTTGGCGCGGGACTTCTCCTCGTCGCGGCGGGCGCCACCGAAGGCGGCGTCGAAGCCGTGCTTGTCGAGGGCCTGCTTGAGGCCTTCGGTCTTCATGATGTCGGTGTGCTTGGCACTGCCGTGGGTGAACGGGTTGATGTCCTGAGCCACGCCATCAGGGTTGATGTGGGTGATCAGGTCCAGGCCCAGCTCCTCGACCATCTTGGTACGGAAACTGTACATCTCCTGGAACTTCCAGCGGGTGTCGACATGCATCACCGGGAACGGCAGCTTGCCGGGGAAGAAAGCCTTGCGCGCGAGGTGGAGCATCACCGCGCTGTCCTTGCCGATCGAGTACAGCATCACCGGGTTGTCGAACTCGGCGGCGACCTCGCGGATGATGTGGATGCTCTCGGCCTCCAGCTGTTTCAGATGCGTCAGTTTGTCGACCATGGCTACTCACGGAATTGCTTATGGACGGCCGGCGGGCCGTAGACGAGGGCGCACTTTATCACAGCGCAAGGCTCTAACCGGCGAGCGGGTTATACCGAAAAAATATACTTATATAGCCATACGCGCTCAGTCCGGACAGCGCTCCGGCCGGCGTCTGAAGGGTGGCAATCGTGGGGATCGAACGAGGCGCAGCAAAGCCCCAAATGCAATGTCGGAATAAGCCTCGGGACTTTTCCTGCAACAGAGTCAGCAACGTCCATGATGCTCTCCCGGCTTGTGCGCGGCCGGCACTGCGCTAGCATAGCGGCACGTTTTCCTGTCCCCAGAAGATTCCCATGCGCCGCATCGCTTTCGCCCTGCCTCTGCTTGTCCTGATCTCCGCGTGCAGCAGCAAACCGACTCCCGCCCCACAGCCGGCCCAGAAGCCGAAGACTCCGACCCTGATCACCCCAAGCGCCCACCCGGCGTTCGGCTCGGTGCAGCCGATCACCCCGCTGCGCGGCGATTTCGCCGGCAACGCCAGCGCCCAGCGTTTCATCGATCGCATGGTCAGCCAGCACAACTTCAACCGCCAGGACCTGCAGGATCTGTTCGCCCAGACCCGCGAACTGGATTGGGTGATCCGCCTGATGGATCGCCAGGCACCGACCTACACCCCTCCCAGCGGCCCGAACGGTGCCTGGCTGCGCTACCGGAAGAAGTTCCTCACGCCAGACAACGTGGCGAAGGGCGTGCAGTTCTGGGACCAGTACGAGGCCGATCTGCAGCGCGCGTCGCGCACCTATGGTGTGCCGCCGGAAATTATCGTCGGCATCATCGGCGTGGAAACGCGGTGGGGACGCGTGATGGGCAAGACGCGGATCATCGACGCGCTGGCCACGCTCTCCTTCTCCTATCCGCGCCGCGCCGAGTTCTTCAGCGGCGAACTGGAGCAGTTCCTCCTGCAGGCGCGCAAGGAAGGCGACAACCCGCTCGATATGCGCGGCTCGTATGCCGGCGCCATGGGTTACGGGCAGTTCATGCCTTCCTCCTTCACTAAATACGCGGTGGATTTCGATGGCGACGGCCACCGCGACCTGTGGAACCCGCGCGATGCCATTGGCAGCGTGGCCAACTACTTCAAGCAGCACGGCTGGGTCACCGGCGATGCGGTGGCAATCCCGGCCATTGGCCAGGCCCGTTCGCTGGAAGATGGTTTCAAGACCCAGTATCCGATCAGCGTGCTGGCCAACGCCGGCCTGCGTCCGCAGGGCTCGCTGGGCAACCACCAGAGCGCCAGCCTGCTGCGTCTGGACATGGGCAATACGTACCAGTACTGGTACGGCCTGCCGAACTTCTTCGTGATCACCCGTTACAACCACAGCACACACTACGCCATGGCGGTGTGGGAACTGGGCAAGGCAGTCGACCGCCAGCGCCACGGCTACCGCTGAGGTGCGAACGAAAAAGCCGGCTCAGTGAGCCGGCTTTTTTCATCGCGCCGAAGGTTCAGGCCGGGTTCGGGCAGTCGATGAACAGGTGTTCGATGGCGAAGCGCTTGGCCAGGTAATCCCCCAGCGCCTGCACGCCGTAGCGCTCGGTGGCGTGGTGGCCGGCAGCAATGAAGCTGATACCGTTCTCCCGCGCGCTGTGCACGGTCTGCTCGGAGACTTCACCGGTCAGGTAAGCATCGACGCCAGCGGCAATCGCCTGGTCGATATAGCCCTGGGCCCCACCGGTGCACCAGGCGATACGGCGGATCGGCTGGCCGCCATCCACCAGCAGCGGCTCTCGACCCAGCACGTGGCGCACGTGCAGCGCCAGATCGCTCGGCAACATGGGTTCGGCCAGCGAGCCGACCAGCACGATAGAGCGCGGGTTGCCCGGCTCCAGCGGCCCTTCGATCTCGAAGCCAAGCTGGCGACCCAACTGCACGTTATTGCCCACCTCCGCGTGCAGGTCCAACGGCAGGTGATAGGCCAGCAGGCTGATATCGTTGTTCAGCAGGGTCTTCAGGCGGCGCTGCTTCATGCCCACGACGCGGGCGTCCTCGCCCTTCCAGAAATAGCCATGGTGGACCAGCACCACGTCGGCGTCCGCTTCCACCGCGGCATCCAGCAGCGCCTGGCTGGCAGTGACGCCGGAGACGATACGGCGCACCTGCGGGCGGCCCTCGACCTGCAGGCCGTTGGGGCAGTAATCCTGGATCTTCGCCGCGTCGAGGAAACGATCCGCTTCCTCGACCAGCGTGCTCAATGAGATTGCCATCGAAATTCCTCCAAACACGGCCGCGAGCGTCTATTTTCTTGGCTCGCCGCCCGTATAATGGCCGCCACCCTATCGGCCATCCCCCGGCCAAGCAACCCCAAGGATTTTCTTCGATGCTGAAGGCCCTGCGATTCCTCGGCTGGCCCGTGCTGGTTGGCGTCCTGTTGGCGCTACTGATCATCCAGCATAACCCGCAATGGGTCGGCCTTCCGCAGCAGGAAGTACACCTGCAACAGGCTCCGCTGCTCAGCCGCATCCAGCAGGGCCCGGTCAGCTACGCCGACGCCGTGACCCGCTCATCGCCCGCCGTGGCCAACCTGTACACCACCAAGATGGTCAGCAAGCCGAACAACTCGATGCTCGACGATCCGCTGTTCCGGCGCTTCTTCGGCGATAACCTGCCGCAGCAGAAGCGCATGGAGTCGAGCCTGGGTTCGGCGGTGATCATGAGCCCCGAAGGCTACCTGCTGACCAACAACCATGTGACCGCCGGTGCCGACCAGATTGTCGTGGCCTTGCGCGACGGCCGCGAGACCATCGCCCGCCTGGTGGGCAGCGATCCCGAGACCGACCTCGCGGTGCTGAAGATCGACCTCAAGGACCTGCCCTCGATCATGCTCGGCCGCTCCGACGGCATCCGCACCGGCGACGTCTGCCTGGCCATCGGCAACCCCTTCGGCGTCGGCCAGACCGTCACCATGGGCATCATCAGCGCCACCGGCCGCAACCAGCTGGGCCTGAACACCTACGAAGACTTCATCCAGACCGACGCGGCAATCAACCCGGGCAACTCCGGCGGCGCGCTGGTGGACGCCAACGGCAACCTGATCGGCATCAACACCGCGATATTCTCCAAGTCCGGCGGTTCCCAGGGTATCGGCTTCGCCATCCCGACCAAGCTGGCCCTGGAAGTCATGCAGTCGATCATCGAGCACGGCCAGGTGATCCGTGGCTGGCTCGGCGTCGAAGTGCAGCCGCTGACCCCGGAACTGGCCGAATCCTTCGACCTCAAGGACAAGGCCGGCATCGTCGTCGCCGGTGTCTACCGCGACGGCCCCGCCGCCAAGGGCGGCCTGCTGCCGGGCGATATCATCCTGAACATCGATGGCGAGGCCGCCAGCGATGGCCGCCGCTCGATGAACCAGGTCGCGCGTACCAAGCCGGGCGAGAAGATCACCATCGAAGTGCTGCGCAACGGCAAGCCGGTGACGCTCAACGCCGAAGTCGGCCTGCGCCCGCCGCCCGCCCCCAACGGCAACTGATCCCAGTCGCGAAAAAATGAAAACGGCGCCCTCGGGCGCCGTTTCTCTTGCAGCGGTACAGCCTTACAGCTTCAACCGCAGGGCATCCACCAGAGCCTGGTTCTGCTCCTGGGTGCCGATACTGATGCGCAGGAACTGGTTGATCCGTTGCTGCTTGAAGTGGCGCACGATCACGCCCTCCTCGCGCAGGGCAGCCGCCAGTTCGGCGCCGTCGCGCTGCGGGTGGCGGGCGAAGATGAAATTCGCCGCGGAAGGCAGCACATCGAAGCCCAGGGTCCTGAGCTCGGCCACCAGCTTCTCGCGGCTGTGGATAACCGCGTTGCAGGTCTGCTCAAAGTAGGCCTGGTCCTCGAAGGATGCCACCGCGCCGGCCAAGGCCAGGCGGTCCAGCGGGTAGGAGTTGAAGCTGTTCTTCACCCGTTCCAGCGCTTCGATCAGGTCCTCATGCCCCACCGCGAAACCAACCCGCAGCCCTGCCAGGGAGCGCGACTTGGACAGGGTCTGCGCCACCAGCAGGTTCGGATAGCGGTTGACCAGGGAAATCGCCGTCTCGCCACCGAAGTCGACGTACGCCTCGTCTACCAGCACCACACTGTCAGGGCTCGCCTGCAGCAGGCGCTCGATGGCCTCGAGCGGCAGCAGGCAACCGGTGGGCGCATTGGGGTTGGGGAAGATGATGCCGCCGTTCGGACGCGCATAGTCCTCCACCCGAATCTGGAACTGCTCGTCCAGCGGCAGCGCTTCGAACTCGATGCCGTAGAGGCCGCAGTAAACCGGGTAGAAGCTGTAGGTCACATCCGGGAACAGCAGCGGCTTGCCGTGCTGGAACAGCGCGTGGAAGGCGTGGGCCAGGACTTCGTCCGAGCCGTTGCCGACGAACACCTGGGATGCCTTCACGCCGTGGTAGTGGGCGATGGTCTGCTTCAGGCGGTCGGCGTTCGGGTCCGGATACAGTCGCAGCGTGTCGTTCAGCTCGGCCTGGATCGCGGCGACCACCTTCGGCGACGGGCCGTAGGGGTTCTCGTTGGTGTTCAGCTTGACCAGCTTGGCCAGCTTCGGCTGCTCGCCCGGAACGTAGGGCACCAGTTCCTTGACGAAGGGACTCCAGAATTTGCTCATCGGTTATTCACTCTTGACGTCAAGGATGCGGAACTCTGCACTGCGCGCGTGGGCGGTCAGCGACTCGCCACGGGCCAGGATCGAAGCGGTCTTGCCCAGCTCGGAAGCGCCCGGCGCGGAGCAGAAGATGATCGAGGAACGCTTCTGGAAGTCATACACGCCCAGCGGCGAGGAGAAGCGCGCGGTGCCGGAAGTCGGCAGCACGTGGTTCGGGCCAGCGCAGTAGTCGCCCAGCGCCTCGGCGGTGTAGCGGCCCATGAAGATGGCGCCGGCGTGGCGGATCTTCGGCAGCCAGCTTTCCGGGTCGGCCACGGACAGTTCCAGGTGTTCCGGGGCGATGCGGTTGGCCACCTGGCAGGCCTGCTCCTCGTCGGCGACCAGAATCAGCGCCCCCCGGTTGGTCAGCGAGGTGCGAATGATCTCGGCACGCTCCATGGTCGGCAGCAGCTTCTCGATGCTGGCGGCGACCTTGTCGAGGAATTCGGCGTTCGGGCTGACCAGGATGGCCTGGGCATCTTCGTCGTGCTCGGCCTGGGAGAACAGGTCCATGGCGATCCAGTCCGGATCGGTACCGCCGTCGCAGACCACGAGGATTTCCGAGGGGCCGGCGATCATGTCGATGCCGACCTGGCCGAACACGTGGCGCTTGGCGGTGGCGACGTAGATGTTGCCCGGGCCGACGATCTTGTCCACCTGCGGCACGCTCTCGGTGCCGTAGGCCAGCGCGGCCACGGCCTGGGCGCCACCGATGGTGAAGACGCGGTCGACACCGGCGATGCAGGCAGCGGCGAGGACGATCTCGTTGATCTCGCCGCGCGGAGTCGGCACCACCATCACCACTTCCGCAACGCCGGCGACCTTGGCCGGAATGGCATTCATCAGTACGGATGACGGGTAGGACGCCTTGCCACCGGGCACGTACAGGCCGGCGCGATCCAGCGGGGTGACCTGCTGGCCGAGCACGGTGCCGTCGGCTTCGGTATAGCGCCAGGAGTCCTGCTTCTGCTTCTCGTGGTAGCTGCGCACGCGTTCGGCAGCCGTTTCCAGCGCCTCTCGCTGGGCCGGAGTGATGCGGGTCAGGGCCAGCTCCAGGCGCTCGCGCGGCAGGATCAGGTCAGCCATGGTCTTGGCGTCGACGCCGTCGAAGCGCTGGGTGAACTCCACCACGGCAGCGTCTCCGCGGCTGCGCACGTCGGCGATGATGTCCAGTACGCGCTGGTTCACTGCATCGTCGGACACGCTTTCCCAGGAGAGCAGATGGTCCAGATGACGCGCGAAGTCCGGATCGGCGGCGTTGAGTCGACGGAGTGCGAAGGGTGCGGTCATAGCTGGCCTCTTTAATTGGCATGATCTCGGGCGCCGCAAGACTATCAAGCCTTCCGTGCGGGCACCCGAGAAAATTTGGCTATGACACGGATAGGGCCGAAAAGCTGCTCCTGCATTTTCGGCATTCCCGCCATCCATGGCGGTCACGGGCGCAGCCAGACGGCCGCGCTAGGAATTACGTCCGGTGTCGAGACTCCACCGCTTCGCGCAGGGTGTCGATCAGTGCCTGGATGCGAGCATGCTGCATCTTCATCGAGGCCTTGTTCACCACCAGACGCGAGCTGATGTGCGCGATCAGCTCCTGGGGCTCCAGGCCATTCGCACGCAGGGTATTACCGGTGTCGACCACGTCGATGATCTTGTCGGCGAGGCCGACCAGCGGTGCCAGCTCCATGGAGCCGTACAGCTTGATCACGTCGACCTGGCGGCCCTGCTCGGCGTAGTAGCGCTTGGCGACGTTGACGAACTTGGTGGCCACGCGCAGGCGGCCCTTGGGCTCCGGCGCGCCGACCGCACCGGCGGTCATCAGTTTGCAGTTGGCAATCTTCAGGTCCAGCGGCTCGTAGAGGCCCTGGCCACCGTACTCCATGAGCACGTCCTTGCCCGCCACGCCGAGGTCGGCGGCACCGTGCTCGACATAGGTCGGCACATCGGTGGCGCGCACGATCAGCAGACGTACGTCATCGAGGGTGGTGGGGATGATCAGCTTGCGGCTCTTGTCCGGATTCTCAGTCGGCACGATGCCCGCCGCTGCGAGCAGCGGCAGGGTGTCGTCGAGGATGCGGCCCTTGGACAGGGCAATCGTCAGCATGGTCTGGCGCAGCCCTAGCCCGGCACGCGGCGAATCTTCGCCCCGAGCAGTTGCAGTTTCTCTTCGATGCACTCGTAGCCACGGTCGATGTGGTAGATGCGGTCGATCAGGGTGTCGCCATCGGCTACCAGGGCGGCGATCACCAGGCTGGCGGAAGCACGCAGGTCGGTCGCCATGACGGGGGCGCCCTTGAGCAGCGGAACGCCGGTGACGATGGCGGTATTGCCTTCGACCAGGATCTGCGCGCCCATGCGGTTCATTTCGTAGACGTGCATGAAGCGGTTCTCGAACACGGTCTCGATGACCGCGCCGGTGCCTTCGGCAATGGCATTCAGGGAGATGAACTGCGCCTGCATGTCGGTCGGGAATGCCGGGTACGGCGCAGTGCGGATGTTCACCGCCTTAGGCCGGTTGCCCTTCATGTCCAGCTCGAT
Source organism: Pseudomonas sp. DP-17 (assembly GCF_022380625.1). Taxonomy (NCBI): domain Bacteria; kingdom Pseudomonadati; phylum Pseudomonadota; class Gammaproteobacteria; order Pseudomonadales; family Pseudomonadaceae; genus Pseudomonas; species Pseudomonas sp. DP-17. The sequence continues at coordinate 78,003 of NZ_JAKSXG010000016.1, forward strand.
CCAGTTGCTGCCGGTGGTGATGTGCGCGCCGGCTTCGACCAGCTTGGCCAGCACGGCCTCGAGGATGGTCGGGTCGGTATCCTTGAGCTTGACGCGACCACCGGTGGCTGCAGCGGCGACCAGATAGGTGCCGGTCTCGATGCGGTCGGGCATGACGCTGTACTTGGCACCGCCACCCAGGCTCTTCACACCGTTGATCACGATGGTGTCGGTGCCGGCGCCCTGCACGTCACCGCCCATGGCGTTGATGAAGTTGGCCAGGTCGACGACCTCGGGCTCGCGCGCGGCGTTTTCCAGCACGGAGCGGCCATTGGCCAGGGCGGCGGCCATCATGATGTTCTCGGTACCGGTCACGGACACGGTATCGAAGAAGAAGTGCGCGCCCTTCAGGCCGCCGGCCGGGGCCTTGGCCTTGATGTAACCGCCTTCGACGGTAATCTCTGCGCCCATGGCCTCGAGGCCGCGGATGTGCAGGTCCACCGGACGCGAGCCGATGGCGCAGCCGCCGGGCAACGCGACTTCGGCTTCACCGAAGCGGGCGACCATCGGGCCGAGCACCAGGATCGACGCACGCATGGTCTTCACCAGCTCGTACGGTGCCACCAGGGTCTTGATGGTGCTGGCATCGACTTCGACATTGAGCTTCTCGTCGATGATCGGCTGCACGCCCATGCGGCCGAACAGTTCGATCATGGTGGTGATGTCGTGCAGGTGCGGCAGGTTGCAGACGGTCACCGGGGTGTCCGCCAGCAGGGTCGCGGCGAGGATCGGCAGCGCCGAGTTCTTCGCGCCGGAGATGCGGATCTCGCCATCGAGACGAGTGCCGCCGGTAATGATCAGTTTATCCATTGCTATTTTCCCCGTGGGCTCAGGAACGCTCGGCCCAGGCGGCGCGGCTGAAGAATTTCATGGTGACGGCATGGATGGCCCCGGAGGCGATCCACTCGTTCAGGTGGGCATAGATCTGTTGCTGGCGCTTGACCGGGCTCAGGCCGGCGAGCTCGTCGCTGATCAGGTTCAGCTGGAAATTGCAGCCTTCGCCTTCCACTTCGATCTGGGTACCTGGGAGTTTCGATTCCAGGAAGTTTTTGACTTCTACGGCCTGCATGCTCAACCTCGTTCGGCGCCCTACGCGCGCGGGTCGGCCATGATACAAAAAAGCCCCCCGCCTGCGAACCCCGGCGGGGAAGTCGCGGACGGAGGGCCTTTTCACTGTTTCAATGCTGTAACGGCAGAATCTCCAGAAGCTCGCCAACCTTGGCGATTTCCTGCATGTCCTTGGGCATGCCGGAGACTTGCAGCGTCTTGCCGGCCTTGCGTGCATCACGGATATAGGACAGCAGCAGCGACAATCCGACGCTACTGGAATGTTCCACCTCCGAGCAATCCAGGCGCAGAGCGCTCGCCTTGCTGGCAGCGATCAGCTGGGCGCCCTGCTGGCGCAGCGCGGGGCCGGTGCTGTAATCCAGCACGCCGGCGAGGGCCAGTTCGCCCTCGGCGCGCTCCGTGATGCTGCCCTGGGTCATTCTGCGCCGCCTTCCGGCTGGCCCTTGGCAGCGTCCTTGGCCTTGGCGACCACCTGGCCCCAACCGGCAATGGTGGCTTCCAGGTCATTGCGGTTCTTCTGCATGGAATCGGCGAACTGGTCACGGAACAGCTTGCCGATGTTGATGCCGTTGATGATCACGTTACGCAGGCGCCAGGTGCCGCCCTGGTTGACCATGGTGTACTGCACCGGATAGATGGCGCCGCTGCCGCCCACCACTTCCATGTTCACCGAAGCACGGTCCTGATCCTGCTTGCCGGTGTTCAGCACGCGGATGTCCTGGTTGTCGTACTCCAGCAGCGCATTGCCGTAGAACTGGAACAGGCTGTTCTTGAAGGTTTCCTCGAAGCGCTTGATCTGCTCCGGCGAAGCCTGGCGGGAATACTTGACGGTCATCACGCCCTTGGCGATGCCCTCGGAATCCACCACCGGGCCCAGGATGCGGTTCAGCGTGTCGTAGAACGCCTGGGGATTGGCCTTGTAGCTGGCCTTGTTGGTTTTCAGGTCCGTCAGCAGGTTATCGACGGTCTGCTGCACGACCTGCTGTGCGGTCTGCTCGGCCTGGGCGAACAGCGGGAGGATCGCGAGCAGGACCAGGAAGCCACGGCGCAAGGTTTTCAACATGGAGTGAGTCCTCATTTCTTCGAGTCGTCTTTGTTGACCGAATTCAGCAGGAACTTGCCGATCAGGTCTTCCAGCACGAGTGCCGACTGGGTGTCCTTGATGGTATCGCCATCCTTGAGCAGCTCTTCATCACCACCGACGCTGATGCCGATGTATTTTTCGCCGAGCAGGCCAGCGGTCAGGATGGAGGCGGTGGAGTCGTCCGGCAGGTTGTTGACGCCGCGGTTGATCTCCATGGTCACACGACCACGATAGCTGTCGTGATCCAGGTCCACCGCAGTGACCTTGCCGATGGTGACGCCCGCCATGGTGACTTTGCCACGCACGGTGACACCGGCGATATTGTCGAAATAGGCGTACAGCTTGTAGGTATCGCCCGAATTGCCGATGGTCAGTCCGCTGACACGCAGGGCCAGCAGCAGCAGGGCCAGCAGGCCGGCCAGAATGAACAGGCCTACACCGATTTCCAGGGTGCGGGTTTGCATCAGAAGTCTCCAAACATCAAGGCGGTCAGGATGAAGTCCAGCCCCAGCACGGCCAGGGAGGCATACACAACGGTACGGGTGGTGGCGCGGCTGATCCCCTCGGAGGTGGGTTCGCAGTCATAACCCTGGAACACGGCGATCCAGGTCACGACGAAGGCAAACACCACGCTCTTGATCACGCCATTGAGAATGTCCTTGGTGAACTGCACGCTGTTCTGCATGTTCGACCAGTACGAACCGTCATACACACCCAGCCAGTCCACGGCGACCAGGGCTCCGCCCCAGATACCGACGACACTGAAGATAGCTGCCAGCAGCGGCATTGAGATGAAGCCGGCCCACAGGCGCGGTGCAATGATGTACTTGAGCGGGTCGACGCCGATCATCTCCAGACTGGACAGTTGCTCGGTGGATTTCATGTTGCCGATCTCGGCTGTCAGCGCGGAACCCGCACGCCCGGCGAACAGCAGACCGGTCACCACCGGCCCCAGTTCACGCAGCAGCGTCAGCGCGACCATCTGGCCGACCGCCTGCTCGGAGCCGTAGCTCGCCAGGATGTTGTAGCCCTGCAGGGCCAGCACCATGCCGATGAACAGACCGGAGACCACAATGATCGCCAGGGACAGTACGCCCACCGAGTACAATTGCTTGACCAGCAACTGGAACGCGCCGCTGTGCACCCGACGGCCAAAGATCGCGTGGACCAGAAACAGCGTCGAACGGCCCAGCGACTCGAGGACATCGAGGCCAGCGCGCCCGAGCAGGCGAACGCGCTCGAGCGGTGAAGTCTTGCGCATCAACGTTCTCCCAGCAGGTCGGCGCGGTAATCGCGAGCAGGATAGTGGAACGGCACCGGACCATCCGGGATGCCCTTCATGAACTGGCGCACGCGCGGATCGTCGAGACCCTGCAGGTCGGCCGGCGTCCCATGGCCGAGCACACGGCCGTCACCGACGATATAGATGTAGTCGGCGATGCTCGCGGTCTCCGCCAGGTCGTGGGACACCACGATGCTGGTGATACCCAGCGCGTCGTTGAGCAGACGGATCAGGCGCACCAACACACCCATGGCGATCGGGTCCTGGCCCACGAAAGGCTCGTCGTACATCAGGATCTGCGGATCCAACGCGATGGCGCGGGCCAGCGCCACTCGGCGCTTCATGCCGCCGGACAGTTCGTCCGGCATCAGTTCCACCGCCCCACGCAGGCCCACGGCCTGCAGTTTCATCAGGACGATGTCGCGAATCATCTCCTCGGGCAGCTCGGTGTGCACCCGCAGCGGGAAGGCCACGTTCTCGAAGACGTCGAGATCGGTGAACAGCGCGCCGCTCTGGAACAGCACGCCGAATTGCTTGCGCATGTCGAACAGGTCGCTGCGGCCCAGCGTCGGAAGGTTCTGGCCGTTGACCCACACCTCTCCGCTCGCCGGCCTCAACTGGGCGGCGATCAGTCGCAACAGGGTGGTCTTGCCACACCCCGAGGGCCCCATGATCCCGGTGACCTTGCCGCGTGGAATGCGGATGTCCACGTTATCGAAAATCTTACGCGTGCCACGCTTGAAGCTCAGGCCCTTCAGCTCGACCGCGTATTGGTCATTGGTGCTCATAGAACTCCTTTCATCACGGCGCTGTCCGTTGCCCCGTCTGTCACACGGCAGGAACACGGCGCGGCAGGCCGAACGGCCGCGAACTATAACACCGCGCGAAGCCCCGCCCCAAGGGCTGCTAAGCCGCCGTTAAGGGACAGTTCAGCAAAATGCACTCAACATTGAGATGCCAGTGATGAAGCCTTTGCCGCTTTCCCGTTATAATCTCGCACTTCATTTTGCCCCGCGCCTTTCGAACATGAGCCAGAAACACGATTTCATCCAGTCGGCACAACGCACTATCCGCCTCGAGCGTGACTCGGTGGACGCGCTGCTGCCGCGTATCGGCGCCGATTTTTCCCTGGCCTGCGAGCTCCTGCTGAACTGCGTGGGCCGTGTCGTCGTGGTCGGGATGGGCAAGTCCGGGCATATTGCCCGCAAGATCGCCGCCACCCTGGCCAGCACCGGCACACCGGCCTTCTTCGTGCACCCGGCCGAAGCCAGCCATGGCGACATGGGCATGATCACCAAGGACGACGTCGTCCTCGCCCTGTCCAACTCCGGCTCGACCGCGGAAATCATCACCCTGCTGCCGCTGATCAAGCGCCTGGGCATCACCCTGATCAGCATGACCGGCAACGCCGAATCGCCGCTGGCCAAGGCCGCGGCGGTCAACCTGGATGCCAGCGTCGAGCACGAGGCCTGCTCGCTGAACCTGGCGCCGACCTCCTCCACCACGGTTTCCCTGGTGATCGGCGACGCCCTCGCCATCGCCCTGCTGGAAGCTCGCGGCTTCACCGCCGAAGACTTCGCTTTCTCGCATCCGGGCGGCGCGCTGGGCCGTCGATTGTTGCTGAAAGTGGAAAACATCATGCACGTGGGTGAAGCATTGCCACAGGTTTCTCCCGGCACATCGCTCAGTGGCGCCCTGCTGGAAATGACCCGAAAGGGCCTGGGCATGACCATCGTACTGGGCGAAGACGGCCGGCTGGCCGGGGTCTTCACCGACGGCGACCTGCGCCGCACCCTGGACAAGGGCCTGGACGTGCGCCAGGTGACCATCGACCAGGTGATGACCGTGCACGGCAAGACCGCCCGCCCGGACATGCTCGCCGCCGAAGCCCTGAAGATCATGGACGACCACAAGATCAATGTGCTGGTGGTGGTCGACGACAAGGATCATCCGGTCGGCGTGCTGCATGTCCACGACCTGACCCGCGCGGGAGTCATCTGAATGACGGCCGACCTGCTGCAACGCGCCAAAGCGGTCCGCCTGGCGGTTTTCGATGTCGACGGCGTACTCACCGACGGCAAGCTCTACTTCCTGCCTGATGGTGGCGAGTTCAAGACCTTCAATACCCTGGACGGCCACGGCATCAAGATGCTCATGGCCTCCGGCGTGCGCACCGCGATCATTACCGGCCGCTCGAGCCCGGTGGTCGAGCGCCGGGCGAAGAACCTGGGTATCGACCACCTGTTCCAGGGTCGCGAGGACAAGCTGGTCGCCCTCGACGAGTTGCTTACCGAACTGGGTCTAGGCTATGAAGAAGTCGCCTACCTGGGCGACGACCTGCCCGACCTGCCGGCCATCCGCCGCGCAGGTCTGGGCATGGCGGTCGCCAGCGCTGATGCCTTCGTGCGCCAGCATGCCGACGGCGTGACCCAGGCCCGTGGCGGCGAAGGCGCCGCCCGTGAATTCTGCGAATTGATCCTGCGCGCCCAGGGCAACCTCGAAGCCGCCCAGAACGCGTATCTCTAGAGCCGATGATGCCCAAGACACTCCAACAGAAGCTGTTGCTCGCCCTGATCGCCATCCTGCTGATCGCGCTGGGCTATTACTGGAACGTGCGCCTGGACTTCAACGAGCGGCAACTCAAGTCGCAGACCAGCGACGCCATCGATTTCTATGTGGTGAACGCCAAGAGCGTTCAGTACCGCGTCGACGGTTCCCTCGCCTACGAGATGACCGCCGACAAACTCGAACACCTGAAAGCAACCGACGTGACCCTGGTCACCACGCCTGATCTCTTCTTCCACCGGGAGAACGAGCCGCAGCCGTGGCATGTCCAGAGCGTTCGCGCCGAAGTGGCCCCCGAAGGCAAGCAGGTCGAGCTGATCGACGACGTGCGCGTTGCGCGCACCGACGCTCAGCAACGTACGCTCCTGCTCAACACCTCGCGCATGACGGTGTTCCCAGACAAGGACTATGCGCAGACTGACCAGCCCGTGAAAATCACCGAGCCCAACGGTGTAACCACGGCAGTTGGCATGAAAGCGTATCTGAAAGACAGCCGGATGCTCCTGCTGTCCAACGTAAGAGGTCAGCATGAGGCTCGTTAACACCCTCCCCCTTCTTTTCAGCCTCGCCGCCGCCATCGGCAGCTCTGCCGCCTGGGCCCTTCCCACCGACCGGGAACAGCCGATCCGCGTCCAGGCCGACAGCGCCGAACTGGATGACAAGCAGGGCGTGGCCGTGTATCGCGGCGACGTGGTGGTGACCCAGGGCAGCATGAAGCTGACTGGCAACACCGTTACGCTCAAGCAGAACAAGGACGGCGAGATCGAGGTCGTCACCTCGGTCGGCAAGCCCGCCTACTTCGAACAGAAGCCGGCGCCCGACAAGCAGATCACCCAGGCCTACGGCCTGACGATCCAGTATTTCGTCTCGCAGAACCGCGTCGTGCTGATCGACCAGGCCAAGGTGATCCAGGAAGGCAACACCTTCGAAGGCGAGAAGATCGTCTATGACACCCAGCGCCAGATCGTCAACGCAGGCCGTGCCACCGGCTCCCAGGTGACCACGCCGCGGCCGCGTATCGACATGGTCATCCAGCCCAAGAAAAAGCAGGATCAAGCGCAGTAATGGCTACGCTAACCGCCCAGCACCTCGCCAAGAGCTACAAGAGCCGGCAAGTCGTCCGCGATGTCAGCATGAACATCGAAAGCGGACAGATCGTCGGCCTGCTCGGCCCCAACGGAGCGGGCAAGACCACCTGCTTCTACATGATCGTCGGGCTGGTTCGCGCCGATCAGGGCGTCGTGCGCATCGACGAGCAGGACGTCACCCACCTGCCCATGCATGGCCGCGCGCGAGCCGGCATCGGCTATCTGCCGCAGGAAGCCTCGATCTTCCGCAAGCTGTCGGTGGCGGACAACATCGGCGCCATCCTCGAGACCCGCGCCGACCTTGATCGCGCCGGTCGCCAGGAAGCCCTGGAGGGCCTGCTCGAGGAGTTCCACATCCACCATATTCGCGACAACCTCGGCATGAGTCTGTCCGGTGGTGAGCGCCGCCGCGTGGAAATCGCCCGCGCCCTCGCCAGTTCGCCGAAATTCATCCTGCTGGACGAGCCTTTCGCCGGCGTAGACCCGATCTCGGTGGGCGATATCAAGCAGATCATCCATCATCTCAAGGCCAAGGGCATCGGTGTCCTGATCACCGACCACAACGTCCGGGAGACCCTGGACATCTGCGAAACGGCGTACATCGTCAACGACGGTCAGCTGATCGCCGAAGGCAGCGCCGAGAGCATCCTCGCCAACGACCTGGTGAAGGAAGTCTATCTGGGCCACGAGTTCCGCCTGTAAGGCCCTGGACCGCGCCCTGCCTGGGCGCGGCAGCCATCACTTTCGTCCACGCGTGGCGCGGCTTGTGGGCCGCTCCGCGGCCTGGCCGGCTGCCTGCCTTTCCCTGCCGCAACCGGGTTGTAACGAAAGGTCGACAGCCCCTAGGCAAAGCGTCCAAACTCAGGCATATAATTTGCTTCCTCGCGGCGCCCCGGCGTCCGTAGTCGTGGATATGGCGCGTTTTGCGCCAGCGAACAAGGTGCCTAGTTCCAGCCATGAAACCATCGCTAGTCCTCAAGATGGGCCAGCAGCTGACGATGACTCCGCAGCTGCAACAGGCCATCCGACTGCTCCAGCTCTCGACGCTGGACCTCCAACAGGAAATCCAGGAAGCCCTGGAGTCCAACCCCATGCTGGAGCGCCAGGAAGAAGGCGAGGATTACGACAACAGCGACCCCATGGCCGACGGCGCCGAGTCGGGCGCCAACGGCAGCGCCAGCAGCTCCCAGGACAACTTCCAGGAAAGCACCACGCCCAACGCCGACAGCCTCGACGAAGACCAGTGGGCCGAACGCATCCCCAACGAGCTGCCGGTCGACACCGCCTGGGAAGACATCTACCAGACCAGCGCCAGCAGCCTGCCCAGCAATGATGATGACGAGTGGGACTTCACTGCCCGCACCACCGCTGGCGAAAGCCTGCAGAGCCATCTCCTGTGGCAGCTCAACCTGGCGCCCATGTCCGATACGGACCGCCTGATCGCCCTGAGCATCATCGACGGCATCAACGATGACGGCTACCTCGACGAATCCCTCGAAGACATTCTCGCCTCCATCGACCCGGAACTGGGCGTGGAGATGGATGAAGTGGAAGTCGTGCTGCGTCGAGTGCAGCAGCTTGAACCTGCCGGCGTCGGTGCGCGCAACCTGCGCGAATGCCTGCTGCTGCAACTGCGCCAGATGCCGACCAAGACCTGCCTGCTCGCCGAGGCCATCCGTCTGGTCAGCGACCACCTGGACCTGCTCGGCAGCCGCGACTACAGCCAGCTGATGCGCCGAATGAAGCTCAAGGAAGACGAGCTGCGCGAGACCATCGAACTGATCCAGTCGCTGCATCCGCGCCCCGGCTCGCAGATCGAATCCGGCGAAGCCGAATACGTCGTACCGGATGTCATCGTGCGCAAGCACAACGACCGCTGGCTGGTGGAGCTGAACCAGGAAGCAATGCCGCGCCTGCGCGTAAATTCTCAGTACGCAGGCCTGGTACGTCGCGCCGATTCCAGTGCCGACAACACCTTCATGCGCAACCAGTTGCAGGAGGCGCGCTGGTTCATCAAGAGCCTGCAAAGTCGCAACGAGACGCTGATGAAAGTGGCGACCCAGATCGTCGAGCACCAGCGCGGCTTCCTCGAATACGGCGAAGAGGCGATGAAACCGCTGGTCCTGCACGACATCGCCGAGGCGGTGGGCATGCACGAGTCGACCATCTCCCGCGTCACCACGCAGAAATTCATGCATACCCCGCGTGGCATCTTCGAGCTGAAATACTTCTTCTCCAGCCACGTCAGCACCTCCGAGGGCGGTGAGTGCTCGTCCACTGCGATCCGCGCCATCATCAAGAAACTGGTCGCGGCGGAAAGTCCGAAAAAGCCATTGAGTGACAGCAAGATCGCTGGTTTACTGGAGGCACAGGGCATTCAAGTGGCACGTCGTACCGTCGCCAAGTACCGGGAGTCCCTAGGAATCTCTCCCTCGAGCGAGCGCAAGCGGCTGGTGTGACGTTGATCCACGCCAAGGTGTTCCGGCGGCAGGCCCCATAACCTGCCACTTACACACGGGCAACAAGGAGAAAGCGGTATGCAAGTCAACATCAGTGGACATCAACTGGATGTGACCGACGCCCTGCGCGACTATGTCGGCGAGAAACTCGGCCGACTGGAGCGCCACTTCGACAAGATCACCAATGTTCAGGTCATCATGGAGGTCGAGAAGCTGAAGCAGAAAATTGAAGCCACCCTCCACATCGCCGGGGGCGAAGTGGTGGCCTGCGCCGAACATGAAGACATGTACGCGGCCATCGACCTGCTCACCGACAAGCTCGACCGCCAACTGATCAAGCACAAGGAAAAATACCTCGAGCGCCAGCAAGGTGTTGGTGTTCGTTAACCCCTCTCTATGATCCGACTTGAGCAAATCCTGACCCCCGGCCGTTCCCTCGTGAACGTGCCGGGCGGCAGCAAGAAACGTGTCCTCGAACAAATCGCCAACCTGGTGGCTCGCGAGCTGCCGGGTTTCGATTCCCAAGACATCTTCGACAGCTTGGTGGCCCGGGAACGCCTGGGCTCCACCGGCTTCGGCAATGGCATCGCCATTCCGCACTGCCGCCTCACAGGCTGCCAATCGCCCATCAGCGCCATCCTGCACCTTGACCATCCGGTAGACTTCGACGCCCTCGACGGCGCGCCAGTCGACCTGGTGTTCGTGCTGCTGGTGCCCGAAGCTGCCACCGAAGAGCACCTTGAACTGCTGCGGCAGATCGCTTCCATGCTCGACCGCGCCGACGTCCGCGACCGCCTGCGTCACGCCGCCAACGGCGAGGACCTGTACCGGATCGTCGTGGACTTCCAGAACAACGGGCACTGATCATGCGCCTGATCATCATCAGTGGCAGATCCGGCTCGGGCAAGAGCACCGCGCTCAACGTGCTCGAGGACAATGGCTTCTACTGCATCGACAACCTGCCGGCCAGCCTTCTCCCGGACCTGGCCCAGCGCGCACTGCTGCACACCGAGCTGCTGCACCCACAGGTCGCCGTCTCCATCGACGCGCGCAACCTGCCCAGCCAGCTGCAGCGCTTCCCTGAACTACTGCAGGAAGCCCGCGACAAGCACATCCAGTGCGACGTGCTGTACCTCGATGCCGATGATGAGACGCTGCTCAAACGCTTCTCCGAGACTCGCCGCCGCCACCCGCTGACCACCGACAGCCGCTCGCTGGCGGAGGCCATCGCCGACGAATCGCACCTGCTGGCGCCGATAGCCGACCTGGCCGATCTCAAGCTCAACACCACCAACCTGAACCTCTACCAGCTGCGCGACGTACTCAAGCTGCGCCTGCTGAACAAGCCCGAACTGGGCACCGCCTTCCTGGTCGAATCGTTCGGGTTCAAGCGCGGCATGCCGGTGGACGCCGACCTTGTGTTCGACGTGCGCTGCCTGCCAAACCCCTACTGGAAGCCCGAACTGCGCGAGCACACCGGGCTGGAGCCGGAGGTGCAGGAGTACCTGGCGGCGCAGCCCGACGTCGAGGAGATGTACCAGGATATCCTCGGCTACCTGAACAAATGGCTGCCGCGCTTCGCCGCGAGCAACCGGGCCTACGTGACCATCGCCATCGGTTGCACCGGTGGCCAGCACCGTTCGACCTACCTGGCCGAGCGGATCGGTCAAGCCCTCAAGGAAAGCCTCACCAACGTGCAGATTCGCCACCGCGACCTGAGCTAAGCAGCGACAGACAACAAAAGGACAGCCCCTCGCGATGCCCGCCCTCGAAGTCACCATCATCAACAAACTTGGCCTGCACGCCCGTGCGGCAGCCAAATTCGTCGGCGTTGCAGGGCGTTTCCCCTGTCAGGTTCGTGTGGGTCGCAACCCCGAGAGCACGGTGGACGGCAAGAGCATCATGGCCGTGATGATGCTGGCCGCCGGCAAGGGCACCAACCTGCACCTCGCCGCCGAAGGCGAACAGGAAGACGAAGCGCTCCAGGCACTGGTCGACCTGATCAACAACTATTTCGACGAAGGCGAGTAACGCGCCGGCCCCTCAGCCCGGCTGCCACTCCCCCTCATCAGACAGAAGGCACCGATCTGCCCCGGCGCGGCCTGCGCCGCACATTAGCGTCGTTGCGACTCCGCAGTAACCCTGGAAACTACCCCATAGAGCATCGCGCTCGCCTCGCGTCCAGCAGCGCGCTGCCCAACGAAACGGAGCGAGAAGGGAGCCGCGGCCAATGCCGACCGCGGCGGCGGATCAGTTGCCGGCGACCATCATCTTTTCGATGAGCACGGAGCCGGTATGCAGGTTGCCGCGGTACTCCACATCGTTACCAATGGCGACGATATTGCGGAACAGATCGCGCAGGTTGGCAGCAATGGTGACTTCCTGTACCGGGAACTGGATTTCGCCGTTCTCCACCCAATAGCCGCCTGCGCCACGGGAATAGTCTCCGGTCACCAGGTTGACGCCCTGCCCCATCAGCTCGGTAACCAACAGACCACGGCCCATTCGACGGATCAGGGCTGCCTGGTCTTCGTCGCCATGGCTGACGAACAGATTGTGTACGCCGCCGGAGTTGGCTGTGCTGGGCATGCCCAGCTTGCGCCCGGAGTACGTACCCAGCACATAGGAGACCAGCTCACCGCCTTCGACGAAGGGCTTGGCATAGGTGGCCAGGCCGTCGTTGTCGAACGAGGCGCTGCCCAGCGCACCGCGCAACAGCGGACGCTCATCCAGAGTCAGCCACTCCGGGAACAGTCGCTGGCCCAACGCACCTTCGAGGAAGGACGACTTGCGGTACAGGCTGCCGCCGGAAATAGCGCCGAGGAAGTGGCCGAACAGACCCACCGCGACTTCCGGAGCGAACAGCACCGGCACTTCGGCAGTCGGCACCGGGCGCGCGCCCAGGCGGCTGGCGGCGCGTTCGGCAGCGCGGCGGCCGATGGATTCGGGAGTGGCCAGCAGCTCACCGCGACGATTGACGTCGTACCAGTAGTCACGCTGCATCTGCCCTTCCAGTTCGGCGATCATTACGCAGCTCAGGCTGTGCCGGGTACTGGCGTAACCGCCGACGAAGCCGTGGCTGTTGCCGTAGACGCGGCAACCCTGATGGGTATTCAGCGTGGTGCCGTCGGCCTTGGTGACGCGCCTGTCGGTGGCGAACGCGGCGGCCTCGCAGGCCAGCGCGCGCTCGATGGCCTGGTCGGGGGTGATCGACCAGCCGTGGTAGAGGTCCAGATCCGGCAGGTCGCGCGCCATCAGCGCCGGGTCCGCCAGGCCGGCGCAATCATCTTCGGAAGCGTGCTTGGCAATCGCCAACGCCGCCGCGACGGTCTCGCGAATGGCGTCCGCGCCGGTCGCCGAAGTACTGGCCGAGCCCTTGCGCTGGCCAACGTAGAGGGTAATGCCGAAGCCCTGGTCGCGGTTGAACTCGACAGTCTCGACTTCCCCCTGGCGCACCGAGGTCGACAGTCCCTGCTCCACCGATACCGCCACCTCGCAGGCGCTGGCGCCCTGCCGCGTGGCCTCGGCGATGATCCGCTCGACCTGCTCGCGCAGCTCGGGAAGGACCTCCGGGCTCACTGCCGGGTTGTGTTCGCTCATTGCATGCCTCTCCTGTTCATGATCCGGCCCCGCCATCAGGCGGCTGCGACCGGCGCGGGCCGGACAAGCGGCCCCTGACTCGTTATCATGGCGGCGTTTTCAACGAGACCCCCGCCATGGCTGAAATTCACGATGACGACTCGTCCTTCGATGAGAAGAGCAAGTCGCAAGTAAAACGCGAAATGCACGCGCTGCAGGAGCTCGGCGAGCGCCTGACCACGCTCAAGGCCGACATGCTCGACCGCATGCCGCTCACCGATCCGCTGCGCCGCGCACTGGAAGAAGCTCCCAAGCACAAGGCCAATGCCGCCAAGAAGCGCCACCGGCAGTTCATCGGCAAGCTGATGCGCGACCAGGACGTCGAAGCCATCCTCGCCCTGCTGGAACAGGTAGACACCTCCACCCGCCAGTACAACGAGCGCTTCCACGCCCTGGAGCGTTGGCGCGACCACCTGATTACCGGTGGTGACGCAGCGCTGTCCGCCTTCTTCGGCGAATACCCGGAAAGCGACCGCCAGCACCTGCTCCAACTGATCCGCCACGCCCAGCACGAGGCTGCTCACAACAAGCCTCCGGCCGCGGCGCGGAAGATCTTCAAGTACATCCGCGAGCTGGACGAGATGAAGCGCGGCCTGCGCTGAGCGGCCGCCTCCATCCTTCCCAGCCCTACCGGCAACGGCCTCAGGCGCCCGTGCCGCCGACGGTGATGGCGTCGATCTTCAGGGTCGGCTGGCCAACACCGACCGGCACGGACTGGCCGTCCTTGCCGCAGGTGCCCACGCCGCTGTCCAGCGCCAGGTCGTTGCCGACCATGGATACCCGGCTCATCACTTCCGGACCATTGCCGATCAAAGTCGCGCCCTTCACCGGGTGGGTGATCCTGCCGTTTTCGATCAGGTACGCCTCGCTGGTGGCGAAGACGAATTTGCCGCTGGTTATGTCCACCTGGCCGCCGCCAAGGTTGGCGCAGTAGATGCCGCGCTCGACGCTGGCGATGATTTCCTGCGGATCGCTCTGCCCGGCCAGCATGTAGGTGTTGGTCATGCGCGGCATCGGCAGGTGCGCGTAGGACTCGCGGCGGCCGTTGCCGGTGCGCGCCACGCCCATCAGGCGGGCGTTGAGCTTGTCCTGCATGTAGCCCTTGAGGATGCCGTTCTCGATCAGCACGTTGCAGTGGGTTGGCGTGCCTTCATCGTCCACCGACAGCGAACCGCGGCGACCGGCGATGGTACCGTCGTCGACGATGGTGCACAGGCTGGAAGCAACCTTCTCGCCGATACGACCGCTGTAGTTCGAGCTGCCCTTGCGGTTGAAGTCGCCTTCCAGGCCGTGGCCCACGGCTTCGTGCAGCAGCACGCCGGACCAGCCGGCGCCCATCACCACCGGCAGGCTGCCAGCGGGCGCAGGAACGGCCTCAAGATTGACCAGCGCCTGGCGCAGCGCCTCGCGGGCGTAGCTCATCGCGCGGTCTTCCTGAAGGAAGTACTTGTAGTCGGTACGACCGCCGCCGCCGTGACCGCCACGCTCGCGGCGGCCGTTCTGCTCGACAATGACGCTGACGTTGAAGCGCACCAGCGGGCGGATGTCCGCAGCCAGCGAGCCGTCCGCCGCGGCGATCAGCACCTGGTCCCAGACGCCCGCGAGACTGACGGTGACCTGCTGGATGCGCGGGTCGAGGGCGCGCGTGGCGGCGTCGATCTTCTGCAGCAGCTCCACCTTCTCGGCGCGAGTCATCACATCCAGTGGATTCTCGCCGGCGTACAGGCGCGTCGGCACCACGGCCTGGAAGGCCTGCACCTTGCCGTTCTGCCCAGCGCGGGAAATCGAACGGGCGGCACGAGCAGCCTGGATCAGCGCCTCCTGGTTGATTGCGTTGCTGTAGGCGAAGCCGGTCTTCTCGCCGGACTGCGCGCGCACACCGACGCCCTGGTCCATGTGGAAGCTGCCTTCCTTGACGATACCGTCCTCCAGCATCCAGGACTCGGAGACCTGGCTCTGGAAGTAAAGGTCGGCGGCATCGATGCCGGGCCCGCTCAGCTCATGCAGGATCGGCGACAGCTGGTCGATATCCAGACCACCGGGGGCCAGCAGGTGCTGACTGACGGATGACAACAGTTCGCTCATATTCACTCCGTGCGCGCCGGTCGTGGTTCGACCGGCGGGAAAAATCTTCGGTGCCGGGCAATCGGCATGCGCTGCCGGACCGCCGCCTGTTCCTCGCTGTCGCGCTCGGCCAGCAGCACGGCCTCACCCTTGGCCTGTTCGGCGAGGATACGCCCCCAGGGATCGACGATGGCCGACTGGCCCCAGGTTTCCCGTCCCTTGGGATGGGCGCCGCCCTGCCCGGCTGCCAGCAAGTAGCACTGGGTTTCGATGGCGCGGGCACGGACAAGGATTTCCCAGTGCGCCGCGCCGGTCACCGCGGTGAAGGCCGCAGGGGCGCTGATCAGTTCCGCGCCGGCCTCGCGCAGCGCGGTGTAGAGCTCAGGGAAACGCAGGTCGTAGCAGACCGTCAGCCCCAGCCGCCCAACCGGCGTATCCGCCACCACCACGCGCCGGCCGAAGGCGTAGTCGTCCGACTCGCGATAGCGGCCACGGGTGTCGGCGACGTCCACGTCGAACAGGTGCAGCTTGTCGTAGCGCGCCACCACTTCGCCTCGCTCGTCCACCAGCAGCGAACAGGCATTGGCCTTGGCGTCCGGCTGGCCTTCGGGCGGCAGCGGCAGGGTGCCGGCGACTATCCACAACCTGAGGTCGCGGGCGGTGCTTTTCAACCAGGGCAGGATCGGGCCTTCCCCCCGGGCTTCGGCGCGGCCGATCTCGGCGAGGTCGCGGCGGCCCATGGCGGCGAAGTTTTCCGGCAGCACGGCGAGGCGCGCGCCACGCTCGGCGGCCTGTTCGAGCAGGCGACGGGCGGCGGCGAGATTGGCCGGGACATCGTCCTGGCTGACCATCTGGATGACGGCAATGGACATGGCTAGCTCCGGTAATGCCTGGGTTTCATGCTAACCGATGCCCGGCCAGTCTGCTCAATGAGGTTTTTCGAAGGGTTTCTCGAAAGCGATGGTGGGGCTCTGCCACGGGCCCTTGACGCTGTACTGCACGCTGGCGAAGCGCGCGACCCTGTCGCCCAGCAGCTTGTCCACCACGAACAGCGCGCCACCAATGGCCGGCGCGCCGACGATCAGCGCCGCCAGCGGCAGGTTATTGGTCACCGGCAAGGTCACCAGCAACTTGGCGTCGATCTGGTCGTGGGCCAGGTCCAGAGTGCCGTTGAGCTCCAGGTTGCTGGACGGGCCGTCCAGCCGCAGCGGCTCACGGGTAAAATAGACGCCGTCGGTGGCGGTAAGCACGCCCTTCACGCGGTCGTAGCTCAGGCCTTTGCCGAGCAGGTCGGAGAAGTCCAGGCGCAGGCGGCGGTTGATCGCGTTGAAGTTGAGCAGGCCGAACACGCGCAGGGCGTTGGCGCCGCCCTCCACTTCGACGAACTGGCCCTTGCGCAGGCTGGCGTCGAGGGTGCCGCCGAAGCGCCGCAGGTTCAGGGCCGCCGGGGAGCCCGGCCAGTTGCCATTGATGTCTACGCGAAAGCGCTCGCTGGTCACGCTGGGAGCGAAATCCCAGGCCTTGAGCACGTCGCCCATGTTCTTGCCTTCGAGCTGGCCCTGGAAGGTACTGCGGGCGCTGGCTTCCATGCCGTCCCAGCGCAGGTTGCCCTTCACCGACAGGCCGCGAAGGTCCAGGTTCACGTTATTGAAGCCGAGGCCGGTGGGCGTCGGCCGCACATTGAAGCTCCAGGCGCCGACCGGTTTGCCGGCCTTCAGCACCTGGCGAATAGTCACATCCATCGGCGGCAGCGTGCGCGGGTCGATCTTCGCCAGTGGGTCCGGCGCTTCCACCGCCTTCTCGGAGTCGATGGCCTCGCCCTTGGGCAGGTCGATGCGGTCCAGGGCGATCTGGATCGGCTTTACCTTGCTGTCGGGCAAGGTGACCTTTCCCGAGGCCAGCGAGCTGACCACACCGACCTGCCAGCTGCTGTCGACCCGGGCAAGGTCCAGCGTGAGGTTTTCCAAGGTCTGGCCGAAGCCCTTGAAGCGGCCGATCTGCAGGTCAGCGCCACGCAACAGACCCGCTGCGCCTTCGACGCCGGTGTTGGAGTACTTTTTCGCGACGGCCATCCAGGCGTCGGCATCGACCTCGTCGATTTTCCCGCGCACCTGCACGCCGTTCCAATTCGGCAGCACGGCGGGGTCGCCCCCCAGGCGCAGCACACCTCGGCCGGCGAGCGGCTGATCCGCCGGAGCGGCATACGCCAGGCTGGCGCGATCACCGTAGGTAGCCCAGTAGCGCCGCTCGGCGCCGTCCAGAGTCATACGCCATTCGCTGTCGCGGGTTTCCTGTGCGGCCTTGCCCAGCGGCGCCGGCAGATCGATGGTGACGCCCTGCAGGTTGGAAGCCACCTGCAACTGGCTGTCCTTGCCGTCGAGCAGCAGGTTGAGCTGGAACGGCACGCGGCCGTCCACCGGCAGTTGCTTCTGCACCCTGCCCCAGTCGAGCAGGGTCTTGATCGGCACCTGGCCGCCGACCAGCACACGCGTGCGGGGTACGCCATTGCGGCCTTCGGCGCGGATGCTGCCGGTCACGCGCGAACCCAGCACCAGGGCGGCGACATTCTGCCCACTCAGCCCGCTGTCGGTGTCGTAGCGGAACTTGCCCTTGACCTGTTCGAGGTCCAGCTCGGGCTTGGCAATCTTCAGTCGAGCCTTGTCGGTGTCGAAGTCGACTATCACCCGCGCCTTGCTCGCCTCGCCCTTGGCCAGGGGAATATCCAGGTTGAGGTGGCCGTTCAGGTCGCCCGAGCCTTCCCAGCCGGCAAAGGTGTGGGTCGCACCGATCGGCGAATCCTGGAGGATCTTCAGGCCATCGACGAGGTTGCTTTCGATGTCGCCGTTCACGTGCAGGTGGGCCACCTCGCCCGGATTGGAGTGATGGATCTCCACCGAAACATCGCGCACCCGGCTATTGAGAATTTGCCCGCTGGTCGCGTTGATGCTGACGCCGGTGTCCTCGACGCGCACTTCGCCCTCGGCCTTGCTCAGGCCCGGCCAGCCGGGCTGATAGTCGAGCACGCCGTCGTGGACCTTGAAGTACAAGGTCATGGCATGGGCCTCGGGTGCCGAGTGTTTTTGCAGCGACCCCTGCCAGAGGAAGTAGCCCTGCTCGATGCGGCCGCTCTTGATCGAGTTCTTGAGCCAGGCGGCGAGGTCCTTGCTCATCTGCGGGATGACAGTGGGCAGGTACTTGCCGGTGTAGCGCGCGTCGCCGTTACTCATGCCGACGCGCAAATCCATGTAGTCCTCGAGCTCCGGGTCGCGCATCAGGCGAATCAGCATGTCGCCGGCGAGGGTGCCCTCCTCGCCTTCCACCTGCATCAGGTGGCTGCCGAGGGTGAAGGCTTCGTCGTTGAGCTGGAAGAACAGCCGGGCATGAGCGCTGCGGTAGCGCCAGGGCTCGGGGAACAGGGTCGCGAGGTGCAGCATGAAGTCCTGGGCGTTGGCATCGAGCGTGCCGCCGCCCAGGTTTCCACTGAAGGTGCCGTCGACGTTGGCCACCGCGGGCACGTCATGGAAGGCGCTGACGCCGACCTTTTCCAGGTTGGCGGCGTAGGCCACGCGCTCGGCGCCTTCGCGTTGCGGCCAGTAGTCGAAGTTGACATTGTGCAGCACGCCGTGTGGCTTCAAGCCGTCCAGCCATTCGACGGCCTTGTCCGGCAGCGGCGCCAGGGCGGTGATGGTCGGCCCCAGTGGCGTCAGGTCGAGGCGGTCGGCGCGCAACTGCCAGTGTTCCTCGCCCTTCATGCGGCGGGAAAGCTCCATTTCCACTTCACCCCAGCGGGTTTCGCCGAGGTTCGCCGCCAGGTCGGCGACACGCAGGTCAAGGTCGTCACCCTTCTTCTGGAAGAACAGCGTGACGCCCAGGTCGCTGAGGCTGACCGGCTTGCGGTCACCCAGCGCGGCTTCGATCTTCGGCGCATTCAGGCGCGCTACGGCAGCTACCGGCACGCCCTGGTCGACGGTCGCCCAGAATTCGCCGCCAGCCTTGGCCTGGGACAGCTTCCAGGCACCGGTAAGGCGTTCGGGCAGCCACTTGGCCCAGTCGGCCTGAGGCAGGCTGAGGTATAGCTCCACTGAGCTCTTCGCCCAGTCGTCCCGGTTCAGGCGGGTCTCCAATCGAGCCGCCACTGGCTCGCCGCTGGGCAAGCTCAGGCGCGCCTCGAGGCGCTGGCGGCTGCCGCTGCGCAGCGTCATGCCCACATAAGACAGCGACAGCGGATTGGCCTGCTGCGGCAGCACGGTCAGCTGGCTATCCATCAGCGACAGGCGACGCGGAGTGAGCAACAGGTCGATGAGCTTGCGCGGATCGGTGTCGCCGCCACGGCTGGGCAGGCCATCGGCGTGCCACTTGCCGTCCTCGTCCTCGCGCAGGGTCAGGTGCAGGCCTTCCAGCTCCAGGCTGTCGATGCGCGGCTGGCGCGCCATCACGCTGCCGAGAATATCCGGAGTCAGGCGCACGCGCTCCAGGCGCAGCGAATCGCTGCCATCACCCAACTGGATGTCGCGCACCACGATGATCGGGCTGAAGGCATGCCAGTGCCCCTCCAGCGCGCCGACGGTTACCGGCAACCCCAGCTGTTCACTGGCCTTCTGCGCCAGCTCGTCGCGGTACTCCGCCACCAGCGGCACCAGTTGCCGGCCGAGGCTGACATACAGCGCAAGCAGCACCAGGCCCAGCGCCAGAAGGCCCAGGACGATGCGCAGGGAAGTGGCGAACAGGCGGCCGGCGCGTTCCATGTCAGTCGGCTGCCTGTGAAGCGAAACAAAGGGTCATCGAGCGGCCTCCCAGCCATGCAAGGTCGAACCAGGTCTGACAGTGTGCGTCAGGCAAAGCTCCGAAAAACCCCATTGCACAGCGGCCTCCTGCCGGAATTCCACGTTGTGCGACCCGCGACTCAAAGCAGGACCACGTCGTACTGCTCCTGGGAATACATGGCCTCGACCTGGAACTTGATGGGGCGGCCGATGAACAGCTCCAGATCGGCGACGTTGCCCGACTCCTCGTCAAGCAGGCGATCGACGACCTTCTGGTTGGCCAGCACCAGGTAGGAATCGGCCTGGTAGGCGCGCGCCTCGCGGAGGATTTCGCGGAATATTTCGTAGCAGATGGTCTCGGGTGTCTTCAGCATGCCGCGCCCCTGGCAGCTCGGGCAGGGCTCGCAGAGCACCTGGACCAGGCTTTCGCGGGTGCGCTTGCGGGTCATCTGCACCAGGCCCAGCTCGGTGATGCCGATGATGTTGGTCTTGGCATGGTCGCGTTCGAGCTGCTTCTCCAGGGTCCGCAGGACCTGGCGGCGGTGCTCTTCGTCTTCCATGTCGATGAAGTCGATGATGATGATCCCGCCCAGGTTGCGCAGGCGCAGCTGGCGAGCGATGGCGGTGGCCGCCTCGAGGTTGGTCTTGAAAATGGTCTCTTCGAGGTTGCGGTGACCGACGAAGGCGCCGGTGTTCACGTCGATGGTGGTCATCGCCTCGGTCGGGTCGATGATCAGGTAGCCGCCGGACTTGAGCAGCACCTTGCGCTCCAGCGCCTTCTGCACCTCGTCCTCCACGCCGTAGAGGTCGAAGATCGGCCGCTCACCCGGGTAGTGCTCCAGGCGGTCGGCGATTTCCGGCATCAGTTCTTCGACGAACTGCGTGATCTTCTGGAAGTTCTCCCGGGAATCGACGCGGATCTTCTCGATACGCGGGTTCACCAGGTCCCGCAGGGTGCGCAGGGCCAGGGAGAGGTCTTCGTAGATCATCGTCGGCGCACCGACGGTCTGGATCTGCGCGTCGATCTGATCCCATAAACGGCGCAGATAGCGGATATCGGCGAGGATCTCGTCCTCGCCGGCGCCCTCGGCCGCCGTACGCAGGATGAATCCGCCGCGCTCGACGATGCCTTCGGCCTCGACGCATTTGGCGACCACCTGCTTGAGGCGCTCGCGCTCGTGTTCATCCTCGATCTTCAGGGAAATGCCGACATGGCTGGTGCGCGGCATGTAGACCAGGTAGCGCGAGGGGATCGACAGGTGCGTGGTAAGGCGCGCGCCCTTGGTGCCGATGGGGTCCTTGGTGACCTGAACCACCAGGCTCTGCCCTTCGTGGACCAGCGCACCGATGCTCTCCACGGCGCTGCCCTCGCGGGTGGAAATCTCCGCGGCATGGATGAAGGCCGCACGCTCGAGGCCAACATCGACGAAAGCCGCCTGCATGCCGGGAAGCACGCGCACGACCTTGCCCTTGTAGATGTTGCCGACTATCCCGCGGCGCAGCGTGCGCTCGACGTGGACCTCCTGCAGGACGCCGTTCTCCACCACCGCCACGCGCGATTCCATCGGCGTGATATTGATCAGGATCTCTTCGCTCATGCGCCCTTCCTTATCGCGCCCGGAGTCTTGCCAGCGCTACTTTCCGATCAAGACTGCCAGCTAGGAATGGAGAAGTCAGCCAGCAATGCAGAGGTTTCGCAAAGAGGCAGGCCGACCACGGCGCTGTAGCTGCCCTCGACGCGGCTGACGAAGACCGCCGCGAGCCCCTGGATAGCATAGCCACCGGCCTTATCCTGCGGTTCGCCGGTTTCCCAGTAGCGCTCGGCTTCCTCGACGGACACCTCGCGGAAAGTCACTCGGCTGCTGACCACGCGCGCCTCGCAACGATCCCGGTCGGCCACTGCCACAGCGGTCAACACTTCGTGTTCGCGGCCGGACAGCGCCTGCAGCATGGCCAGGGCGTCTTCACGATCCACGGGCTTGCCGAGGATGCGGCCGTCCAGCACCACGGCGGTATCGGCGCCGAGCACACAGACGTCGGCGCGCTGGGCGAGGAAGTTCAGCCCGGCCAGCGCCTTGCTGCGCGCCAGGCGCTCGACATAGGCCTGCGCGGACTCGCCGGACTCCGGCGTTTCATCGATGGACGCGGGCACTATGTGGAACGGCAGGCCGATCTGGGTAAGCAGCTCGCGGCGGCGCGGCGAACTGGAAGCGAGGTACAACTGGGCCATAGAGACTCCGAAGCGGATCCGCGCAGTGCGGGCCCGGCGATTCCCCCGCAACGGGGGCGATCAGTTGATGTTCAGGCGCAGCCGCAGGGCCCGCAGCAGCGTATAGACCCAGGGCCAGAGCAAGGCGCTGATCAGTGCCGGCAGGAGGAACACCAGGGTCGGCGGGCGGTTGCCGGTCAGGGCACTGATCCACAGCTGGACCAGTTGGGCGAGACCGAACACCACCAGCAACACCAGGCATTGCTGCCAGATGGGGAACATGCGCAGGCGCTGGTGCAGTGACAGCACCAGGCAGATGATCAGACTGAGGATCAGGGCGTTCTGCCCCAGCAGGCTGCCGTAGAGCACGTCTTCAGCGACGCCGAATACCCAGGCGGTGAGCATGCCAACCTTGTGCGGCAGGTAGAGCACCCAGTACGTCAGGAACATTGCCAGCCACAGCGGGCGGCCGATCTCCATGAAGCTTGGCATCGGCGCCACCGACAGCAGCAACGCTGCGAGCAGGGTGAGCCAGATCGCCCAGCCGTTGTTCGAGCCCTGGGCCGCCATCAGTGACGGGTCCTTGCATCCGGGTGCGATGCCGGCGCACCGGTAGGCGCGGCAGGGGCCGCGCCATTGGTAGCGGCCGGATGGACGGGCTGCGCGGCGGGAGCAGCAGGAGCAGCAGGAGCGGCAGGAGCAGCCGACTGCGCGCCATCATGCGACTGGGCTGCCGGAGTGCCCGGTGCAGGCAGCGCCGGCGTGCCTGACTCGGCGGCCTTGCGGTCGGCCTCGGCCTGGGCCTCGGCGGCATCGGTGGCACGCTGCTCGGGGGTACGGCTGTCGCTGAAGACCAGCAACACGTAGCGGCTGCGGTTCATCTTGGCGGTCGGCACGGCGCGGATGGTGGCAAAGGGCCCGCCCGTGTCGTGCTGCACTTCCTTTACCACTGCCACCGGATAACCGGCCGGGAAGCGCTGGCCAAGGCCGGAGCTGACCAGCAGGTCGCCTTCCTTGATGTCGGCGGTATCGGCGACGTAGCGCAGCTCCAGGCGCTCCGGGTTGCCGGTGCCCACGGCGATGGCGCGCAGGCCATTGCGGTTCACCTGCACCGGGATGCTGTGGGTGGTATCGGTCAGCAGCAGCACGCGAGCGGTGTAGGGCATGACCTCGACCACCTGGCCCATCAGGCCGCTGGCGTCGAGCACCGGCTGCCCCTGGAACACGCCGTCCTTCTCGCCCTTGTCGATCAGGATGCGCTGGGTGAAGGGGTTCGGGTCGACACCGATCAGCTCGCCCACCAGCACCTTGTCGTCGACCAGGGCGGAGGAGTTGAGCAGCTCGCGCAGGCGCACGTTCTGTTCGGTGAGGGTGGCCAGCTTCTGCAGGCGACGCTGCATCAGCAACTGCTCGGCCTTCAGGCGCTCGTTCTCGGCCAGCAGCTCGCTGCGGCTGGTGAACTGGTCGCGCACCCCTTCCCAGGCACGAACGGGGAAGTCGGCAATGCCATAGAAGGGACTCAGCACGAGGCCCATCTGGCTGCGTACCGGTTTCAGATAATCGAAGCGGGCATCGACCACCATCAAGGCGACCGACAGGACGGCGAGCACCAGCAGGCGCGCGCCCAGCGAGGGCCCTTTGGAGAATATCGGTTTGATGACCGGCTCCTAGCTGTGCAAGGTCGGTTGAAGTTTCACCAGCGCGGGCGAAACGTCAACCGACCTTTACAGGACCTCCCACCTTATTCGGTGGAAAGCAGGTCCATCGAATGACGGTCCATCATTTCCAGCGCCTTGCCGCCGCCACGGGCGACGCAGGTCAGCGGGTCTTCGGCGACGATCACCGGCAGGCCGGTTTCCTGGGCCAGCAGCTTGTCCAGGTCGCGCAGCAGCGCGCCGCCACCGGTCAGTACCAGGCCGCGCTCGGCGATGTCCGAAGCCAGTTCCGGCGGGGACTGTTCCAGGGCGCTCTTGACCGCCTGGACGATGGTCGCCAGGGATTCCTGCAGCGCTTCGAGCACTTCGTTGGAGTTCAGGGTGAAGCTGCGCGGTACGCCTTCGGCCAGGTTACGGCCACGGACGTCGACTTCGCGGACTTCGCCGCCCGGGAAGGCGGTGCCGATTTCCTGCTTGATGCGCTCGGCGGTGGATTCGCCGATCAGGCTGCCGTAGTTGCGGCGCACGTAGGTGACGATGGCTTCGTCGAAGCGGTCGCCGCCGACGCGGACGGACTCGGCGTAGACCACGCCGTTGAGGGAGATCAGGGCGATCTCGGTGGTGCCGCCGCCGATGTCGACGACCATGGAACCACGGGCCTCTTCCACCGGCAGGCCGGCGCCGATGGCCGCTGCCATCGGTTCTTCGATCAGGTACACCTCACGGGCGCCGGCGCCCAGGGCCGATTCACGGATGGCGCGGCGTTCCACCTGGGTGGACTTGCACGGCACGCAGATCAGCACGCGCGGGCTGGGCTGCAGGAAGCTGTTCTCGTGCACCTTGTTGATGAAGTACTGCAGCATCTTCTCGCAGACGCTGAAGTCGGCGATCACGCCGTCCTTCATCGGACGAATGGCGGCGATATTGCCCGGGGTACGACCCAGCATGCGCTTGGCTTCGGTACCGACCGCGACGACGCTCTTCTGGCTGCCATGGCTACGAATGGCGACCACGGACGGTTCGTTCAGGACGATGCCGCGCTCGCGCACATAAATAAGGGTATTGGCAGTGCCCAGGTCGATCGACAGATCACTGGAGAACATGCCACGCAGTTTTTTGAACATTGGAAAGAAACCCGTAGGTGGCGCGTGGGTGAAAAGTGCGCGGGTAAAAAAGTGCGGCAAACTCTAACAATCACGGGGGTTTTGGGCAAGGCGCCAATTTATGCTAGATTCCTCGTTTTTCGGGCCTGCAGGCCCGTCCCAGCGGCCTTCGACCGTCTGCCGCGGGTTCTGTTCCCTGCCCCCTCATTCCTTCCGGCCAGGTCCAGTTCGAACCGGGCCGCTCTAGCTGGAGACCCCGATGGCGCTTGAACGCTCCGACGTGGAAAAGATCGCCCACCTCGCCCGCCTGGGCCTGGAGGAAGCTGACATTTCGCGCACCACCGACACGCTCAACAACATCCTCGGCCTGATCGACGCCATGCAGGCGGTCGATACCGACGGCGTGGAGCCCCTGGCCCACCCGCTGGAAGCCACGCAGCGCCTGCGCGCCGACGAAGTCACCGAGGAGAACCGCCGCGAAGCCTACCAGGCCATCGCGCCGGCAGTGGAAGACGGCCTTTACCTCGTCCCGAAAGTCATCGAGTAAGCGCTAAGGACACGGACATATGCTGCATCAATTGACCCTCGCCGAAGTCGCCCGCGGACTCGCCGACAAGCAATTCTCCGCCCAGGAACTGACCACTGCCCTGCTCGCGCGCATCCAGCAGCTCGACCCGCAGCTGAACAGCTTCATCACCGTTACCGAGGAAAGCGCGCTGGCCCAGGCCAAGGCGGCCGACGAGCGGCGCGCCAAAGGCGAAACCGGTGCCCTGCTGGGCGCACCGATCGCCCACAAGGACCTGTTCTGCACCCAGGGTGTGCGCACCAGCTGCGGCTCGAAGATCCTCGACGCCTTCGTCTCGCCCTACGATGCGACTGTCGTCGAACGCCTGGCCGACGCCGGTACCGTGAGCCTGGGCAAGCTGAACATGGACGAGTTCGCCATGGGCTCGGCCAACGAATCCAGCCACTACGGCCCGGTGAAGAACCCCTGGGACACCTCCCGCGTGCCGGGCGGTTCCTCCGGCGGTTCCGCCGCCGCCGTGGCCGCGCGCCTGATCCCGGCCGCCACCGGCACCGACACCGGCGGCTCGATCCGCCAGCCGGCCGCGCTGACCAACCTCACCGGCATCAAGCCGACCTACGGCCGCGTGTCCCGCTGGGGCATGATCGCCTATGCCTCCAGCCTCGATCAGGGCGGTCCGCTGGCCCGCACCGCCGAGGACTGCGCGCTGATGCTCGGCGCCATGGCCGGCTTCGATCCGAAGGACTCCACCTGCGTCGACCAGCCGGTGGACGACTACCTGGCCGGCCTGACCAAGCCGCTGACCGGCCTGCGCATCGGCCTGCCGAAGGAGTACTTCGGCGCGGGCCTGGACAGCCGCATCGCCGACGCGGTGATGAAGGTGGTCGAGCAGCTCAAGCAGCTCGGCGCGGTGGTCAAGGACATCTCCCTGCCGAACATGCAGCACGCGATCCCTGCCTATTATGTGATCGCGCCCGCAGAAGCCAGCTCCAACCTGTCGCGCTTCGACGGCGTTCGCTACGGCTACCGCTGCGAGAATCCGAAGGACCTGCAGGACCTGTACAAGCGCTCCCGCGCCGAAGGCTTCGGCGCCGAAGTGAAGCGCCGCATCATGGTCGGCACCTACGCGCTTTCCGCCGGTTACTACGACGCTTATTACCTGAAGGCTCAGAAGATTCGTCGTCTGATCAAGAACGATTTCGTCAGCGCCTTCGCCGAAGTCGACGTCATCCTCGGCCCGACCACGCCAAACCCGGCCTGGAAACTGGGCGAGAAGAACAACGACCCGGTCGCCCAGTACCTGGAAGACATCTACACCATCACCGCCAACCTCGCCGGCATTCCGGGCCTGTCCATGCCCGCGGGCTTCGTCGACGGCCTGCCGGTAGGTGTCCAACTGCTCGCGCCGTACTTCCAGGAAGGCCGCCTGCTCAACGTCGCGCACCAGTACCAACTGGTCAGCGACTGGCACAAACAAGCACCGGCCGGGTTCTGAGGAAGGATTACGATATGCAATGGGAAACAGTAATCGGGCTGGAAATCCACGCACAGCTCTCCACCCAATCGAAGATCTTCTCCGGTAGCGCCACTACCTTCGGCGCCGCGCCGAACACCCAGGCCAGCCTGATCGACCTGGCCATGCCCGGCACCCTGCCGGTACTGAACCAGGAAGCCGTGCGCATGGCCTGCCAGTTCGGCCTGGCGATCAACGCCGAAATCGCCGAACGCAACGTCTTCGCGCGCAAGAACTACTTCTACCCGGACCTGCCCAAGGGCTACCAGACCAGCCAGATGGACCATCCCATCGTCGGCAAGGGGCACCTGGACATCACCCTGGAAGACGGCACCGTCAAGCGCGTCGGCATCACCCGCGCGCACCTGGAAGAGGACGCCGGCAAGAGCCTGCACGAAGACTTCCACGGCATGAGCGGCATCGACCTGAACCGCGCCGGCACCCCGTTGCTGGAGATCGTCTCCGAGCCGGACATCCGTAGCGCCAAGGAAGCCGTGGCCTACGTCAAGGCGATCCACGCCCTGGTGCGCTACCTCGGCATCTGCGACGGCAACATGGCCGAAGGCTCGCTGCGTTGCGACTGCAACGTGTCGGTACGCCCGAAGGGCCAGGCCGCGTTCGGCACCCGTGCCGAGATCAAGAACGTGAACTCCTTCCGCTTCATCGAGAAGGCGATCAACCACGAAGTGCAGCGCCAGATCGAGCTGATAGAGGACGGCGGCAAGGTCGTGCAGGAAACCCGCCTGTACGACCCGAACAAGGACGAAACGCGCTCCATGCGCAGCAAGGAAGAAGCCAACGACTACCGTTACTTCCCCTGCCCGGACCTGTTGCCGGTGGTGATCGAGCGCGCCTTCCTCGACGACCTGCGCGCCAACCTGCCGGAACTGCCGGACCAGAAGCGCGAGCGCTTCGAGAGCCAGTACGGCCTGTCCGCCTATGACGCCAGCGTGCTGTCCGCCAGCCGCGAGATGGCCGACTACTTCGAACAGGTCCAGGCCATCTGTGGCGATGCCAAGCTGGCTGCCAACTGGGTGATGGGCGAGCTTTCCAGCTTGCTCAACAAGGACGGCCTGGAAATCGAACAGTCGCCGGTTTCCGCCGAGCACCTGGGCCAGATGATCCTGCGCTTGAAGGACGGCACCATCAACGGCAAGGCGGCCAAGACCGTGTTCGCCGCCCTGGCCGAGGGCGAAGGCTCGCCGGACGAGATCATCAAGGCCAAGGACCTGGTACAGAACACCGATTCCGGCGCCGTCGAGAAGCTGCTGGATGACGTACTGGCGGCCAACGCCGAGCAGGTCGAACAGTACCGCGCCAGCGACGAAGCCAAGCGCGGCAAGATGTTCGGCTTCTTCGTCGGCCAGGCCATGAAGGCCGCCAAGGGCAAGGCCAACCCGGCACAAGTGAACGAACTGCTGAAGAAGAAGCTCGAAGCCTGAGCCCACACTTCAACGACGCCGGGCTTGCCCGGCGTTTTTTCGTCCGGAGGTTCGATGCTGCGACCCATGGCCCTCGTCGGCTGCCTGGCCCTGCTGGCCGGCTGTAGCACCACGTCTTACGACAGCGAAACGGAGGTCTCCGGCCGCGGCTACCGCGCCGAAGGCACCGCGTCCTATTACGGCAAGGCCCACCATGGCAAGCGCACCGCCAGCGGCGAACGCTTCAATCAGAACGCCCTCACCGCCGCCCATCGCACGCTGGCCTTTGGCACGCGGGTGCGGGTAACCAACCTCGACAATGGCCGCAGCGTCGTGGTGCGCATCAACGACCGCGGGCCATTCGGCCGCGGGCGGATCATTGATGTCTCGAAAGCCGCTGCCGAACAACTCAACATGCTGCGCTCCGGTACTGCCCGGGTGCGTCTGGAAGGTCTCTGAAGGAGTCAGAAGTGAGCAACGATAACCGCAAGGCCGGCGAACAGGTTCGTCGCGAAGTGATGGGCGACGCCTTCGTGGACCGCGCCCTGGGCAATGCCACCGAGTTCACCCAGCCGCTGCAGGACTTCGTCAACGAACACGCCTGGGGCGGCGTGTGGAACCGCGACGGCCTGCCGCGCAAGACCCGCAGCCTGATCACCCTGGCCGCGCTGACCGCGCTCAAGTGCCCGCAGGAGCTGAAAGGCCACGTGCGCGGCGCGTTGAACAACGGCTGCACGGTGGAGGAGATTCGTGAAGCGCTCCTGCATTGCGCAGTCTACGCCGGCGTCCCGGCAGCCATCGATGCCTTCCGCGCGGCGCAGGAAGTGATCGAGGCGTGGCAGGCAGACCAGAACGCCTGATTCAGACGTTACGTAGGAGCGGACTCCGTCCGCGATAGGTCCGAATCGCGCCGGATGCCATCGCGGACAAAGTCCGCTCCTACGCAGGCCTGAACATTCATTTATGGATAACTGAACCGCTTGACCAGTGTCAGCTCGCCCGGCTGGCGCATCGGGATGAGGAAGGACTCCTGCTTCTCGTTCACCGTGCCCTCCTCCGTGACGATGGTGACCTGCGCCGTGGTCAGCGGCTTGGCCGCATTCACGTCACCGGAGCTTTCGTCCGAACTCCAGCCGCCACCGTAGTAGTTCACGTAGACCAGGTACTGCCCCTTGAGCGGAGTCGGGCTGGCGATGATTTCCGGGCCATAGCCGGTGGTCACGTCGACGTCCTGGGCCGCGCCGTTGGGCAGCGAGCGGTTGCCGTACCAGACGTGCCCGCCATCGGGCGTCACCAGGTGCAGGTCGAGGTCGGTATTGTCCGAATCCCAGGACAGCATGACCCGCAGCTTGGCCGCCACTTCGCCGCCCCCGCCGCCGTGGTAGAACTGCACGCGCTTGCGCTGCTGGCCGTCCGGGCTGACGACTTCGACGCTGTTGGAGCCCGCCGGGAAGGCGAACGGACGGTCGAACCTGCCGTCGCCCTCGACCCGCATCGGCATGGCCACACCGTTGACCACCAGGCGCGCCGGCTCCTTGCTGTCCTTGGGCAGCCCCCGGATCTCGCCGCGGATGCGCGCGGTATCGGATTGGTCCTCCCGCGAGTTCACCGAGGACGCCGGGTAGTTCACCGTCTGCCGGAAGTCGGCCTTGTCGCCGTCGCCCGAGCGCCAGCCGCCCAGCGGGGTATCCAGGCTGATCGGCGATTCGGCGGCCTGCACGCCCAGCGGGATCAGGCTGGCGAGCAGGGACAGGCGGAGCACGTGGGCGAGTTTCATGCTGATCATTCCAGTATCAGGCGACGGGCCAGGTTTTCCACGTAGCCCTCGTCTTGTCCATTGGGGTGCGCCTGGAAGGCCAGGTGCAGGTATTCATGAGCCAGGTCGAGGCGGTCCTGCTGGGAGTACAGGCCGCGCACATAGATGCGCTGGCGTTCGCGGTCGACGTAGGGCCGGCCACTGCTCAGCCGGCACACGGCGAAGGACTGCAACTCTTCATAACCCGCCTCGCCTTCCAGGCGTGGTCGCCACTCGCGGCGCTGCACCTTGAGCCAACGCTCGGCCTCGGGCAGCGGCTGGCAGGCGGCGGTCGGGTTGCTCCAGCGGCTGAGGCTGGTGCGCGGGAAAGCGCGGGCGAGGATCGCGTCATAGCGCAGGCCCTTGGCGGCCTGTTCCTGGGCGTCGCGCCAGGACAGTTTCGACTGCCCCGCCTCGTCCGAATGGTAGGTGACGGTGCCGCCGGCCAGCACCAGATCGGCGGTCCAGGCGGCGATGCCGCGCGCCGCCTCGCTGGCCGGGCGCGGCGCCACGCGCTGGCGCTGGCTGCTGTCGTCGATGCTCAGGCAATCGCCGCGCGGGGCGCCGTTCTGCAACAGATAGGTGCGGATGGTCACCGCCAGCGCCTTGGCTGCTTCCGGCGGCGTGGCGGAAGCTTCGCGGTCGAGTACGCGGGCAACATATTCCTCGCGGGACAGGCGGGCCGTCAGACGCGGCCCCTGCACATCGCGTTCAAGGAAAAGATCACTGCTGCTGTTCACTTCGAGTCGAACGCCATTGGCGAACAGCACGCTCTGCCGGCCCGTCAGCAGGCCTTCGGCTGCGGGCTGATTGCGCGCGCCATAGACCTCCTTCAGCGGATAGCGGCTGAACAATCCGACCTCGACGCAGCGCCCCGGATCGCGGGGCCAGGGCGCCGGCAGCGCGGCACCGATGGCGCTGCCGTACTTGGCCAGAACCGTCTTGCTGGTGCCCGGTCCGCGCGCCCAGAGCGGCGTGCCGTCGATCAGCCAACCGGCAAAGCCGCCTTCGCGCTGGCCGTCTTCGTCCCAGCTCCAGGTCTTCACCCGCAGGCGTCCACCCAGGGCGGCGGGAGCGCGCCCGTCGTCGGCGGCCAGGCTAACATCGAGCAACACCTTGCGCGCCTGATCCTGGGCCGGCAGGTGCTGCAGTTGATCGAGCAGTTCGGTGACCGGCACTTGGGTCTGCGGCGCCAATTTGTCCAGTTGGGTGATCCAGGCCGGCGCATGGCGCGCCTGCCAGTACTGCTGCCAGACAGAACCGTCGATGCCCAGGCGTTGCGGCTGGAAGTACAGGCCGCAGGACTTCACCAGCGCAGCGTCGCGCTCGATGCTCTGCCCTGTCGAACAGCAGTACACCTCTTCCTTGCTTTCGCCACGGCACGCGTAGGCCGGCTCCTGTTGGCCGGTGTCGCTGAGCCAGGCATAGACGAACAGCTTCCACAGGCTGCCCAGCGGAGCATGCAGCTCGGCCGGCAACGGCCGGCGATCGAGCACCTGCTGCGGCCCGAGCCGCAGCAGTTCGTCGCCCTGCGCGGTGCGCCAGGCCAGCTGTGCCTGCTCTTGCAGGCCGGGCGCCGCGAGGGCGCTCAGCGGCAACAGCAGGATCAGCCCGGCAAGGCGCGCGCGCATGGATTACTGGACCTTGATCTTCGCCAGGGCCGGCTGCTGCTCCAGCGCCTGCTCCTGCGGCGCATAGAGGCGCTGGTAGCGGGCCGGCGGCAGGACGAACTCACCCTTCTGCGAGAAGCGCACCAGATGGCGGAAGCGCAGCTCGCCACCCAGGGTGTCCACCGGCACGCCGTAGAACAGGTCACCCGGCTCGTTGCGTGCTCGCTCCAGGCTGGTCGCCTCGACGCCGCCCAGGCCGCTGATCTGCAGGCCCCAGGTGGTGCGCTCGACGTCCGCCCCCGGCGGCAGCGGCACTTCCAGCATGCCGTAGCGCAGGGCCTGCGCCTGCTCGGTGGTCAGCGTCACTTCGTCCAGGTACAGCTCGTCGCTGGACAACGGTTTGTCACCCAGCTCCTCGGCGCTGAAGGCGAATGCGTCTTCGCCCGGCACCAAGCGCAACAGCCGGCGCTTGATGGTTACCGGTAGTTGGCTGGCCGGCGCTTCGGCGCTGCGGAAAGTCACCGAAGCGTTGAGCGGACGCGAAGGCGCGGCGCTCAGGTCCAGCTGCGCGGGCACGTCCTTGCCCTGCCATTGCCAGAAGGCGTCGCCGGTGGTGCTGTGGCGCTCCTTCCAGTCCGCCGCCGGCTTGGGCAGCTCGGCAGCCGGGGCATCGGCCACGGCGCGTTGCATCCAGGTCAGCGCCAGGGCGCGTTCGACGGTGGACTGCTGCGGCGCCAGGCTGAGCAGCAGCTCGCGGGCGCGGTTGGCGTCCACCGTGCCGCTGTACAGCTGTACGGCGCGGGCAAAGGGCTGGTCGCTGGTGTTGACCTTCAGGCGCGCGGCGTCCAGTTGCTTGGCGAACCCTTTCGGCAACGCGACCTTGCTCTGCTCGGCCAGGCTCGCCGTCAGCACGCGGGCAACGGCCAGACCCAGCTCGGAGTCCGGCTGGCCCATGACCAGGCTGTCGTCGCTGTCGAAGTCGTTCACGGACTTCGCCGCCTCGCCGTTGCCGGCGTTCTCCAGGTCGGTGAGCAGGCCGCTGACCAGGGTCTGCACCGGCAACTGCATGTCGCGGGCGAAGGCCAGGATCAGCGCGCGCTGCAGCAGCGGCGTGGCGCTGGCGCGCGCGGAATACAGTTCCAGCACGCGCTGCCAGTGGTCCGGCGGCAGCTGGATTTCCAGCGCGCGGCTGGCGTACCAGTCGGCGTAATAGGCGTAGGCGGTGAGGAAGGCGTCGTTGTCTTCGCCGCCCCACCAGGTGAAGTAGGCGTCCGGGCCGGCCATCTGTACCAGGCGTAGGCGGCTGGTCTGCATGATCAGGCGCAGGCGGTCGCGCACGCGCGGCTCGCCAGTGGCCAGCATCGGATAGGCGATGCTCAGCGGCAGCAACTGGCTGGCAGTCTGCTCGACTCCGCCCCAAGGATAATCGAGCAGCGAATCGAGGTTGCCGCGCAGCAGCGCCTGGGCGCTGTCGTCCAGGCGCAGGGTCACGTCGCGGGCATCCGCCGGCAGTTGCAGCGGGATGTTCTGCGCGTTCACCTGCAGCGGCCTGGACTGCAGCACCTGCCAGCTGTCGGCCACCAGGCTGAAATGCACGCCGAGGCTGTCACGCACCTTGCCATCCTGACGCAGCTCCACGCTCCAGTCGCCATCGCTGAGCGGTTGCTGCGGCAGGGCGATGTAATTCACACCGCGCTTGAGCTCCAGCGCCTGGGTCTTCTCCTCGCCATTGGCGCGGATCAGCAGTTCGGCCTTGGCGTCCTGCTCACCCTGGTTGAAGACGAACAGGCCGAGGTCCGGAGCGTCGCCGCTGCGGAAGCGTTTCGGCCCGCTCCACTTCAGGTACAGCGGTTTCTCGGAGCGGATGAACTGCTTCTTCTGGCCGACCTGGCCTTCGTCATCCATGGCGCGGGCGGTGATGCGCCAGCGGGTCAGGGAGTCGGGCATGCGGAATTTGAACTGCGCCTTGCCATTGGAATCGGTGACCAGCTCCGGCTCCCACGCGGCGGTGTCGACTTCCTCGCGGCGCGGGCGCTCCAGCACCTTCACGCCACGCTCGCTGCGGTTGGCACGACCGGGCGCGCTGGGCGTGCCGGGCAATGCCACGTCGTAGCTGATGAACGCGAGGCTCGCGCTGGTGCGCACGTTGTTGCGGCGCGGGTGGTAGAAGAACTGGTCGATACCCGGGGCGATCTCCGGCTGCAGCGCGTAGATCATCTCGTCCACCACGCTCACGGTGAGGTGGCTGGAGACCGGCTTGCCGTCGTAGCGGGTGTCGAGGTTGACGGTGACCGTCTCGCCCGGCTCGTAGCGTTCCTTGTCGGTGCTGACGGCGATATCCACCTGCGGCACGGCAACCTTGATCCCGGCGTTCTGGAAGCTGTAGTCGCCGCTGCGGGTGTAGAGCACGGAGAAGGTCAGGTTCGGCGAGAAGTCCGGCTTCACCGGAATGCGCGCGCGGTACTGGGTCGGGTTGAGCTTTTCCAGCTTCAGCCAGTCGCCGCCCTTGGACAGCAGCGCAGTAGCCTCGACCTTGTCGCGCTCCAGCGAGAGCAGCGCGTCATCCACCGGCTCGGGGAAGGTGATCAGTGCGAGCGCTTCGTCGCCGGCCTGGTACTCGGCCTTGTCGAGGACGATTTCCACGGTGCCCGGCACGGCCTTCACGCCGTCGCCGCTGACCGAGTGGCCGGTGCCGCCGAGCAGTTGGCCGGCCTTGTCGCGCAACTCGACGCTGTAGGTGCCGGGTTTATCGAAGGTGATCGCGAACTTGCCATCGGCCACCACGCCGTCGCCGCTGCTGCGGTCTTCCAGGCGCAGCCAGCGGTAGGCGGACGGCTGAATCGGCGTCTGCTGTTCGGCAGCGTAGCTGAACTCGACCTTGTCACCCGCGGCGCTGAAGCGCTGCGGCGCGCTCACGCGATAACGTGCGGCGCCCCGCTCGATGAGGATTTCCTTGCTGGTCTTCACCCGGTACGCGGCGCCATCGCTGGCGAACACCGTGAGCATGTAGCGGCTGGGTTTCTCCGCCGCCGGCAGGTCCAGCGCAGCGCGGCCCTGATCGTCGGTGGTGATCTGCGTGCTGGAAAGCTCCACGGGGAACTGGCCCAGGTACTGCAATTCGTTGTCCACCATGGACAGCTGCTGGGCGCGCAGGCTGAGCTCCAGGCGCGCGTTGGCCACCGGCTTGCCGTCCGGGTAGAGGAGGATCAGGTTGCCCTTCACCGGCTCGCCGGTCTTGAAGTCCGGCTTGGCGAGGTCGAGGGAAATCTCGAAGTGCGGCTTGATGTACTCGGCGACGCGGAAGGCGCTGCTGTAGGTCTGGTCGCGATAGTCGAAGCGCAGCTCGTAGCCGCCGGCGACGGCGTTGGCGGGCAGCTGGAAGCGACCGTGGGTGCCGCTCTTGGCGTCGTACTTGAGGTCCAGCGTCTGCAGCGTGGTGCCGGCGGCGTCGATCACTGACAGGCGCAGCGGCGCGCTCTGCGGCGACTGCGATTCGCGGGAGTTCTTGAACTCGCGACCGACGATCTTCAGCGACACCCAGTCGCCCGGACGGTACAGCGGGCGGTCGGTGAAGGCGTAGAGCTTGGTGTCGTAGATTTCGCTGTCGTAATAGAAGTTCTCGGAAACGAAGACACCGCCCTCCTCGTCCTCGCCGATCACGAAGGAGCGCTCGGGGCTGACGTGCTGCAGGCGCAGCAGGCCATCGGCATCGCTGCTGCCGCTGCTCATCACGCCCAGGCCGTCGGTCCACAGCACCTTGGCGCCGCCCACCGGCGTACCTTCATGCTTGCGCGCGGTCCAAACCAGCAGCTCGTTGCCGGCGATCTTGCTCACCGCGACGCTGTTGGAAACGAACACCACGGTGGTCGCGCGGTATTTGCCCACCAGCGCTTCGACCAGGTAGAGGCCGGGCTTCAGCTTGCCCAGCGGCACATAGACGTTGCCCGGGGCGACGTTGATGAATTCGCTGGAGGAACCGGCGAGGGTGACTTCCTTCGGCGGCTGGATCGGCTTGGCGTCCCACAGCGGGTAGCGGAACTGACTGACCATCGGCAGGCCGGGAATCGGCGCGTACTGCGGTTGCGCGTCGTAGGGCGTCGGCGCGGCGATGGCGCTGCCCATCTTCAGCTCGGGCACCACGGCGGTGACCTGCTGGCGCGATTCGTAGGAGAAGGTTCGCTGCATCACCCGACGCGACTTGCGGTACCAGTTGTCCCACAGGTAGGCCAGGGTGTTGGACAGGCCCTCGCCCTTGAACTGCCCCTCGGACAGCACACGGTGGAGGTTCTTCTGGCGCTTGAGGAAATCCAGCGGCTGGTCGATGCGGTAGACGCGGATGTCGGCGCCGCCGTAAGGCTCCATTCGGTAGCGGCGGTAGTCGCGGCCCGGCGCTTCCAGGCGCACCTTGGCCACCTCGTCGGAAGCGAAGCTGCTGTCGGCGAGCAGGAAGAACGACTCGCCGGCCATGGGCGCGTAGCCGCTCGCCGGGACATCGTCGTCCGCCTGCACGATCACGGGCGCGGCGGCGAACAGGCCGGCGCAGGCCAGGGCTGCGGCAATGCCGCGCAGCGCATTCATCGGGTCAGGAAGGACAAGCGATAGACGCCGATAAAGTTGGGATTGGATTCGTCGGGTATCCATCGGGTGTCCTTCCATGTCATGAGTTGTTGCAGGCTGACCGAGCGCATGCCGTTGTCGGTCGCCGTACGAGTGCCGGTGTGGTAGGCGATGTCGCGGCCCATCCAGATCATCAGATGCTGGTCATCGCCCTGGTCGAAGAACATCAGGTCGCCCGGCCGCGCCTGGTTGAGGTCGCGGCCGACGAACTGGCTGTTGTATTGAATGAGTTTGATCGCGTTGACGTAGGGGCCGCTCCTGCCGCCGCCCTGCTGCCAGGTCTGCGCGAGGTTGCGCTGCGCGTCGGTGAGCTCCAGCTCCGGCGGCAGGTAGCGGTTGGACATGCCGTTGGCGCGCAGCCACTTGGCGTCGTGCACCTTCAGCGCCTCGTTGGCGGCGAAGCGCACCAGGCCCGCGCAGTCCTGCTGGTACCAGCGCGGATTCGGGCCGCGACGCAGCTGCTCCTCGGCAATGCGCACGAACCAGGCGCGGAACACCTGGGTCTGCCGGGCATCCAGCGCAGGCTCGGTCGCGTGCGCCAGCGTGGCGACGAGCAGACCTGCCAGCAGCGTGAAAGACCTCCCGATCACAGCGCCTTCCAGTCCAGCGGCAACCACTCCCACTCGCCGCCGGGCTCGCTGCCAGCCGGCAGCGTCAGGGCGTAGGAGCCGTTGCCGGCGAGGGTCTTCAGGCGTGGCAGGAGCAGCGTGTCGGCGGCGTTGCGAAACACCGGCTCGATGTCCTGCGGCAGGCTGTCCAGGGTCTCGCGCTGGAGCAACTCGGACAGCGTCTTGGGCGCCAGGTACGCGGGCACCAGGGCGTCCTTGGGCAGCACGTCGGCCAGCGGCGGATAGCGCTTGGCCAGGGTGTTGCGTGCCTTGTCCAGCAACTTGTCGTCGATGGAGAACAGCAGGGTGTTGCCATCGCGCAGCAGGCTGACGCGGAAGAAACCGTTGCCGCTGACCTGGTCGGGGTTCTCCGCCTCGCTGGCCGGGTACTGGCCAAAGCGCGAACTGACCTGGCGCTGCCACAAGTGGCCTTCGCCCTCAGCGCGACTGTCCACCTCGAAAGTGCCGCCCTCCACATTGGCCTCGTAGGCGCCGATCATGCTGCCGAACAGCTTGCCCAACTGCTCATCCAGTTCAGGGCTGGCCGGGGCGTCGAGCTTCACCGCGAGCAGTGGCGAGTGCAGGCGCGAGTCCGGGTACCAGCAAAGGCCGGCGGCGCCGGACAGGTGCTCGGAGAAGGCCGCGGCCATCTTCTGCTCGGCGCCCAGCTTCACCAGCATGTCGTCGTACAGCCCCGGGGTGACCGGCAGCGCCACGCAGGCGCTGGCGCCCATGGGCATGGCCTGCCAGACAGGGGTGAAGTCCAGGTCCGGCTGGCGGGCGACTTCATTGAGCGCCAGGTAGCTGCGCCAGCCATCCTTTCCCTGCTCGAAGCGCACGCCGGCGAATGTTGGAATGAAGCGCTGGTAGCCCATGGCGAGCACACCGGCGCCCAGGGTGATGCGCTGCTTCAGCTCGCCGAGCGGCTCCAGGGAGAAGTCCTTGGCGAACAGCGGCTCGCCTTCCAGCGCGGCGCCCAGATCCTTGGCGACGGCGGCATCGGGCTCGCCCAGGTTGTCGTAGTCCGGATGGGGGAAGAGCATCTTCGGGTTCGACAGGACCAGCATCTGATCGCCACGGGAGACGAACAGCAGGGTCTTCTCCGCGCCGTAGCGCAGGCTGTAGACCGGAGTGGTGCTGCCTTTCACCTGGATGTCCGCGACCTTCCTGAGCTGGGTGTCATCGGCCGCGACCTTCGCCACGGGCTCCAGCACCTTGGCCAGGCCGCCGCGCTTGAGCACCACCATGAAGTCGCGCAGACGGCCATCGGCGCCGCGCCACAGGGCAACCTGAGACGGCTGGTCGAGCAGCTCCTCGATGACGCTGTCCTTCAGGGTCAGGTCGTGCTCGTAGACGATGCGTCGCAGCGTGCCGGTCAGGCCCAGGCGGTCGGCATTGTTCTCGTAGTAGAAGACGAAGTCCTCGGTGAGCACGTCGCGCAGCAACGGCACTTCCAGCACGGCCTTGGGCAGTTGGCTGAGGGAGGCGCTCTCGATCAGCGCGTCCGGGCGCTTGAGGTCACGGACCACTTCCGGGCTTGCCGGCGCTTCCAGGGTGCCCACCGGCGCCGAATGGAAGGCGGGGATCAGACCGAAGGCCAGGGCCAGGCCGCCGGCGACCAGCGCAGCGGCGAGCGCGCCGATGGCGATCAGCGGACCACGGCGCGGGGCCTGGGCCGGCGTTGGTGTCATCGGCGGCGTGGGAGTGCTGTCTTGGCTGCTGGAGGGCGTGTTGTCGCTCATGGATCGCTTGTCCCGTGTCATCCCTGCGAGGGGCGAATTCAGTAGTTGAAGGTCTTCACCAGCACCAGATCGCCGATGGTGCGCATGGGCACCACGAAGGTCTCGCGCTTCTCGTTGACGGTATTTTCGTTGAATACCAGGTTGATCTCGGCGGTGATCACGTCCTGCTCGTGATTGCCTTCCTGGAAGTTGTAACCCTGGCTGGCGTTGTAGTTGCCCCAGTAGTTCACGTAAACCAGATAGGTGCCGTGCAGCGGCGCGGCCATGGTGAACATTTCCGGGCCGGGGCCGTCGACGCCATCCGGGTCGAGGCCGCCACCGTTGCTCAGGCGTGGCCGCGCCCAGAAGGCATGTTGGCCGTCGGGCGTGACGATATGCAGGTCGAGCTCGGCCTTGGGGTCGTTCCAGCCCAGCGCCAGACGGATGCGGGGCGGGATGCGCCCCGTGTTGGCTTCATAGAACTGGATGCGCTTGAGGGATCTACCCTGGTCGCTGCTGACCGCGACGCTGTTGCTGCCCGCACCGAAGTTGTAGGGGCGGACGAACCTGCCTTCGGCGTCGGTATAGAGGGGCAGTGGATTGCCGTTGACCACCAGGCGCTGGGCACGGTCTACGGCGGAGACTTCACGCAGATGGCCCTCGATCAGGCTGCGGCCACGGGAACCACCCCGGTCGATAGGCGGCGTGGGATAGGCCACGCGGGGCACGCTGGGGTCATCGGTCAGGCCGGAATAGCGCCAGCCGGCGGTGGGGCTGGAAATGTCTGCACCCGGCTCGGCAGCGGCCGTCGCAGCCAGGAGACTGGCTGACAGAAAAAAGACGGCACGAACCATCCGACGCGTGAGCTGCATGAACATTCCTTGATCGTGCATAGCGGGGGAGCCAAATGTAACCGGTCTTGTCGACGCGCGGAACGGGCTTCGCGTGACGTTGCGACGCAGCGCGATCTTTCAGAGGTTTCCTACACGCTGAGTAGCTTTTTGCGCAACGGTACTTGGAAGAATCTCGACTTCCCCCGAGTCACATCCAGCCGCCCCACTGCAGGACAAAAATGCCGACGTTGGTGGTCAGCGCCGCCACCAGGGTGGTGATGACGATGATCGACGCCGCCAATTCATGGTTGGCATTGGCGGCGCGTGCCATGACATAGCTGGCGGCCGCCGTGGGGCTGGCGAAGTAGAGGAACAGCACGCCCAGCTCGGCGCCCCGGAAGCCCAGCGACCAGGCGACGAAAGTGCAGATCAGCGGCAGCCAGACCATCTTCATCAGGCTCGCGCTGACCGCCAGCCCGCCGCTTTCGCGCAGCGAAGCCAGCGACAGGGTGCCACCGATGCACACCAGCGCCAGCGGCAGGGTCATCTGGGCGAAATAGTCGGCCGAGGTCAGCAGCCACTTCGGCAAGCCGATACCGAACCAGGAGAACGGCAGCGCCGCCAGCACGCTGATGATCAACGGATTGCAGATGACGTTGCGGGCGATGCTCAGCGGGTCGGACTTCATGCTCGGGCTGTAGATCGCCAGCACCACCGAGGACAGCGTGTTGTAACAGAGGATCACCAGGGCGGCGAGGACCGAACCCAGCGCCAGGCCATGGTCACCGTAGAGGCTGGTGGCCAGCGCCAGGCCGATGATGCCGTTGTTGCCGCGGAACGAACCCTGAACGTAGACGCCCCGATCCGCGCGCGGTACCCGCCAGGCGGCCCAGCCCCAGGCCAGCAGGAAACCCGCCAGGGTCGCCGCGCAGAAATACAACAGCACTTCCGGGCGCGCCGCGCTGTGCAGGTCGGAGTGGTAGATGCCGAGAAACAGCATCGCCGGCATGGTGGCGTTGAACACCAGCGCCGACGCCGTCTGGATGAAATCCGGGTTGATCGCCCCTACGCGGCGCAGCAGCACTCCGAGGAACAGCATGGCGAAGACCGGGGCGGTGATGCTGAAGGTCTGGAGCAGAAGTGCGAGCATGGGGCAGGAGAGGTCTGGGCGGTGGGGCGACAATCATAGCAAGCTAAGTACCCACCGCACCGGGGCAAATCAGGCTTCGGCTTCCTCTTCCCGCACCGGAGCCGGCAGCTCCAGCGGCCTGGGCGCTTCGCCGTCGGCCAGGCGGGTCAGTTTGCCGTCTACCGTCGCGCCGTTTTCCATGCTCAGCTGGCGGTACTGGATGTTGCCGACCACGCGCGCATTGGAGTGCAACTCCAACAGGTGCTCGACATAGAGGTCGCCGATGATGGTGCCGTCGATCAGCGCGTCGTAGCTGCTGACGTTGCCCTCGATCCGTCCTTCCGCGCTGAGTGCCAGCAGGCTGGCCGCACCGGGCTTGTGGCAGACGTTGCCCTTCACCGTGCCGAGGATCTTCAGGCCGTCCTGGAACTGCATATCGCCGACCAGGTCGACGTTGCCCGAAAGCAGGCTGGAGAATTTGTCCACCGACACCTGCGGGCCCTTCTTCTTGCTGTTGCTGAACATCGGTCCTCCTCGGACGAACTACTTGCCAGGCTTCTGCTGGCGGAAGAAGGCCAGCTCGGTCTTGAGTTTCTTGATTTCGGCGGACATCGCGTCGATCCGCCGCATCAACTGGTCGCGATTGGCGCGCTCCTCTTCGGCTTGCAGGCGCTTTTCCTCCAGCTCGCTGGTCAGTTGCCCGACCTGCGCCTGCAGCGCCTGCAGCTCGTCGGCATGTTCGCGAGCCTGGGCCTGGCCGCCATCGTGGTTGCGCATCCACCAGACGCTCGCCGCCATTGCGCACAGCGCCACGGCCAGCATCAACGTCCAAGCCCACCGAGCAGAGCGACGGGGGGCATGAGTGAAAGGGTCGGCGCGTAGCAGGTCGCGGGTAGAAGGTTTTCTAGTCCGAGGCCATACCATCGCTATCGATCTCCATGCCGCCCAGAGAGAGGAAGTTTTGCGGGTCGACGAATTCACCGTGGTAAAGCACTTCGAAATGCAGGTGCGGCCCCGTGGAGCGCCCGGTCGAACCCACCTTGGCGATTTCCTGCCCTGGCAGCACCACGTCGCCCACTTTCACCAGCAGCTTGGAGGCATGGGCATAGCGGGTGACCAGACCATTGCCATGGTCGATCTCGATGCGATTGCCATAGGAGGGGTTCGGCCCCGCCACGATCACCCGCCCGCCGGCGGCCGCATGGATGGGGCTGCCGGTGGGCGCGGAGAAGTCCTGGCCGGAATGGAACGCCAGGCGGTGGTTGAACGGGTCGGCGCGATTGCCGAAGGGCGAGCCCAGGCGCGCCTGGTCCATCGGCCGGCGCGCAGGAATCGCCATGAAATCGGCGTTGCGCCGGGCCACCTGGTCCATCAGCAGGTCGAAGACCCGGCGCAGGCATTTTGCCGAACGCTCGCCCTGTTCCAGGTCGTCGTTCGAACCGGGTAGCGGTTCCGCGCAGGGACGTGGTGGCAGCAGGATGCCGCCCTCGCCCTTGGCCGCCACCTTTGGCCTGGGCTTTGGCGCCAGGGAGGGGTCGACCTTGGCCAGCTTGCGGGCGATTTCCTCGTGGCTGTCGACCGCCTGGAGCAGATAGGTAGCGTCCTTTTCCAGCACCTGCAGGCGCCCGGCGAGTTCGCCGATGCGCTCGGCGGCGAAACGTTCGCCGGAAGCTTCTTCCTCGGGTTGTGCGGCCGGCATGGCGATGGGCTCGGCCACCGGCTCGGGCACGCCATGGGCGCGGCCGACCCAGATTCCGCCGGCGAATGCCAGCGCCGCGAACGATACCGCGGCGCAGCCGGCGACCAGCACGATTTTGCGCGGGTCCACCAGGCGCAGGTCCGAACGGGTCAAGGCCTGTCGTGACGGGGAAAGGAACTTCATAAAGGTACCGTTGGAATGCATTCGGTCCCGGCGGGGTAGCCGCCGGGGTGCACAGGGTACCTGTTATTGAAATCTTCGCAGCGGTGAAACACTGAAAAATGTAAAAAAATAAGAAGAAATCATCCTGTCTGATAATGCTTTCAGATGATTCCCACTAACGAGATCACATTTTCACAGTGAATCAAACTGCCATTACGCCGGCAAAACCGACTCGATTTCCTCCAAGCGATGCTCCTCCAGGCGCAGCTGGCGCGGGTGGAAGCGCTTCAGGCTGGCACGATGGCCAATGCTGAGCAAAGTCACACCCGGCAATTGGTCGAGCAGAACCTGATACAGCGCGGCCTCGTCGGTTTCATCCAGCGCGGAAGTGGCCTCGTCGAGGAACAGCCACTGAGGCGCGTAGAGCAGCGCACGGGCAATTGCCAGGCGTTGCTGTTCGCCCGGCGAGAGCACACGCTGCCAGTGATCGGCTTCGTCCAGGCGCGGCACCAGGGCGTCCAGGCGGCACAGGTGCAGCACCTGTTTCAGCCGCTCGGGGTCGTGGCGATCGCCCGCCTCGGGGTAGCACAGCGCTTCAGCAAGGGTGCCGATGGGCAGGTACGGTTTCTGCGGCACGAACAGGCTGCGTGCGTCGGGCATCTGTACCACGCCGCTGCCGTAGCGCCACAGGCCGCTCATGGCGCGCAGCAAGGTGCTCTTGCCGCCGCCGGAGGGCCCGCCGATCAGCACGTGCTCGCCCGGGTTCAGTTCCAGGCTGGTGGGCTGCAGCAGTTCACGGCCGTTGCCCAGGCTCAGGGAGAGGTCGTGCAATTGCAGGGTGGCTCCGCTCTTGCGCACGTCGATGTTGGCCGATTCCTGGGTAGTCTCGGCCATCGCCTGGCGGAAGCTCAGCAGACGGTCACTGGTCGCGCGCCAACTGGCAAGGCTGGTATAGGCGTCGATGAACCAGCTCATGCCCTCCTGCACATTGCCGAAGGCAGAGTTGATCTGCATGAGCTCGCCCAGCTGGATCTGCCCGGAGAAGTAGCGTGGCGCGGCGACGATGAAGGGAAACACCGTGGCGATCTGGCCGTAGCCGGCAGTGAAGAAGGTCAGGCGCTTCTGCACCTTCATCAGCTCCCAGAAGTTGCCCCACACATTGCGGAAGCGGTCCATCAGGCGCTGTTTCTCGCTGTCCTCGCCCTTGTACAGGGCGATGCTCTCGGCATTCTCGCGCACCCGCACCAGGCCGAAACGCAGGTCAGCCTCGAAGCGTTGCTGGCGGTTGTTCAGACCGATCAGGCGACGGGCGATCAGGTGCGTCAGCCAGCTGCCAACCGCCGCATAGACCAGCGCAGCCCAGAACATGTAGCCGGGAATGGTGATGCCGAACAGCTCGATGCTGCCGGAAACGCCCCAGAGGATCACCGAGAAGGAGACGAGGCTGACCACGTTGCGGATCAGCCCCAGGCCGAGGCTCAGGGTGGTGCTGGTGAAATTGTCCAGGTCTTCGGTCAGGCGCTGGTCGGGGTTATCCGTGTGGCCGCGCTGCTCCAGGCGGAAGTAGCTCTTGTCGCCCAGCCAGGCGGTGAAGTGTTTCTCCGTGAGCCAGCGGCGCCAGCGGATGGTGAGCATTTGCGTCAGGTACAGCCGGTACACCGCGGTGAGGATGAACACCGCGGCGATGCCGCAGAACATCAGCATCAGGTGGATGAAGCTGTTCAGGTCCTTGTTCTGCAGGGCGTTGTAGAAGTCGCGGTACCAGCTGTTGAGCCAGACGCTGAGGGCTACGCCCACCAGTGACAGGGCGATCACCACGATCAGCAGCAGCCAGGCCATGCCCTTCTCTTCGCTGCGCCAGTAGAGCGCGGTGAGTTGCCAGACTCGGTGGAAG
This sequence comes from Pseudomonas sp. DP-17, assembly GCF_022380625.1. Taxonomy (NCBI): domain Bacteria; kingdom Pseudomonadati; phylum Pseudomonadota; class Gammaproteobacteria; order Pseudomonadales; family Pseudomonadaceae; genus Pseudomonas; species Pseudomonas sp. DP-17. Next base: position 122,549 of record NZ_JAKSXG010000016.1, read on the forward strand.
AAGCGGTTGCGAACGGCGTCGTTCGCGGCGCGGTATTCGGCGCTGTCGGTCATGGGGTCGGCTCGCACGGCTGGAAATAAAAAGGAGCGCTCATTGGCGCTCCCTTATGTTATCGATCGCTTAACGTCTCACGGGACGCTTTTGCAGCTTACGTTGCAATGTGCGCCGGTGCATGCCCAGCGCACGGGCGGTCGCGGAGATATTGCCGTCATGTTCGGCAAGCACGCGCTGGATATGTTCCCACTGCAGGCGATCGACCGACATGGGGTTTTCCGGGACCAGGGTTTCCAGGTCCGCGTGCTGCGACAGCAGCGCGGTCAGCACATCGTCGGCGTCGGCCGGCTTGCACAGGTAGTTGGTGGCGCCGCGCTTGATGGCTTCTACCGCAGTGGCGATGCTGGAATAGCCGGTGAGGATCACCACGCGCATCTCGGCGTCGAGCTCGAGCAGCTTGGGCAGCAGCACCAGGCCGGAGTCGCCGTCCATCTTCAGGTCGAGCACGGCGTAGTCGGGCAGATCTTCCTTGGCCATGGCCAGGCCTTCTTCGGCGGAGCCGGCGACCGACACCCGCAACCCGCGACGGGTCATGGCGCGAGCCATGACGCGGGTAAAGGTGGCATCGTCGTCCACCAGCAGCAGGTGGGGCTGCTCTTCGCCTTCGAACAGGATCTCTTCGCTCATGGTACTTCCTCGCGGGCGCGGCTATCAGGCCACGCCATAGCTTCTGGGCAGACGCAACTCGGTCAGAGTGCCGCCATCTTCATGGTTATACAACTTCACCGTTCCCCCTGCGCGGGTCACGCTGGCCTGGCTGAGGAACAACCCCAGGCCGAAACCCTTGCCCTTGGTGGTGAAGAACGGCTTGCCGAGCTGCTCGGCAATGGCCAGCGGCACGCCGGGGCCCTGGTCGCGGATGCTCAGGCAGATTTCACTGGCATCCCAGTCCAGGCGGATGTCCAGATCGTCCGGACAGGCGTCCGTCGCGTTATTCAGAAGGTTCAACAGCGCCTGGCTCAGGTCGGTCGGCGGGGTCATCCGCGGCGCCTTGCCCTTGCCCAGCATCTGGTAGCGATAGCTCGCCTCGGGACGCATCAGGTGCCAGCGACGCAGCACCGCTTCGACCCATTCGTTGGCGCCCTGCTCTTCCACTGCCTGGCGACGATCCGCCTCGGCGGCGCGCACCAGGTGCTGCAGGGTGGTCTTGCAGAGCTTGACCTGCTCCTGCAGCAGGGCGAGATCTTCCTGCAACAGCGGCTGGTCCGCATTGGTCTGGCGCAATTCCTTGAGCAGCACGCTCATGGTCGCCAGCGGCGTGCCCAGCTCATGGGCGGCGCCGGCGGCCTGGGTAGCGACGGCCAGCAACTGCTGATCGCGCATGCCTTCCTCGCGACGCTGGGCCTGCAGTTGCTCCTGGCGGCGCAGCGCCTCGGACATGCGGGCAACGAAGAAGGTGATCAGCGCGGCGGCCAGGGCAAAGCTCAGCCACATGCCGTAGATCAAGAGGTTGTCACGCTGCCCGGCGGCCATCTCCAGCGGGTGGAACCACACCAGCAGCACCGTGTAGCTGGCCAGCGCGAGGCCGGCCAGGGCGATGGTGTAGAGCCACGGCAAAGTCGCCGCGGCGATGGTCAGCGGCACCAGGTAATAGGAGACGAAGGGATTGCTCGAGCCGCCCGAGTAATAGAGCAGCACGCTGTGGATGACCAGGTCGCAGGCGAGCTGGACGGCGTATTCCAGTTCGGTCACCGGCCACGGCCCGCGCAGGCGCAGCGCGGTGCCCAGGCAGAGTACGAGGGAGACGCCGAGGGTCACGCCGAGCGCGAGCCAGGGCAGCTGGATCAGCTGGGCCTTGTAGGCGAGCCCGACGGAGCCGGCCTGGGCGGCGAGCACGAGAATACGGATAAGCGTCAGATGCAGAAGGTTCTGACGGCTGGCGGAAAGCTGGAAAACCGGTGGGCGCATGGTGAATTCCGGAATTTGCGCGAGTATAGCCAAGAGCCCCCTCCCCTTTATGCGGCATAGCGCCACAGCATACTCCAGCACGCCCAGCGCTGGCCGCCCAACCCCGAAACATTTAGTGACACCGGTCAATAACCCGAACTCGACGCCATCCTCGTCAAAGGGTCTGACAGTCCTCGCCATTGGCTCTACTAAGCTGTGGCCCGGACATTTTCTGGAGCAAGGAGTCATCCATGTCTGTACTGAAGAAACCCTTCACCGCCATCGCCGCCGCCATCGCCCTGTGCGCCACCAGCCTGGGAGCCCTGGCAGACGAACCTCGCTACAACCAGGTTTCGCTGCGCGCCGAGGTCAGCCAGGAAGTCGCCCACGACCTGATGCACGTGACCCTGTTCAGCGAAGGCCAGGGCACCGACCCGGCGAAGCTGGCCGCCGAGACCACCACCGCGATGAACGCGGCGGTCGAGCAGGCGCGCAAGGTCAAAGGCGTGACCGTCAGCCTGGGCAGCCGCAACAGTTACCCGGTGTATGACGACAAGGGCCAGAAGATCACCGCCTGGCGCGAGCGCGCTGAGTTGCGGCTGGAAAGCACCGACTTCGCCGCCCTTTCCCAGCTCACCGCAGACCTGCTGGGCAAGCTGAAGATGGGCAGCATGAACTTCAGCATCGCCGACGCCACCCGCGCCAAGAACGAGGACGCGATGATGAAAGGCGCCGTGGACGCCTTCAAGGCGCGCGCCCAGGTGCTCACCGATGCGCTTGGCGGCAAGGGCTACAAGCTGGTCAGTCTTAACCTGAACACCTCCGGCGCGCCGCGCCCGATGCCCGTTATGCGCATGGCCGCGATGAAGGCCGACAGCTACGGCGGCGCCCCGGCGCAGGAAATAGAAGCCGGCACCAGCCAGGTCACCGTCAGCGCGGACGGCACGATCGAGGTGCAGATGCCGTAACACCCACGACCTCTTCCAGCGCGGCGCCACCGGGGACCGGGGCGCCGCCACCCGACTGCACGGTTCCCATTGTCGAAATTGCGACATTCCCTTGCACCCGCGTCACAACTTCTACACTCATCCCCGCCAGCAGCTTGCGCCCGGCATGTGCCGTGCATAGTTTCACGCAACGCAGCTCACGAGGCTGCCCCTCGATGACAACCAGAATAAACAGAGGTCCGTATGCGTAAGAACGCCGTCATCCGCTCCATGATTGCCGCTGGGCTGATCGCCAGCGCCCCGCTCGCCCACGCCGCCAACAACCTGGTCTACTGCTCCGAAGGCAGCCCCGCGGGCTTCGACCCCGGCCAGTACACCACCGGCACCGACTTCGACGCCTCGGCCGAAACGGTCTTCAACCGCCTCACCCAGTTCGAGCGCGGCGGCACCCAGGTCATCCCGGGCCTGGCGGAAAAGTGGGACGTATCCGATGACGGCAAGACCTACACCTTCCACCTGCGTTCAGGCGTGAAGTTCCACACCACCGACTACTTCAAGCCGACCCGCGAATTCAACGCCGACGACGTGCTGTTCACCTTCAACCGCATGCTCGACAAGAACCATCCGTTCCGTAAGGCCTACCAGACCGAGTTCCCCTACTTCACCGACATGGGCATGGACGCGAACATCGCCAAGGTGGAGAAGGTCGACGACCACACCGTCAAGTTCACCCTCAACGAAGTCGACGCCGCGTTCATCCAGAACCTGGCCATGAGCTTCGCCTCGATCCAGTCCGCCGAATATGCCGACCAGTTGCTCAAGCAGGGCAAGGCCGCCGACATCAACCAGAAGCCCATCGGCACCGGCCCGTTCGTGTTCAGTCGCTACCAGAAGGACGCGATGATCCGCTTCAAGGCCAACCCCGACTACTGGAACAAGGGCGAGGTGAAGATCGACAACCTGATCTTCGCCATCAACACCGACGCCTCGGTGCGCATGCAGAAGCTCAAGGCCAACGAGTGCCAGATCACCCTCTTCCCGCGCCCGGCCGACCTGGAAGCGCTGAAGAAGGATGCGAACCTGAGCATGCCGTCGCAGCCGGGCTTCAACCTCGGCTACATCGCCTACAACGTCACCCACAAGCCCTTCGACAAGCTCGAAGTGCGCGAAGCGCTGGACATGGCGGTGAACAAGAAGGCGATCATCGACGCCGTCTACCAGGGCGCAGGCCAACTGGCCGTGAACGGCATGCCGCCGACCCAATGGTCCTACGACGACACCATCAAGGACGCCGGCTACAACCCGGAAAAGGCCAAGGAACTGCTGAAGAAGGCCGGCGTGGCCGAAGGCACCGAGATCACCCTGTGGGCCATGCCGGTGCAACGTCCCTACAACCCCAACGCCAAGCTGATGGCCGAGATGCTGCAGTCCGACTGGGCCAAGGTGGGCATCAAGGCGAAGATCGTCACCTACGAGTGGGGCGAGTACATCAAGCGCGCCAAGGGCGGCGAGCACGACGCCATGCTGATCGGCTGGAGCGGCGACAACGGTGACCCGGACAACTGGCTGGGCACCCTCTACGGCTGCGATGCCGTGGACGGCAACAACTTCTCCAAATGGTGCGACCCGGCGTACGACAAGCTGATCAAGGATGCCAAGCGCACCCCGGACCAGGCCAAGCGCACCGAGCTGTACAAGCAGGCCCAGCACATCCTCAAGGAGCAGGTGCCGATTACCCCGATCGCCCACTCCACGGTGTACCAGCCGATGCGCAAGACGGTGCAGGACTTCAAGATCAGCCCGTTCGCGCTGAACTCGTTCTACGGCGTCAGCGTAGGCAAGTAAGGCCAGGGGCCGCCGGGATTCCCGGCGGCCCTTTCCTCCGGCAGCCGCCGTGCGCGAAGCGCTCATCCGCCTGACCCTGGCCAGCCTGCTCGGCTGTGCGCCGGCATTCGGCCAATCGTTGGTGGTCTGCACCGAGGCCAGCCCGGAAGGGTTCGACATCACCCAGTACACCGCCGCCACCACCGCCGACGCTTCCGCCGAGACGGTCTTCGAGCGCCTGGTGCAGTTCGCCCCCGGCAGCACCCGCGTGGTGCCAGCCCTCGCAGAGAGCTGGGCGATCAGCGACGACGGCCTGCAGTACACCTTCGTCCTGCGTCAGGGTGTGAAATTCCACAGCACCGACTACTTCACCCCGACCCGTGATTTCGACGCCGACGACGTGCTCTGGAGTTTCCAGCGCCAGCTCGACCCGAAGCACCCTTGGAACAAACTGGCGCCACGCGGCTTTCCCTATGCCGAGGCGATGGGCCTGCCCGGCCTGATCAGCGCAGTGGAAAAGCTCGACGACCACCACGTGCGCTTCACTCTCAGGCACCCCGAGGCGCCCTTTCTCGCCGACCTGGCAATGGGCTTCGCCTCCATCTATTCCGCCGAGTACGGTGACCTGCTGCTGGCCGCCGAAAAAGCCGACCAGCTGAACAACCTGCCCATCGGCACCGGGCCGTTCGTCTTCCAGCGCTACCAGAAGGACGCCCAGGTACGCTTCACCGCCAATCCGGATTACTGGGGCGGCAAGCCGAAGATCGACCGCCTGCTGCTGGCAATCACTCCCGATCCGAACGTACGCATCCAGAAGGTCAAGGCCGGCGACTGCCAGATCGCCGTGTACCCCAAGCCCACCGACGTGCCCGCGCTGCGCCAGGACCCGAAACTGACCATCGAGGAACTGGACTCGCTGCTGGTCGCCTACGTCGGCATCAATACCCGGCACAAGCCACTGGATGACGTGCGCGTGCGCCAGGCGATCAACCTCGCCTTCGACCGTGACGCCTACCTGCGCGCGCAGTTCGGCGAAGGCGCCGCGACGCTGGCTGTGGCGCCCTACCCACCGACACTGTGGGGCTCCGATCCGCAACTCAAGGTCTGGCCCCACGACCCGGCGCGGGCGAAACAGCTGCTGGAAGAAGCGGGAATCAAGCCCGGTCTCAAGCTGTCGATCTGGACCCGTCCCGGCGGCGGGCCGACCAACCCAAACCCCGGCATCGGCGCGCAGATGCTGCAGAACGACCTGGGGCAGATCGGCATCCAGGCGGACATCCGCGTATTCGAATGGGGCGAACTGATCAAGCGTGCCAAGCAGGGCGAGCACGACCTGATCTTCATGGGCTGGGTCGGCGACAACGGCGATCCGGACAACTTCCTTACGCCGAACCTTTCCTGCGCCGCCGCCAAGAGTGGCGAGAACCAGGCGGGCTGGTGCAACGCGGAGTTCGACGAACTACTGCGCAAGGCCCGCGCCATTACCGACCAGGAAACCCGGGCGGGCTTCTATCGCCAGGCGCTGGCGATCTACCAGCGCGAAGCGCCGTGGATCGCCCTGGCCTATCCGAAGCAGTTCGCGGTGCTGCGGCCGGAGGTGAAAGGCTTCACCCTGAGCCCGCTGGGGTCCAACAACTTCTCGCGGGTTGAATTGCGCCCCTGAGATTACCTGCAGGGACGGACTCCGTGCGCGATAGGCTTCCGGCGCGATGCGGACCACTCGCGGACGGAGTTCGCTCCTACTCCCACACCGGATTCGCAGCAGGACCGTTCGCGTGGTCAGGCATCCAGGCCGAACGGATCGTCCACCGAATGACTCGGCTGGGTGAACCAGCGCGGGCCTTGCGCCGTCATGTAGAAGTGGTCTTCCAGGCGGATGCCGAACTCCCCCGGCACGCAGATCATCGGCTCGTTGCTGAAGCACATTCCGATGTCCAGCGGCGTGCGGTCGCCGCGCACCAGGTACGGCGCTTCGTGGATATCCAACCCGATACCGTGACCAGTGCGGTGCGGCAAACCCGGCAGTGCATAGTCCGGCCCGAGGCCGCCGGCCTCCAGGCAGCGGCGTGCGGCAGCATCCACCCGCTCGCAGGGTTCCCCCAGTACGGCAGCATCGAATGCGGCCTGCTGTGCGGCCTTCTCCAGGTTCCACAGTTCGCGCTGGCGCGCACTGGGCGTACCGAAAACGTAACTGCGGGTGATATCCGAGTGGTAGCCGTAGAGCTGGCAGCCGGTATCGATCAGCACCATGTCGCCGCCCTGCAGCGGGCGCGGCTGGCGCACACCGTGGGGGAAGGCGCTGTCTTCGCCGAACAGTACGATGCAGAAGGTCGAGCCCGGTGCGCCGACCTGCCGGTGTGCCGCCTCGATGAAGCGCGTCACCTCGGTGACGCTGATGCCCTCGCGCAGGATGCTGGCCGCAGCCTTGTGCACTTCCAGGGTCATGTCCTTCGCCCGCTGCATCAGCGCCAACTCCGCTGGCGACTTGCAGCGGCGGCACTGGTCGATCAACGCGCCGGCGTCCACCAGTTGCACCTGGCTCGTCGCCTGGCGCAGGCGTTCGAACATGCCGAACGGCAGGCTGTGGGAAAGACCGACCCGCGCACCGTCGCGCACCTCGATTTCCGAAAGCATTCCGGCCAGCAGGGCGAACGGACTTTCATGCTCGGCCCACACGCTGATGCTGCCGGGCAGCACCTGCAGATCGCGCACCGTGCCTTCCTCGAAGGCCGGGGCGATGTAGCGCACCTCGCCCCGTGCCGGCACCAGTGCGCCGACCAGCCGCTCGCTGGGGCTCCACTTCAGGCCTGTGAAATAGACCAGCGAACTGCCGGCGTCGATGAATACGGCCGAAACTTCGCGCGCCTGCATCAGTTGCTGCAATCGACCGATCCGAGACTGGTATTCCTCGAGCGCAATGGGACGAGCACCGGCCGTCATGACCTGCAATTTCGCCAGCGCCTGCTCGGGGCTCACGCCCCCTACTCCCAATGTCATGTGAATCTCCCGAGGAATGGAATAAAACGACCAGAAATTTAAGCAGTACTGAAATTTCCGGTCAAAGGCTTTTCGGCATCCGGTATCCTTGTGGCCGATTTTTCATCCGCTGATGGCTCGATGCTTTCACCGGTCGACGACACTGGTATGCTGCCGGCGTCCCACAAGAGCCTGAGCAATGTCCGCAGATCGTATCGGAGAACGCCTGCGCCGTTATCGGCGAGCAGCGAAGAAGACCCTCAACCAGGTGGCCGCCGAATCCGGCCTGACGGCGAGCTTCCTGTCCCAGGCAGAGCGCAACCTCACCGGCGTCTCGCTGTCGTCCCTGGCCAGCATCGCCAAGGCGCTGGACGTGCCGCTCAACGCCCTCTTCGACTCTCCGCAGCAGATTCCGCCGGATTCGCACCAGGGCGAGCGCGTGCGCTACACCATCGAAGGCCAGCCGCTGAGCTACGAGCGGCTGTCCAGCAGCTTCCCCGGCAACCAGTTGAACGCGGTGAAGGTGACGGTTCCGGTGGGCTACGAATCCGAACTGATCACCCACGATGGCTCGGAATTCGCCTACGTCCTCACCGGGCGCATCGCCTACGACATCGATGGCCACACCTATCCGCTGGGCCCTGGCGACTCCGTCCACTTCGACTCTGGCAAGCGTCATTGCCTGCGCAATCTCGGTGACAGCGTGGCGGAAATGCTCACCGTCACCACCCTTCCGCTGTTCGGCGAACACCCCGCTACCTGATTCACAGCCTGATGAAATTTTCAGTAGCACTGAATTTTGAGTTGAACTTGATTTCAGTCTGACTTAACTTCGGCGCGGCGTGGCCGGACACAGCCCGGCCATGAAGGGACAGGTCTCATCCGGACCGGTCCGGCCAGGCTGGCTGCAAACCCCATCGGTTCGCCGGCCCCTGAAGAAAAACAAGAATGAGGTCAGGCAATGCGCAAGATGCGACGTAATCCCCTGCACGCACTCGCCTTCGGCGGGCTGCTGCTCGCCGGCTCCGCGGCCCAGGCCGCCTCCACCCTGGTGTATTGCTCCGAAGGCAGCCCGGCGGGTTTCGACCCCGGTCAATACACCACCGGCACCGATTACGACGCCACCTCCGAAACCCTATTCAACCGCCTCGTGCAGTTCCAGCGCGGCGGCACCGAAGCCCAGCCGGCGCTGGCGCAAAGCTGGGAAACCTCCGCCGACGGCAAGACCTGGACCTTCCACCTGCGCCCAGGCGTGAAATTCCACACCACCGACTACTTCAAGCCGACCCGCGAATTCAACGCCGACGACGTGCTGTTCACCTTCAACCGCATGCTCGACAAGGACCAGCCGTTCCGCAAGGCCTACCCCACCGAATTCCCGTACTTCACCGACATGGGCCTGGACCGCAATATCGCCAAGGTCAGCAAGCTCGACGAGCACACGGTGACTTTCACCCTGAACGAGGTCGACGCAGCCTTCGTGCAGAACCTGGCGATGAATTTCGCGGTGATCCAGTCCGCCGAATACGCCGACCAGCTGCTCAGGCAGGGCAAGCCCGGCGAGATCAACCAGAAACCCATCGGCACCGGCCCCTTCGTGTTCAGCCGCTACCAGAAGGACGCGATGATCCGCTTCAAGGGCAACCAGGATTACTGGAAGCCCGATGACGTGAAGGTCGACAACCTGGTCTTCGCCATCAATACCGACGCCTCGGTGCGCATGCAGAAACTCAAGGCCGGAGAATGCCAGATCACCCTGAATCCGCGCCCGGCGGACCTCGAGGCGCTGAAGCAGGACCCGAACCTGAACATGCCGTCGCAGCCGGGCTTCAACCTCGGCTACCTGGCCTACAACGTCACCCACGCCCCGCTGGGCAAGACCGACGTGCGCCGCGCGCTGGACATGGCGCTGAACAAGCAGGCGATCATCGACGCCATCTACCAGGGCGCCGGCCAGCTGGCGGTGAACGCCATGCCACCGACGCAGTGGTCCTATGACGAATCGATCAAGGGACAGGCCTACGACCCGGAACAGGCCAAGACACTGCTGAAGAATGCCGGCGTCGCCGAAGGCACCGAAATCACCCTGTGGGCCATGCCCGTGCAGCGCCCCTACAACCCCAATGCCAAGCTGATGGCCGAGATGATCCAGGCCGACTGGGCCAAGGTCGGCATCAAGGCGAAGATCGTCACCTACGAGTGGGGCGAATACATCAAGCGCGCCCACGCGGGCGAACACGACGCCATGCTGTTCGGCTGGACCGGCGACAACGGTGACCCGGACAACTGGCTGGGCACCCTCTACGGCTGCGATTCGGTGAGCGGCAACAACGTTTCCAAGTGGTGCAACGCCGACTACGACAAGCTGGTGCGCCAGGCCAAGGCCACCACCGACCACGACCAGCGCGTGGCCCTCTACCAGAAGGCCCAGCAGCTCCTCGCGCAGCAGGTGCCCATCAGCCCGATCGCCCACTCCACCGTCTACCAGCCCATGCGCAAATCGGTGCAGGGCTTCCTGATCAGCCCCTTCGGACGCAATTCGTTCTACGGCGTAGCCAACCAGCCCTGATCGCCAACTCGAGATCGGCGGCCACTGTCGCCTGAGCGCCAGCCCGGCACAGACCGGGCGGCATATCCCGCCTTCCCCTCTGCCTGCCGGCTCCCCCATCTCTCCGATGGGTGGAGGGGATGCATTCGTTGCTAGGAAAACCCACAACAACAAGGAGCAACTCATGCAGCATCACGTATTCACCCGTACCCTCCTGGCACTTGCCGTCTGTGGCACCCCGTTGGGCCAGGCATTCGCCGACGAGGGCGACCTGCCACCGGACGAAACCCGCCGTGAGAGCGAAGTGGTGGTCAAGGGCCAGGCCGGCGCCAAAGGCTTCGTCGAAGGCCAGAGCCTGACCTTCAGCACGCGCAACTTCGCCGCCCGCGAGCAGATGAAGGACAGCTTTCACTTCAACATCAAGAAGGACGGTTACACCGAACCCACCCACAGCCGCTACACCTGGACCCAGGGCAGCCAGCTCAAATACAACTCCGGCTACACCCAGGGCACCGTGGGCGTTGGCGTGGATGCGGCAGCCTTCAACGAGATCGCCCTGGAACGCGGCCACGGACGCATCGCCGGCGGCGGCACCCGCACCCTGACCGATAGCGACGGCGACGCAGTCGGCCAGTGGTCGAAGATGGGCATAGCCAACGTGAAACTGCGAGCTTCCAACAGCGTGCTGCGCGCCGGCCGCCAGCAGACCGAAAACCCGGTGTTCAACATCAACGACAACCGCGCCCTGCCGCCCTCCTTCGACGGCATCAGCCTGCTCAGCGAGGAGATCGAAGGCCTTGAGGTCCAGGCCGGCAGCTTCACCCGCGCCAGCCCGCGCACCGGCGCAGGCAGCGAGCGCCTGACCACCGAGTATGGCGCGGGGGATTTCTCCGGCAGCCACTTCAGCTACCTGGGCGGCAGCTACCAGGCGATGAAGCAGCTGAAGCTCACCGCCTACGGCGCGCACTTCGAAGACATCTGGAACCAGTACTACTTCGGCGCATCCCACGACCTGGGCGACCCATCCACCCTGGCGCTGAATACCAGCCTGAACTACTACCACACCGGCGACACCGGACAGCGCAAGGCCGGCTACATCGACAACGACGCCTACAGCCTAGCCTTCACCCTGACCCACGGCGCCCATGCCGTGCTGCTGGGCTGGCAGCAGATCCGTGGCGATGAGTACTTCGACTACGTCCACGAGACTGCTGCCATCTACCTGGCCAACTCCCTGCTCTCCGACTACAACGGCCCCAACGAAAAGTCCCTGCAGTTGCGCTACAGCACCGACTGGGCCGCCTTCGGCGTGCCCGGCCTGACCACCATGGCTTGGTACGCCAAGGGCTGGGGAATCGACGGCACCCACTACGACGGTGACCGCAACGGCGTCAGCGGCTACAACGTCCGCGACATGGATGACGAGAAGCACCACGAGCTCGGCCTCTCGACCGGCTATACGCTGCAAGGCGGCCCGCTCAAGAGCAGCAGTTTCCGTCTGACCTACATGAAACATCTGGCCAGCCAGAACCAGGCGGACGGCAGCGTCAACGAGATCCGCCTGGTCAGCAACTTCCCGTTCAACCTTCTGTAAGGAGCATTGGCATGCCCATCAAGCGTTTGCTACCTCTTCTGCTGGCACTGGGCAGCGGCACCGCCCTGGCGCAGAACCTGGTGGTCTGCACCGAAGCGAGCCCGGAAGGGTTCGATGTGGTGCAGTACACCGGAGCCGTGACCAACGATGCCACCTCGGAAACCATCTTCAACCGCCTGGTGGGCTTCCGCCCCGGCACCACCGAACTGGTGCCGTCCCTGGCGCAGAGCTGGGAGGTCAGCCCCGACGGCCTGACCTACACCTTCCACCTGCGCCCGGACGTCAAGTTCCACAGCACCGACTACTTCAAGCCGACCCGCGCCTTCAACGCCGACGATGTGCTCTGGACCTTCCAGCGCCCGCTCGATCCCAAGCACCCCTGGCACGAGTCGGCCAACCGCGGCTATGCCTATTTCGACGCCATGGGCATGCGCGAGCTGATCAAGTCGGTGGACAAGGTCGACAACCTGACCGTGCGCTTCACCCTGAGCCATCCCGAGGCGCCCTTCCTTGCCGACATGGCCATGGGCTTCGCCTCCATCTACTCGGCCGAGTATGGCGACCAGCTGCTGGCCGCAGGCAAGCAGGGACAGATCAACAACCTGCCCATCGGCACCGGCCCCTTCGTCTTCAACCGCTACGCCAAGGACTCCCAGGTGCGCTACCGCGCCAACCCGGACTACTTCGGCGGCAAGCCGGCCATCGACAACCTGGTGTTCGCCATCACCCTCGACCCCAACGTGCGCATGCAGAAGGTCCGGCGCAACGAATGCCAGATCGCGCTCTACCCCAAGCCGTCGGACGTGCCGGCCCTGCAACAGGACAAGAACCTCGCGGTGGACAGCATCGACGCGCTGATGACCACCTACGTGGCGATCAATACCCGGCATAAGCCGCTTGATGACGTGCGCGTGCGCCAGGCAATCAACCTCGCCATCGACAAGAAGGCCCTGCTCGACTCGGTATTTGGTGCCAATGCCGCCAGCCCGGCGATCAACCCCTACCCCTCGACGCTGCTGGGCTACAACAAGGACCTCGAAGACTGGCCGCACGATCCCGAGCGGGCGAAAGCGCTCCTCAAGGAAGCCGGAGCGGAAAACCTCAAGCTGACGATCTTCATCCGCAACGGCAGCTCGCCGACCATTCCCAACCCGGCACTTGCGGCACAGATGATGCAGGCGGACCTGGCCAAGGCCGGCATCGACCTGCAGATCCGCTCGCTGGAGTGGGGCGAGCTGCTCAAGCGCTCCAAGGCCGGCGAGCATGACCTGTCGCTTCTGGGCTGGGCTGGCGACAACGGCGACCCGGACAACTTCCTCAGTCCGAACCTGTCCTGTGCAGCGGCGAAATCCGGAGAAAACCAGGCGTTCTGGTGCAACCAGGACTTCGAATTGCTGATTCAGCAGGCCCGTGAGAGCAACGACACGGCAAAACGGGCGGAACTTTATAAAAAGGCGACATCCCTATTCCACGAACAATCGCCGTGGATTCCCCTGGCGCATCCTAAGCTGTTCAATGTGCGCCGCAGCAATGTCTCGGGTTACACCATCAACCCGATGACCAATAACAACTTCGCCGACGTTCGAATCCAGTAACCGGCGAAGCAATAAGAAACCGGCGCCCATCGTCACCCCCGATGGGTAGCCGCTCGGTGAGGAGCCCCCAAACACCATGCTCAGTTTCATCGCACGCCGATTCGGTCTGCTGATCCCGACCTTCTTCGGCGTCACCCTGCTCACCTTTGCGCTGATCCGCCTGATTCCGGGCGACCCCGTGGAAGTGATGATGGGTGAACGCCGCGTCGATCCGCAGATGCATGCCGAGGCCATGCACCGCCTGGGGCTCGACAAGCCCCTCTACCAGCAGTACCTCGACTACATCGGCAACCTCGCCCAGGGCAACCTCGGCGAATCGCTGACCACCCGCGACAGCGTGTGGAACGAATTCCTCACCCTCTTCCCCGCAACCCTCGAACTGTCGCTGGCGGCCCTGCTGTTCGCCGGCGTCTTCGGCCTGCTCGCCGGGGTGATCGCTGCCTTGAAACGAGGTTCGCTGTTCGACCACGGGGTGATGACCATCTCCCTGGCCGGCTACTCGATGCCGATCTTCTGGTGGGGCCTGATCCTCATCATGCTGTTCTCCGTTTCCCTGGGCTGGACGCCCGTCTCCGGGCGCCTGGACCTGCTCTACGACATCGAGCCCAGGACCGGCTTCATGCTCATCGACACGCTGCTGTCGGATGAGGAAGGCGCCTTCATGGACGCCGTGCGCCACCTGATCCTGCCGGCCATCGTGCTGGGCACCATCCCGCTGGCGGTGATCGCGCGGATGACCCGCTCCTCGATGCTCGAAGTATTGCGCGAAGACTACGTGCGCACCGCCCGCGCCAAGGGCCTCTCGCCGGCCCGCGTGGTGTTCGTGCATGCCCTGCGCAACGCCATGATCCCGGTGCTCACCGTGTTCGGCCTGCAGGTCGGCACGCTGCTCGCCGGCGCGGTCCTGACCGAGACCATCTTCTCCTGGCCCGGCATCGGCAAATGGCTGATCGACGCCATCGGCCGCCGCGACTACCCAGTGGTGCAGAACGGCATCCTGCTGGTGGCGACCCTGGTGATCCTGGTGAACTTCATCGTGGACATCCTCTACGGCCTCGCCAACCCACGCATCCGTCACCAACGCTAACCGGAGCCGACGCCATGAATGCCAACGCCAAAGCTCCCGCCAGCGACCCGAGTCTGGTCTACCCATCCCCCTGGAAAGAATTCTGGCAAGCCTTCTCGCGCAACAAGGGCGCGGTCGGCGGCCTGCTGTTCATCCTGATCATCGTGTTCTGCGCGCTGTTCGCGCCCTGGGTCGCGCCCCATGACCCCAGCGAGCAGTTCCGCGACTTCCTGCTCACCCCGCCGCTGTGGCTCGAAGGCGGCAACTCGCAGTTCCTGCTGGGCACCGACGAGTTGGGCCGCGACCTGCTCTCGCGCCTGATGCACGGCGCGCGGCTGTCGCTGATGATCGGCCTGACCTCGGTGCTGATCTCGATGATCCCCGGCATCTTCCTCGGCCTGCTCGCCGGTTTCTCCCCGACCCGCCTGGGCCCGGTGATCATGCGCCTGATGGACATCATGCTGGCACTGCCCTCGCTGCTGCTGGCAGTGGCCATCGTCGCCATCCTCGGCCCCGGCCTGATCAACACCGTGATCGCCATCGCCATCGTCTCGCTGCCCGCCTACGTGCGCCTGACCCGCGCTGCGGTAATGGGCGAGTTGAACCGCGACTATGTCACCGCCTCACGCCTGGCCGGTGCCGGCACGCTGCGCCTGATGTTCGTCACCGTGCTGCCCAACTGCATGGCGCCGCTGATCGTGCAGGCCACCCTGAGTTTCTCCTCGGCCATCCTCGACGCCGCTGCGTTGGGCTTCCTCGGCCTGGGCGTGCAGCCGCCGACCCCCGAGTGGGGCACCATGCTGGCCTCCGCACGCGACTACATCGAGCGCGCCTGGTGGGTCGTCTCGCTGCCCGGCCTGACCATCCTGCTCAGCGTGCTGGCAATCAACCTGATGGGCGACGGCCTGCGCGATGCGCTGGACCCGAAGCTGAAGAACGCGGCCTGAGGAGCAACTCGATGAATACTTTCGTGCTCTTCGCAGGAGCGAGCTCGCTCGCGGACCTGCAATCTCCTGCGTTCCCCATTCGCGAGCAAGGACCAAGGCGTCCCCCTCGTTCCTACAAAAAGAACAAGAGCCTGATGGAGACCGCCGTATGAGCCTCCTCGACCTGCGCAATCTTTCGGTCCGCTTCGGCGACCGCAACGCCATCCCGGTAGTGGACGGCCTCGACCTCTCGGTAGACAAGGGCGAAGTCCTGGCCATCGTCGGCGAGTCCGGCTCCGGCAAGTCGGTGACCATGATGGCCCTGATGGGCCTGATCGACGCACCCGGGATCATCACCGCCGACACCATGCAGTTCGACGGTACCGACATGCTGCGCCTGAAGGGCCGCGAACGCCGGCGCATCGTCGGCAAGGACATCGCCATGGTCTTCCAGGACCCGATGACCGCCCTCAACCCCAGCTTCACCGTCGGCTACCAGATCGAGGAAGTCCTCAGGCTGCACCTCGGACTGCGTGGTAAAGCGCTGCGCCAGCGCGCGCTGGAACTGCTCGAGCGGGTGGAAATCCCCGGCGCCGCCCAGCGCCTGGACGCCTACCCGCACCAACTGTCCGGCGGCATGAGCCAGCGCGTCGCCATCGCCATGGCGATTGCCGGCGAGCCCAAGCTGCTGATCGCCGACGAGCCCACTACCGCGCTGGACGTGACCATCCAGGCGCAGATCATGGAGCTGCTGCTGAACCTGCAGCGCGACCAGGGCATGGCGCTGATCCTGATCACCCACGACCTCGCCGTGGTCGCCGAGACCGCCCAGCGCGTCTGCGTGATGTACGCAGGCCAGGCAGTGGAGATCGGTCAGGTGCCGGCGCTGTTCGACCTGCCGACCCACCCGTACACCGAGGCGCTGCTCAAGGCGATCCCCGAGCACAGCGCCGGCGAAGAGCGCCTGGCCACCCTGCCCGGTATCGTCCCCGGCAAGTACGACCGTCCGCAGGGCTGCCTGCTGTCGCCGCGCTGCCCCTACGTGCAGGACAACTGCCGCGCCGTACGCCCGGCCCTGGAAGCCCATGAGCGTGGCGCGGTGCGCTGCTTCTACCCGCTCAACCTGAATACCGAGGTGGCCCGATGAGCGCCGTCCTGACCGCCCGCGACCTGACCCGTCACTACGAAATCTCCCAGGGCCTGTTCAAGCCGCACGCCCTGGTCCGCGCGCTCAACGGCGTGTCCTTCGACCTGCAGGCCGGCAAGACCCTCGCCGTGGTTGGCGAGTCCGGCTGCGGCAAGTCCACCCTCGCCCGCGCGCTGACCCTGATCGAAGAACCCACCTCCGGCTCCCTGCAGATCGCCGGCCACGAGGTGAAAGGAGCCGACCACGACACCCGCAAGCAACTGCGCCGTGACGTGCAGATGGTCTTCCAGAACCCCTACGCCTCGCTCAACCCACGGCAGAAGATCGGCGACCAGCTGGCCGAGCCGCTGCTGATCAACACCAGCCTGTCGCGCATCGAACGCCGCGAGCGCGTGCAGGCGATGATGAAGCAGGTCGGCCTGCGCCCCGAGCATTACCAGCGCTACCCGCACATGTTCTCCGGCGGCCAGCGCCAGCGCATCGCCCTGGCCCGCGCCATGATGCTGCGGCCCAAGGTGCTGGTGGCGGACGAACCGACCTCGGCGCTGGACGTATCGATCCAGGCCCAGGTGCTCAACCTGTTCATGGACCTGCAGCAGGAGTTCGGCACCGCCTACGTATTCATCTCCCACAACCTCGCCGTGGTCCGCCACGTGGCCGACGACGTGCTGGTGATGTACCTCGGCCGCCCGGCGGAGATGGGACCGGCGGACAAGCTCTACGAGCGTCCGCTGCACCCCTACACCCAGGCGCTGCTGTCGGCGACTCCGGCTATCCACCCCGATCCGAGCAAGCCCAAGATCAAGATCCAGGGCGAACTCCCCAACCCGCTCAACCCACCCAGCGGTTGTGCCTTCCATAAACGCTGCCCCTATGCGACCGAGCGCTGCAAGACCGAGGTGCCGGAACTGCGCCTCCTCGATGAGCGCCAGGTGGCCTGCCACCATGCGGAACAGTTCCTGAACTGATACGAAACGGGCCGGTCATAGGCCGGCCCCTCTTTCGGAAACAGCTGCGTCCTACAACGCAGCCGGAACAGGCCTATCGCCTGAGCCAGTCAATCCCGCCAGGGTGGCACCCCGCCACCGCCTGCGCGCCGTGGCCGTTATCCACAGGGCCACGATCTTCCATGCTGCTGTTCTTCCTTCTGCTCATCCTCGTCACCGCCATCGTCGCCAACGTCCAGCTGCACAAGTGGAAACGTCAGCGGCGGATGGATGTACGCGCGGCGGTGAAGTCGCGGAAGAAGCCGGCGCCGAGGAAAAAGGCCGCGGTGGAAGTCGACCTCGATGAGATCGACTGGGACGTGCTTGTCTCGGATGAGCTGGATGTCACACCACCTCCTCCAACTGCGACTCCGCCCGCGCCCGCCAAACCTGTACCAGTAAGAACTGAGCGACCCGCACCGCCACCTCCGGCAAAGCCGAAAGCCGAACCCCGGGACGAATTCCTGCCGCTGGAACGGGCACTGCCACCGGGACAACTGACGGCCACCCAGCGCGATCAGGCCATGGCGCAGCTGCTCAAGACCAGTCTGCACATCCCCACTCCGGAGCCCGGAGAGAAGCATGTGGTGCTGGACATCGACGACGGCAGCTACGTGCCGGTCGCCACGCACCCGACTGCGGCCGCCATCGCCCTCGGGCATCTCGCCGAGAGCCTGGAGCAACGCAAGGGCGCGCAGTTGCTGCGTGAGTTGCGCGGCAAGGAGCTGGGCCTGCTGGTGGTCGCGCGCAATCCGCAGAAGCCCTCGGTGGCGCGGCTGTGGAAAATCCAGCCGGAAGACCTCTGAGGCACGGCCTCGCACTGTGCTTGCAGCTGTCGCAGGAGCGGACTCTGTCCGCGATGTGCAACAGGCCCGCTCACAGCTGCCGGCAATCGATCGCGGACGAAGTCCGCTCCTATGCCCTCGAGCGACGGAGCGCTCCTACAAATCGCGAATCAACGCCAGGCGCACGCCAAACCCCAGCAGAATTGCGCCGAAACCCCACTGCTGCACGCGCTGCATCGCCCTGTGCCGCGCCAGCCAGCGGCCCATGCGCTCGCCACTGACCGCATAGAAGCTGTCGAAGCCCAGCCCGACCACTACCAATACGCCGCCCAGTAGTGCGAACTGAAGCGCCAGAGGACCGTTCTGTGGGTGGGTGAACTGCGGCAGCAACACCGAACAGAACAGCAGCGCCTTGGGGTTGAGCAGATTGGTCAGCAAGCCCCGGCGGAATGCACGCCGATAGCTGACTGTGGATAACCCGGCCGCGCCGGTCGCCTCCGGCAGGCCCACCGGAGCGCGAAGCAGTTGCAGGCCGATCCACGCCAGGTAGAGGCCGCCAGCGATGCGCACCCCATCGAAGGTCCAGGGCGCCGTGCGGAACAGCAGCGCGAGCCCGGTCGCCGCCAACGCCACATGGCAGCCGCGCGCCAGGCCCAACCCGAGCGCAGTTGCCAGCGCCGCGCGACAACCGTCGCGAGCGCCGGTATGCAGCAGGAGAATCATGTCGGGCCCCGGCAGCAGGTAGACCATCGCCAGGGCCAGCAGGAACACGCCGATATCCACTAGAGCCACTCCGAAGCAGTCATTGCGGATAGGGATTCTATGCCTGAAGACCGAGGCAGGTGCTTGCGTATTCAACCATCTTGGCGCTCACAATTGGCATATCCTGCCAATCTTCAGCTGATTGAGTATCCACTCATGCCAAGACCAAAACTGGACGCCTATGACCACCGCATCCTCGCGGCCTTGCAGCGCGACGGCCGCCTGACCAACGTGCAGCTCGCCGAGGAGATCGGCCTGTCGCCCTCCCCCTGCCTGCGCCGCGTCCGCATTCTCGAAGAAGCCGGCATGATTCGTGGCTATCACGCGGAGCTGGGGCGCGACGAAGTCGGCCTGGGGCTGACCGTGTTCGTCGGGGTGAAAGTGGAACGCCACAGCGACACCAGTGCCGCCGCCTTCCGCCAGGCAGTGATCGACCTGCCGGAAGTCATCTCGGTGCACCTGGTCAGCGGCGAGTCGGACTTCCTCCTGCAAGTCGTACTGCCCGACCTGCGCGCCTATGAGCAGTTCCTCACCGGCACCCTGCTCAAGCTGCCGGGCGTCAGCGATATCCGCAGCAACTTCGCCATCCAGACGGTGAAGGAGTCGGCCCCCCTGCCGCTGCGGCACCTGCCGAAATAGCGGGATTGCGCGCGGGCGGCTGCGAGCCTATGATTCGCCACCTTCCATCCACCGACAGCAAAGGAGAGACATCATGCAAGCACTGATCACCCTTTGCAGGTCGCGTCTGGCGTAATCGCTTCCCCGCCGCCCCTTTGGCGGCATCGCATTGCCCGGCTCCGGCCTGCCCCCATCCTCTTTTTTCGTTTCATTCCTCATGGGATTGGACAATGGGCAATTGCATCCAAAATCTGTCCGCCGGCATCACCCTGATTGCCGCGGACGACACCTGGATCGAAGGTAAAGCGATCCAGCAACTTGAAACCACCGCCCGCCTGCCGGGCATGCAGCGGGTCGCCGGCATGCCGGACCTGCACCCCGGGCGCGGCTACCCGATCGGCGCGGCGTTCTTCTCCACCGGCCGCCTGTATCCGGCGCTGGTGGGCAACGATATCGGCTGCGGCATGGCGCTGTGGCGCACCGATATCGCCACCGCCAAGCTGAACCTGGACAAGCTGGAGAAGCGCCTGGGCAACCTCGACGGCCCGCTGGACGAAGACTGGAGCGAGCGCATTGCCGGCTTCGCTCTGCCGCCCTGCGGCCACGAGCACTCGCTGGGCACCATCGGCGGAGGCAACCACTTCGCCGAGCTGCAGCAGCTCGATCAGCTCTACGACGAAGCCGCCGTGGCAGCCCTCGGTCTCGACCGTCGCCACCTGCTCCTGCTGGTGCACAGCGGTTCGCGCGGCCTGGGCGAAGCCATCCTGCGCGAGCAGGTGGACCGCTTCAGCCACCAGGGCCTGGAGGAAGGCACCGACGACTGTGCGCACTACCTGACTCGCCACAACGGCGCGCTGCGTTTTGCCGAAGCCAACCGTCAGCTGATCGCCCTGCGCATGCTCGACCGTCTGCGTGCAGATGGTGCGCAGGTGCTGGACGTGACCCACAACCTCGTCAGCCCCGCGCAAGTCGAAGGCGTCGACGGCTGGCTGCACCGCAAGGGCGCGACGCCGGCGGATCGCGGGGTGATGGTCATCCCCGGCTCGCGCGGCGACTACAGCTACCTGGTGGAGCCGGTCGCCGACCCGCGCAGCTTGTTCTCCCTCGCCCACGGCGCGGGGCGCAAGTGGATGCGCAGCGAGTGCAAGGACCGTCTCTCGGCGCGCTATCGCGTCGAGCAACTGGCCCGTACCGCGCTGGGCAGCCGGGTGATCTGCGGTGATCGCGGGTTGATCTACGAGGAGGCGCCGGAAGCGTACAAGGCCATCGACTCGGTGGTCGGCGCGCTGCGCGAAGCGGGCCTGCTGCGGATACTGGCCCGCCTCAAGCCGGTGCTGACCTACAAGACCCGCGGGGAGTGCTGCTGATGATCCTGCTGCAACTTTCCGCGGCCCAGGGGCCGGACGAATGCGCACTGGCCGTGGCCAAGGCCCTGCAGCGACTGCTGCGCGAAGCCGAAGCCAGCGGGGTCGAGGCTCGCACGATCGAGGAAGAAGCCGGCCCGCGCCGGGGCACCCTGCTCTCGGTGCTGCTGGCGCTGAACGGCGACTCGGCAGCAACCCTGGCCGAGGACTGGAGCGGCACCCTGCAATGGGTCTGCGCCAGCCCTTACCGGCCCAACCACGGGCGCAAGAACTGGTACTTCGGCGGCGCACGATTCAACGCGCCACCGGCCAGCCTCGAAGGTGAAGTGCGCTTCGAAACCTTGCGCTCCTCCGGTCCGGGCGGGCAGCACGTCAACACCACCGACTCGGCGGTGCGCGCCACCCATGTTGCCAGCGGCCTGAGCGTGAAGGTCCAGAGCGAGCGCAGCCAGCATGCCAACAAACGTCTGGCGCTGCTGCTGATTGCCCGCAAGCTGGAGGAATGCGCAGAGCAGGCGAACAGCGAGCTGCGAGCCGAACGCCGGCTGGTGCATCACCATCTGCAACGCGGCAATCCGCGTCGGGTGTTTCGTGGCGAACGCTTCGAGGGCTGAGGTCAGCCGGAGAAGAACCGCAGGAACGAGCGCAGGTCCGCCTGCGCCTGTTCCACGCTTGCCGGGGCAAAGCACACCTCGCTGTGCGCCGGGCATTGCGCCAGGCGCCCGATGTCCAGCGGGTGCAGCACGCCCAGCAGCGGGTAGCCACCCATGCTCTGGCGGTCGGCCAGCAGGACAATCGGCTGGCCATCCGGCGGTACCTGGATGGCGCCTTCGACTATCCCCAGCGACCATTGCCGGCGAGGCGCACTCAGCGCCTCGCCGCGCAGTCGCACGCCCATGCGATCGGATTGCGGGCTGATCTGCCAGCGCTGTTCGAAGAAGGCCTGGCGCTGCTCCTCGCTGAAAGCATCCGGACCGGGCAGCACGCGCAGAATTGGGGTCTCGCGGTAATCCGGTCGATAAGGCCAGGGCACGCTGGCACCGTGAGTGAAACGCTCGCCGTGGGCTGCGCACTCCAGCAGGTCGCCGGCGGCGAGCGGCTGGCCATTGCCGGCGAGGCCGCCGAGCTTCTCCCGCGTCTGGGTGGCGACGCTACCCAGGATCGGCTCTGCCAGGAAGCCCCCGGCAACGGCGAGATAGGCGCGCTGACCGGCACGGGCGAAGCCCAGCTTCAGGCGTTGCCCAGCCCTTGCGCGAAAGCGCGACCAGCCCGGCAACGGCTCGCCATCGAGCATCGCCGGCAGCTCGGCGCCGGTCAGCGCCAGCCAGGCGTCCGCCTGCATTTCCAGCTCCACCCCGCCCAAAGCGACTTCCAGCAACGGCCGGCCCGACGCATTGCCGAGCAGGCGATTGGCCCAGGCCGCCGCGTGTTTATCCACAGGGCCGCCGGGCGACACGCCCAGTTGCTGCCAGCCCCGCCGGCCGCCGTCCTGCAGCAGGCAGAGCGGGCCGCAGGCGATGACCTTCAGGCTCATGGCTCGCCTCCGGCCGCGCGATAAGCCGACTCTTCGATGGGCACGAAGCGCACGCGGTCGCCCACCGCCAGCGGGCACGGCGGCTGCCGATGGGGATCGAACAGGCGTTGCGCGGTGCGGCCGAGCAGATGCCAGCCACCGGGCGAGGCCTGTGGATAAACCGCCGTCTGCCGCTCGGCAATCGCCACGCTGCCGGCGGGCACCTGCGTGCGCGGCGTGGCCCGGCGCGGCAGGGCGAGGCGTTCGTCCAGCTCACCGAGGTAGGCGAAGCCGGGAGCGAAGCCGATGGCGCCGACGCGATAGTCGCGGCTGGCGTGCAGGTCGACCACCTGGGCGGTGGTGAGCCCGCAGAGTCGGGCGACTTCGGCGAGGTCTTCGCCGGCGTACCACACGGCGATTTCATGCAGGCGCCCGGCCTCGTTCGCCAGGTAATCGCCGGGCCAATCCTGCAGCGCAGCCTGCACGCGGTCTTGCAACTGCGGCAGGTCGATGCGCATCAGGTCGTAGTGCAGCAACAGCGTGGTCCAGCCGGGGACGCAATCCGTCAGCGCCTCCCCCAGTTCGACGTGCAGGCGCTCGGCCAGTTGGGCGATGCGCAACGGCAGGGCATCGTCGGGCTGCTCCGCGAGCGTGATCAGAAGCGCCGTGGCGCCGAAAGGCTCGACGCGGATCATGCCTGGTCCAGCAGGCCACGCAGGCGCCGCAGCACCGCCAGGGATTCGGGATTGTCGCCATGCACACAGAGGCTGTCGGCGCGCAGGCGCAATGGGTTGCCGTCAATGTCAGGGAAGGGTTCCCCACGGGCGATGGCCAGGGCCTGGTCGAGGATGCGCTGCGGCTCGTGGTGCACGGCGTTGGGCAGGCGGCGCGGAGCAAGCTGGCCATCGGGCAGGTAGGCGCGGTCGGCAAAGGCTTCGAACATCAGCGGCACGTCGGCGGCGTCAGCCAGTTGCAGTTCGCGGTTGTTATCAGCCAGGGCCAGCACCATCAACGGCAGGCGCTTGCGGTAGGCGGCGCAGGCATCGAGCACCGCGGCGAGCAGAGCGTCATCGCGCACCAGGTCGTTGTACAACGCACCGTGAGGCTTCACGTAGGCCACCTGGGTGCCGGCGGCACGGCAGAAGGCATCCAGTGCGCCGATCTGGTAGAGCACCAGGGCGTGGACTTCCTCGGGCGAACAGCTCATGTGGCGGCGGCCGAAGCCGGCGAGGTCCGGGTAGGCCGGGTGCGCACCGATGCTGACGCCCTGCTCCACCGCCAGACGGACGGTGCGCTGCATGGTCAGCGGGTCGCCCGCGTGGTAGCCGCAGGCAAGGTTGGCCTGGTCGATCAGCGGCATGGCGCGGGTGTCGTCGCCCATGCGCCAGGCGCCGAAGCTTTCGCCCATGTCGCAGTTCAGCAGGATTGGCGTGGTGCGCTCGGTCATCGGTCGGTCCCGGTCTGGATCAGTACACAGGTTACTGCACCCGCTGGCCTTTGGCCTTCGGAGAATACTCAGTCAGGTTCAGGAGGAGTACCATTCCCCGCCTAGACCCGAGGAATCCGTCTTCCGAATGATCAAAGCCGCCATTCTAGCCGCCTTCGGCCTGAGCATCGTTTATGTCCATCTGCGTGGGCGGGTGCGCCACAAGTTCACGCGCCAGCTGAGCGACCACTCCAGCTTCCTGGCGCCGATCAACTGCCTCATGTACCTGTTCTCCAAGGTGCCGAGCCGCCCGTACCTGGCGACCGACGAATTCCCCGAAATGCGCCTGCTCAGCGATAACTGGGAATCCATCCGCAGCGAAGCCCTGCACCTGCGCGACGCCGGCAGCATCAAGCGTTCCGATCAGCTCAACGACGTGGGTTTCAATTCCTTCTTCAAGACCGGCTGGAAGCGTTTCTACCTGAAGTGGTACGACGACAGCCATCCGTCCGCCGATGCCCTGTGCCCGAAGACCACCGAACTGCTGCGGCAGATTCCGTCGGTGAAGGCCGCGATGTTCGCCGAGCTGCCGCCGGGCTCGCGCCTGGTGCGCCACCGCGATCCCTACGCCGGTTCGCTGCGCTACCACCTTGGCCTGCTGACACCCAACGATCCGGGGTGCTTCATCGAGGTGGATGGCGAGCGCTACCACTGGCGCGACGGCGAGGCGGTGGTGTTCGACGAGACCTACATCCACTACGCCGAGAACACCACGGAGCATGACCGGGTTATTCTCTTCTGCGACATCGAGCGGCCACTGAAGTACGGCTGGGTGACGGCGTTCAACCGCTGGTTCAGCCGCAATGTGATGGCCGCGGCCGCATCCCCCAACGACGCGGGCGACAAGACCGGTGGCATCAACCGCGCCTTCGCTTCGCTGTACAAGATCCGCCTGCAGGGCAAGGCCCTGAAGAAGCGCAACCGCAAGTTGTATTACCTGCAGAAGTGGGGTTTCTTCGCAGCGGTGCTGGCGTTGTTCTTGTGGATATGAGCCGCCTGTGGATATGAAACGCCACTGGAGATGAGCCGACCCTGAAGCAAGAAAGGCCTCCGCAAATGCGGGGGCCTTTTTGTTTTGGCTCAGCGCAAGCGGTGTTGCAGGAGCGCCCGCCTTCGCTCCTACAAAAGCCAGTCAAACCAGGCGTAGGAGCGGACTCCGTCCGCGATTGGCTACCCCCAACGCCAAGTCAATAAACATCGCGGCGATAACGCCCGCTCTCCAGCAGCGCCTCGACCTCTGCATCGCCGAGCATCTCGCGCAGGGCGCGGTCGACGCCTTCGGCCATGCCCTGCAGGCTGCCACAGACGTAGATGACCGCACCGTCGTCGAGCCACTGGGCGAGGACTTCGCCGCTGGCGCGCAGGCGGTCCTGCACGTAGATCTTCTCGGCCTGGTCGCGGGAGAAGGCGACGTCCAGGCGCTGCAGTTCGCCGCGAGCGAGCATGCCTTCGAGTTCCTCGCGGCAGTAGAAGTCGTGGGCGATGTTGCGCTCGCCGAACAGCAACCAGTTGCGCGAACGGCCCTCGGCCACGCTCGCCTGCAGCAGTGCACGCAGGCCGGCGATGCCGGTGCCATTGCCGATCAGAATCAGCGGGCGGTCGTCTTCGGTCAGGTGGAAGCTGCGGTTGCGCCGCAGACGCAGCAGCAGGCTGCCGCCTTCGGGCAGGTACTCGGTCAGCCAGCCGGAACAGATGCCCAGCGAGCCGTCGGCGTGCTGCTCCTGGCGGACGATCAGCTCCAGGGCGCCTGCGCTGCGCAGCGAGGCGATGGAGTACTGGCGCACCGAGAGCTTGATCAGCGCGTCGTAAACCGCCTGGCCATGCTGACCGACCAGGTGTTCAAGATTGCCAGGCAGCAGGCAGCCCGCCAGGGCGTCCTTGAGTGGCAGGGTCAGGCCATCCACCTGTACCTTGCTGGAGCCGTTCAGGCCGAGGCGGTCGAGCCAGCGCGCGACGAGGAAATCCGGCTGGCGCGGGACGACTTCCACCAGGTCGCCGGCGGCCCAGTCGATCTGCGAATCGTTCGGTGCGCAGAGGCGCAGCAGCCAGGTGGATTCACCCTGGCTGCCGGGGTTGATGTGTACACGTCCGCTCAATGTCCAGACCTCGAAGGCCGGCGCGGTGAAGGCCACTTGCGGGACGGCTCCGGAAAGTTCGGCCAGACGCACCTGCCAGTCGTGCAGCGCGGCGGCATCGCCGTTGTCCACTTCCACGCCGTCGAACAGCGGGCGCGCGCCCTGCCCCTGCAGCCAGCCCTGCATGCGCCGGGCGAAGCCGCAGAAGTGTTCGTACTGGCGGTCGCCCAGGGCGAGGACGGCGAAGCGCAGATCGTTGAGGCTGAGAGTCTGGCCGAGCAGTTGGCGCTCGAAGCCACGGGCGCTGTCCGGCGCCTCGCCTTCGCCAAAGGTGCTGACCACGAACAGCGCGTTGCGGGTCTGCTCCAGCTGCGCCCGGTCCAGCTTGCCCAGCGGCTCGACGCGCACCGGAAGCCCGGCGGCCTGCAACTGGCCCGCGCTCTGCCAGGCCAGTTGTTCGGCAAGGCCACTCTGGCTGGCGTAGCCGATCAGCCAGGAATCGGCACCGACGCTGTTGTTGTCCAGTTCGCCGCGTGCCGCTTGTGCAGCGCGTTTCTTGCGGCGGCGGTCAAGGTAGAGCAGCCAGCCGGTGATGAAGAACAGCGGCATGGAGAGGCTCGCGAGCATCATCAGGATGCGCCCGGCAAGGCCGAAGTAGCTGCCCACGTGCAGCGCGTAGACGCTGGTGAGCAGTTGCTTGCCGGCGCTGCTGTCGTTGTAGCGGCGATGCTTGAGCAGCTTGCCGCTGGCCGGGTCGATGGTCATCTCGTTGAAGGCGCGCTCGTGGGCGGCGTCATCGAGAAGGTAGAACACGGTGGCCGGCTGGCCCTTCACCGGCGGCAGGCGCAGGTTGTAGGCGGTCATGGCGGAGCCGCCGGTCTGCTGGATGGTGTTCCAGATGGCCGTGGCGTCCACCACCGGCGGCGGGCCTTCGGGAGCCGGGCCGCGTTTGCCACCCGCCCGCTGGCCGCCCTTGGTCTGGCCGGCGGGGGCGTCATCGAGCAGCTTGAACAGGCCGTTGCGGTACCACTCATAGGACCAGTACAGGCCCGTCAGCGAGGCCAGGAGGTAGAACGCCAGGCACCAGGTGCCGGCTACGGCGTGCAGGTCCCAGTTGAACGCACGGCCTTTCTTGCGCCAGTCGAAGGTCAGCCAGGTCCGCCAGTTCAGCGCCTTGCGCGGCCAGCGCAGGTACAGGCCGGAGAGGCAGAAGAAGATCAGGATCAGGGTGCAGGCGCCGGTGATCTTCTGCCCGGTCTCGCCGGCGGCGAGGAATCGGTGCAACTGCATGATGAACATGAAGGCGCCCTCGCCCACTGGCGCGGGCAGAGCTTCTGCAGTGTACGGATCGACATACAGCGATTCGCCACGGCGCTGGCCCGGCGGCGGGGTGAAGAACAGGCGCGCGGACTCGACACCTTCGGTCTTGAGCCAGAGGAAGGAAACCTTCTTGCCCGGCGCGGCGCTCTCTACCCGGCGGATCAGCTCGTCCATCGGCAGCACGCCTTCCGCGCGCTTTTCCACCACCAGGCTCTCGGGGTTGATCGCGCGCAGGATTTCATCCTGGAACGACAGCATCGCCCCGGTGATGCCCATCAGCGCCAGCACCAGACCTGCGCTGATGCCGAACAGCCAATGCAACTGGAACAGGACTTTCTTCAACACCGCGGCCTCAGCTTCGGACACCCTTCACGCAGGGCGGGCATTTTAATGAGAATGGCTCGCAAACGCAGCCGATTTAACAATCTTTACCCTGGCCTTGCCTTCAGCAGCGGAACCCGCACGAAGAAAAGCCCCGGCCGAGGAGCATCGGCCGGGGCGGGTCGCCAGAGCGGCGCGCCCTCAGAAGTGGACGTTGACGCCCAGCAGCGCGGTGCGGCCCGGCGCCACGTGCGCCATGTGGGTGCTGAAGACCTGGTCGAAGTAACGCTTGTCGGTCAGGTTCTGCACGTTGAGCTGCAGGTCGACGTTCTTGCTGATCACGTACTTGGCCATGGCGTCGTAGCGCCAGTAGGACGGAATCATGGTGCTGTTGGCGGTATTGCCGAACTGCTCGTCGACGTAGGTGGCGCCGCCGCCCACGGTGAAGTTCTGCAGCACGTCGTAGGTCGACCAGAGGGTGAAGTTGTTCTGCGCGGTCTGCGGCATGCGGTTGCCCTCGTCGCTGGCCACGCTGGACTTGAGGATCTCGCTGTCCAGGTAGGTGTAGCCGCCGAAGACTTTCCACTTGGGCGTCAGCGCGCCGCTGAAGCCAAGCTCCACGCCCTGCACGCGCTGCTCGCCATCGAGCACCTGGACGGTGGAGTCGTCCGGCGAGGCGACGCGGGCGTTGGTCTTGTCGGTGCGGAAGATCGCTGCATTGAGCGACAGCGCTTCGTCGAAGAAGGCCCACTTGGTGCCGATCTCGTAGTTGCGGTTGCGCTCCGGATCGAGGTTGGAATTGGCCAGGCTGAGGTCGCCACCGCCTTCGCCGGCGGTCTCGCCACTGGGGTTGCTGGAGGTGGACCAGGCCGCGTAGATGCTGCCGTTGGGCGCCGGTTTGTAGACCACACCCAGCTGGTAGTTCCAGAAGTGGGTGTTGCTCTGGCGGTCGAAATCACCGGCGGGCGAACCGCGGCCGCCAGTGGAGTAACCGCTGGAACGGGTTTCGTAGTCGTCGTAACGCAGGCCGAGGTTGAGGTCCCACTGCTCGCTGAGCTTCAGGGTGTCGAACACGTAGGCCGAGGCGGTCTTGGTGTCGGTGTCGGTGAAGGCCGCGCTGTCGGTGATGCTGCCGGTCCAGTGGTCGCCCGGGGTGGGCTTGTTCAGACTGGTGCAGTCGCCGCTGGCGATCAGCGATGGGGTGCAGATGTTGCCGCTGCCGCCGCCTGGAGTGATCACATAGGGGCGGTTGTGCACGTCCTCGTAGCTGAACTCCATGCCGGTAACCAGGGTGTGGCCGACGAAGCCGGTATCGAAGGTGGCTTTCA
Source organism: Pseudomonas sp. DP-17 (assembly GCF_022380625.1). Classification (NCBI taxonomy): domain Bacteria; kingdom Pseudomonadati; phylum Pseudomonadota; class Gammaproteobacteria; order Pseudomonadales; family Pseudomonadaceae; genus Pseudomonas; species Pseudomonas sp. DP-17. Next base: position 151,671 of record NZ_JAKSXG010000016.1, read on the forward strand.
GGTCGGTCTGGTTGACCCAGCCCTTGGAGGTGGAGTTGCGGTTCTTCGAGGAGCGGTAGACCAGCCCGTTGGCAACGTTGCCGCGGCTGTCATCGGGGTTGGTGACGATGTAGTCCAGGGTGGTGCGCACGAGACGGAAGCTGTTGGACAGGGTCAGGTTGTCGTTCAGGTCGTGCTCGATCCGGAAGGTGCCGGTATCGGTGGTGCTCTTGCGGTAGTCGCGGTCGTTCAGGCCGTAGAAGTTGCTCTTGTCCACGGACACCGGCTTGCTCGGGTTGCGCTCGCTGCGCCCGGCCAGGGTCAGCGGAATGCCGTAGTCGGGCATGTCGTCGGTGGACAGGTGGTAGTACGACAGCGTCGCGCGGGTGGGCGTGTCGAAGCCGAAGGTGATGGTCGGCGCCACGCCCCAGCGGCTGACGTTGACCTCGTCGCGGCCGGCGACGTTGGCGTCGTGCTTCATCAGGTTCAGGCGAAAGGCCGCGTTGTTGCCCAGCGTGTGGTTGACGTCAAGGGTGGTGCGACGGGTCTGGTCGGTGCCCAGCACCACGCTGGCGTCATTGAAGTCGGCCTGCCTGGCGGTCTTGCTGATCAGGTTCAGGCTGCCACCGGTGGAACCGGCGCCGGTGTAGGCCGAGCCCGGGCCCTTGCTGACTTCGATCTGCTCGATGTTGAAGATCTCGCGGGTCTGCGAGGCCACGTCGCGCATGCCGTCGAGGAAGGTGTCGCTCTCGGCGTTGAAGCCACGGATGAACGGACGGTCACCCGCCGGGTTGCCGCCCTCGCCCGCACCGAAAGTGATGCCGGGCGTGGTGCGCAGGGCGTCCTGCAGGGTCAGCGCGCCCGTGTCCCTGATCACCTGCTGCGGGATCACCGTGACGGTCTTGGGCGTATCCAGCAGCGGCGCGGTGTACTTCTCGTTGGAGGATTTCTCGACGTTGTAGGTCGTCGGGTCCTGCTGCTGGCCGACCACGGTGTCGGCGTCGAGCGACAGCACATCCTGGCCGGACTTCTTCGGCGAAGCTTCATCGGCATGGGCCAGATGGGTGCCGGACATGGCGGTGATCGCCACGCCCACAGCGGAAACCAGAAGGCGCGGCTTGCTGCCGGCGAACTCGGTGGATTGACGCGACATCGAAACTCCCTCCCCAGGGGCTCATGAAGGCCGCGCAATTTATTGCAATTGAGAATTTGTATCAATTCACATTCATTACCATACGCATATGATTTACAACTTTTACACTTTCCCCCTGTCGGAAGCAGGGGTATGGCGGTTGTGGCGAAATGTTGCAAATCATTATCATTGGCAAATTATCGAAGCGAATGGAAAACGACCATGCTGTTGCACATTCCCGGCGTCTTCACCCGTGACGAGGTGACGCGTATCCGCGGCGCCCTGGAACAGGCCGAGTGGGCCGATGGCAAGGTCACCGCCGGTTACCAGTCGTCCCGCGCCAAGCACAACCTGCAACTGCCGCAGGAGCATCCGCTGGCCCGCGAGATCGGCGAAGCCATGCTGCAGCGCCTGTGGAGCAACCCGCTGTTCCAGTCGGCCGCGCTGCCGAACAAGGTCTTCCCGCCGCTGTTCAACTGCTACACCGGCGGCGGCTCGTTCGACTTCCACATCGACAACGCCGTGCGCGACACCCAGGGCGGCCGCGAGCGGGTGCGCACCGACGTCTCCTCGACACTGTTCTTCAGTGACCCGGAAGACTACGACGGCGGCGAACTGGTGATCCAGGACACCTACGGCACCCAGCAGGTGAAGCTGCCGGCCGGCGACCTGGTGCTCTACCCCGCCACCAGCCTGCACAAGGTCAACCCGGTGACCCGTGGCGCGCGCATCGCCTCGTTCTTCTGGACCCAGAGCCTGGTGCGCGAGGACAGCCAGCGCGCCCTGCTGTTCCAGATGGACCAGTCGATCCAGGCGCTGACCCGCGACGTGCCGGAGCACCCGGCGCTGATCGAGCTGACCGGCACTTACCACAACCTGCTGCGCCGTTGGGTGGACGTCTGACCCGACATGAGTTTCGTCCTGCGCCGCACCGAAGAAATCAACGTCGAAGACCTTACCGGCCAGCTCGCCGATGATCCGCGACAGACAGCCCGCCTCATCGTGGCCGGCGCCCGCGAAGGCAACCTCGAGGCCCAGGCGCTGCTCGGGCAGATTCTGCTCGACGGCCACGGCATCGAACAGGATGTCGGCCTCGCGCTGACCTGGTTCGGCATCGCCGCCGAGCGTGGCCACGCCATGGCGCGCAACATGCTCGGGCGCTGCCTGGAGCACGGCTGGGGCTGCGCGAAGGACGAGGCCGGTGCCGCCCGTCATTACGCGATTGCCGCCCAGCAGAAGCTCGACTGGGCCATGTACAACCTCGCCAACCTGCTCTCCACCGGCCGTGGCGTGGCGCGCGACGACGCCCGCGCGCTGGCGCTTTACCAGAGCGCGGCAGCACTGGGCCATGCCAAGTCGATGAATCTGGTCGGGCGCTTCCACGAGGAAGGCCTGGTGGTACCGCGCGACCTGGCCGCAGCGCACCAGTGGTACCGCCGGTCGGCCGAGGCCGGCGATTTCCGTGGCCAGTTCAGTCACGCCACGGTGCTCGCCGAGCGCGGCGACCTGCCGGCCGCGCGTATCTGGCTGGAGCGTGCGCTGGAAGACGGAAACCTCAACTTCCTGCGCGTGGCCCGCCACCAACTCGCCGCCTCCATGCCGCCGAGCCTGCACGAGCTGACCCTGGCCTACTTCCAGCGCGCCGCCGAACTGGGCGACGAATCGGACCTGCGTCACCTCGCCGAGCAGATGGGCGTTGCCTGAACTCCCTTGACGTAATTTTCACGCCACTCCTGTTAGTTTTGCCGGCTAACCAGGCTGCCGGAGCTTTCGGCAGCCGCCACGTAACGACGAGGCGCAAGTGTCGAACACCACATCCCCCGTAGCGCGCAAACGCGTGGATTGGGCCGCCCTGGGCTGGCTCCTGCTGTTCTTCTGGTACTTCTCCGGCGTCACCCAGGCGCTGATCCTGTTCAGCGGCACCACCGGCTTTGCCGGCTTCCGCGACGCGTTCTTCCTCAGCAGCCTGTGGCTCGCGCCGCCGCTGCTGCTGCCGCGCTTCACCAAGGGTGTCGCCGCCATCATCGGCCTGGTGCTCTGGGGCGCCTCGCTGGTGGGCCTGAGCTACTTCGGCATCTACAAGCAGGAGTTCTCGCAAAGCGTCATCTTCGTGATGTTCGAGTCGAACACCGCCGAGGCCGGCGAGTACTTCAGCCAGTACTTCAGCCTGTGGCTGGGCCTGGCCCTGCTGGCCTATACCGTGGTCGCGGTGGTGCTGTGGAAGCGCATCCGGCCCATCAGCATGCCCGCCTATACCCGCGTGCCGCTGGCCGTATTGCTGGTGGTGCTGAACCTGTTCTACCCCTTCTACAAGCAGATGGTCACCCAGGAGCGCACCTTCGCCCAGGCGCTGGAAAAGGTGCAGTCGCGCATGGAACCGGCGGTGCCGTGGCAACTGGTGGTGGGCTACGTCCAGTACCGCCAGCAGCTGGACAACATGCAGAAGCTGCTGCAGCAGAACGCCTCCCTGCCGCCCCTGCAGAACCTCAAGGACAGCAGCGGTGACGAGCCGCGCACCCTGGTGCTGGTGCTGGGCGAATCCACCACCCGCCAGCACATGCACCTGTACGGCTATGGCCGTGACACCACGCCGAACCTCGACGCTCTGGCCGCCAGCGGCCAGGGTCTGACCGTGTTCCAGAACGTGGTCGCGCCGCGCCCTTACACCATCGAGGTGATGCAGCAGATCCTCACCTTCGGCGACGAGCAGAATCCGGACCGATTCCTCACCGATCCGTCGCTGATCAACCTGATGAAACAGGCGGGCTACAAGACCTTCTGGATCACCAACCAGCAGACGATGACCAAGCGCAACACCATGCTCACCACCTTCTCCCAGCAGACGGACGAGCAGGCGTACCTGAACAACCAGCGCAACCAGAACGCCAGCCAGTATGACGGCGTGGTGCTCGACCCGTTCGAGAAGGCCCTGAAGGACCCGGCGCAGAAGAAGTTCATCGTGGTCCACCTGCTGGGCACGCACATGGACTACCGCTACCGCTATCCGGACGAGTTCGCCTACTTCAAGGACCGCCAGGGCGCTCCCTCGGCGCTGTCGGATGACCAGGTGGAAACCTACAACTTCTACGACAACGCGGTGCGTTACAACGACTTCGTGGTGTCGAGCCTGATCAAGCGTTACTCGGCGGCCAATGCCAACGGCTTCATGCTCTATCTCTCCGACCATGGCGAGGAGGTCTACAGCTCGGGCAACCATGACCGTCTGGGCCGCAACGAGATGGACCCGACCCGGCCGATGTACACCATTCCGTTCATGGTCTGGACTTCGCCGAGCTGGCAGGCCGGCCACCCGCGCGACCTGCAGGCAGTGGCCAACCGTTCCTACAGCAGCTCGCACCTGATCCACACCCTGTCCGACCTCGCCGGCCTGAGCTACGACCGTTACGAACCGGCCAAGAGCCTGGTGAACCAGCAGTTCGCCGCCGCCCCGCGCTGGATTGGCGACCCGTACAAGAAGGACGGCCTGCACGAGTTCGACAAGCTGCCCCTGGACAAGCCCGCGCCCCAGGAAATCGCCACCGATGCCAAGGCGCCGACCACGGCGCAGACACCAGTGAATCCGCAACCCAACGAGGGTTGATCGGCCCGCGATGCCACGACAAGCGCCCCGCTCCTGCGGGGCGTTTTTCATTCCGCTGCCAACCGGTATGAAGCCCCCTACCCCAGCTGTGGCTTCGACTCAACGAGGGTATTTTTCGCCCCAAGCGAAAAACCGGATGTCCGGGGCAAGACCTTTGCCCCCTTTGGGTCGTTTGCCAAAGTGGGTCGCCCGAAGGGGCGAAACAAGAAGTCCCCGCACACGCCAAGGCGACGCGGGAATATATGGCGCAGGGCAGGCACATCGCGGACACAGTCCGCTCCCACGACGGGATTCACGCGCACCACACAGGAAGAAAAAAGCCCCGCATCAGCGGGGCTTTTTCATCACAGCCAAGTCTTACAGGTAGAACGCCTTCAGCGGCGGGAAGCCGTTGAACTCCACCGCGCTGTAGCTGGTGGTGTAGGCGCCGGTGGACAGCCAGTACAGGCGGTCACCAGCCGCCAGGTTCAGCGGCAGGCCGTACTTGTAGTGCTCATACATGATGTCCGCGCTGTCGCAGGTCGGGCCGGCGATCACCACTTCTTCCAGCTCGCCCGCCTTCTCCACGTGGATCGGGAACTTGATGGACTCGTCCATGGTTTCGATCAGGCCGGAGAACTTGCCCACGTCGGTGAACACCCAGCGCTCGACGGCGGTACGCGACTTGCGCGCCACCAGCACGACTTCGCTGACCAGGATGCCGGCATTGGCGATCAGCGAACGGCCCGGCTCCAGGATGATTTCCGGCAGGTCGTCGCCAAAATCTTCCTTGAGGAAGCGGATGATCTCTTCGGCATAGGTTTCCAGGCTGTTGGTCTTGGCGATGTAGTTGGCCGGGAAGCCGCCGCCCATGTTGATCAGCTTCAGCTCGATGCCGTCTTCTTCCTTCAGGCGCTCGAAGATGACCTTCACCTTGGCGATGGCCGCGTCCCACACGCCGATGTCACGCTGCTGCGACCCCACGTGGAAGGACACGCCATAGGGCACCAGGCCCAGGTCGCGGGCCAGTACCAGCAGGTCCATGGCCATGTCGGACTGGCAGCCGAACTTGCGCGACAGCGGCCAGTCGGCCGAGGTGGAGCCTTCGGTGAGGATGCGCACGTAGACCTTGGAGCCCGGCGCGGCCTTGGCGATGTTGCGCAGGTCGGCCTCGGAGTCGGTGGCGAACAGGCGCACGCCCTTCTCGTAGAAGTAGCGGATGTCGCGGGCTTTCTTGATGGTGTTGCCGTAGCTGATCTGCTCGGCGCGCACCCCGGTCTTCATCACCTTGTCCAGCTCATAGATGGAGGCGATGTCGAAGTTCGAACCCTTGTCGCGCAGCAGCTCGGTGATCTCGGTGGCCGGGTTGGCCTTCACCGCGTAGTAGATCTTGGCGAACGGGAAGCAGTCGGTCAGCTGGTCGTAGGCATCGGCGATGGTCTGCTTGTCGATGACGACGAAGGGGGTTTCCTGCTTGTCGGCAAACGCCTTCATACGCTGGAAGGTTTCGGGGGCGAAGTAATCCTCGACCTTGATGGACATGGTTGGGACTCCAAATGGCAGAACAGGTTATTCGTAGGGGTGAAGCTGAACGTCGAATCCGTTTCCCCACTTTGGTTCGCCTACTTCCCAAGGCATGTCGCCGAGCATTACCGATACCGGTCAAGGGCACCGGCTATCTCTCGTCGTCAGTACTTGAGCCGGATGGATCGTTTCCAGCATGGACGTTCGGGCGCGAACTTTAGGACCTGAGGTCCGTGAGTTCAACCCTGAATTGCCGCTTTTTCGCATCCCTTTGTCGCACTGCCGGTTGACTGTTTCGGATACTCAACAAAATGCACGGAATACCGCACAGGACGGGGCTTTCGACGGGTTTATGCATCATCGTCCTACTTCAGTTAACGACCGATGACAGAGGGGGGAGTTCAGCGATTTGGGATGGGTGATGCGGAAGGGATTTCGTGAGGGCAGCAGTGGGAAAAATCGGAGCTGGGCGTCCCCTCTCCCCCGCCCTCTCCCTGAAGGGAGAGGGAGCTATCCGAGTGCGCTGACAGCCCTGTGTCAGCCGGATGGCCAAACGTAGCAGCCGGCACGGATATCCCCTCTCCCTTCAGGGAGAGGGTTAGGGAGAGGGCAAAGCGGTGTCAGGAGAGCTCAGGATGCCTGCGCCACCTCCGCCGGCGACACGATGTTCGTCTTGCGTCCGCGGGAGCGCCCCGAACTCAGGTAATCGGCGATCGACTCCTGCGTCACCTCGCCCAGGAACTGGCCTTCGGCATCCAGCACCGGCAACCAGGAGCTGTTGAACTCGTACATGCGCGACAACAGGATGCGCAGGTGCTCGTCGTGGCTGGCGGTCACGCGGAATTCGTTGAGGAACTTGCCGCACACGCCTTCCTGGCGACGCAACTCCTTGCGGCGCACATAGCCCAGGCCTCTGCCGTTGGCGTCTACCACCACCAGGTAGCGGCGGTCATCTTCCTCCATCCTTTCCAGCGCCTCGGCCACCGGCGTCTCCGGACTGGCGGTGACGATGCTGCTGTCGGCGGCATCCTCGGCGCGCACCAGCAGCAAGCGCTTGAGGGTGCTGTCCTGGCCGGTGAAGGCGCTGACGAACTCGTCCGCCGGGTGCGCCAGCAAGGTGTCCGGATGGTCGAACTGCAGCAACCGGCCGCTCTTGAACACCGCCACCTTGTCGCCCAGCTTGATCGCCTCGTCGATGTCGTGGCTGACCATGATGACGGTCATGCCCAGCTTGCGTTGCAGCTCGAAGAACTCGTTCTGGATCGACTCGCGGTTGATCGGGTCCACCGCGCCGAACGGCTCATCCATCAGCAGCAGCGGCGCATCGGCCGCCAGCGCGCGGATCACGCCGATGCGCTGTTGCTGCCCGCCGGACAGTTCACGCGGATAGCGCGACAGGTACTGCTTGGGTTCGAGCTTGACCATGGCCATCAGCTCGCGCGCCTTCTCCTTGCACTTCTGCTTGTCCCAGCCGAGCAGACGCGGCACGACCATGATGTTTTCCTCGATGGTCATGTTGGGGAACAGGCCGATCTGCTGGATGACGTAGCCGATGTGCCGGCGCAGGGTCACCTCGTCCAGCTCGCGGGTGTCCTGGCCATCGATCAGTACGCGACCGGAGGTGGGCTGGATGATGCGGTTGATCATCTTCAGCGTGGTGGTCTTGCCGCAACCCGAGGGGCCGAGGAACACGCAGATCTCGCCCTTCTCCACGGTCAGGCTGACCTTGTCCACGGCGCGGAATTCCTTGCCGTCCTTGAGGGTGAAGGTCTTGGTCAGTTGGTCGAGTTCGATCATGTTCAGTCTCCTGTCTGCGGGCGCAGGCCCTTCGGGGTGAGCGCACGCTGCAGCCACTGCAGCAGCAGGTCGGCGGCGATAGCCAGGAGGCTCACCAGTACGGCGCCGACCACCAGCATGGGCATGTTGGATTGGCTGATGGAATTGAGGATGAGCACGCCCAGGCCACCGGCGCCGATCACCGCGGCGATGGTCATCACGCCGATGTTCATCACCACGGCGGTGCGCACGCCGGCGAGGATTACCGGCACGGCGATGGGGATGTCGACCATGCGCAGGCGTTGCCAGAAGGTCATGCCGATGCCCTTGCCGGCTTCGCGGATGCCGGGCTCGACGTTGGTCAGCGCCAGGTAGGTGTTGCGCAGGATCGGCAGCAGCGAATAGAGGAACACCGCGGTGATCGCCGGCAGCGGGCCGAGGCCCTGGCCGATCTTCGAGTAGAGCGGCAGCATCAGGCCGAACAGCGCGATGGACGGGATCGTCAGCACCACGGTGGCGGCGCCCTGCAGCGGTCCGGCGAGCCAGCGGAAGCGGGTCATCAGCACGCCCAGCGGCACGCCGACGACGATGGCCAGACCCACGGCGATGGACACCAGCATCAGGTGTTCCAGGGTCAACTGGCCGACCTGGCTCCAGTCCAGGCGGGAAATCACGGTCATGAAGTCCATGTCAGTTCTCCTCCTGCTCGGGCTCGCGCTGCTGGGGCTGAACCTTGTCGCCCAGCAGGCCGTGCTCGCGCAGGAACTGCTGCGCCACGCGCTGCACCGGTTCCTGCTCGATGTCGACCTGGGCGTTGAGTGCCTGCATGGTCTGGTCGTCGAGCAGGTCGGAGAGGGGCTCGAACAGCGTTTTCAGTTCCGGGTGTTTTTCCACCAGCGCGGCGCGCATCACCGGGGCGGCGTTGTAGAAGGGGAAGTACTGCTTGTCGTCCTTCAATACGCGCAGCTTGAAGTCCTTCAATCGGCCATCGGTGGTGTAGACGAGGCCGACGAACACCTGGCGATTCTTCAGCGCGGTGTAGACCAACCCGGCATCCATCTGCCGCACGTCATCGCGGGTGAAGTGGAAGCCGTACAGCTCGCTCATCGGCCCGAGGCCATCCGGTCGCCCGGCAAATTCCGGGTCCATGGCGAACAGGTGGGTCTTCTTCCCGCCCTGCTCCTTCATCACCCGGGCGAGGTCGCTCAAGCTGTGCACGCCGAGTTGCTCGGCCTGCTCTTCGGGCATCGCCAGGGCGTAGGTGTTGTTGAAAGGCGCGGGCTTGGGCCAGAACAATCCCTTCCTGCCGTCCAGCTCGCGGACCTTCGCCAGCGACTGTTGGGCATCCAGCTTGTCCGTGACCTTGTTGTAGACGATCAACGACGAGCCGGTGTATTCCCAGACCAGGTCGAGTTGGCCGCTCTCCTGCGCGCTGCGCGCCAGGGTGCTGCCCAGGCCATTGGTGACCTTCACCTCGTAGCCCTTGCTCTGCAGGTACTGCGCGGTGATGGCGGTGAGCAGGCGCTGCTCGGTGAACGGCTTGCCGCCGATGCGGATCACATCAGCCGCCTGCACCACGCCGGTCATGGCGGCGAGAAGCACGCCCAGCGCGCCGAGCAGAGGTTTCATACGGATTCCCTTGAAATCGAGCGCTTTCATTGCGTCAGCCCCCGCTCCAGCAGGGTGCGGCTGAACAGCACCGCCAGGCCATCGAGCACCAGCGCCAGGAGCGCGGTGCACACGGCGCCGAGCAGCAGCTTGGACTGATCGTCCAGGGCGATGCCGGGGAAGATCAGGCTGCCCAGGCTGTTGGCGCCGATGAGGAAGGCCAGCGGCGCTGACCCGACGTTCAGCGCCAGCGCGACGCGCACCCCCCCCATGATCAGCGGCACCGCGTTGGGCAACTCGACGCGCAGCAGCACCTGGCGCGGCGTCATGCCGATACCGGTGGCCGCCTCCTTCAGGGAGGCCGGCACGGCGCGCAGCCCTTCGTAGGTGTTGCGCACGATGGGCAGCAACGAGGCGAGGAACAGCGCGAGGATCGCCGGGCCGTTACCGATCCCGACAATCGCCAGGGCGATGGCCAGCACGGCCAGCGGCGGGATGGTGTTGCCGACGTTGAATACCTGCATCAGGCGTTCAGCCTGCCCCTGCAGAGCAGGACGGCTGAGCAGGATGCCGGCCGGGATACCGAATGCGACAGCGGCCAGCATGGAGACAAACACCAGGAACAGGTGCGCCTGCAGGTAGAACAGCAGGTCTTCGCGGTACTGCCACAAGGTGGCGGGGGTGATCCAGTGGATCAGCAGGGCCAGCACAACGACTGCGAAGCAGACGCCGAACAGGGCCTTGCCCGTGGTGGACTTCACCATGGTTGGGGGACTCCCTTCGGGTGCGCGGCGACTGGCATCGCCGCACTCACTTGACGCTCGATCCCGTCCAGGAACCTATCTGGGACCGTGATTAAACGCGACGCAAATCAAGCACTTGCGGATGCGGTTGCGGATTGGTGTCGCGAAGGGGTGGACCCCCGTGCGTGCCGTTGCGTTCAATAAAATTGCCATCCTTGTGCCACCGCACAGCCGTGCATTCGGCTACAGCCCCCATGGACCGGGGGCTGTAGCGGACGAACTTTTTTCGAATAAAGCTGCGATCAGGTTGAACCATCACCCCGCGCCGTTTGCCCAACGCCGGATGTACCCGGCGAGAACGTACGCAGATTCGCTCAGCGGTTATCATCGGGATCCTTTCGCGTGCCCCCGACCCATGGATAGGTCACTCGGGGCCGGCGTCTTGCCTACCACGGAGATTCATCGCCATGCTTGATCTGGCCGCGGCGTTCATCGCGCTGACCACCCTGCTCACCTACGTCAATTACCGCTTCATCCGCCTGCCGCCCACCATCGGCGTCATGGCCACCGCCCTGGTGTTTTCCTTCATCGCCCAAGGCATGTCTCTGCTGGGCTACCCGGTGCTGGAAGTCGAGATGCAGCAGATCATCAGCCGCATCGACTTCTCCGATGTGCTGATGACCTGGTTCCTCCCGGCGCTGCTGTTCGCCGGCGCCCTGCACGTGAACCTCGCCGACCTGCGCAACTACAAGTGGCCCATCGGCCTGCTGGCCACCTTCGGCGTGCTGATCGCCACCACCGTGATCGGCTACCTGGCCTATTACACCTTCGCCCTCTTCGGCTGGCACGTGGACTTCATCTACTGCCTGCTGTTCGGCGCCCTGATCTCGCCCACCGACCCCATCGCGGTGCTGGGCATCCTCAAGTCCGCCGGGGCGCCCAAGCCGCTGGCCACCACCATCGTCGGCGAATCGCTGTTCAACGACGGCACCGCCGTGGTCGTCTTCACCATCCTGCTGGGCATCCTGCTGGCGGGCGAAACGCCCACTGCCTCGACCATCGCCTGGTTGTTCGTGCAGGAGGCCATCGGCGGCATCCTGTTCGGCGCGGCGCTGGGCTACGGGGTGTTCCTGATGATGCGCGGCATCGACCAGTACCAGGTGGAAGTCATGCTGACCCTGGCCTTGGTGATCGGTGGCGCAGCGCTGGCAGCGCGGCTGCACGTCTCCGCCCCCATCGCCATGGTCGTGGCCGGCCTGATCATCGGCAACCAGGCGCGCCACTACGCCATGTCCGACGAGACGCGGCGCTACATCGACAAGTTCTGGGAGCTGATCGACGAGATCCTCAACGCCCTGCTGTTCGCCCTGATCGGCCTGGAACTGCTCCTGCTGCCGTTCAACTGGCTGCACGTGGTCGCTGCCTTCGCCCTGGGCGGCGCGGTGCTCGTCTCGCGCCTGCTCACCGTGGCGCCGGCCATCGTCGTCCTGCGCCAGACCGAAAACGGCCGCCGCCAGGTGCCCGCCGGCACCATCCGCATCCTCGTGTGGGGCGGGCTGCGTGGCGGCGTCTCGGTGGCCCTGGCGCTGTCCCTGCCGCTGGGCGAGCAGCGCGACCTGATCCTCAGCCTGACCTACGTGGTGGTGCTGGTGTCGATCCTGTTCCAGGGCCTGTCCATCGGCCCGCTGGTGCGGCGTATCTACAAAGACGCGCAACCCGCCGCCGACAGCGATCACTGACGGCGCGCCCCACGGTCCTTGAGCCTTGCGTCGCCGGGTCTGCCGGCGACGCCTCGAATCAGGCTATAATCCCGCGTTTTTCGGGCCGCTCGCCGCCCGTCTTCACCGAATCGACCAGGCACCCATCCATGAGCATCCAAGCCGCCGAAGTCGCGAAGCGCCGCACGTTCGCGATCATTTCCCACCCCGACGCCGGTAAGACCACCATTACCGAGAAGCTCCTGCTGATGGGCAAGGCGATTGCCGTCGCCGGTACCGTGAAGTCGCGCAAGTCCGACCGTCACGCCACCTCCGACTGGATGGAGATGGAGAAGCAGCGCGGCATCTCCATCACCACCTCGGTGATGCAGTTCCCCTACCGCGAGCACATGATCAACCTGCTCGACACCCCCGGCCACGAAGACTTCTCCGAAGACACCTACCGCACCCTGACCGCGGTGGACTCGGCGCTGATGGTCCTCGACGGCGGCAAGGGCGTCGAGCCGCGCACCATCGCCCTGATGGAGGTCTGCCGCCTGCGCGACACGCCCATCGTCAGCTTCATCAACAAACTCGACCGCGACATCCGCGACCCGATCGAGCTGCTCGACGAGATCGAAGCGGTACTGAAGATCAAGGCCGCGCCGATCACCTGGCCGATCGGTTGCTACCGCGACTTCAAGGGCGTGTACCACCTCGCCCAGGACAAGATCATCGTCTACGTGCCGGGCCACGGCCACGAGCGCATCGAGACGAAGATCATCGACAAGCTGGACTCCGACGAAGCCCGCGCGCACCTGGGCGACCTCTACGACAACTTCCTCGAAGAGCTGGAACTGGTGCAGGGCGCCTGCCACGAGTTCGACAAGGACGCCTTCCTCAAGGGCGAGATGACCCCGGTGTTCTTCGGCACCGCGCTGGGCAACTTCGGTGTCGACCAGGTGCTGGACTGCATCGTCGACTGGGCCCCGCAGCCGCTGGAACGTGGCGCCCACGAGCGCACCGTGGCGCCGACCGAGGAGAAATTCTCCGGCTTCGTGTTCAAGATCCAGGCGAACATGGACCCCAAGCACCGCGACCGCATCGCCTTTATGCGCATCTGCTCGGGCAAGTACGAGAAGGGCATGAAAATGCGCCACGTGCGCCTGGGCAAGGACGTGAAGATCGCCGACGCGCTGACCTTCTTCTCCAGCGAGCGTGAGCAGCTGGAGGAGGCTTTCGCCGGCGACATCATCGGCCTGCACAACCACGGCACCATCCAGATCGGCGACACCTTCACCGAAGGCGAGGCGCTGGGCTTCACCGGCATCCCGCACTTCGCCCCGGAACTGTTCCGCCGCGTGCGCCTGAAGGACCCGCTCAAGTCCAAGCAGCTGCGCCAGGGCCTGCAGGAACTGGCCGAGGAAGGCGCCACCCAGGTGTTCTTCCCCGAGCGCAACAACGACATCATCCTCGGCGCCGTCGGTGTGCTGCAGTTCGACGTCGTCGCCAGCCGCCTGAAGGAGGAATACAAGGTCGAGTGCGCCTACGAGCAGATCAACGTCTGGTCCGCGCGCTGGATCGAGTGCAAGGACGAGAAGAAGCTCAAGGAGTTCAAGGACAAGGCCTTCGAGAACCTGTCCGTGGACGGCGGCGGCCATCTCACCTACCTGGCGCCGACCCGCGTCAACCTGAGCCTGATGGAAGAGCGCTGGCCGGACATCACCTTCCGCGCCACCCGCGAACACCACTGAGTTCGTCGCTGTTCGAAAACGCCCGCCTTGTGCGGGCGTTTTCATTTACACCGAACTGTTTTTGTAGGAGCGAGCTTGCTCGCGAACCCGGCCCCCCCGGTTGGCCAGCACGCTCCCCCCCGCCGTGACGCCTCTCCTCCTCTGCAATCCTTGGCACTGGATTCCGGGGGAGCTGGGCAATGGCATTTCATGGCAAGGATTTGCGCAATGGACGTCACTCAGTTCCAGGGCAGATCTACTTCGTCACTACAGTGACTCAACAGCGCGAACGCCTCTTCAGACGGTGGAGCCACGCCCTTGTGGTTGCCAAGGAAATCCATTCGTTCATCCAGCACGCATCTGTCGAAATCCATGCCTGGGTACTGATGCCAGATCACCTGCACTGCCTGATCGAGCTGGACGATATAAATCTCGACGGTTGCATGCAGCAACTCAAATCACGCACGGCAATTGCACTGAACAGATCGATTGGCCGCACCGGAAAAGTCTGGCAATCCGGTTATCACGATCATGCTCTCCGCCGCGAAGAAGACCTGAAAACAGCAGCTCGTTACTTAGTCACCAACCCTATACGCGCCGGCCTGGTCCGATCCCTTCGAGACTATCCCTTCTGGAACGCCGTCTGGCTGTAACGTATAGCCCTGTAGGAGCGAGCTTGCTCGCGAACCCAAGCCCCGCTGCGGAATCTGTTCGCGAGCAAGCTCGCTCCTACGAAGAGCAATCCGCTGTTACGGATCGAGCGCGCCTGCGCTCCAGGTGCTCGACTGCGCACTGCCGGTCAGCTTGGCGGCGATGGCGCCCTGCGGGATCAACCGGTCGCGATAGCGTGTGGCGAGCAGCCCGCTCTGCGGCGCGCGCAGGATGTGCTCGCTGCTCGAGTCGCCGGGCCGGGCGATGATGCGACCGAAGCGCTCGCCCGCCTCGATCCATTCGCCCAGTTCGCGCTCGAAAACCAGTACGCCCGCCACCGGGGCTAGCACGGTTTCCATGAAGCCGATGGGCGTGGCGACACCTTTCCATTCCGGCAACGGCTCGGCATCCGTCACCACGCCGCGCGCCCCGAGGAAGCGATAGAGCCCGTCCGCGTCCTGCCGCGCCAGCGCATCGCTGACGTCGCCCTGCCCGCGCAGCTCGACCGTGGCCACCAGGCGTCCGGTGAAGCGCTGTTCAGCGAGCCAGGGCGCGATCACCACCTCCTCGAAAGCCCCATCGCTGTCGCCCTCCCAGATGATCGCCAGTTCTGCGCGCAGCGCCGCGGCGAGGTCCTGTCCGGCGGGCCAGAAGCACTCGTGCAGGTAGACGTACTGCAGCGCCTCGTCGTCGGTGTGCAGGTCGAGCACGATGTCCGCCGGGGCGGCCAGTTCAGCCAGGCGCTTCTGCCACAGCGAGAGGTTGTCCAGGGTGCCGCGGGCCGCCGCCGACGCGGGGAAGCCGCGATTGAAATTGCGCGCACTCGCATCGTGATGACGACCGAGGATGCGCCCCTGGCGGAACTGCCCGATGCCGATGGGGTTGGCCTGCGGCACCACCGTCACGCTGCCGTTCAACGTGCCGTTCCGCGACGCCTCGCTCAGGCGCGGCAGCAGTTCGTGGAGCACCAGCATCCCGGCGATTTCGTCGGCATGCACGCCCGCCTGCAGGTGCACTTTGGGTCCCGGCTTGCCGCCATCGATACGCCACGCCTGAACACGCAACTGCGCGCCCGAGTCGCCCGGTATGCTGAAGGACACATCCTCGATCATCACATCCTCTCCTCTGTCCGAATCGCCCATGGAAATCTTCGGCAGTGCCTCCTAGTATCGGAACCACTTGCCGATTTCAGGCACGCCGCAAAAGGACGCCGCCCCTTGGATATCCCCCGCCAGAAAGCTCAGCGCACCACACCCGAGGAACGCCGCGACCATCTGGTGCGCGCCTGCCTCAAGTGCCTGGTTGCCGATGGCCACGCGGGCATTTCGGTGCGCCGCATCGCCAAGGAAGCCGGCGTTGCCGTGGGGCTGGTGAACCACCATTTCGGCAGCATCGACGCACTGGTCGCGCAGGCCTATGAAACCCTCGCCAGCGAGGTCACCCAGGCGCTCTACGAACAGGTCGATGCGGTCGGCGACGACCCTGCCGCACGCATGGAAGCCTTCCTCACTGGCTCCTTCTCGCCCCAGGTGCTGGACCCCGATCTGCTCAGCCCCTGGGTGGTATTCTGGAGCCTGATCCGCCACTCGCCGCCGGTGAACGAAGCGCACGAGCGCGGCTATCACAGCTACCTCGCCATCCTGGAAAAGCTCATCAGCGAACTCGCCAGCGCCGAAGGTTTCCGAGTGGCGCGCCCGCGTCTTGCCGCCATCGGCCTCTCCGCCATGCTCGACGGACTGTGGCTGGAGTGGTGCCTGAACCCGACCAACTTCAGCGCCGCCGACGGCCTCGAACTCAGCCGCTGCTGGGTGGAAGGGCTCCGCCGCGGCGCCTATGCCTGATCAGACGTTCACACGGCGGTGCGTGGCCTGCGCTTGCCCAGCCAGCTTCGTTGCGGCGTCTTCCGGGCCTCGCGGCGCACCGGCGTGGCGCGCTCCAGCAAGGCGAACAGCGCCTCGATGATGAAGGTCAGGCAGATGTAGATCGCCGCCACCAGCAGCAATGGCTCATAGACCTGGAAAGTCTGCGCACGCACCACGTTGGCCGCGCCGAGCAGGTCGACCACGGCGATGGTGGAAGCCAGCGCGGTGGACTTGAGCAGCATCACGCTCTCCCCTGCCAGGGTCGGCAGCAGCAGGCGAATGGCCCGTGGCAGCCAGACGCGGTAAAGCACCAGTGTGCGGTTCATGCCGAACGCCGAAGCGGCCTCAAGCTCGCCGCGCGGCACGGCCTTCAGGCCGCCACGAACCACCTCGCCGACATAGGCGCCGACCGAGAGGATCAGTGCGATGACGATGTACCAGAAGCCATCGCGCAGGTACGGCCAGAGGAAGCTGCCGCGGATCAGCGGAAACTGTGCGAACAGGCTGCCCAGGCCGTAGTAGAAGATGTAGATCTGCACCAGCAGCGGCGTGCCGCGAATCACGCTGGTATACGCCAGCGCCAGGCGCGAGACCAGGAAGTTGCGCGACATCCGCGCCAGCGCCACGCCCAGCGCCAGCACGAAGCCCAGCGTGGCGGAAATCAGCAGGATCACCAGGGTGGTGCCCAGCCCTTTGAGCAACAGGGCACCGTAGACGAATAGCCAGTGTTCGTTCATCGCCGCGCCTCGTTCAGACCGCCGGAATCCAGCGGCGGAAACGCCGCTCCAGGTAGCCCGCGAACAGGTTGGAAAGCACGGTGAGCACGTAATACAGCGCCGCCGCGGTGAGGTAGAAGGTCAGGTAGTGCCGGGTGGAACCGGCGGCCTGCTTGGCGGTGTAGAGCAACTCGTTGGTGCCCACCACGCTGATCAGCGCGCTGTCCTTGATCAGGTTGACCCAGAGGTTGGCCATGCCGGCCAGCGCATTGGGCGCCATCATCGGCAGGGTCACCCGGCGGAACAGGCCGAAGCCGTGCATGCCGTAGGCGCGCGCCGCCTCGATCTGGCCATAGGGAATCGACTGGATGGCGCCACGGAAGATTTCCGAGGCATAGGCGCCCTGCACCAGACCGAGCACGACGATGGCCACCATCATGCCGTTGAGCTTCACCTGGCCGTAGCCGAGCCATTCGAAGAACTGGTTCAGGCCCATGGAGCCGACATAGAACAACAGCAGGATCAGCAGCAGCTCCGGCACCGCCCGGCACAGCGTGGTGTAGCCGCGCGCGAGCATCGCCAGCGGCCGTGGCCCGTTGATCTTGGCGCTGGCCGCGGCCAGGCCGATCAGCAGGCCGACCAGGAAGGCGCCAACGGAAATCTGCAGGGTGACCAGCAGCCCCTTGAGCAGGGCCGGGCCCCAACCGGTGGGGCCGAAGCCGATCAGGTCGAAGATGCTTTGCATGGCCGTCTCCAGGATGGGAGGCTCAGGGTCATCCCGTGCCCGCAGCGGGCACGGGTTCAGCTCATGCCCGGATCACTGCTTGGGCGCGACGCTCATGCCGAAGTACTTGTCCGACAGCGCCTTGTAATCGTCGCTGGCGAGCAGCTTGCCGATGGCTTCGTCCATCTTCGCCTTCAGCGCGGTGTCGTCCTTGCGCAGGCCGGCGCCGACGCCCCGGCCGAAGATCGGGTCGTACTTCACCTCGCCCTTGTTGACGATACCGGCCGCCTGGGCGTCCGGCGACTTGACGAAGGACGCCACGGCGATGCCGTCGGCCATCATCAGGTCGATGCGCCCGGCCACCAGGTCGGCGTTTACCGAGTCCTGGGTGTCGTAGTAGCGCACGTCGGCGATCTTCTCGTAGTACTTCTTCAGGTAGTTGGAGCTGACGGTGGAAATCTGCACGCCGATGGTCTTGCCCTTCAGGCCTTCGGGGCTGATCTGCACGTCCACCGCCTGGGGCGCGGCGACGGCGACGGGCGTGTCGTAGTAGGGGCGGCTGAAGGCGATCTGCTTCTCGCGCTCATCGGTGATCGACAGCGAGTTGAAGATCACGTCGATCTTCTTCGCCAGCAGCGCCGGGATGATGCCATCCCAGGCCACCTCGTCGATCTCGCAGGTGGCTTTCATCTCGGTGCAGACCTTGCGGATCAGGTCCGGCTCGAAACCGACCCAGCTGCCGTCGGGCTGCTTCTGCGAGAACGGCGGGTAGGGTTCGGCGGCCAGGGCGAAACGGAGCGTCTCGGCCTGGGCGCTTGCCACGCCGGCCATCAGCATCGCCGCCCCCACCATCAGATTGCACAGACCTTTCTTGTTCATCGTGATCCCCTGCCTTGTTTTATTTAGTGTTGGGTCACGCTCATCGATGCGCCGACAGCGCGGCATCGGTCAGCGATTCTGGTGCGCGTTGACGAACTGCCGGCAGCGCTCGCTGCGCGGCCGCGAGAAGACCTCCTCGGCGGTGCCCTCCTCCTCGATCAGGCCCTTGTGCAGGAAGGCCACATGGCTGGACACGTCGCGGGCGAACGCCATCTCGTGGGTGACCAGGATCATCGTCCGTCCCTCCTCCGCCAGCGAGCGGATCACCTTCAGCACTTCGCCCACCAGCTCCGGGTCCAGCGCCGAAGTCGGCTCGTCGAACAGCATCACTTTCGGCCGCACGGCCAGCGCACGGGCAATGGCCACGCGCTGCTGCTGGCCGCCGGAAAGAAAGGCCGGGTACTCGTGGCGCTTCTCGGCCAGGCCGACACGCTCCAGCAGCGCCTCGGCGCGTTCGCGGGCCTCGGCCTTGCTCTCGTGAAGGACGAAGGTCGGCGCCTCGATCAGGTTCTCCAGCACGGTACGGTGCGGCCACAGGTTGAAGCTCTGGAACACCATGCCCAACTGCGAGCGGATGCGGGTGAGCTGCTTCTGGTCGGCCACCATCGGCTCGCCGTGGCGGTTGCGGGTCAGGCCGATGGTCTCGCCGCTGACGGTGACCGAGCCCTGGTTGGGAATCTCCAGCATGTTGATGCAACGCAGCAGCGTGCTCTTGCCCGAGCCGCTGGCGCCGATCAGCGAGATCACCTCGCCCTCGCACGCCGACAGCGACACGCCCTTGAGCACCTCGAAATCGCCGAAGCGCTTGTGGATATCCCGGACTTCGATCACCGGTCTGCTGGTGGCGGGCTCCCGTAGGAGCGGAGCTTGTCCGCAATCAGCAGCCGCACTGGAATTGGATTCGCGGACAAGGTCCTCACCTACAGGAGCCGGATTCGCAGGAAGCGACTCGACGAACCGGATGATCCGCGCACAGGCCTCCGCCATGCTCTCGTCGCTCAGGCCAAACGACAGCCGCACGAAACCTTGCGCCTGAGGACCGAAGGCCGCCGCATCGAGCACCGAAACGCCGGTGGCATGGAACAGCTGCCAGGAGAAGTCCAGCGAGCTGAGCCCGGTGTCGCGTACGTCGACCATGACAAACATGCCGGCTTCAGGCGACAGCACTTTCACGCGCGGGCAATCGCTCAGCGCGGCGACCACCAGGTTTCGACGACGACGGTAGATCTCGCGCATCGCCGAAACCACCTCGTCGTGGCGTTCCACTGCCACCAGGGCGGCTTCCTGCACGAAGCCCGGCAAGCCGTAGAACATGTTCAGCGCAAGGTTTTCCAGGTGCACGACCAAGGTCGGGTTGGCGACTATCCAGCCGGCGCGCCAGCCCGTCATGGCGTGGGATTTCGACAGGCTGCCGATGCTCAGGGTGCGCTCGGCCATGCCCGGCAGGGCAGCAAAACTCTGGTGTTCACGCTCGAAGGTCAGGCCCTCGTAGACCTCGTCCACCACCACCCAGAGGTCGTGAGCCTCGGCCAGCGCGGCGATGGCCAGCAGTTCCTCGCGGTCGAGCACGACACCAGTGGGGTTGCTCGGGTTGGCGAGGAAGATCGCCTGGGTGCGCGGGGTGATCGCTGCGGCAATGTCGCCAGCCAGCGGGCGGAAACCATTTTCCGGACGGGTCGGAACTCCCACCAGCACAGCGCCGGTGGCTTTCAGCGTGGCTTCGTAGGTGACGTAGACCGGATCGAAGGTAATGACCTCGTCGCCCTTCTCCAGCAGGCACATCGCGGCAGCAAACAGGCCGTTCTGAGCGCCGGCGACGACGATGACATTTTCAGCCGCCGTTCTGCCGCCGAAACGCCGCTCATGCAGCGCCGCGATCGCCTGGCGCAAGGCCGGTTTGCCGGCCACGTCGCTGTAGTGGGTGTCGCCGTCGCGCAACGCGGAAACGGCGGCATCGGTGATGAAGTCCGGAGTAGCGAAATCGGGGTCGCCGACGCTGAGCACTATCACGTCGCGGCCGGCTCGCTGGGCGGCGATGGCGGCGTAGTGAATGTCCCAGGCGGCGACGCCGGGTCCGACCATCCTGTCCACAAGCGACGAATAACGCATGCAAGGGCCTCATCCGAATGACGGAACGTCCTGCGGTCAGATCTGCAGGAATGTGGGGCCACCATAGCCAAGGATGAACGAGTGTTCAACAGCGATTTCCGACAACGACTTGTCGTTTTCAGACCGTTCACTCAAAGAGCTTCCGGCCTTCCGGTGCTGCATGTCGCAAGTTGGACAGACGAACGGAAAGACGACATCCACTTAACGGCTTCTTAACGATCTCCCCCGTAGCGTTCTCTCACCCCCTGACAGAGCCGCCGCAGCCGTTGGAACACCCCATGGAAATGCCATTTCTCCCCTTCTCCCGTCCCAGCATCGGCGACGAGGAGATCCACGCGGTCAATGAAGTCCTGCGCTCGGGCTGGATCACCACCGGACCGAAGAACTCGGAACTCGAACAACGCTTCGCCCAGTCCATCGGCTGTCGCCACGCCGTGGCGCTGTCCTCCGCCACCGGAGGCATGCACCTGGCGCTCCTGGCCCTGGGTATCGGCCCCGGTGACGAGGTCATCACCCCGTCGCAGACCTGGGTCTCCACCGTCAACATGATCAGCCTGCTGGGCGCCACGCCGGTATTCGTCGATGTCGACCGCGACACTCTGATGACCGATGCCGCACGCATCGAGGCCGCGATCACTCCGCGTACCCGCGCCATCATCCCGGTGCACTACGCTGGCGCCGCGTGCGACATGGACCCGATCGACGAACTCGCCCTGCGCCATGGCATCCCCGTGATCGAGGACGCCGCCCACGCCGCCGGCACCTTCTACCGCGGCCGCCCGGTCGGCCAGCGCGGCACGGCGATCTTCTCCTTCCACGCGATCAAGAACCTCACCTGCGCCGAAGGCGCCATGTTCGTCACCGACGACGAAGTCCTGGCCAACCGCGTGCGCACGCTGAAGTTCCACGGCCTGGGCGTCGACGCCTACGACCGCCTGACCCACGGGCGCAAACCGCAGGCGCAGGTGGTGGAACCGGGCTTCAAGTACAACCTCACCGACATCAACGCCGCCATCGCCCTGGTCCAGCTGCCCAAGCTCGAGGCGATCAACGCCCGCCGCGCCGAACTGGCCGCCGCCTACGCCGAGCGCCTGGCGCACCTGCCCGTGCAACCTCTGGCAGTGCCGGAGTACCCGCAGCATCACGCCTGGCACCTGTACGTGCTGCGCATCGACCAGGAGCGCTGCGGCATCGACCGCGACGCCTTCATGCAGGGCCTGCAGCAGCGCGGCATCGGCAGCGGCATCCACTTCATCGGCAGCCACCTGCACAGCTACTACCGCAAGCGCTACCCGCGCGTGCAACTGCCCAACACCGAGTGGAACTCCTCGCGGATCGTCTCCATCCCGCTGTTCCCCGACATGACCCAGGCCGACCAGGACCGTGTGGTCGACGCCATCGAAACCCTGCTTCGGTAACGCCACCGTGAAACCCTATCCGATCCATCGCGTGTCCATCGTCATCCCGGTGTACAACGAAGAGGCCAGCCTGCCCGAGCTGCTGCGCCGCACCACCGCCGCCTGCGAACAGCTGGGCCGCGACTACGAGATCGTGCTGATCGACGACGGCAGCCGCGACAGCTCCGCCGACCTGCTGCAGGAAGCCGCGCAGGCGCCGGGCAGCCACGTGGTGGCGGTGATCCTCAACCGCAACTACGGTCAGCACGCCGCGATCATGGCCGGTTTCGAGCAGTGCCAGGGCGACCTGGTGATCACCCTCGACGCCGACCTGCAGAACCCGCCGGAAGAAATCCCGCGCCTGGTCGCCGAAGCCGCCAAGGGCTATGACGTGGTCGGCAGCGTGCGCCAGCAGCGCCAGGATTCCGCCCTGCGCCGCTGGCCGTCGAAGCTGATCAACCTCGCCGTGCAGCGTTCCACCGGCGTGGCGATGAACGACTACGGCTGCATGCTGCGCGCGTACCGCTCGAGCATCGTCAAGGCCATGCTCGCCTGCCGCGAACGCAGCACCTTCATCCCGATCCTGGCCAACAGCTTCGCCCGCCACACCAGCGAGATCCTCGTCGCCCACGCCGAGCGCGAGCATGGCGAGTCGAAGTACGACTTCCTGCGCCTGATCAACCTGATGTTCGACCTGGTCACCTGCATGACCACCTCGCCGCTGCGCCTGCTGTCCTTCGTCGGCGGCGGCATGGCGGTGGCCGGCTTCGCCTTCGCGCTGATGCTGGTCGTGCTGCGCCTGCTGTTCGGCGCCGCCTGGGCCGGCCATGGCGTGTTCGTGCTGTTCGCCGTGCTGTTCATGTTCACCGGCGTGCAACTGGTCGGCATGGGGCTGCTCGGCGAGTACCTGGGCCGCATGTACAACGATGTGCGCGCCCGCCCGCGCTTCTTCATCGAGCGCATCGTCCGAAGCGAGACGCCGCGCGCCCTGATCACCTCTTCTTCCCCTTCTCTCGAGTCCATCCAGCCATGACCCAGCAGACCATCGTCTTCGCCTACCACGACTTCGGCTGCGCCGGCATCGAGGCCCTGCTCGCCGCCGGTTACCAGATCGACGCCGTCTTCACCCACGCCGACGATCCCAAGGAAAACCGCTTCTATGGCTCCGTGGCTCAGCTTTGCGCGCGCCTCGGCATCCCGGTGCACGCTCCGGAAGAAGTCAACCATCCCCTGTGGGTCGCGCGCATCCGCGAGCTGCAGCCGCAATACATCTTCTCCTTCTACTACCGCCACCTGCTCAGCGAAGAGCTGCTCGCCTGCGCCACCAAGGGCGCCTACAACCTGCATGGCTCGCTGCTGCCGCGCTACCGTGGCCGCGCCCCGGCCAACTGGGTACTGGTCAACGGCGAGACCGAGACTGGCGTGACCCTGCACCGCATGGTCAAGCGTGCCGATGCCGGCGGCATCCTCGCCCAGCAGAGCGTTGCCATCGGCCCCGACGACACCGCCCTGGTGCTGCACGGCAAGCTGCGCGAGGCCACCCGCGAGCTGCTCACCGCCGCCCTGCCGCGCCTGGCCCGTGGTGAGCTGCAGGAAGTCGCCCAGGATGAATCCCGCGCCAGCTATTTCGGTCGCCGCACCCCGGCGGACGGCCTGATCGACTGGAAGCGCCCGGCCCGCGACCTGCACAACCTGGTCCGCGCCGTGACCCAGCCCTACCCCGGTGCCTTCGCCCCGGTGGGTGATCGCAAGCTGATCGTCTGGAGCTCGCGCGTCACTGCCGGCAACAACGGCATGGCCCCCGGTTCGGTCCTGTCGGTCGACCCGTTGCGCATCGCCTGCGGCGAAGACTCGCTGGAAATCCTCTCCGGCCAGCAGAACGACAGCGGCCTGTTCCTCGCCGGCCCGCAACTGGCCCGCGAGATGGGCCTGGTGGAGGGCTCGCGCCTGCACGGCGCAGTCGGCAAACCCAAGCGCAAGACCCGCGTGCTGATCCTCGGCGTCAACGGTTTCATCGGCAACCACCTGTCCGAGCGCCTCCTGCAGGGCGGCAACTACGAGGTCTACGGCCTGGACATCGGCTCCGACGCCATCGAGCGCCTGAAGGGCAACCCGGACTTCCACTTCGTCGAGGGCGACATCAGCATCCACACCGAGTGGATCGAGTACCACATCAAGAAATGCGACGTGGTCCTGCCGCTGGTGGCCATCGCCACGCCCATCGAATACACCCGCAACCCGCTGCGCGTGTTCGAGCTGGACTTCGAGGAAAACCTCAAGCTGGTCCGCTACTGCGTCAAATACAACAAGCGCGTGATCTTCCCGTCCACCTCCGAGGTGTACGGCATGTGCACCGACGCCAGCTTCGACGAGGACACCTCCAACCTCATCGTCGGCCCGATCAACAAGCAGCGCTGGATCTATTCGGTCTCCAAGCAACTGCTCGACCGCGTCATCTGGGCCTACGGTCAGAAGGGCCTGAAGTTCACCCTGTTCCGTCCGTTCAACTGGATGGGCCCGCGCCTGGACCGCCTGGACTCGGCCCGTATCGGCAGCTCCCGCGCCATCACCCAGCTGATCCTGCACCTGGTGGAAGGCACGCCGATCCGCCTGGTCGACGGCGGCGAGCAGAAACGCTGCTTCACCGACGTGGACGACGGCATCGAGGCGCTGGCGCGCATCATCGACAACGAGGGCAGCCGCTGCGACGGGCAGATCGTCAACATCGGCAACCCGGACAACGAAGCCAGCATCCGCCAACTGGGCGAAGAGCTGCTGCGCCAGTTCGAGGCCCACCCGCTGCGCGACCAGTTCCCGCCCTTTGCCGGCTTCCGCGAAGTGGAGAGCCGCAGCTTCTACGGCGACGGCTACCAGGACGTGTCGCACCGCAAGCCGAGCATCGAGAATGCCCGCCGCCTGCTGAACTGGCAGCCGAGCGTGGAGCTGTCCGCCACCATCGGCAAGACCCTGGACTTCTTCCTCCGTGAAGCCTTGGCCGAGCGCTCCGGCGCTCAACCCCACGCCTTTCCGCTGAAGAAAAGCATCGCCTGATGAGAGCGGGACTGCGCATCGACGTCGACACCTACCGCGGCACGCGCGATGGCGTGCCACGGTTGCTGGACATGCTCGAGGAAGCCGAGGTCAAGGCGACCTTCTTCTTCAGCGTCGGTCCCGACAACATGGGTCGCCACCTCTGGCGCCTGATCCGTCCGCAGTTCCTGTGGAAGATGCTGCGCTCCAACGCCGCCGGTCTCTATGGCTGGGACATTCTCCTGGCCGGCACCGCCTGGCCGGGCAAGCCGATCGGCCGCGACCTGGGCCACCTGATGCGGCGCGCCCGGGACGCCGGCCACGAAGTCGGCCTGCACGCCTGGGACCACCACGGCTGGCAGGCCAACGCCGGCCGCTGGAGCGAACAGAAACTGGAGCAGCAGATCCGCCGTGGGGTGGACACCCTCGCCGACATCCTCGGCAACCCGGTGGAATGCTCGGCGGTGGCCGGCTGGCGCGCCGACGAGCGCACCGTGGAAGCCAAGGAGCGCTTTGGCTTCCGCTACAACAGCGATTGCCGTGGCCGCTCGCTGTTCCGCCCGCGCCTTGCCGACGGCCGCGCTGGCACCCCGCAGATTCCCGTGGACATGCCCACCTTCGACGAAGTCGTCGGCCCGCAGGTGGCGTCGTCCGCCTTCAATGACTACATCCTTTCCCACTTCGACATGGACGCCTTGAACGTGTACACCATTCACGCCGAGGTCGAGGGCATTCTCATGGCCCACGACTTCCGCCGCTTGCTGGCCCAGACACGGGCCGGCGGCATCCGCTTCGTTCCGCTGGGCCGGTTGCTGCCGGACGACCCGACCACCCTGCCCGTCGCCCGCCTCGTGCGCGGCGAACTGGCCGGCCGCGAAGGCTGGCTGGGGGTGCAGCACACATGAAGCGCCTGGCCTACCCGACTCTGCTAGCCGCCTTCGTGCTGTGCATCCTGCTGCCGATGGCCTTCCACGGCCTGTGGATCCCCGACGAGTCGCGCAACGCACAGATCAGCCAATCCATGCTGCAGAGCGGCGACTGGGTTTCCCCGCACCTGCTCGGCCTTCGCTACTTCGAGAAGCCCACCGGCGGCTACTGGCTGACCGCAGCCAGCCAGGCCGTGTTCGGGCAGAACCTGTTCGGCGTGCGCTTCGGCTCGGCGCTGGTCACGGCACTGAGCACCCTGCTGGTGATCCTGGTGGCCCGCCGGCTGTGGAACGACCCGCGTCGCACCTGGGCTGCGGGTCTTTTCTACCTGAGCTTCGGACTGATTGCCGGGCAGGCCGGCTACGCCAACCTCGACCCGCAGTTCACCCTCTGCGTGAACCTCAGCCTCGGCGCCCTATGGTTCGCCTTCGACGGCAGAACCGCGCGCGGGCGCTTCGCCGCCTGGAGTCTAGTGGGCGCCGCCTGCGCCTTCGGCTTCATGACCAAGGGCTTCCTCGCCTTCCTGCTGCCGGTGATAGTCGGACTGCCCTACGCCGTGCTGCAGAAGCGCCTGGGCGAGCTGCTGCGCTACGGGCCGCTGGCGGTGCTGGTCGCGGCGCTGGTCTGCGCGCCGTGGGTAATGATGATCCATGCCCGCGAGCCGGACTTCTGGCACTTCTTCTTCTGGCACGAACATATCCGCCGTTTTGCCGGCGAGGATGCCCAGCACACTCGCCCATTCTGGTTCTTCGTCCCACTGCTGTTCGCCAGCGCACTGCCCTGGGCGGTGTTGATCATCCCGGCATCGCGGCGTCCTCAAACTGCCTGTCGTCGGCGATATTCTCTACAAGTCAGCCGTCGCGCGTTATGCACGTACACTGTCAACCACCTTCGCCGCGGGCGTGCCGCTGGTCGAAGCATTGGACTCGGTGTCCGGCGCAACCGGTAACGTCGTGTTCCGCAATGCGGTGAACAAGATCAAGCAGGACGTATCGTCGGGCACCCAACTGAACTTCTCCATGCGCACCACTGGCGTCTTCCCCAGCATGGCCATCCAGATGGCAGCCATCGGTGAAGAGTCCGGTTCGCTGGACGCCATGCTCGACAAGGTGGCCAGCTATTACGAAGAAGAAGTGGACAACGCCGTGGATAACCTGACCACCCTGATGGAGCCAATGATCATGGCAGTCCTGGGTGTACTGGTTGGCGGCCTGATCATCGCGATGTACCTGCCGATCTTCCAACTGGGCTCCGTCGTATAACCCATGCCTGCTCTCGACTTTCTGGCAAGCACCCCGCTGGCCTTTGTTTTGTGCGCCTCCCTCCTCGGCCTGCTGGTCGGCAGCTTCCTCAACGTGGTGATCCATCGCCTGCCGCGGATGATGGAGCTCGACTGGCAGCAGCAGGCGCGGGAGACACTGAATCTGCCGCAGGAAGAACCGCAAAAGACCTACAACCTGATCCTGCCGTATTCCCAGTGCCCGCATTGCTCCCATGAGATCAAACCGTGGGAGAACATCCCGCTGGTCAGTTGGCTGGCGCTGAGCGGCAAGTGTTCGTCCTGCAAGGCGCCGATCAGCAAGCGCTACCCGTTGGTGGAACTGGCCTGCGGTGTACTGTCGGCCTTCATCGCCTGGCACTACGGCTTCGGCTGGCAAGCCGGCGCGATGCTGCTGCTGACCTGGGGCCTGCTGGCGATGAGCATGATCGACGTCGACCATCAGCTGCTGCCGGACGCCCTGGTGCTGCCGCTGCTCTGGCTGGGGCTGATCGTCAACCATTTCGGCCTCTTCACCAACCTGGGCGATGCGCTCTGGGGCGCAGTGTTCGGTTACCTGAGCCTGTGGTCGGTGTACTGGTTGTTCAAGTTGATCACCGGCAAGGAAGGCATGGGCTACGGCGACTTCAAGCTGCTGGCCATGCTGGGCGCCTGGGGTGGCTGGCAGGTGCTGCCGCTGACCATCCTGTTTTCGTCGTTGGTGGGGGCGGTGCTGGGCGTGATCATGCTGCGCCTGCGCAATGCCGAAACCAGTACGCCGATCCCCTTCGGGCCCTATCTGGCCATCGCCGGCTGGATTGCGCTGCTCTGGGGTGATCAAATAACCGCGACCTATCTGCAGTTCGCCGGTTTCCGCTAGCCTTCTCCTGCGCCGAGTCTCGTCGGCGCAATTGGACGGCCAGCGGGCCGGCTGAAGGAGAACGATGAAACCCTGGATTCTGGGCCTCACTGGCGGTATCGGTAGCGGCAAGAGCGCCGCCGCCGAGCATTTCGCCTCGCTGGGCATACACATGGTTGACGCCGACCACGCCGCGCGCTGGGTGGTGGAACCGGGCCGCCCTGCCCTGGCGAAGATCGTCGAGCGCTTCGGCGACGCCATGCTGCTGCCGGACGGCCAACTCAACCGCGCCGCCCTGCGCGAACGTATCTTCAAGGCCGAAGATGAACGACGCTGGCTGGAACAGCTGCTGCACCCGCTGATCGGCCAGGAGATCGCCAGCAACCTGGCGCAGGCGCAGTCGCCCTACGCCATCCTGGTCTCGCCGCTGCTGGTGGAGTCCGGGCAGTACCGGATGACCCAGCGCGTGTTGGTGGTGGACACCCCGGAACATCTGCAACTGGAGCGCACCATGCGTCGCGACCAGGTGTCCGAAGAACAGGTCCGCTCGATTCTAAAGGCCCAGGCCTTGCGCGAAGACCGACTCAAGCACGCGGACGACGTGCTGCTCAACGATGGCGACCTCGGTCACCTGCACCAGCAGGTCGAGCGTCTGCATCAGTTCTATCTTGGCCTGCGTGGAGGACAACCATGAGCCAACCCCTGACCGTGGAATGCCCAACTTGTGGCGCCCCCGTGGAGTGGAGCGCCAAGAGCGAGTTCCGCCCGTTCTGTTCGCATCGCTGCAAGCTGATCGACCTCGGCGCCTGGGCCGCCGAAGATCATGCGATCCCCGGCGACAACCTCGAAGACGAGCTGTTCTCCGGCGACCTGGAGAAGCCACGCGGGCATTGAGTCGCCGTCGCCAAACAGTAGGAAGGCCCGCATCTGCGGGCCTTTTTCGTTCAGGGCCGCATGAAGGCGTAGTCCCGTTCTTCGTCCAGGTTGTCGGCGAGGAAATGCAGCTCATGGCCGAGGTCTTCCTGTGTGCGCACCTGCGCGTTGGCCTGTACCACAGCGCTGAGCAGCGCGCGGACAACCAGTTGCGGGTCCTGGCCGGCCGCTTCGGCTTCAATCAGCAGTTCGTGGAGGCGCTGCTCGGCCCAGCTGTGAATACTCATCGGCTATCTCCTTGCGAGTGGGGGCCAAGCTTCCCTGATCATAGGAGGCATACGAACTGACCTGGATCAAACCGCCAGGGCCATGGGCCTCGCAGATGGCCGAACATCAGCGGGCTCCATCATCGTCCTTCCACGGCGCCTGCAGGTAACGCGTGCGGTTGAAGGTTTCCAGCCAGTCCGGATAGAAGACCACCAGCCCAGTGACGATGGTGCCGTTGATGAACGCCTCGGGAAACATGATCAGCCAGAGGTAGCCGATGAAGTCCTCGATCCACGGCGGCATCGGGAACACACCGTCCATCCACAGCAAGCCGAGGCCCAGCAGCAGGCTGCACAGCGCCGCGAGCGCGGCCGGGAAGAAGCCTGAGCAGAAGATGTAGACGAACAGGTTTCGCGGTTGTCGGCGTTCGACGAAGATCGCCGCAAGCTCGGTAATGACCACCGGGATCAGCACCAGCAGGATGCCGTTGACGCCGATGGCCGCCCAGTCCTGCCGGCCGATGGCGCACAGCCCCAGCTGCGCTACCAAACCGACCAATACCGCCAGCGGCCAGTCCAGCAGCAGGGTCACGGCGGTCATGCCGATGAAGTGGAAGGACACCCCGGAAGCGAAGTCCCGCCGTACCAGCCAGAGCAGGAACAACCCGAGCATGGTGCCGAACACCAGGTGCTGGCGGCGGAAGTCGCTGATCAGTTCCAGCCAAGGCGCGCGCCAGATCGCCCAGGCGACGACGGGCAGGTAGACCGCCCAGCCGATCTCCAGGGTCTCTGCGGATAGCAGCTGTGCGGCGATCACGGCGCGCCCCGCTCCAACGCCTGACGCAAGGCTTCAATCGAATCGAACTGGCGAGTCGCGACAACCTTGCCTTGTTCGAGTTGCAGCCAGGTCACCGCATCGGCCTTGACCGGGAAGCGAGTGGCCACGCGCGGCTCGCGGTCGAGCAGTACGCGGTAGGAGTAATCGCGCATGGCAGGAATGGCGAACAGCTTCGAGATGGGCGCAGGCATGCGGCTGATGTCCGCGACGAAGACCGCATGACGCGCGTCGAGATAACCCTGCGGACGGCCGAGCAGCGCCGCTTTCACCAGTTTGGCGCCGGCCATGTCGTGGGCAACCAGCAGGACTTTCAGGTCGGCGTTCGCCGTGTAGGGTTTGTCGAACTGGTCCAGCAGCGTCCAGCCGATGGCCGGCGACTCCTGCGCCACCGCCACGCTAGCCAGTACCATCAATAACAATCCGCCCAGTACTCGTCTCACGCTTCCCCCTTGCCCGGAACCGTCAATGATTGGCAACAGTCTACACCGGCATCGGCGCCCGCCTGCGGTTGCCAGCAACTATGCTTGAGGCATGAACGAGACCGATTATCTGCGCCTGCTGACGCGCCAGGCGGAACAAGCCAACGACTTCCTTTCCAACGCCCGCAAGTGGGAGCGCGAGTGCTGGGCCTGCCAGCGCCTGCTGCAAGCACTGAAGGTGCCGTACCGCCAGGAAGACTTCGTCGCACCGACGCAGCAGCCGCCGGATGTGCTGTTTCGCGATGCCACCTTCGAAGTGTTCTTCGTGCTCGACCAGGGCCGTCGGCTCAACGAGGAATGGAAGGAGGAATTGCTGCGCCGGCGCATGGCCCAGAGCCTCAACCAGTTGATCCGCCGCGAGCAGCGGCCGCGGCGGATTCCCTGCGCGGAACTGCAGGCGCGCCTGGCGCCGACACTGCGCAAGAAGGCGCACAACTATACCGAGCGCGGGATCGACACGCGCGAGCTGGACCTGCTGGCCTTCGTCAGCCTCAAGCGCGAGACGCCAGACTTCAATACCCCTTTTCCGCCGCCTACCGAGTACCTGCGCCAGGGCTGGCGCTCGCTATCGGTGGTCGGCCCGACCTTCGCCCGCGTGCTCTTCGCCCACAGTGATGCGCCGGACTTCCTGCGCGGCAGCCTGGGGCGCAGCATCCTTTTCGACATGGGCGTCGGCCTGTAAATAGGCGCCGACGCAAAGCTGCATTGATCGGCGGCGCATTGAGAGGCCGCCCGAGCCCTACTAGAATGCTCGACATTATAAACGGAGGCCGCCCATGCCCAGTCGCCTGAGCCCCGAAGACCAGCAGAAGGTCGATCAGTACCTCAGCTCCCCCGTCCACCAGGTCCAGCGTGCACCGTTCAAACCCTGGCTGATGATGGGGGCCTTGCTCGCTGTGGTCATCGCCCTGGGTTTGCTGAGCCGCCTCCTGGCCTACCTTGCGTGAGCGCCGTGCCGCCACGGGCCGATACAGGATTCCTTAAGCTATGAGAATGCATCATGTCCCATCGTATCGTGATCGTCGGCGGCGGCGCCGGCGGGCTGGAGCTCGCGACCCGTCTCGGCCGCACCCTGGGTAAAAAGGGCAAGGCGCGCATTACGCTCGTCGACGCCAACCTCACCCATATCTGGAAACCCCTGCTGCACGAAGTCGCCGCCGGCTCGCTCAACTCCTCCGAGGATGAGCTGAACTACGTCGCCCAGGCGAAATGGAACCACTTCGAATTCCAGCTCGGCCGCCTGACTGGCCTGGATCGCGCGGGCAAGCGCATCCAGCTCGCCGCCACGCTCGATGAGCAGGGTGAGGAGCTGGTACCGGCGCGCGCCCTGGACTACGACACCCTGGTACTGGCCATCGGCAGCACCACCAATGACTTCGGTACCCAGGGCGCCGCAGACCACTGCATCTTCCTGGATACCCGCGAGCAGGCCGAGCGCTTCCACAAGCTGCTGCTGACCCACTACCTGCGCGCCCACGCCGGGCAGGACAAGGACGACCAGATCAGCGTCGCCATCGTTGGCGCCGGCGCCACGGGGGTCGAGCTGTCGGCCGAACTGCACCACGCCGCGCAGGAACTGGCCGCCTACGGGCTAACCGGTATCCAGCCGCAGAACATGCGCATCACCCTGATCGAGGCCGGTCCGCGCGTGCTGCCGGCGCTGCCCGAGCGCATCAGCCAGCCAGTGCACCAGACGTTGGAGAAACTCGGCGTGCGCGTGGCCACCGGTTCGGCGGTACAGGAAGTGACGGCCGAGGGCCTGCGCACTTCGGCGGGCGAGTTCATTCCGGCGAGCCTGAAGGTCTGGGCGGCGGGCATCCGCGCGCCGAGCCTGCTCAAGGAGATCGACGGCCTGGAGACCAACCGCATCAACCAACTGGTGGTCCGCCCCACCCTGCAGACCACCCGCGACGACAACATCTTCGCCTTCGGTGACTGCGCTGCCTGCCCGATGGGCGATGGCAGCGAACGTACCGTGCCGCCACGCGCGCAGGCCGCGCACCAGCAGGCTTCGCTGCTGGCCAAGGGACTGGTGGCGAAGCTGGATGGCAAGCCACTGCCGGAGTACCGCTACACCGACTACGGCTCGCTGATCTCGCTGTCGCGCTTCAGCGCCGTGGGCAACCTGATGGGTAACCTGATGGGCAGCGTGAAGCTCGAAGGCTGGCTGGCGCGGATGTTCTATGTGTCGCTATACCGCATGCACCAGGTGGCGCTTTACGGGCCGTTCCGCACCGCGCTGCTGATGATTGCGGACCGCATCGGACGCAACACGGAGCCACGCTTGAAGCTGCATTGATCGGGTAGCAATGGCGGGTTAAGTCCGCTCCTGCGGGAATTGCACCCTTGTAGGAGCGAGCTTGCTCGCGAACCGCCCTAGCCCTGGAGCTGCCGGCAAGGAGCATTCGCGAGCAAGCTCGCTCCTACACAAAGCTGCATCGCCGATGAATACCAGGCATAAAAAAGCCGCCCCGAAGGGCGGCTTTTTCTTTGCAGCACAGCAGCCTTACAGCGCCGCCAGCATCGATTGGGCCGGGAGGGCCTGGAAGTCGATGGACATCATCAGGCTCAGCACGCTGATCGCGATGATGGAGAAGGCGAACAGCTGGCGAGCCCAGCGGCGGTCGTCTTCGGCACTGAAGCCTTTGACCGCGATGAACAGCCACCAGGCGCTGACGGCCAGCGCCACCACCAGGTAACCGTAGCCGGCGAAGCCGGTCACGGTCAGCAGCAGCGTCGCGAGGCCGAAGGCCACGACGTAGTAGAGGATCTGCTTCTTGGTCGCTTCGATGCCCTGCTCCACCGGCAGCACGGGAATCCCGGCAGCGCGGTAGTCGTTGAGGCGGAAGATCGCGATGGCGTAGCTGTGCGGCATCTGCCAGAGGCAGAAGATCAGCAGCAGCACCGCCGCGCCCATGTCGAAGTGACCGCTGGCGGCGCAGTAGCCCACCACCGGCGGCATGGCTCCGGAGAGACTGCCGACCAGCGTGCCGTAGACCGAGCTGCGCTTGAGCCAGAGGCTGTAGAGCACGACGTAGACGAAGAAGCCGAACGCGGCGAGCAGGGTCGCCTGCACGTTGGTCTTCCACGCCAGCAGGCCGAAGCCCGCCACACCGAGCACCACGCCGTGGGCCAGGGCGGCCTTCAGCGAGATCTGCCCGGTCACGGTGACACGAGTGCGGGTACGCTCCATGAAGCGATCGATGTCGCGGTCGATGCAGTTGTTGAACACACAACCACTGGCAACCACCAGGGACAGGCCGATCACGGTGGCCAGCAGCAGCATCGGGTCAACGCTGCCGCGAGCGGCGAGGAAGTATCCCCCCGCCACCGCGATCAGGTTGCCGAAGATGATGCCCGGCTTGGCGACCAGCAGATAACGCTTGAGTTTCACGGCATCGGCCCTCAGGGCATCGGCATCATCAGGGCGTCTGCGGTGTAGATGATCCACAGCGACAGACCGACCACCAGCAGGATGATGATGGCGGTGAAGATGAATGCCATGACGTTCCAGCGGCCTTCGGAGCTGAAGTTCATGTGCAGGAAGCAGATCAGGTGCACGACGACCTGGACCAGGCCCAGGATCACCATGGTCAGCAGGGTGGCGTGACGCGAGAAGCCACCGTCGATGACCATGTAGAACGGGATGGCGGTCAGGATCACCGAGAGCACGAAGCCGATGGCGTAGGAGCCCAGGCTGCCGTGGCCGGCACCGTGGGAATCGTGGCCGTGGGCGCCGTGGGAGTCGTGATGATGTGCAGCAGCGGACATTACAGAGCCCCCATCAGGTAGACGACGGTGAATACGCAGATCCAGACGATGTCCAGGAAGTGCCAGAACAGGCTCAGGCACATCATGCGGGTGTTGTTCTGCGCGGTCAGGCCACGGGTGCCGATCTGCGCCATCAGCACCAGCATCCACAGCAGGCCTGCGGAAACGTGCAGGCCGTGCATGCCGACCAGGGTGAAGAAGGACGACAGGAAGGCGCTGCGGCTCGGGCCGAAGCCTTCGACGATCAGGTGATGGAACTCGTTGAGTTCCATACCGATGAACGCCGCGCCGCAGAGGAAGGTCACGCCCAACCAGGCGATGGCCTTGCCCTTGGCCCCCTTGTGCGCGGCCAGCATGGCCAGGCCGTAGGTGCAGGAGGAGATCAGCAGGATCGCGGTTTCGACGGCCACGTAGGGCAGTTCGAAGATGTCCTTGCCGCTCGGGCCGCCGGCCGTGTGGTTGACCAGCACGGCGTAGGTGGCGAAGACGCTGGCGAACAGGATGCAGTCGGTCATCAGGTACAGCCAGAAGCCGAATACCGTCATGCCGCCGCTGTCATGGGCGTGGTCGTGGTCGTGCGCCGCTTCGTGCGTATCGACCAGGTGTTGATTCAGTACTGCCGTCGACATGGTTTTATACCTGCTGCGCGGTGGCGAGTTTCTGGAAGTTGGCGTTTTCGATGCGCTCGATCTCATCCGGCTGGACGTAGTAGTCCAGGTCGGTGACGTAGCTGCGCACGATGACCGAAGCGATCATGCCGACGAAGCCAACACCCACCAGCCACCAGATGTGCCAGATGGCGGCGAAGCCGAAGAGGAAGGCGAACACGGCGATGGAGAAGCCAGCGGCGGTGTTCTTCGGCATGTGGATCGGCGCGTAGGCCGGCAGCTTGCGGTACGCGGTACCGGTCTGCTTCATGTCGTGGAACGCGTCGATATCGTTGACCTTCGGCAGTTCGGCGAAGTTGTAGTACGGCGGCGGCGAGGAAGTGGACCACTCCAGGGTCCGGCCGCCCCACGGGTCGCCGGTCAGGTCCGCCAGGGCCTTGCGGTTCTTGATCGACACCAGCAGCTGGATCAGCTGGCAGGCGATGCCGAAGAAGATCAGCACGGCGCCGAAGAACGCCACCACCAGGTACGGCTTCCACATCGGGTTGTCGTAGTGGTTCAGGCGACGGGTCATGCCCATGAAGCCGAGGATGTACAGCGGCATGAAGGCCATGTAGAAGCCGACCAGCCAGCACCAGAAGGAACGCTTGCCCCACTTCTCGTCCAGCTTGAAGCCGAAGGCTTTCGGGAACCAGAAGACGAAGCCGGCCAGGTAGCCGAACACCGCACCACCGATGATGGTGTTGTGGAAGTGGGCGATCAGGAACAGGCTGTTGTGCAGCAGGTAGTCAGCACCCGGGATGGCCAGCAGAACGCCGGTCATGCCACCGATGGTGAAGGTGACGATGAAGCCCAGGGTCCACAGGATCGGGGTGTCGAAGCGCAGGCGGCCACGGTAGATGGTGAACAGCCAGTTGAACAGCTTCACCCCGGTCGGGATGGAGATCAGCATGGTCGCAACGCCGAAGAAGCCGTTGACGTCGCCGCCCGAACCCATGGTGAAGAAGTGGTGCAGCCACACGGTGAAGCCGAGGAAGGTGATCGCGGCGCTCGCCCACACCATCGAGGTGTAGCCGAACATGCGCTTGCCGGCGAAGGTCGCGGTGACTTCGGAGAAGATACCGAAGGCCGGCAGGATCAGGATGTACACCTCAGGATGGCCCCAGGCCCAGAAGAGGTTGATGTACATCATGGCGTTGCCGCCCAGCTCGTTGGTGAAGAAGTGCATGTCGAAGTAACGGTCCAGCGACAGCAGGCCCAGGGCCGCGGTCAGGATCGGGAACGACGCAACGATCAGGATGTTGGCGAAGGTGCAGGTCCAGGTGAAGATCGGCATCTGCATCAGCTTCATGCCGGGGGTGCGCATCTTGAACACGGTGACCAGGAAGTTGATACCCGTGAGCAAGGTACCCATACCCGATATCTGTAGCGCCCAGATGTAGTAGTCCACACCCACGCCCGGGCTGTAGGCCAGTTCGGACAGCGGCGGGTAGGCGACCCAGCCGGTACGGGCGAATTCACCCAGGCCCAGCGAGACGTTCACCAGCATGGCGCTGACGACCAGCAGCCAGAAGCTCAGGGAGTTCAGGAACGGGAACGCCACGTCGCGCGCGCCGATCTGCAGCGGCACGGCCAGGTTCATCAGGCCGGTCATGAAGGGCATGGCCATGAAGATGATCATGATCACGCCGTGGGCGGTGAAGATCTGGTCGTAGTGTTCCGGCGGCAGGTAGCCGTGGTTGGCGCCTTCAGCCAGCGCGAGCTGGCCGCGCATCATGATGGCGTCGGCGAAGCCGCGCAGGAGCATGATCAGGGCGACGATGATGTACATCACGCCGATCTTCTTGTGGTCGATGGACGTCAGCCACTCGGTCCACAGGTAGGTCCACTTGCGGTAGTAGGTGATCGCGCCGAACACACCGAGGCCCAGCAGGGCGACGACGGCCAGCGTGATGACGATGATCGGCTCGTGGTACGGCACGGCCGACAGTGTCAGTTTCCCGAACATCTGTGCTTACTCCTGGCTCGGATTCATTTGCATGCCCGGCATGCTGCTCATGTCGTGGCCCGCCATGGCGGCCTCTTCATGCGCTTCGCCGTGCTCGCCCTTCTCGGCCTGTTCTTTGGCTTCGTGGGCCTTGGCCATGGCGTGGCCGGCGTGTTCCCACTTGTTCAGCACGTGGGAGAACAGCTCGGGGCTGACGGTGGCGAAGTAGGTCGCCGGGACGTTCTCGGTCGGCTTCACCAGCTCCGGGTACTGATCAAGGTTCAGGGTCTGCTGCGAGGCCTTGACCTTCGCGACCCACTCCTGGAAGCCCTGCTCGGAAGTGGAGATGGCCTTGAACTTCATGCCCGAGAAGCCGCCGCCGCTGTAGTTCGCGGAGATGCCGTCGAACACGCCTTCTTCGTTGGCGATCAGGTGCAGCTTGGTCAGCATCCCGGCCATGGAGTAGATCTGGCTACCCAGCTGCGGGATGAAGAACGAGTTCATCACCGAATCCGAGGTGATCTGGAAATTCACCGGGGTGTCTTTCGGGAAGGCGATCTCGTTGACGGTGGCGATACCCTGTTCCGGGTAGATGAACAGCCACTTCCAGTCCAGCGAGATGGCCTGGATGGTCACCGGCTTGACCTCGGAGTCCAGCGGACGGTACGGGTCCAGCTTGTGGGTGCTCTCCCAGGTGATCCAGCCGAGGACGGCGATGATCAGGCAGGGAACCAGCCACACCACCAGCTCGATCCTGGTCGAGTGGGACCAGTCCGGCATGTAGGTGGCCTTGGTGTTCGAAGCCCGGTACTTCCAGGCGAACGCAAAGGTCATCAGGATGACCGGCACCACCACGATCAGCATCAGCAGGGTTGCCGTGATGATCAGGGACTTCTCGTCAGCGCCGACCTGCCCTTTCGGGTCGAACAGCGCCATGTTGCAACCACCGAGCATCAGCATCGGCAGCCACGCCAGTCTCTTCAAAATTCCTGTGTACTGCTCTTTTTTCATCTTGCGGCCTTAGTGGATGAAAATCGCTTCACCGCCCATGAGCCTTCGCCACGCATTGCTCGACGACTCGTTACCCGCGACTTTTCCAAGCCGCCTGCCAGGGCTGTCATGGATTCACGAACGCGGCCGCAAGGATTCCAGGCAAAGGGAGGTCGCCCGGTCTTCGCGATGCGAAACCGATTTCGTCAGCTGATTCGTTCCGTGTTGTTCAGCGTGTGGTGTCTGGACTGGCGGCCCGCTAGAGCGCGCGCGTCGCACACCGGATGCACGAGCGGATTGCCCGACTCGTCTTATGACAGGAGCCCACCAATGGCAGCCCCCTGTTGTTATGCCGCTGCACCGAAGGGTGAACACTGGCAATGATCTGCGTCAGTGCGACTCAGCGATTTGGGGGTAGGAAATGGACGGCGGGTATTACAAAGCATTTCAGAAATGCCTTTCAAGGCCCCGACCTTTCATTTTTAACAAGATATTTTCTCAACCCAAGAAACAGTCATGACCTGTAACGATCAAAAAACGATCAATTCACATAGAGAACCCAAGGGCATTGACCGACCTGGGAAGGCGGGAAAGCACGGGCCACGATAGGGCGCCAAACCTTGAAAAACGGGGCTTTCAGCGGGAACGCAGTTGAGGTACCAAAGGGCTGAATACCTTCAGCAAAGTCCTTGCCATGATCGCAATCAAGAAACGCTGCGAAAGAGGCAGAAGCCCCCTGTGCACCCTGCGACACATCGACGCACAGCGAGATTGGCAAGGGGAAAAGTCATTCAATTTATGACGATCGTACCGGGACGATCAGGAGAGATTCCGCGGCATATCCGTCTCGGAAGCATGACGAGACGAGCCTTTATGACCACCGAAGCGGACATGCCGGGAGACAGAGAGGGCGAAGCGGATCGCTGCTGACGCGCAGCGCTTTCTATCAGTGGCTGGCCGATTCGCTGCCCGGTGCCAGCCAGGCCATCAGGCCGCTGGTTTCAGCACGGATGCGCAGGTCGGAAGCCTTGGCGCTGTAGTAGGTGTCGGAAGCAGCGATCTGGTGCGTGTAATACTCGTTCTCGGCGATCAGCACATCCAGCAGGGTGCGCTTGCCCAGGTGGTACCACTGGTCATAGAACATCTTGCGCACGCGGTCGGACTCGCCCAGCAACTCCTTGTAGTCCCCCACGCGAGCCGCCGACAGGTCACGTTGCTCGACCAGGTTGCGGATGCGGTACTCCGATTCGCGACGAGTCGCCTCCATCTTCTGCTCAGCCGCATCGGCCCGGGCGTATGCCGCACGCTGTGCCGCCGAAGCCGAACCACCGGAGAATGCGGTCCACTCCACGGCCAGCCCGGTCGACCAGGGCTCCTTGTTGTCGAGCATGTTGTTGCCGGTGCTACGCCCAACAACCCAGTTCAGCTTCGGCATGCGCGACGACTTCACCGACTCGGCGCTGGCCAGTGCCGCCTCCTTCTCCCAACGCGCCTGGCGCAGAGCGGGCTGGTCGGCCATCTGTTCCAACGCCTGGTTTAGTGTGATGGGCGTCCAGTCCCACTTGGCATTCGCCGGCACCGTCACATCCGCGCCGACCAGCTTGGCCAGCGTCGTCTTCTGTTCCTGCAGCTTGGACAGCACAAGATCGCGAGCTGTCTCCGCCTGCAACAGGCGCGAGCGGGCCTGGGTCACCTCGCTGCGTCGACCGGGGTCCACTTCGGAAATCTTCGACAGCATGTCCACCAGCTCACGCATACGCGCCACGTAGCGGTCACTGATCTCCAGCGACTCCTGCTGGTGTGCCAGCTCCACCACACCCGAAGCGGTGTTATAGGCAACCGACACCTCGGACTGCGCCTTGGCCTCTTCCTGCGCATTCGCGGTCTTGCTGCGGCTATCGATGTTGTTCCTGATCGCACCGAAGTCATAGACCGGCGTGATCATCTGTACGGTGGAGGTGCCCTCGTTGTCATAGTCGCTACTGCCACTCTGCAACTGCTTGGAGCTGGCGCTGATCTGCACCTGCGGCCATCGCGCGCCCTTTGCCTGATCCACGTCGCCCTTGGCGGCCTGCCAGTTGGCATCGGCCTGTTTCATTTCAGCGACGCGGCGGAGGCCTGCTTGGGCTTGGAGTAGAAGCTCAGCGCACCGCCCAGTTCATCGGCCTGGGCAACGCCGCCAAGCGAAGCCATGGCCAGCACCAGCGCCGAGTGGCAGAACCGCCAACGCTTTTGACTTACGGAAGGTTTACGGATTTTCATTTCAATCATCTCTCGCGGAAGGCCTCACGCGCTTTCAGCGCGGGCTTGAGTAAGTAATCCAGGATGGTTTTTTCCCCGGTATTCCGCTATGCCATTGCCACCGGCCGAGCAGAGCGCGACGTGGCGGCAGACCTGCGCGGAGCCATAGCGCCCGCGAGGACCACCCAGCACTTCGCGACTATCACCGACCCCCGGCGTATTGGCGAGTTGTTGCATACCCTGGACAAGGCGGCCGGGGTACTACCCCATATCGCTTATGCCTTGCGGCTTGCCCCTCTGGTATTCGTGCGGGCCAAGGAGTTGGCCAATGCACAGTGGTCACAGTTCGATCTTGAAGCGAAAGAGTGGCGTATCCCCGCCAGCATCATGAAGATGCGACAGGTACATATCGTCCCATTGTCTCGACAGGCTGTCGAAATACTTCAGAGCCTCCACGAGCTTACGGGGCATTCTTCCTATTTATTCCCCGGCAGACCCAAAAGAGTCGAAAAAGGAAAGTCCATTCGCAGCCAGTCCCTGGTGAGTGCCATGCGTCGTCTCGGGTATTCCAAGGAGGAAATGACTTTTCACGGATTCAGGAGCATGGCCTCTACGATTCTGAACGAAAAAGGCTACAACAGGGATTGGATAGAACGTCAACTTGCCCATACGGAGAGAAGCGGCGTGCGTGCTTCGTATAACTACGCGGAGTATTTGCAAGAGAGACGGAAGATGATGCAGGACTGGGCGGACTATCTGGACAAATTGCGCCTGAATGAGCGACGAGTTTTAGCTCAATACGGTCCGGAACTGGATCGCCCCGCTGTCTGCGCCCCGCTCGGAAGTTGATTTATCACCCCCCGATGGCGTTGCAGCAACCTGCTGGTAGGTCTCCACCGGTCGGTGTCGGTCCAAGGATGAAGGATGGGCTGCTGACAATGAGGCCTACCCACAAATCTACCCGCGTCAAATGCTGACACAGTGCGCCAGATAAGCAGGATTCGCCGGGCGCCCCAGGCAGTCTGCACTGCGCAGGGCAGAGACACAGGCGCCTGGTCTTCGGGAAACCGCCCTCAGGCCAGCCTGCCGAGAGTCTGTCGCCATTGACGAGCTGGATATCCCGCTCGCGCCCTTGAGGCATCGACTGGGGCGTCACGGAAGCGAGTCGCTTTCCCTTCTTGGGCGCTGCAACGCCGGTGCCCCGGCATTTTCAGCGTATTGATGGCCGCTTTTCGGTTATCAGAAGAATCGGCGCTACTGTAGGAACTCCCTGATCTCAGGTTTGACGGCGGAAAATTACTCTCCTCACCTCGAAAACGTGTCCCTCCCGAGGTGGGTTAGAAATGGCAATTGAAAACATTGGGCTGATCGCCGTCAGCGAAAACGCAACCACCAAGGTTGCGGTCAAGGCTGGTGGCAAGGTCAAGGCAAAACTGGGTACCAAGTACCTGTTCCAGGTCGAAAACGGCGATGTCGCTCCTGAAAACGTCACGGTCACGCGCGTTGGCAATGACCTGCAGGTCGCCTTCGAAGGCAGCGAGAAGCCTGACCTCATTATCCAGGACTTCTTCGCGGAAGGCATGGAGGGGCAACTCTACGGTGTTGCCGAAGACGGCCAGCTGTACGCGTATGTGCGTACCGACGGCGAAGGCTATTTTGGCAAGCTGATGCTGGCCGATGGTGAAACAGCCCCCATCGCCCTGGGGGGAGACGGCGTTCCCTACTCTCCCGCCCCTTTCACTGATGCAGCAGGTTTTGCCCTGTGGCCTCTGCTGCTCGGCCTGGCCGGCATCGGTGCCGCTGCCGCCGCCATCATCCACCATAACAGGGATGATGGTCATCACCACGATCAGGCCACCAGCCCGGTACCCACCAACCTCCAGGCTACCGACGACGTCGGCCCCATCCAGGGGCCGCTGCACGATGGCGATATCACCGATGACGCGAAACCGGAGATTTCCGGTGGAGGCGTGCCAGGTGCAGTCATCCATGTCATCGATAATGGCACCGAGATCGGCTCCACCGTCGTCAACCCGGATGGTACCTGGTCCTTCACTCCGACCACCGATCTCGATGACGGCGCGCATGAGATCGACGTCATCCAGGTCATCCCCGGCGACAAGCCCAGCGACCCGACCAAGGTCGTCGACATCGTCATTGACACTGTCGCTCCCGACGCCCCGTCCGCTGGGCTGGACCCCGCTTCCGACAGCGGTATCAAGGGCGACAACATCACCAACGACACCACCCCCACCATCGACGGCAAGACCGAGCCCGGTGCGGACGTTACCGTCATCTTCCCGACCGGCGAAGAAATTCACACCAAGGCTGACGAAAATGGCGACTGGTCGGTAACCCCGACCCAGCCCCTGCCAGAGGGTGAAAACGACATCACCGTTATCGCCACCGACCCGGCCGGCAACCAGAGCGAGCCGACTGTTCTGCCGATTGTCATCGACACCAAGGCCCCGGCCGCCGACGCCTGGCTGGACCCCGAGTCCGACAGCGGCATCAAGGGCGATGACATTACCAACGACAATACCCCGACCATCGACGGCAAGACCGAGCCGGGCTCCACTGTGGAAGTCACCTTCCCGACCGGAGAAGTCGCTACCACTACCGCCGATGCGGACGGCAACTGGTCGGTGACCCCGACCCAGCCCCTGCCTGACGGCCAGAACGACATCACCGTTATCGCCACTGATACGGCCGGCAACCAGAGCGAGCCAGTCGTTCTGCCGATCGTGATCGACACCCAGGCACCGCCCGCCGATGCCTGGCTGGATCCGGCGTCCGACAGCGGCACCAAGGGTGACAACATCACCAGCGACACCACTCCGACCATCGACGGCAAGACCGAGCCGGGCTCCACTGTGGAGGTCACCTTCCCGACCGGTGAAGTGGCCACCACCACCGCCGACACGGACGGCAACTGGTCGGTGACCCCGACCCAACCTCTGGACAACGGCCTGAACGACATCAGCATCGTTGTCACAGACCCGGCGGGCAACCAGAGCGAACCGAACGTCCTGCCGATCACCATCGACACCACCGCTCCGTCCGCGCCGACCATCGACAGCATCGTCGACAACGATGATCCTGCGCACCTGATTGACGTACCGAAGGATGGCGACA
>NZ_JAKSXG010000017.1:0-193700 GCF_022380625.1 Pseudomonas sp. DP-17
CGCCAGCGTTCAATCTGAGCCATGATCAAACTCTTCAGTTCAATACTGCTTGGGTTTTGAGAAAACCCTAAACTTGGCTCAGCAATCGCATGCTCTATTTAAAGAGCTAAAACTCTCGAATTCACGAGTGTTACTTGCGTTGCTGATAATCAGTCGATCATCAGTCTTACATCACAAGCACCCACACGAATTGCTTGATTCAACTTGTTAAAGAGCAGTTGGTTAAGGCTTTCGTCTCAACCGAGGCGCGCATTCTACGCTAACCTCATCTTTCGTCAAGCTTTATTTTTCGAAAATCTCTTTTCTACTCAACCGCTTGCGCATCAGCGAAGGAAACCTTCTCATCAGAGGGAGGCGCATTCTACAGCGATCAAACTCACTGTCAACCACCTCGGCGACCTTCTTTTCAGCGAGCCACCGAAGCAGCTGGAGAAAAGCGGCAAGTGAATCACCAGCCTGACCACCACTCCCAACTTCGAATCCCTGTAAGTACTTGATTTTCAAATTCTTTCAGCGCTTCGTCGCTGGGAGTGGTGCGCATTATAGGGAGTTTAAATGGGCCGTCAACGACTAATTTAAACTTTCTTCACTCAGCAACCAGAGAGACGCGAGCGAAAGCTTTCTTGCCCGCCTGCAGGACATGGGTCGCGCCTATTTTAAAGATGAAGCTGCGATCCACGACTTCACCATCCACGCGCACACCGCCAGACGACAGCAAGTCGCGCGCGACGGCAGAATTCTTCACCAACCCAGCC
The DNA here is from genome assembly GCF_022380625.1 of Pseudomonas sp. DP-17. Taxonomy (NCBI): domain Bacteria; kingdom Pseudomonadati; phylum Pseudomonadota; class Gammaproteobacteria; order Pseudomonadales; family Pseudomonadaceae; genus Pseudomonas; species Pseudomonas sp. DP-17. The sequence continues at coordinate 756 of NZ_JAKSXG010000017.1, forward strand.
TTATTAAGGACGGCACCAATGGGAAGATCTTCTGCTGCCGGCACCTCCACCTCCGGCAGGTCTTCCGGCAACTCGCCCTCTTTCAGGCGATTGCCTGCGGACTTGTGCGCGGAGGCGGCCGCTTCTTCGCCATGGAAGCGAGCGACAATTTCTTCCGCCAGCTTGATCTTGATGTCGCGCGGGTTGGCGCCAGCCTCGACGTCCTTCCGGAAGCCGTCGATTTCTTCCATGGAGCGGAAGCTGAGCAGCTCGAAGTAACGCCACATCAGGGTATCCGGAATGGAAACCAGCTTGCTGTACATGACACCCGGCGCTTCCTGGATGCCGATGTAGTTACCCAGGGACTTGGACATCTTCTTCACGCCATCCAGACCTTCGAGCAACGGCATGGTCAGGATGCACTGCGGCTCCTGCTCATAGGCGCGCTGGAGCTCGCGCCCCATCAGCAGGTTGAATTTCTGGTCGGTGCCACCGAGTTCGACGTCCGCGCGCAACGCTACCGAGTCGTAGCCCTGAACCAGCGGGTAGAGGAACTCGTGGATGGCGATGGACTGATTGCTGGCATAGCGTTTGCTGAAATCATCGCGCTCCAGCATGCGAGCAACGGTGTACTGGGAAGCCAGACGAATGAAATCAGCGGGGGAAAGCTGGTCCATCCAGGTGGAATTGAAGGCTACTTCGGTCTTCGCCGGGTCGAGGATCTTGAAGACCTGTGCCTTGTATGTCTCGGCGTTATCGAGAACCTGCTCGCGGGTGAGGGGTGGGCGGGTAACACTTTTCCCGCTGGGGTCACCGATCATCCCAGTGAAGTCGCCGATCAGGAAGATCACCTGATGGCCCAGCTCCTGGAACTGACGCAGCTTATTAATAAGGACGGTATGACCCAGGTGCAGGTCGGGAGCGGTCGGGTCGAAGCCGGCCTTGATACGCAGGGGCTGGCCGCGCTTGAGCTTTTCGATCAGCTCGGCCTCCACGAGAATTTCGTCTGCACCGCGCTTGATCAGCGCCAGCTGCTCTTCGACCGACTTCATTGCAGGTTCCTGTACGTTGCGAATTGCGAAAGGGAACCAACGATACAAGAACAGGCACTAAAAACAAGTTTTGCCCAGCGCCAGAGGACAGGACGTCAGAAGCCCGACATCAGGGTTGCTTCAGAGGGATTTTGGTTATATTTTAGGCAGTTATTTCACATTCCAAAAACACCACTCACGCCATGACGCAATCCGATCAGAAAGCGCCGTATTACCCGAAGAGCCATCTGCTGGCCGCAAGCGGTGTAGCAGCGCTCCTCAGCCTGGCTCTGCTGGTGTTCCCCTCGGCCGAGGTCGAGGCGAAGAAGACCACGCTCAATCTCGAGCTGGAAAGCGGTACCGAGCAGATACTCCAGGAAAAAGACGATCTTCGACCCAACGCGGTCACGGAAGACGACGGCTCTTCGCCTTTTGCACAGATAGAAGGCCAGCCGGACAACCAGAACAGCGCCGGAAAAGACGCCGAAAAGAACACCGATCTCGCCGAATCCAACAAACCAGCCTCCCCCTCCGCTTCCGCAGACCCTGCATGGAAAAGCGTGACTGTGGGCAAGGGCGACACCCTTTCTACCGTGTTCGCGAAGGCCGGCCTGCCGGCGAACGTCGTGCACGACATGCTTGCCTCCAGCAAGGACGCCAAGCAGTTCACCCGTCTGGATATCGGCCAGGACGTAGACTTCCTCATCGACGCCAAGGGCGAGTTGCAGGGCCTGAAGGTCAAGCGCAGCGACCTCGAAACCATCAGCCTGAACAAATCCACCAAGGGCTATGACTTCAAGCGCGATATGGTCAAGCCCTCGGTACACGCCAATTATGCCCACGGCCGTATCGACAGCTCGCTGTTCGTCGCTGGCAAGAATGCCGGCCTGTCCCATGACCTGATCATGTCGATGGCCAACATCCTCGGCTACGACATCGATTTTGCCCAGGATATTCGCGAAGGCGACGAATTCGACGTGATCTACGAATCCCAGCAGGTGCAGGGCAAGCAAGTTGGCACCGGCAGTATCCTCGCGGTGCGTTTCGTCAACCGCGGCAAGGACTACACCGCGGTGCGCTACACCAACAAGCAGGGCAACACCAGTTACCTGCGCGCCGACGGCAGCAGCATGCGCAAGGCGTTCATCCGCACACCGGTGGACTTCGCCCGCATCAGTTCGCGCTTCTCTATAGGGCGTTTCCATCCGATCCTGAACAAGATTCGTGCACACAAGGGCGTGGACTACGCGGCACCGATCGGCACGCCGATCAAGGCCACCGGCGACGGCAAGATTCTCGAAGCCGGCCGAAAAGGCGGCTACGGCAACGCCGTGGTGATCCAGCACGGCCAGCGCTATCGCACGGTCTACGGCCATATGAGCCGCTTTGCCAAGGGCATCCGCTCCGGCGTGGCGGTGAAACAGGGTCAGATCATTGGCTACGTCGGCATGACGGGGCTCGCTACCGGCCCGCACCTGCACTACGAGTTCCAGGTCAACGGCCAGCACGTCGATCCGCTGAGCGCCAAGTTGCCAACGGCTGATCCGCTGAGTGGTCCGGAGCGCAAGCGTTTCATGGCGCAGGCGCAGCCGCTGATGGCTCGCATGGACCAGGAGAAAGCAAGCTTCCTGGCCTTGAACAAGCGCTGATCCATGCCGCTCTATCTGGGGGTGATGTCCGGCACCAGTCTCGATGGGCTGGACATCGCCCTGATCGAGCAAGGCGAGCAGATCACCCTGCTCGCTTCCCATTACCTCCCCATGCCTGCCGTGCTGCGCGCCGATCTTCTGGCTCTCTGCTCATCCGGCCCTGACGAAATCGCCCGCTCCGCTCTCGCGGAAAACAGGTGGGTACGTCTGGCTGCCCAGGGCATCAATGAACTCCTCGCCCGCGAGAAGCTGAGCGCCAGCGCCATTCGCGCCATCGGCAGCCACGGCCAGACCATTCGCCACGAGCCGCACCTGGGCTTTACCGTGCAGATCGGCAACCCGGCACTTCTCGCCGAGCTCACCGGCATCGACGTAGTGGCCGACTTCCGCCGCCGCGACGTCGCCGCCGGAGGACAAGGGGCGCCGCTGGTGCCCGCCTTCCACCGTGCGCTGTTCGGCAGCGATGGTCGCGAGTGCGCCATCCTCAACGTAGGCGGCTTCAGCAACGTCTCGCTGCTCAGCCCTGGCAAGCCGGTACACGGATTCGACTGCGGCCCTGGCAACGTCCTGCTGGATGCCTGGATTCAGGAGCAGCGCGGCGAAGCCTATGACCGCGACGGGGCCTGGGCTGCCAGCGGCCATATCGATCAGGCGCTACTGCGCCTGATGCTCGCCGATGATTTCTTTGCCGCGAAGGGCCCGAAGAGCACCGGACGCGAGCGCTTCAACCTGAACTGGCTGTACGCGGTGCTGGCCAAGCATGGCCAGGTGAAGGAAGAGGACGTGCAGGCAACCTTGCTGGAGTTGACCGCGCAAAGTATCTCTGCAGCCCTGCTGGATGCGCAGCCCGGCTGCGAGGAAGTGGTGGTTTGCGGTGGCGGAGCCTTCAACGCGAAGCTGATGCAGCGATTGGCCGCGCACATGCCTGGCGCCAGCGTGATCAGCAGTCTCGACCGCGGCGTACCGCCGGAATGGATGGAAGCGATGGCTTTCGCCTGGCTGGCGCATCGATTCCTCGAGCGCGAGCCCGGCAATTGCCCGGAAGTCACCGCCGCCCAGGGGCTGCGTATCCTCGGTGCGCTCTACCCCGCCTGAACCCGTCCTACAAACAAAAACGCCGCGCATCTGCGCGGCGTTTTCGTTTCTATGGCGTCAGATCGAGAAGGACTGACCGCAGCCGCAGGTGGTCGCTGCGTTCGGGTTCTTGATGACGAACCGCGAACCTTCGAGGCCCTCCTGGTAGTCCACTTCCGCACCGACCAGGTACTGGAAGCTCATCGGATCGACCACGAGGTTGACGCCGTCGCGCTCGACGATGGTGTCGTCGTCCGCGGTGTCTTCATCGAAGGTGAAGCCGTACTGGAAGCCCGAACAGCCACCGCCCGTGACGAATACCCGCAGCTTGAGACGCGGGTTGCCTTCTTCGTCGATCAGGTTCTTCACCTTGTTCGCAGCGCCTTGCGAGAACATCAGCGGAGTGGGGGTGAAGGTTTCGATGGTCATGGTGAAAACTCTCCCGGCCGAGGCCGTACGTTACAACATTGCGGACTATTATCCGCTTACCCCAGAAAAACGGTCAACTAATCCGACTCATCCATTGGTCCAGATCAATTTGGCCGCCTCGCCGGGGCAATCTTCCCTATGGCAGCAACGCAACGTTGGACAAACCCAGGTGCTCATCCAGTCCGAACAGGATGTTCATGTTCTGGATCGCCTGGCCGGACGCGCCTTTCACCAGGTTGTCGATGACCGACAGGATCACCACCAGGTCGCCGCCCTGCGGACGGTGCACCGCAATGCGGCAGACGTTGGCGCCGCGTACGCTGCGGGTCTCCGGGTGGCTGCCGGCCGGCATCACGTCGACGAACGGTTCGTTGGCGTAGCGCTCTTCATACAGCTTCTGCAGATCGATGCCTCGGTCAGCGACGCGTGCGTACAAAGTCGCATGGATGCCACGGATCATCGGGGTGAGGTGCGGCACAAAGGTCAGGCCGACATCGCCCCTGGCTGCGCGGCGCAGGCCCTGGCTGATTTCCGGCAGGTGACGGTGACCTTTCACCGAGTAGGCCATCATGCTTTCGCCGGCTTCGCAGAACAGCGAACCGACCTTGGCACCACGGCCGGCGCCGCTGACGCCGGACTTGCAGTCGGCGATCAGTTGACTGGCGTCGGCCAGGCCGTTCTCCAGCAGCGGGATGAAGCCGAGCTGGGTGGCGGTGGGGTAGCAGCCGGGAACGGCAATCAGGCGCGCGGACTTGATCGCCTCGCGATTCACTTCCGGCAGGCCATAGACGGCCTCGGGCAGCAGGTCCGGCGCACCGTGGGGCTGGCCGTACCACTTGGCCCATTCCTCGGCGTCCTGCAGGCGGAAGTCGGCGGACAGGTCGATCACCCGGGTGCCGGTTGCCAGCAGCTCGCCGGCCAGCGCGTGGGCCACGCCATGCGGAGTGGCGAAGAACACCACGTCGCACTCGCCCAGACGCTTCACGTCCGGCACGCTGAAGGCCAGGCCGTCATAGTGGCCTCGCAGGTTCGGGTACATGTCGGCGACTTTCACGCCCTCCTCCGAACGCGAGGTAATCACCTCGACGCGCGCCTGGGGATGTTGTGCCAGCAGGCGCAGCAGTTCCACGCCCGTATAACCCGTACCGCCTACGATACCGACCTTGATCATCTGCCTGTCACTCCACCTATGGGGCCAAATTCAGGGGCAACCATGATATGGGCGACCGCCCCCGCTGAATAGAGCGAATCCTCCGGGAACGCAGCTTCCTTTGGGCCGCGGTTGGTCCTTTCCGATCAGCGTCGCCCGATTCATATCGCCGCGGGCCAGCGTTCTTTCCCACAGAGGCGCGGCCGCGGGGATGACGGCATTGCATGGCGCCACTACTATCGGCTCAACCGTGATCCGAGGAAGTCCTGATGCTTTACCTGTGGTTGAAAGCCTTTCACATCATTGCCGTGGTCTGCTGGTTTGCCGGCCTCTTCTACCTGCCACGCCTGTTCGTCTACCACGCCATGAGCGAGGACGCCGCCAGCCGCGAGCGCTTCTGCATCATGGAGCGCAAGCTGTACCGCGGCATCATGGGCCCCTCGATGCTCCTCACCATCGCCCTCGGCGCCTGGATGCTCTATCTCAATCCGGCCTGGCTGACCCAGGGCTGGATGCACGCCAAGCTGACCCTGGTGGTGCTGCTGATCGGCTACCACCACGCCTGCGGCGCCATGCTCAAGCGCTTCGCCCGTGGCGAGAACGGCCGCAGCCACGTGTTCTACCGCTGGTTCAACGAAGTGCCGGTCTTGTTCCTGATCGCCATCGTGATCCTGGTGGTCGTCAAACCCTTCTGACCTGACAAGGAGACGTTCATGTCCCTGCCCGCCCTGCTCGACCGCCGCCTACGCATCCCGCTGGTGGCGGCCCCGATGTTCCTGGTCTCCAACCCGCAACTGGTGCTGGCCTGCTGCAAGAGCGGCATCGTCGGCAGCTTCCCGGCGCTGAACCAGCGCGAAAGCAGCGGCTTCAAGGCCTGGCTGGAAGAGATCGAGGCCGGGCTGGCGGCCGACCCGCAGGCCGCACCCTATGCGGTAAACCTGATCGTCCACAACACCAACCCGCGCCTGCAGGAAGACCTGAAGCTCTGCGTCGAGCACAGGGTGCCCATCGTCATCACCAGCCTGGGCGCGGTACGCGAGGTGGTTGATGCGGTGCATAGCTATGGCGGCCTGGTATTCCATGACGTCACCACCCGCCGTCACGCCGAGAAGGCAGCGGAAGCGGGAGTCGACGGCCTGATCGCAGTGGCCGCCGGCGCGGGTGGCCATGCCGGCACCTGGAGCCCCTTCGCACTGATCGCGGAAATCCGCCAGTTCTTCGACAAGACCCTGCTGCTGGCCGGCTGCATCAACCATGGCCACGAGATCCTTGCCGCCCAGGTGCTGGGCGCCGACCTCGCCTACCTCGGCACGCGCTTCATCGCCACCCGCGAAAGTGCGGCTTCGGAGGACTATAAGCACATGCTGCTCGACGCCCGCGCCGCCGATATCGTCCACACCCCTGCCGTCTCCGGAGTACCGGCCAGCTTCATGCGCCAGAGCCTGGAGGCCGCTGGCTTCGACATGCAGCGTCTCAACGACAAGGGCGCGCTGAATTATGGCGAAAAGCTCAAGCCGGTGAGCGACGAAGCCAAGGCCTGGAAAACCGTGTGGTCTGCGGGCCAGGGCGTGGGCGACATCCGCGATCTGCCGGCGGTGGGTGAACTCATTGCGCGCCTGGATCATGAGTACCGCCAGGCGCTGACCCGCAGCGCCGGCTTGTCCAACCAACTGCTGGTCTGAGCTGCGGCACCGCTCACGATATATCCGCCGGGGCCGCTTGTTGGCCCCTGGCGGCCCGATTACGCTGTAGCGATTTCACCGTAGCCACAAGACAAGGATGCCCCGATGGACCAATCCCGCTTCAAGATCGTGTTCGACGGCGCGCTGATGCCGCAAACGCCGCTGGAAACCGCCAAGGAAAACCTCGCTCGTCTTTTCAAGAGCGACGCATCGAAGATCGAAGCGCTGTTCAGCGGCCAGCCAGTCGTGCTCAAGCGCGACCTGTCCGATGACGAAGCCAACAAGTACCTGCGCGCCCTGCACGGCGCCGGCGCCAACGCCCGCAAGGAAGCCGAAGGCATTACCGGCCTGAGCCTGGTGGAAACCGAAGATCATCCCAGCGAGGCGACACTGGCGGCCCGAGCTGCCGGTGAGTCGGCCGACAACGAGCGCATGACCTGCCCCAAATGCGGTCACGAGCAAGCATCCTCAATCGAATGCAGCGCTTGCGGCATCGTCATCGACAAGTACCTGGCGCGCCAGGCCGAACTGGCGGCCAGCCCGGCAACTGCCGCCGCAGCTCCGGCCAATGCTGCCTCCCCCTATGCACCGCCACAGGCGCAGGTCGGCGACGAGCTGCCGGAATTTGGCGAGCTGAAAGTCCGCAGCCTGTCCGGCCGGATCGGCCGGGTGCGCTACCTCGGGTGGTCCGCCGCGCTGTCCTTTATCGTCTTCGGCGCTTACCTGGTCGCCAGCCTGCTGATGGCCGTCTCTCTGCCGCTGGGCGTCGTCGCCATCGCCGCGGTGGTGATCGCCGCCATGGTCTTCAGCGTGCCCATCGGCGTGCAGCGCCTGCATGACCTGGGCTGGTCCGGCTGGCTCTGGCTCGCCTTGATGGTACCGTTCGTCAACGTGGTCCTCAGCCTGCTGATGCTGTTCATGCCGGGCGAGCAGAGCGCCAACCGCTTTGGCCCGCCGCCGCCGCCCAACAGCACCGGGGTCAAGGTCCTGGCCTTCTCCTGGCTGCTGTTCCCGGTATTTGGCGGCATCCTCGCCGCCATTGCGATCCCGGCCTACCAAAGCTACGTCGAACGCGCCCAGGCGGCACAAGCCTCGCAGTACCAGCAAGGCGACGAAGCTACCGATCCGGCGGCCAGCGCAGAGCCGTCCGATGGCGATTTCAGCAGTGGCGACACCGAAGGCGGCGACTCGGACCAGTAATGCAACAACCCGTGGCGGGCGTGGTCGAACGCCACCCCGTCACAGAGACTCCTGAATGCCTCGTTTTGCCCTCATCACCGGCGCTTCCAGCGGTATCGGCCTGGCCCTGGCCGAAGCGCTGGCCCGTCGTGGCCAGGCGCTGATCCTGGTGGCGCGCCAGCGCGATGCGCTGGAAACCGCTGCGTGCGAATTGTCGCAACGCTTCGGGGTGGAGGTGCTGTTCCGCGCCTGCGACCTGTCCGAACCGCTACAGATCTCGGGCCTGCTGCACGAACTGGAGCAAAGCGGGCGACAGATCGAGCTGCTGGTGAACAACGCCGGCGTCGGCACCTCCGGCGCCTTCATCGACCACGACTGGCCCCGCGAGCAGGAACTGCTGGAGCTCAACGTACTGGCCCTGGCGCGCCTGTGCCACGGCATCGGCGCCATGATGGAGCGCAGCGGCGGCGGGCGCATTCTCAACGTCGCCTCCATGGCCAGCCTGCTGCCGGGCCCCTGGATGAGCAGCTATTACGCCAGCAAGGCGTTCGTGCTGCATTTCTCCGAAGGTTTGCGCGAGGAGCTCAAAGACCGTGGCATCAAGGTCTCGGTGCTGTGTCCGGGGCCGACCCGCACGGCCTTCTACCGCAATGCCGACATGCGCCTGGGCAAACTCGACGACGGCAAGCGCGTCATGTCTCCCGAAGAAGTCGCCTTCCTTGCGGTAAAAGCGCTGCGCCGTGCGCCGGCTCTGATCATCCCCGGCTGGCGCAACCGCCTGTTCGCCTGCGGCGTGCGCCTGCTGCCGCGCTGGGTCATGCGCAAACTGGCCGGGCGCATCAACCGGCTGGCGCTGGCCGGTTGAGCCGGCACTGGGCGTAGCCTGAGCGCGGACGCTAAACTCCTGCTCCTGCCCACACGCTGGAGGAGCCTTTCGTGGACTGTCTGTTCTGCAAGATCGTTGCCGGGGAAATACCCGCGCGCAAGCTTTACGAAGATGACCAGGTCATCGCCTTCCACGACATCGGCCCGCAGGCGCCGGTGCATTTCCTGGTGATCCCGAAGAAACACCTTTCCACCCTCAACGACCTGACCGAGGCGGACAAGCCGCTGGCCGGCCACATCCTGTTCACCGCCCAGCGCCTGGCGCAGGAACAGGGCTGCGAAGAGGGCTTCCGCGTGGTGATGAACTGCAACGACCTGGGCGGCCAGACGGTGCACCACATCCACATGCACGTGCTGGGTCAGCGGCAGATGCACTGGCCGCCGGGCTGATCGCCGATAACCGGTCAGAAGAAGCTGCGCGCACCTCGGCAAGACCTGTCATCCGCCATCCGGTAAACTGCCGGCGAATGTTCCTACTCGGAGGTGCGCCATGTCCGCCGACCGTCACTACTCCCCCGCTGACCGCTTCTTGCTGCAGGCCGATGCTGCTCTGCGCACCCTGCTGCCGTTCAGCGGCCATCCGGGACGCCCGTCCCCCGCCATCGTCCAGCCCGACGTCGAACTCAACGAGAGCGACGCCCGTCATGTCGCCGGCCTGATGCGCATCAACCACACCGGTGAGGTCTGCGCCCAGGCGCTCTATCAGGGCCAGGCACTGACCGCCAAGCTGCCCAAGGTACGCAAGGCCATGGAAGAAGCCGCCGACGAGGAAGTCGATCACCTCGCCTGGTGCGAACAGCGCATCCGCGAACTGGGCAGCCGTCCGAGTGTGCTCAACCCGATCTTCTACGGCCTGTCCTTCGGCGTCGGCGCCGCCGCTGGGCTGATCAGCGACCGCGTCAGCCTGGGCTTCGTCGCCGCCACCGAAGATCAGGTGTGCAAGCACCTGGATGAGCACCTGGCGGAAATTCCCGCCGAGGACCAGAAGTCCCGCGCCATCCTCGAGCAGATGCGCGAGGACGAGGAACACCACGCCACCAGCGCCATCGAGGCCGGCGGCCTGCGCTTCCCGGCACCGGTGAAGTTCGGCATGACGCTGCTGTCCAAGGTGATGACCAAGTCCACCTACCGGATCTGATCCGACCGCCCTCCAAAAAAAGGGGCGCCCAGTGGGCGCCCCTTTTTCGTTTCTCCTATCGAGCATTGCGAGCGCAGGAGAGACAAGGTGAAAAGTCGGATGAAAGCTGAGTTTGCTGCAACAAACGAGCATGTCAGCTCGGCTTTTCAACGCCCTATCTCCCAGCGCAGTAGCTCAATCAGCGCGGCATGTTGCGCGCGTAGAAGATCTCCAGCATCTCGTGCCGCACACGCTCTTCCACCTGCTTGCGCTGCTCGGGCGAGAGGTTGCTCGTGGCATCGCCGAACAGATAGTTGTCCAGGTCGAACTCCTTGAGCAGCATCTTGGTATGGAACATGTTCTCCTGGTACACGTTCACGTCGGTCATCTGGTAGGCCTCGTACGTGTCGTCGGAGAGATAGTTCTGGATCGAGTTGATCTCGTGGTCGATGAAGTGCTTCTTGCCTTCCACGTCGCGGGTGAAGCCGCGCACGCGGTAATCCACGGTGACGATGTCCGAATCGAACTGGTGGATCAGGTAGTTGAGCGCCTTGAGCGGCGAGATGACGCCGCAGGTCGACACATCGATGTCCACCCGGAAGGTCGCGATGCCTTCCACCGGATGGATCTCCGGATAGGTGTGCACGGTGATATGGCTCTTGTCGAGGTGCGCCAGGATGGTTTCCGGCAGCGGCCCCGGGGATTCCTCGATCTGGCTGTCGGTCGGGGTGACCGGCTGCTCGGAGATCAGGATGGTCACGCTGGCGCCTTGCGGATCGTAATCCTGACGGGCGATGTTCAGGATGTTTGCGCCAATGATGTCGACAACATCGGTGAGGATCTGCGTGAGACGCTCGGCATCGTACTCTTCGTCGATGTACTGCACGTAGGCCTGCTGGTCTTCAGGCGTCTCGGCATAGCAGATGTCGTAGATGTTGAAGCTCAAGGTCTTCGTCAGGTTGTTGAACCCGTGGAGCTTGAGTTTGCTTTTCACCGTGGGAGAACTCTCATCTAATGCGGCTCTGCCGCGTGGTTGAGCATGCCCGTCAGATGCGTACGGCGGCACCTGCGTAGGACGGTTTACACCTCTTCGCGATGGCGATTGTGGTTGCTTGGTTTCGGGCCGGATGGCCCTGAAAAAAGGTGGCGCATTATGCAGAGGTCAGGCGACCTCTGCCAGAGTTTGCGCGCCCTTGATGATGAAAGGATGAAGACGGCTGTCAGCCGAGTTCCACGATCTCGTAGTCGTGGGTGATCTCGACGCCGGCGCGGCCGAGCATGATCGAGGCGGAGCAATACTTCTCGGCCGACAGCTCGACAGCGCGCTTGACCTGCGCCTCCTTCAGGCCACGGCCCTTGACCACGAAATGCACATGGATCCTGGTAAACACCTTAGGATCTTCGTCGGCGCGCTCGGCTTCAAGGAAGGCCTCGCAGCTCTCCACCGGCTGGCGGCCTTTCTTCAGGATGCTGACCACGTCGAAGTTGGTGCAGCCGCCCAGGCCGAGCAGGAGCATTTCCATCGGGCGCACGCCCAGATTGCGACCACCGGCATCCGGCGGGCCGTCCATCACCACGACGTGGCCGCTGCCGGACTCGCCAAGGAACATTGCCTCGCCCGCCCACTGGATTCGCGCTTTCATTGCAAGGAACTCCGCCGGAAAAAAGGGGCGACAGCTTATCACAGCCCCCTAGCACGCCCAGCGGGCGCGGTCGCTGTTACCCAAGTCTCATTTCCACACGGCGAGTATGCATTTATCACTTAAGCTGGCGCCGGTTTACTGGCACACTCTCAGAAATTGCCCGCACGAATGTTCCAGCTTTCCGATTGTTGGTAACACATCGTCTGTTAAGCTCTTGCGGATTTACGTACACGCAAGAATGCTCAGCAAGGCAATCATGCCGCCCTGGGGATCGAGGGGGATCACGCCAGGGACGCACGGCACTACAGCTGAACATAAAAAATCATTAGCGCCTGTTGTGCAAAGGCCACTCTTTCTACTTTCCGGGACTCGGGCATGGTAGCTATTACCCTCACACCCAAAATCAAGAACCTCGACAAGTTGCTCGCGCACTGTCATCGCCGCCGTTTCACCGCCAAGAGCACCATCATTTACGCCGGTGACCGCTGCGAGAGCCTGTTCTTCATCATCAAAGGGTCGGTCACCGTACTGATCGAGGATGATGACGGCCGCGAGATGATCATCGGGTACCTCAACACCGGCGACTTTTTCGGAGAGATGGGGCTCTTCGAGAAGGAAGGCAGCACCGGCCAGGAGCGCAGCGCCTGGATCCGCGCCAAGACCGAATGCGAAGTTGCCGAGATCAGCTACGCGAAGTTCCGCGAACTGAGCCAGCAGGATCCGGAGATTCTCCTCACTCTGGGCAGCCAGATGGCGGACCGCCTGCGCAAGACCACGCGCAAGGTCGGCGACCTGGCCTTCCTCGACGTCACCGGTCGCGTCGCGCGCACCCTGCTGGACCTGTGCCAGCAGCCGGACGCCATGACCCACCCGGACGGCATGCAGATCAAGATCACCCGCCAGGAAATCGGCCGCATCGTCGGCTGCTCCCGCGAGATGGTCGGTCGCGTGCTCAAGAGCCTGGAAGAACAGGGCCTGGTGCATGTGAAAGGCAAGACCATGGTGGTCTTCGGCACCCGCTGAAGAGGCGCCAGAAAGCAAAAAAGCCGGCAATCGCCGGCTTTTTTGTGTCCGCAGGAAGCGTCAGTCCGGATCGGCGCCCAGCTTGACCTTGCTGCGCTCGGGGAAGAACAGGCGCTTGAGTTCGGTGCCCGGCTCGTCGGCGCGCATGAAGGCTTCACCAACCAGGAAGCCGAACACGTCGCTGACTTCCATCAGCTCGACATCGGCGCGGTTGAGGATGCCGCTTTCGGTGATCACCATGCGCTCGCGCGGAATCTCCGGCAGCAGGTCCAGGGTGGTCTCCAGACTCACCTCGAAGGTGTGCAGGTTACGGTTGTTGATGCCGACCAGCGGTGTGTCCAGGATCTTCAGCGCACGCTCCAGCTCCGGCGCGTCATGCACCTCCACCAGCACGTCGAGGCCGACATCCTTGGCCACCGAGGCCAGCTCGGCCATGCGCACGTCATCCAGTGCGGAGACGATCAGCAGGATGCAGTCGGCACCGATGGCGCGGGCTTCCACCACCTGGTACGGATCGATCAGGAAATCCTTGCGGATCACCGGCAGCTTGCAGGCCGCGCGGGCTTCCTTCAGGTAGGCATCGCTGCCGAGGAAGAAGTCGATGTCGGTCAGCACGGAGAGGCAGGTAGCCCCACCCTCTTCGTAGCTGCGAGCGATATCGGCAGGGTCGAAGTTTTCGCGAATGATGCCCTTGCTCGGCGAAGCCTTCTTCACCTCGGCGATCACCGCAGGCTCCCGTCGCTTGGCGCACTCCAGCATGGCGCGGGCGAACCCACGCGGGGCGTCCGCCGTACGTGCCAGTTGCTCCAGCTCGGCAAAGGCGACACGGGCGCGGCGTTCGGCGACTTCTTCGGCCTTGCGGGCCAGGATTTTCTGCAGAACCGTCGGCACGCTCACTGTGCGTTCTCCTCTCGGTAAACGGCGGTAAAGGCCGCCAGCTCTTCCATCTTCTCCCGCGCAAGCCCCGTGTGCAGGGCGTCGTGGGCCAATTGCATGCCTTCGTGCAGGCTGGTCGCCAGGTCGGCTGCGTAGAGCGCGGCGCCGGCGTTGAGCACGATCAGTTCGGCGGCCTTCTGTCCCGCTTCGGTCTTGCGCCGGCCAAGGGCATCACGGATCAGCTCCAGCGACTGCTGCGGGCTGTCCACGGTCAGGCCGATCAGGCTCTGGCTCTTGATGCCGAAGTCTTCGGGCTGCACTTCGTATTCGGTGACCACGCCGTCCTTCAGTTCGGCGATGTGGGTCGGTGCAGCGAGGCTGAACTCGTCCAGGCCATCGCGCGAATGCACCACCAGGATGTGCTCGCTGCCCAGGCGCTTGAGTACCTCGGCCAAAGGACGGCACAGCGCCTGGCTGAACACGCCGACCACCTGGTGTTTCACGCCGGCCGGGTTGGTCAGCGGGCCGAGCATGTTGAACAGGGTGCGCAGGCCCAACTCGCGGCGCGGGCCGGCGGCGTGCTTCATGGCCTTGTGGTGGACCTGGGCGAACATGAAGCCGACGCCAACCGTCTCGATGCAGCGCTTCACCTGGACCGGCTTGAGGTCCAGGTAAATGCCGGCGGCCTCCAGCAGGTCGGCGCTGCCACTCTTGCCGGAGACTGCACGGTTACCGTGCTTGGCGACCCTGCCGCCCGCTGCGGCGACCACGAAGGCCGCCGCCGAGGACACGTTGAAGATGTTCGCGCCGTCGCCACCGGTGCCAACGACATCGACCACGTGCTTCAGGCTGTCCAGCTCGACCTGGTCGGCCAGCTCGCGCATCACTGCCACGGCGCCGACGATCTCGTCGATGGTCTCGCTCTTCATGCGCATGCTCATGAGGAAGGCGCCGATCTGCGCGTCGGTGCACTGCCCGGTCATGATCTCGCGCATGACGTCCCGCATTTCCTCGGTGGTCAGGTCCAGCTGGTTGACCACGCGGCTGAGGGCTTCCTTGATATTCATGCGCGCACCCCACCGGTCTGCTTGAGGAAGTTGGCCAGCATCTCGTGGCCCTGTTCGGAGAGGATCGACTCGGGGTGGAACTGCACGCCCTCGACGTTCAGCGTCTTGTGGCGCAGGCCCATGATCTCGTCGACCGAGCCGTCTTCCAGCGCCGTCCAGGCGGTGATTTCCAGGCAATCGGGCAACGTCTCGCGCTTCACCACCAGGGAGTGGTAACGGGTCTGGGTCAGCGGGTTGTTCAGGCCGGCGAACACGCCCAGGTCCTTGTGGAACACCGGGCTGACCTTGCCGTGCATGACCTGGCGCGCCCGCACCACGTCGCCGCCGAAGGCCTGGCCGATGGACTGGTGGCCCAGGCACACGCCCAGCAACGGCAGCTTGCCGGCGAAGCGCTCGATGACTTCCAGGGAAACGCCCGCCTCGTTCGGCGTGCACGGGCCGGGAGACAGGACGATGCGTTCGGGGTTGAGCGCGGCGATCTCGTCGACGCTCAGCTCGTCATTGCGAATGACGTGGATGTCGGCCTTCAACTCGGCGAAGTACTGCACCAGGTTGTAGGTGAAGGAATCGTAGTTATCGATCATCAGCAGCATGTCTGCTCGAACCTCATGATTGCACTGCTTTCGGATCGCGCCATCGTCGACACCCGTTGCGGCCTCGCGGGCTGCGCGAATCTGGAAATTATGCCAGCGGATGGGAGAAATGGACGCGTAAGAAGAGACCGGCGCGATGCCGGGAAAGAAGGAATCAGGCGCGCCAGCGCCAACGGGCGAATGCCTTGAGGAGGGAGGTGATGATGCGGGTGCGGTGGATCACGGTTGCGGTCTCGCCTAGCGATGGCCGAACAGTAGCCCAAGGCCGGGCGCCAGCGCAATACGCGCGGCGCCCCTGCCGACGAAGGTAGGAAGGTTCAGTGGCAAGCTTCGAGGGCGGCACGCAAGCGGGTTTCGTAGGCCAGGTGCTGCTGCCGCTCGGCCAGCAGCGCGCGCACCTTGGTTTGCAGATCGTCCGCCGGGCGCAGGTCGGCAGTGGCTAATCGAGGGGTTTCGACGGCCGGCGCCTGGCACGGTACCGGGACGGGAACGCGCACCTCTACCGGCGCCGGCGCGATGGAAGTGCAGCCCGTCAGGAGCAGCACGGGGAAAACCCGCAGCAGCTTCATGGCAACAGCTCCCGGTCGATCAGCTGACGGACCACGACACATTCATCGCCTTCGCTGCGCTCCAGCAGCAGCCGACTGGCAGCAACTTCATGGCTCCGCACCTGTTCGCGTGCGAGTGCCAGCGCGCGCTCGGCGGAGTCCGCACGCTGGCGGGCAGACTGTTCCAGCGCCTCGACCTGAGCATTTTGCAGCACCAGCTTCGACTCCAACGCCTCGCCGGCCTCACTGCAGCGCGCCTGTTCCAGGCGCAGGCCTTCCAACTGGCCGCCATAGAAACGCGCCGTCAGCCAGCCGCCCAAGCATCCGCCCAATAGAAAGCCAGACATGCCCAGCGCCAGCCAGAAACGGTTCATGCCAGCACCTCCTGAGCCCGCCGCCAAAACCGGACGCGCTCGTCCAGGCCGCCCACCCCGCCGTTGATGCGCCGGGTGATCTCCTCGAAGCGCGCGCCATCGGCCAGCTCATTGAACCCATTGCGCTGCCACCACCAAGCGGCAGACCGGCACGCCCAGCGCGGCTCCGCCAGCAGCTGCGGGCGGGCGACGAAGGGCTGCGCCAGCCCTTCTCCGACTGAGCGGTAGTTGCTGCGCCCGGTCACCTGCAGCAATCCGCGCCCACGGAAGCGCCAGCCGTCACCGGACGCCTCATCGCCATTGCCGTTGCGCCCGGCATAGACAAGGTTGGCGATGCGTTCGGGTTGGTAGGCCACCTCCCGCGCCAGCGCCGTGGGCGAACCGTCGGCACTGCGAAAACACCGGGGCCAAACGATGGCCAGGCGCTGCGCACTGTAGGCCAGGCTTTCCACGCAACGGGTGAGTTGCGCACTTTCGTGGCCGACCTGGGCAATGAAGGCAGCCATGCGCAGTGGCGTGTCGATACCGAAATCGCCCATGGCCGCATCGAGCGCCGGCAGAAAAACGCCCGCGACAGCGCGGGCGTCAGGCAGGATCAGCAACAGCTGATGTTCGTCGATCAACATGTCAGCCGCCCTCCCCGGCCTGCGCCTTGCCATCGTTACCGCCATTGCACAGCACGCGAGTGGTCCAGCCGCTGGCGTCGTAGTGCTGGGTAACGGTGTCCACCAGGTAAATGCCGTCGATTCCCGCCTTGAAGCCGCTCAGCTCGACCCGGCACTCGGCGAACAGATCGGTGCGGCCCGGCAGCCCGAGGCGCACGCCAGCGGTCTGCCGGTTGAAGTCCGCCAGGCGCGACCTGGCCAACTGCTGTGCCGCCGCTTCGTTGGCCTGGACATGGCGCTCCACGTACTGTGCCTGCACCGTCTTCGGCGCGTTGGGATTGGCCACCGTCACTGTGCGCAAGGCTCCATCGGGCCCCTGGTAGGGCACGCTCACCTGCGCGACCACCTTGCGATCATCCAGGGTGAAGCTGAAGGAGCTGACGTCTCCACGCGTGAGCAGTACCGAGTCCAGGGGCTGTCCGGACGCGCTTCGGCCGGCCTGGCGCGGCATGACCAGCAGCTTCAGGTCGGCGATCTTTGCCGTGCAGTCGTACTGCCGCGCCAAGCGGGTGATGAAGTGATAGTCGGACTCGTTGATCTGGTCCGCGCGGACAATCCGCATCTGCACCTCGCACTGGGCTCGCCAGCCGTTGCGGACCGCGATGCGCTCGACGATCTGCGCCAGCGTCACGTTCTCCCAACTGTCGCTGCGGATGGATTTCGCCACGTTGCGCGCGTCCGCAGATTTGGCCTTGATCACCAGCGTATCCGGCGCGCCGCTGAAGGTGATCGTGTCGACCTTGTAGCGGCCCATCGGCGCCACGCCCGTTTCCTCGTAGCCCAAGTACAGCGCAAGTTCCGCGCCGCGCCGGGGCAATGCCATGGTGCCTGCGCGGTCGTCGAGGGTGAGCGACAGCGTGTCCGATTCCAGGCCGTGCTTATCCAGCACTTCTAACTCGAGCACGCGGTCGTTGACCTGTGCCGTGATGTCGCGCCCATCGGCGACGATGCGAAAGACCGGTTTCATGGGGCCCCCGAATAAAAAGCCCCCGCTTTTGCGGGGCCTGGTTGGAACACACGGATCAATCCCACAGGCGCACCTGCGGATGGTCCGGAGCCGGCAAATCGGGCATACGGATCAGCACGCCGGCACGCAACGGTTGCGGCTCGTCGGCCAGGCCCGGGTTGGCATCGAGCACTGCTTCCACGCACCCCTTGAGATGGCCGTAGCGCTGATAGCAGAGCGGGTCCAGCACGTCGCCATTACTGCTGCGATAGATCGTCGTCGCCATAGCGATTGAACTCCAGGTCGAGGGCTTGCTTGCGCGGGGCCCCATTGGTGAGCAGAGCACTCTGCGTCTCGGTCACCTTGGTCAGGCACCAGGTCCCCAGGGGGTCCCCATAGCCGCTGATCAGGCTCACCGGTTTGCCGCTCAAGGCGATTTCGCGCAGCTGGTTAGGAATCTTCCATCCAACGCGCTTACCCGATACCCGCGACAGGGCCGGCATGAGCGTCGCCTTCAGCATTAACGTCTCCGAGCCGACGCCGACGTATTGCAGGGCGCCCCGACGGCCCAGCCGCGGCTGCTCCTTCCAGGTGAGCTGGCTGGTGCGAGTCGCCGACTCGAAGGGCACCGTGTCGATGTTGAAGAAGAACTGCGTCTGCGAACCCACGACGGTCATGACCAGCAGGTGGGGCTGGGGAATCGCACACATGAAGTCAGCAGCCGACGGCTGCGGCGCCAGCACCGAACTGGGCAGTATCGAACCCAGCGAATCGCCGACCTTGCCGATGACCTTGTCCACCGCCTTCCTGGCCCGGTCCACCTGTTCGCCCAACCCCTGCATACCCTCATCGATGCCCTTCAGGGCCCGCGTCGCGCTGTTATAGGTGTTGACCACCTTGTTGACCTTGACCTGCGCGCGCTCGATGCCCTGCATCGCGCGCTGGACCTTGCCCGCCATCGCCGGTGAAACGCCCGGCAGGCCCTCCAGCTCAGCGGCCGCGCCACGAATTTCGCTGATGGCGCCGTTGACCGGTGCGATCACCTCATCCAGATCGCGGCGGCCATCTTCGGCCGCCCGGGCGAGCTGCGACAGGCCATTCTGCATCTGTTCCCAATACGCCATAACGCCTCCTTACACCACGACCATGTCGAACAGCGCGTCGCGTTGCCGATCCTGGGAGAAATCCGCCAGCATCCGCCGCAGGCGGGGCAGCAACTCATTGGCCAACTGCTCGGGGTCGCTGACGTTGCCGGCCACGTTGATGCTGATCTGGGGCGAGAAGGTCCAGGTTTCGGACGTCGGTGCCGGCGGAGCGGCCGGTGCGGATGCGATGGGGGAAGGCCGCAGCGCATCCGTGACGCTCGTATCGCGCGAAATGGCATCGCCGAGGCCCAATGCCCGTGCCGAAGTCGAATCGCCTTCGTCCGAGTCGTTGCTGAACACTCGATACAGCCCGTCACCCAGCGACTTGCCAACCTCCCCACCACCCCAGGCGCCCAGTACACCGCCCACCAGCCCGCCGACAATGGCGCCCGCTGCCGTTCCGACAATCGGAACCAACGAACCAACTGCCGCGCCAGCCCAGGCTCCGGCCTGCGCCCCGGCAAGCCCCCCGCCCAGGGAGCCCGCCGCATCTCCGTAGCCCTTGGCTTTATCCTGGGCCGAGCCATTGCCGGTGTAGGTTTCGTAGGCCGTGATGGCGGGCCCGACGGCTATGAGTGCCCGCCGGCCCACCGCGCGGCCAACTCCACTGCGCATTGCGCTGCCCAGCCACTCGCCGACATAACCTAGCCCACGACCTGCTGCATTCCACGCGGAGCCCAGATATGCCCCCGCTTTTTGGCTGGCTGCCCCCGTCCAACTGGAAACACCTCGCCAGGCATCTTTCGCCCCGCCGGCCAAGGCAGCGGCGCGCGATCCCGCACTCTGACGAACACCGGTCACGGTATTGCCCGCCCAGGTACCGGCGCGACTGCCCCAGTTGACGGTCCGCCGCCAGGCGGCGCCAGCCATGCTGCCAACGGCCTGGTATCCCCGGCCCGCGCCCTGCCGGATCGCCGAGCCGACACTTGAGGCGATGTCCGCACCGCGCCCCAGAACGTGCCCGCCCCACAACTTCGTCGCCCCGACGACATCCTTCACATCCTTGTACACGCCGCGAACATCACTCAGGACCTTCAAACCGCCAGCCACCGCGCTCAGCGCAGTCAGGCTGGCGGTCAGGCCGGGGTTCTCCTCGACGAACGCGGTGGCCTGGTTCAGCGCCTGCGTGGCAGGCATGATCGCCGGACGATACACATCCTGATTGGCATCGCTGACACTGCGCCAGAACTGCTGCCAGGCACTCTCAAGCGACTCGCTCTGCCCCTGGCGGGTGCCCATGCGCGTCGTCGCGTCTTCCTGCAGCCGGCGCCGGCCTTCCGTGTGTGCGCCTTCGGCCTGCTGCTGTTGTACCCACTCGCGATTGCCTTTCGCATCCGACGGATCGCGCTCGTCCAACTGTCTCGACAGGCGACGGGCAAGCAACTCCACCGAACCTTCACCCTGGTCGTGGCGCTGCGCCAGCGAGGCGTACTGCGCCCGCATATCGCCCACGCTTGTCACGCCACCGACCTCGTGGAGGCGTTGGGTCAATTCGGCGGTGCGCTCCAACGGCACACCCTGCCCATAGGAGAACATCGCCGCATCCGGAAGAAAGGCCAGGGAGGTCTTTAGATCCATCCCCTGGTTCATCATCAGCCGGATCAGGTCGAGCACATCGTCACTCGACAGCCCGCTGTCATTGGCAACCTGCCGCACATTGCGCGCGAGATCCCGCTCGCTCTGCTCCGCGGACAGCCCACCGCGCGCCGTCAGCTCTTGCACCTTTCCATTGAACTGCAGGCTGCGGAACATCGTGCCGACAACGCCACTGGAAGGCAGCGCGGATTCACCGCGTTGCCAGCCGCCCTGGCGCGCGGGCGTATCGCCGCGCATGGCCGCCGGACTCCCCAGCAGCCCGATGATTCGTTGCAGGCCGGTGCGCACCTCGCCGGCGCCCCGCTCCAGCACCTGCAGCTGTCGGCCAAGGGTGTCGCGGATAAGCCGCGACTCATCGCGCAGGCCCTCCAGCGCGACGCTCCAGGTGCCGAGAAACTCCAGGCCGCGCATGCGCGCCGTCGCATCGGCGAGCGCCTGCCCGAGGGACGTGTCGAGCACTCCACCCACGGTCGGCACCCTCTCAGTAGATTCATTCATCGTTCATCACTCGCCCCTCTGACGAAAAAAGGGGCGCCGGTCATCCAGCGCCCCTTTCCAGGGCAAACCAGCCCGCCTAGTCCCCCAGCCACCAACGCAGGTCGCTCAAGGTCATGCGCTCCAGTTCGCCGGCCGTGAAGCCCGACTCAGTCGCCAGCCGCCGCGCCAGCTGGCGCATCAGCGCGAAGCTCATCCGCGTCCTCTCGCACCAGGCGAAAGTAGGCGTGCTGCAGGCGCTGGTAATCGCTGAGCTTGAGCCCCTCCAGGTCCTGACGGCTGACCTGCACCAACGAGGCGAACAGTTGCAGCTCGCGCTCCTCGTTATCGCTGGCGACCTTGCTGGCCAGGCGGATATCACGCACGGTCGGCGCGCGCAGGGTGAGGGCGTCGACCTCGACGCCGTTGCAGGAGGTCGGGCGGGACAGCTTCACCACGGCCGCGTCTTCGGACAGGTTCAGCCACGCGGGCTGTTTGACGGAGTCTTGCATCAGGGTTCTCCTCAGGCGCCCAGGTCAGCGCGCAGCGCCGCGAGCTGATCGACGCCGTTGATCTTGCGCACGGAATTGACCGGGTCGATCTCGAACATCTCGCGGCCTTCGATTTCCAGCTTGTAGTAGGTGACAGCCACGCTGTAGGTGCAGGCGGCCAGCTCATTGGCCTTCCACTCGCCCGGATCGACTTCCTTGAGCAGGCCACGCACGGTGGCGACCACGGGCACGGTGCCGCCCTTCTGGGTCTTGAAGGAGCCGCGGAAGGTACCGTTGAAGGAACCCTGGTCGCTCAGGCCGAAGAACTTCATGGCCTCACGGCGCGCGCCGTTGGTGGTGAATTTGGCTTCCATGGCCTCCAGGCCCATGTCGAGCAGGATCGGCGCGTCCATGCCGCCGGCGCGGTACTCCTGCGTCTTCACCTTGAGGGCAGGCAGGGTCAGGGAGGGCACGTCACCGGCGAAGCTGACGCCGTCGACGAAGAGGTTGGTGTTGGTAAGGATCTGCGGAATCATCTGGGGTTCTCCTTAAGCTGCGTCCAGGACTTCGGTGAGCCACTGATCGGTCACCTCGACGCGGAAGTTGGGGTTCTCGGCCGGCGGTACGTCGGTGAAGCGGATGTTCCAGTACACCTTGCCCTGCGCCAGCTGGCTGGCGGTGTTGAGGTCCGGGTCGGCGTAGACCTCGAAGTCGATCACCGCGCCCTGGTTCTTCAGGTCGCGCATGAAGGCCTGCAGGCCCTCGGTAACGTCCTTCACGTAGGTCTTGGTGATGCCACGGTCGACCGCCCACTTGTGCCCGGCGAGGATCGCGTCCATCACCATGTCCATGGTCCGCACGCGGGTCACGAAGGCCCACTTGGCGTCGCTGGAGAGGGTACGGTTGCCCCACAGGCGATAGCCGTCGTCGCGGATGATGGTGGTGATGTTGGCGTTGTTGAGCAGGTTGGCGCGGCAGGTCTCGTCGCCGTCGAGAAACTCGATGGGGCGGCCGGTACCGGTGATGCCGAGCAGTTCCTTGTTCGACGGCGAGGACCAGAAGCCGTACTGGCTGTCGGTCCAGGCGAACAGCGCGGCGGCGTTGGCCGAGGCCGGCGCGCCGACGGTGGCGCTGCTGGCGGTGTCCCAGTACTGCACCCCCGGATCGACCAGGTAGATGCGCTTGCTGCCGAACTCGCCGGCATAGGCGATGGCCGCCTCGTCGGTGGTGTTCGGGCCGTCGACGATGGCGATGGCCCGCAGCTTCTCGGCCAGCGCGCCCATGGCGGTGGCCACTGCCTGGGTGGCGGAATGCTTCGGTGCGATCAGCAGGCGCGGCTGGGCATTGAAGCGCGACTTGCCGTCGAGCAGCGCCTGCAGGCCGGTCCGCTGGCCGACCTCGGTGACGGTGCCGATGATCGCGGAGGTCAGCTGCGCGGCATCCTCCACCTTGGCCACGCCGACCGCCACGACCACCGCGGCGGACTGGGTGAAGATCGCGGTGCAGGACTTGTAGATCGCCGACGCGGTACCAAAGGCGGCAGCCGCTTCACGCAAGCTGGTGAGCAGCACCGGCACATCGGCCTGCGCGGTCAGCTTGGCCTCGGGGGTGAAGGTGTCCACCAGGCCGATGATCGAGGACGACGGCAGCGCAATGGTGCGCGCACCGACGTCGACATTGGTCACGGTGACGCCGTGAAAGAAGCTCATAGGGTTTTCTCCAGACATAAAAAAACCGCCGGGAGGCGGTTTGGGGTGGTTTGCCCGTTCGCAAGGGCGGCAGGCAACTGCGGGGGGCTAGCGGCAGTATGCCCGTTTGGAATTCAATATCCGACTGCTAGCCAGTGAATTGACAATGGCGCCGGGCCATTTCCCAGGGTTGAGCTTATTCGCATTGCATATGCGGTTCCTCCCGTTGTAGTGAAGATACCCGAAGACGAAGCAATAGCACCGGAGTCAGGACCGCCAGACAACGCTGTAAGTTGTACGTTCAGACAGGCGTTATTGAACGCCATTGGAAAACTAATCGCCGCCACTCCCGAAGCGTTTGCGATTACGGTCCCCCACTGGAAAAGCAGCCCGCCTGGCAGGCGCTGATAACCGTTTGCGCTCTTCGAAACACCAAAACTGGTGGAGAAGAAATTACTCGCGGTGCCCGACGCGATAATCCAGCTGCCCCCAGACTTGACCAACAAGACATTCTCACCGGCCCCCATGGCAAACTGGGACAGAGGCCCTCCAGCCAAGGGATAGAGCTTGTCGGAGCCTTGTGTCTGAACTGTCACAAGGCCGGCGTTACTGGTGCCGATCCCGAAACAGGCACCTTCCGGGACGGATGCAACCAAAGGCAACGCAATACTGAAGCTCACTGACCCCGAGGCCAGAATGTACTTACCGGTATCGCCTGCAGTCAGGGTAGTCGCCGCGGTGATGTAGAGTACAGATGCGAAGTTCCCGAGAGCCCGCTGCACGAAAGCCGTCGTTGCCACCGAAGTGTCATTGTCGAATGCTGCAGCAGTTGGCGCTGTAGGATTACCAATAAACTTCGGAGAGCTGAGTGGCGCCTGTTCCGTCCAGGCCGACCACGTAGTGTCATGCTTACTTCGGAAAAAAGTTCGGTTCTCGTTGCCGCCCTGATAAACCTGTACGGCAACTTGAGTAATGCGATTAGCCAAGCCAAGAGTAAGTACGTTGTAATGTACCGCTGTGGTCGCTGTGACACCCAAAACAGGCCAGTTGTTGGCCGCAGCGTCAGACTCCGTCCCGTTAAAGTTCTCGACGGAGCCCAAAGCTGCGGCATTCATATTGGCGACACCATTCTGCTTGCTATTACCACCCAGGCCCAAACTGCGAAGCAGGTTCCCTGTGAACGCAGTAGTCGCAACACTGCTGTCGTTGCTTGAAGTTCCCGGAGTAGGCGCAGTAGGGCTTCCGGTCAACGCCGTATTCACAAAATCGAGTTCGGGCGAATACACATCTACTGTATTGCAGACTAGCATGCGCTGCCGCCCCTGGCTCACAGCCACCCCCGTGCCGGCGGCAGTCTTCAGCGTCAGACTGAACGCACCAGTGGTGCGGTTATGCACCACCCATTGCCGATACACGTTAGGCACAATCACATTGATGTTGGCCGTCAACGCGCCCGTGAACGTCAACATCCCGTAGCCGACCTCGTCTGCTGTGAGAGTCACATCGATGCCACCCGCCACCGACTTGCTCATGCTTCCCGCCACCAAGTTGCGGACATAGGAAGTCGTCGCTAGGCGAGTGGACAGATCGCCCTGCGCCGGGTTGGGCGCAGTTGGCGTTCCGGAAAATGCCGGCGACGCCAGCTTCGCCAATCCATTGGTAATGTTTTGGAACGTCAGCGCCGTAGTTCCCAGCACAACCGGCCCATCCGTCACCAACTGCCAGACGCTGTCCGCCTGGGCCGTACCGCTCTCCACGGTAACGGTGAGGCCCGCAGTGACCTCGCTATTTTCATCGGCGTCGGAGGCACGTTTCCAGGGGCCAGGGGCAGCGACATACAAGCCATTGTCCACCGCATTGTTCTGGTTCTTCACCAGCACACGGTCGTCAGCTTTCAGCGCCACGCCATCTACCGTCTGCAAACCACTCAGCGTGATGCTTGCCGTGGTGGCCGCCAGAACGGACTGCTTGTAGTCCAGCCGGTTCAGCGCCGTGACAATGGAGTTATCCACATACTCCCGCGTCGCCAGCACCACACTCGGATCGATCTTCAATTCCACCGACGCCGCATTGCTGACGATCAGCACGATGCGCACGGTCTGGGTGCGGCCGCTGCCTTCGGCCAGTTGCGGTTTGTAGGACGGCGCGCAGTTGGCGTAGGCGATCAGCGCGCCGGCTTCGTCGTACAGGCCCATCTCGCGGATCCACCAGCCACCCACGTCCTCGGGGATGACCTGTTCGGCGATGATCTGCGAGCTGTTCGCCGGGTCGACGCTCAGGCGGTTCAGCGGCGCGCGGCGGACTTCGTTGACCAGCTGGGTGCGGCTGGCGTCGGGAGTCGGCACGTTGCCGCCGCCGTCGCCCACGGCGAGCTGGGTGATTTTCAGGGTGGTGCCCAGCGCGGTGGCGTTCGCCAGCTTGCCGGCACCGATCGTGGTGAGAAGTGCGTAGTAGGTTACTGCCATGGGTAGACACTCAAGCTATCGATGGTGTGTTCCCGGCCCGGCAAGCCGTGGCTGCCGATCGCTTCGATCACGTCCGGGAGGTAGGGGTAGACGGTGACGATGTCGCCGTCGTATTGCCCGGAGCCGACGGTGATCCGCCCCTGGGATTCCAGGCTGATGTCCAGCCCGATGAGGTGCCGCGTGAGCGGCTTGGCGTCATCGATGAGACGCTCCACCTCCTGGTACATTTCCTCGCTGATGCCGCTGTCGAGCACACCGATGCGCAGGCGGAAGGTGCCCGGCTCGCCCATGGGCGCGCCCTGCCACCACTCGATGATTTCGATCAGGTAACCCAGCGGCTCGATCACCCGCCGCAGCGCGGCGATGGTGCCCTTGTGCTGGTGGATGCGGAACGCCGCGGCCACCGCCTTGCGCTTCACCGTCTCGCTCCAGGCCGGGTCCCAGCGGTCCACCGACCAGGCCCAGGCGAGGTACGGCAAGAACGCCACCGGGCAGCGCTGCGGGTCCATGAGCTCGCGCAGCGGCACAGGCAGATCGCCGACCTGCACGTCAGCCAGCGCGCGCTCCAGCGGCGTCGAGTTGATCGGCAGCAGGCGGCTACTCATCGGAGCCTCCCACGCGGATCTGGTAGCCGCTGCAGTACGCCGCCTGGGTGGCGTCGAGCACCACGTCGGCCGCCGGCTTGGCCAGTTCGACACGCTGCACGCCTTCCACATGCAGGGCGGCGAACAGCGCGCTGCGGCGGATGTCGCGGCCGATGCGGCGCTGGGTGGCAATGTAGGTCTGCAGCGAAGCCTCGGCAGCCTGCTGGATCAGCTCGGCCTCCGGGCCCGGGTAGATGTAGAGCACTGCGTCGACCTGGTACGGCACGATAGCGGCGGACTGCACCGTGAGACGGTCGCCCACCGGGCGCACATCTTCATCGTTCAGCGCATTGCGCACCGCCTGGAGCAACTCCTCCGAAGCGACGCCATTGCCCTCGGAGGACAGCACGCTGACCAGCGCCTCGCACGGCTGCGGGCTGATCGCCGAGACATCGGCGATGCGCCCGTCGGCGCCGAGGGCGAAGGCCACGTAGGCATTGCGCGGACCGGCGACGGAAAGCTGGTCGAAAGCCAGTTGAGTGCGATTGCGCAGCGAGTCATCGCCTTCCAGCACGGCCGGAGTCGGTGGCGAAGTCGTGGCATCTGCCTCCTGGATCACCAGGCGTTTCACGTTGTAGCCAGCGGCCAATTGGTCAAGATCTCCCTGGGTCGCATACCCCAGCATCACCGCACGAGCGGCGTCATTGATCCGGGCGCGCAACAACAGCTCGCGGTAGGCCGCCAGTTCCAGCAGCTTGACCACCGGATCGGACTCCAGCGCGGCGTTCCAACCCTCTCCCATGGCACCGCGAAAGTTCGCCAGCAGCTCCTCGTAGAGACTCTCGTAGTCAAGGTCCTCCACCACTTCCGGGGCAGGCAGTTGAGACAGGTCGATGATGCTCATGCCGCCACCTCCAGGCCGACTTCGTCGCCCAGGTAGACGCCGCGCAGGCGCAGCGAAACGCTGCCGGCGACCACTGCCACGACCTGCACCGAACTCAGTCGCAGGCGCGGCTCCCAGCGGCCGATGGCACGGGCTACTTCAGCCTGCACCGCGCCCTTCCAGCCTTCGGTCACCGGCAGGTCGACCATGCGCCGCAGGCGGCTGCCGTATTCGGGACGCATGCGCCGACTGCCCAGCGGGGTGGTGAGGATGTCCTCGATGGATTGCTTCAGGTGCGCCAGCGCGCTCAGCGGCTGGCCGTTGCGTCGATCCATGCCGATCATGGCCGCGCCCTCCGTCGCTCAGGGTGCGCACGGGAAAAGTTGCCCATGGCAGGTCTCCAGAAATGCAGAGGCCCGCACGAGGCGGGCCTGGGTTGGAAGTCGAAGCGACTTCAATGGGTGTGGTGGTTGCTGTTGCCGGCGGTGTCCATGATCGAGCCGGTGCTGCTGATATTGCCGTTCACCGTCAGCGCGCCCTTGATGGTCACCGGGCCGGTCAGCTGGATGCTGGCGGCGGTGACGTTCACCGCTCCGGGATCGATCACCACCTGCGTGCCGCCGACTTTCACCGTGGCGGTACCGGCAGGCAGCTGCAGGTCATAGCGATGGGCCTGCCAGTCGTAGCTGAGCACCGCGCCATCGGGAAAATGCCAGCTCTCGACCTCGCCGCGATTGTTCGGGGGCGCCGACTCGGCACCGAACAGCCCCGGCACGAAGGTGCCCATGGCGGCCATGCCGGACGGGCTCAGCAGCACGCCCTGCTCGCCCAGGCTCGGTGCCCGCCAGTGGCGGGCGGCACCGGCGGCTTGTGCGTGCCAGCGCACCCAGGCACTGGTCCACTCGCCCGAGCGCACCCGCACCCGCGCTGTCGCCAGGTCCACGGCCACCACTTCGCAGGGCATGACCAGGGCGGCGAGCATGCGGTCGTGTTCGGCGCTCACATAATCCTGGTTCATTGCACGGCTCCCGGGTCGAAGTAGTCGTCCTCGTGGCCGGGGCCTGTCTGCGGGTCGAAACCCAGCATGAGGCTGCCCGGCGGCTGGTCTTCCCAGGGCCACTCGGTCTCGCCCAGCAGCACCGGCTGCTGCCACTCGACCCGCCACACGCGGCAGGCCGCGAGCGCCGGATTGTCGAGCTCCGGCTGGGCCTGGATGAAACTCACCGGTTCCAACTCCAGCCCCCAGTTCTGACCGCGTAAAAGCACGGCCAGCGCGGCGACAGTGCGCAGTGCCAAGGCCTCCGCCTGCGCATCATCTCTGGCCACCAGAATGCGCGCCTGGAGGCGGCAGATGAGAGCGGTCTGGCCATTACCGGGGTCGCGACCGGGTAGCAGGCCCGCATACTCCAGCGCCAGCGCAGGAAGTGTCACCGGCGCTTGCGTCAGTGGGCCGCGCAGAAAGGCGCCGATCTCGGTCAAGCGCGTGGATAACGCCTGCTCCACCGTGTCGAGCAATAGCGCCAGGGTCAAAGGTTGTTCGGACATGTCGTCTCCTCGCTGCTTCACTCTTGTCCGCGCTCGCTGGTCGGCAACTCGCAGACACCCAGGCGTTTCGCCGCCCAGCGTTCATAAAGGCCGACGGCGATCTCGGCACCAGCCGCTGCCGTCAGGCTGCCAATAGCCGCAGCGAGGGTCAGCGAAGCGCCGCAAGCCATGGCCAGGAACATCACCGCCATGCCGCAGACGATGGAGGCGCCGGAGCGCAACGCCAGCCGCCGCAGCAATCTCCAACCACCCAGGCCCGCCTTGTCGGCACGCCACATTTCACCGCTGATGCCGCCCGCGACCGCGAGCAGGATCAGCCCCCACAAAGGCACGTCGGCCAGGGTCTGAGGTTCGTTGCCCATTGGCTCACCTTGAATAAAGACGCCCGCGAACGGGCGAAACCGGTGGCTATCAGCCAGCCGGGGATGACTGCCGGCACACTCGCCGGCCACCCGCCGCGACGGCGGGTCGAAAAAACGCGGGCATGAAAAAGCCCGGCTCAGTGGCCGGGCTTTTCGGGTTTTGCGTTGTGCTCCCTGGGGATGCACCTTTACAAGAATGACTACTTTTTACCCCCCGATTCCCGCCGGAACAAGGCCTCTCGGGGAATGCGCGGTAATACGCAGATGACACACCGCAATGTGCTGTCGAAACGCGGAAATCCAGCTTCGGAAATTTCAGAGGCCCTTGCTCATCAGCACAGTGGTGAAGCCGCTGTGCCACTCTTCGTCCGGGTAGAAATCGACCTCCGCATAGCCGTGCTTGCCATAGAAGGCACGCGCCTGCTGGTTGAAGGTGTCGGTCTCCAGGCGAATGCGCGCATGGCCCGCGCGGGCGATAGCGGTTTCGGCGTGGTGCAGCAGAGCCGCACCGATTCCCAGGCGCTGATGCTGGGGAGACACATGCAGCGCATCGATGAAGTCCTCGCGCCAGTCGAGCAGGCCGACGACCTTGCCGTCGATGCAGGCGACCTGGAAGAACGGCAGCCGCTCGCGCACGTAGGCGGCGGTATGCGCGGAGGACTCGAAACGCGCGATGGCTTCGGCAGTCAGCTCGGGCTTCCAGGTGGCTTCGTAGGTTTCGCCGAGAATGCGCAGGATGGCATCGGCGTCTTCGGTTCCAGCGGGGCGAATGAGGATTGGAGTCGTCATGGGCAGCCAGCATAACGCAACGCGACCCGTGATAAAGCACGAAGCCCGGCGCAGGGCCGGGCTTCGGAAAAAGAAAGGAAAGGTCAGGCGACGCGGCACATCAGCCGCGACTGGATACTCTGGTGTGCCACATGCAGGCGCAGGTAGAAGGTATTGCGGCTGCAGCGGCAGTGCCGGTATTTCTGCGAAGCTTCGCTGTCGCGATTGAGGTAGTGCTCGGTGACTACGTCCTTCTGCTCGTCAGGCAGGTGGTTGATGATCAGGTCCAGTTCCGCGACGCGGTCGAGGATCACCTTGCTACCTCGTGTGCCACGAATCATCTCGCCCTTGTTGGCCATCATCATCGCCAGCAGGTTACCGCCGGCATAACCGCCGCCTGCGCTGCCCGGGTTGTGCATCTCTTCGGCCCAGAGCTTGAGCATTTCGTCGATGGGTTTGATCACGGCGTGTCTCCCTGGCGGCTCAGTGCCGCCGCTCCAGTTCGTCGATTGCCTGGCAGTCGATGCAGCGAGTGCAACCCGGCGCGGCCAGGCGGCGCGCCGGCGGGATGTCGTCGCCGCAATCCTCGCAGTACTCGGCGGAGCTGATGGCCGCCGAGGAGCGGCGGCTGTGCAGCATGTCCTCGATGCGCTCCAGCATCAGGTCATTGGCGTAGTCGGCGATGTCAGCCATGGCGCACCTCCGCAGTAACGGTACGTGTGTGTTTCGGTGGTTGATTCATGAAGGTCCTCCTGGCGACGTACCCTCCGTGGTCGCCGAGCCTTCGGCCGCCTGGGTGGTCAGTCGCGATCTGTTCGTCGCGGGCGCCGAGTCATCAGACGGCATCCCCTGCCGGTACGCGGGCGGCGCCTCCCTGGCCCACCCGCGTCCTCCAGCCTGCTCGCAGGCAACCCACGGCCTCCTTGCCGCGGTGAAGGGGAAGTCGTTCGCTTCCCGTCAGCCGAACCGGTCTTCGTCTCCCCGGTGGGCTGCTGGTTTTCATGATTACAACTATAGCTATATTTAGTCAACACCAAAGCTATTTACACGCTACAACCCAGGAGGTAGAGTGCCGCCATGGAAAACTCACCCTCATCGACGCTGGCCGACCGCCTGAAACAGGCGATGGCCTCGCGCAATCTCAAGCAGGAAACCCTGGCCGAAGCCGCCGGGGTTTCGCAGAACACCATCCACAAGCTGACCTCGGGCAAGGCGCAGAGCACGCGCAAGCTGATCGAGATCGCCAGCGCGCTGGGGGTCTCGCCGACCTGGCTGGCCACCGGAGAAGGCACACCGGCACCGGGCCCCAGTGCCCCCGCGCCGCGCCCGGCCGATGGCAGCCCGCTGCGGCTGGAACCGCTGCACCCATGGGATAGCGACACACCGCTGGACGAGGACGAAGTGGAACTACGCCTGTACAAGGAAGTGGAACTGGCGGCCGGTGCCGGCCGCACCGCAGTGCGCGAGATAGAGGGGCGCAAGCTGCGTTTCTCGTACGCCACGCTGCGCGCGGCAGGGGTCGATCCGGCGGCGGCAATCTGCGCCCAGCTCACCGGCAACAGCATGGAGCCGCTGATCATGGATGGCTCCACCATCGGCATCGATACCGCGACCACGCACATCACCGACGGCGAGATCTACGCCCTGGAACACGAGGGCATGCTGCGGGTGAAGTTCGTCTACCGCCTGCCGGGCGGTGGCATCCGCCTGCGCAGCTTCAACCGTGATGAGTACCCCGACGAGGAATACCCGCCGGAGCAGTTCGACAGCGGGCAGATCCGCATGATCGGCTGGGTCTTCTGGTGGTCCACGGTGCGCCATCGTCGCGCACCGACGCTGGTGCGCTAGACAGGACAGGCCCCGCTTCGGCGGGGTTTTCTTTGGCTGGCGATTGAAGACAAATACAACCTTTGCTATATTTATACCTGTCGCCACCACCATCGGAACAGGAGAGTCCCATGCAGTCGACCGCCGATATTCGCCCCGCCCCTCGCCCGGAGACGGTGAGCCTGGTCTACCAGATCTTCGGGGACGTCCTGGTGCCGCTGGAGCAGGTGCGCGAGCGCTGGTTTCGCAACCTGAACCGGGAGAATTTCAGCAAGGCGCTGTCCTGCGGACGCATCGCCCTGCCGGTGACCACGCTGGATGACAGCCACAAGGCGATGCAGTACGTCGCGGTGGACCACTTGGCGGCCTATGTGGAGGAGCGCTCGCAACAGGCGGACGCCGCCCTCGCCCGGCGCAAGGCGAACCTGCAGGTGGTGGAAGCGCGGCAGGCGGGGTAACCATGGAGCCGCCACAGACACCAGAGCCAGCTCCCGCACCGGACGGCCCCCTCTCCCTGAAGGGAGCGGGAGCCTTACAGTGCCAGCGAGAACTCTTCTGTCCACCTGAACCTGTTGATTAGCGCAGGGCCCCAACAAAAAGCCCCGCCGAAGCGGGGCTTTTTATCGAGTCAGCGACTCAACCCTTGCCGTGCACCTTGGCGGTGTGCTCCGCCAGCGCCACGGCACGGAACATCGCGCGGCGCTTGTTGATGGTTTCCTCCCACTCTGCCGCCGGCACCGAGTCGGCGACGATGCCGCCGCCGGCCTGGACGTGGAGTTCGC
The DNA here is from genome assembly GCF_022380625.1 of Pseudomonas sp. DP-17. Classification (NCBI taxonomy): domain Bacteria; kingdom Pseudomonadati; phylum Pseudomonadota; class Gammaproteobacteria; order Pseudomonadales; family Pseudomonadaceae; genus Pseudomonas; species Pseudomonas sp. DP-17. Next base: position 33,276 of record NZ_JAKSXG010000017.1, read on the forward strand.
CGTTCTTGATCACCGCGGTGCGGATGGCGATGGCGGTGTCCATGTTGCCGTTCCACGCGAGGTAACCCACGGCACCGCCGTAGACGCCGCGCTTGACCGGCTCCAGCTCGTCGATGATTTCCATCGCGCGAATCTTCGGCGCGCCGGACAAGGTGCCCGCCGGCAGGATTGCACGCAGGGCGTCCATCGCGGAAAGCGATGGCTTGAGCTGGCCGTTTACGTTGGAAACGATGTGCATGACGTTGGAGTAGCGCTCGATCACCATCTGCTCGGTGACCTTCACGCTGCCGGTCTGCGACACGCGGCCGACGTCGTTGCGCCCCAGGTCGATGAGCATCAGGTGCTCGGCGATTTCCTTGGCGTCGGAAAGCAGGTCTTCTTCCAGCGCGCGGTCGGCTTCTTCGGTCGCACCCCGCGGGCGGGTGCCGGCGATGGGGCGCACGGTGACTTCGCCGTCCTCGACGCGCACCAGCACTTCCGGCGAACTGCCGACGACATGGAAGTCGCCGAAGTTGAAGAAGTACATGTACGGCGTCGGGTTGAAGCAGCGCAGCGCACGGTACAGGTCGATGGGCGCCGCACTGAAGTCGATGGACATGCGCTGCGACGGCACGACCTGCATGCAGTCGCCGGCCAGGATGTATTCCTTGATGGTGCCGACGGCGCGCTCGTAGTCCTCGCGGGTGAAGCTGGCGCGGAACTGCGGCTCCGGGGCATTCACGGCGCTGAAGTCCAGGCCGCGGCGCGGGGTGATCGGCTGGCGCAGGCGCTCCAGCAGTTCTTCCAGCTGGGCCAGGCCCTTGTCGTAGGCGTCGGCCTGCGCCGGGTCGGCGAGGACGATCGCGTGCATCTTGCCGGCGAGGTTGTCGAAGACGACCACCGCGTCGGAGACCATCAGCAGGATGTCGGGATTGTTCAGCGGGTCCGGGTTCGGGCACTGCGCCAGCCGCTGCTCGACGTAACGTACGCAGTCGTAGCCGAAGTAGCCGACCAGACCACCGTTGAAGCGCGGCAGACCGGCAATGGTCGGTACGCGGTAGCGCTCCTTGAACTCCTCGACGAAGGCCAGCGGGTCGGCGCATTCGAAGCTCTCGGTCTCGACGCCGTCGACCTTGATGCTCGCCTGGTGACCGTACACACGTAGCACGGTGCGGCTGGGCAGGCCGATGATCGAGTAGCGCCCCCACTTCTCGCCGCCCTGCACGGATTCGAGCAGGTAGGTGTTGGGGCCATCGGCCAGCTTCAGGTAGATCGACAGCGGGGTGTCGAAGTCGGCAAGGGTTTCGCAGGTCAGCGGAATGCGGTTGTAGCCTTCGGCGGCCAGGCGCTGGAATTCTTCGCGGGTCATGATCAGCCTCGTGGAGTGAGGAGGTAACGGACTTGGTTGCACACACGCGCCGGGCGTACCGGCCAAAGGATGTCAGGCGCGCCAGCGCCAGCGGGCCAGGGCCTTGATGACCTTCATCCAGAGTGTGTGGGGAGCCGTTTCCACGGTGCTGTCTCGCTGAGCGGGAGTTGAGGCGGAGTCGGGCAACACTATCGCTTTGCCCGAATCGAAGCAAGGCAGCAGATGGCGCAGGTCGTCGAGCACCAGCGTCGGGGTTTCCTCGGCAATGGGGCGGCCATGGTTGTAGCCGTAGCTCAGACCCACGCTGCGCACGCCGGCGGCCTTGGCAGCGAGAATGTCATTGCGCGAGTCGCCAACGAACAGCGCCTGCTCCGCCGACACGCCGGCCATCTTCATCACGAACAGCAGCGCGGCCGGGTCGGGCTTCTGCTGCGGCAGGGTATCGCCACCGATGATCCAGCGAAAGAACTTGCCCAGTTTCATCTCGTCCAGCAACGGCGCGACGAATTGCTCGGGCTTGTTGGTGATCAGCGCCAGCTCCACGCCGCGCTTCTTCAGCCACTTCAGGGTCTCGATCACGCCGGGGTAGACCAGGGTGAGCGCATGGCTGTCGGCGTAGAAGTCCATGAACAGCTCGAGGGCGCGCTCGGTGTCTTCCTCGCTGACCCCATCGTGCTCGATGTCATTGGCCAGGGCGCGACGCACCAGCACCCGCGCGCCGTTGCCGACCCAGTGACGCACCGCGTCCAGGCCGGCCGGCTGGCGACCGAGCGCCAGCAGCATCTTGTCCACCGCGGCGGCCAGGTCGGGGACCGAATCCACCAGGGTGCCGTCCAGGTCGAACATCACCAGACGCGGCAGCCCGGCGAATGGCAGTTGTGCAGCGCTCATCACTTGCGCGCCTGCGCCAGCTCAGCGTGCATGGCGCGGATGACCTCGGCGTAGTCCGTTGCATTGAAGATGGCGGAGCCGGCGACGAAGGTGTCGGCGCCCGCTTCGGCGATCTCGCGGATGTTCTTCACGTTCACCCCGCCGTCGATTTCCAGGCGGATGTCACGGCCGGAAGCGTCGATCAGCGCGCGGGCTTCGCGCAGCTTGTCGAGGGTGCCGGGGATGAACTTCTGCCCGCCGAAGCCGGGGTTCACGCTCATCAGGAGGACCATGTCGATCTTGTCCATCACGTACTTCAGCGCGTCCAGCGAGGTGGCCGGGTTGAACACCAGGCCGGCCTTGCAGCCGCCGTCCTTGATCAGTTGCAGGGAGCGGTCGATGTGCTGGGTGGCTTCGGGATGGAAGGTGATGTAGGTGGCGCCGGCTTCGATGAAGTCACCGATGATGCGGTCCACCGGGGAGACCATCAGGTGCACGTCGATGGGTGCGGTGACGCCGTACTTGCGCAGCGCCGTGCAGACCATCGGGCCGATGGTCAGGTTCGGCACGTAGTGGTTGTCCATCACATCGAAGTGGACGATGTCGGCGCCGGCAGCGAGCACCTTGTCCACATCCTCGCCCAGGCGGGCGAAGTCGGCGGAAAGGATCGACGGAGCGATGGCGTAGGGTTGCATGGCGCACCTCTGTGGGCGGAAATCACGGATGGCGCGCATTGTAGCCGCAATCGATTTACCCCGGTGACAATGGCGACGTTCAGCCCTTTACGCAGCCTAGGAGAATGCAGAGATGGGAGCCTACATAACGGTGGCTGGTTGGCTTCAGTTGGACCAATCATTGCCGATGGAGGAAATTGAAGGACAGCTAAAAGCTCCTGTTCCCGGAGCTGCAGGTCTCGTAACCGATCAGCAGATGGGGCTCTATCGGGACGGCTGGATGATCCAACCCAGGAGCATAAACAGCACTCGATTTGTGTTCTTTGGCGCTCAGATCAGAACCCATGCCCTGCCTTACATCCGAGCTCAGGTGGAGGGTCTGGCAAGACTTGTTGTGCAGACTGATGATTACGCCATCTCTCCAAGTGGATACTTTCTACTCACTGAAGATGGCACTCACGGCATTCCGGAGACCGAGTGGCTGATTGAAGACGGAAAGGTCATCGACAGAGTGAAATGAGATCGCTCTGTAGGCAAAAAAATCGCGGATCGATCCCGCCCCTGTGGGTGAGCACAGGGACGCAACCGTCCGCGAAACACTGTGAATCAGGAAGTCGGTGCGGTGCGCAGCTTCTCGCTGCGGCCGCGCAGCCACTCGAGGGTCAGCAGGAGCACGACGGAGAAGCCGATCAGCAGGGTCGCCGCAGCGGCGATGGTCGGGCTGAGGTTCTCGCGGATGCCGCTGAACATCTGGCGCGGCAGGGTGGCCTGCTCGGGGCCGGCGAGGAACAGGGTCACCACCACTTCGTCGAAGGAGGTGGCGAAGGCGAACAGCGCCCCGGAGATCACACCGGGAGCGATCAGCGGCAGGGTGACCTTGAAGAAGGTCAGCACCGGCGGCGCACCCAGGCTGGCGGCGGCGCGCACCAGGTTGTAGTTGAAGCCCTGCAGCGTCGCCGACACGGTGATGATGACGAACGGCACACCCAGCACCGCGTGGACGATGATCAGCGAGATGTAGCTGTTGCCCAGGCCCAGCGGCGCGAAGAACAGGTAGCTGGCCACGCCGATGATCACCACCGGCACCACCATCGGCGAGATCACCAGGCTCATGACCAGCGCCTTGCCGCGGAACTCGCCGCGGGTCAGGCCGATAGACGCCAGGGTGCCGAACACCATCGCCAGCACGGTGGCCGCCGGGGCGACGATGATGCTGTTGGTCAGTGCGCGCATCCACTCGGCGGAGTTGAAGAAGTCGGCGTACCAGCGCAGGGAGAAGCCCTGCAGCGGGTAGACCAGGAAGGTGCCGGAGTTGAACGACAGCGGCACGATGACCAGTACCGGCAACACCAGGAACAGCAGGATCAGGCCGCAGAGGATACGCAGGGTGTAGAACCACACGCGCTCGACCGGGGACATGTAGGGGCTCAGCATCTTCTTGTTCTCCTCATCAGCCCAGGCGCAGGCGGCTCGCGCCCACCAGCCAGCCATAGATCACGTAGAGCACCAGGGTGGCGAACAGCAGCAGGCCGCCCAGGGCCGTGGCCATGCCCCAGTTGATGGTGGTGTTGGTGTAGAAGGCGACGAAGTAGCTGACCATCTGGTCGTTCGGGCTGCCCAGCAGCGCCGGGGTGATGTAGTAGCCGATCGACAGGATGAACACCAGCAGGCAGCCGGCGCCGACACCGGCCACGGTCTGCGGGAAGTACACCTTCCAGAAGCTGGCGAACGGATGGCAGCCCAGCGAGATCGCGGCGCGCATGTAGCTGGGGGAAATGCCCTTCATCACGCTGTAGATCGGCAGGATCATGAACGGCAGCATGATGTGGACCATGGAGATGTAAACGCCCGTGCGGTTGAACACCAACTGCAGCGGCTGGTCGATCAGGCCCATCTTCAGCAGCGCGCCGTTGATCAGGCCACCGGACTGCAACAGCACGATCCACGCGGCGACACGCACCAGGATCGAGGTCCAGAACGGCAGCAGCACCATGATCATCAGCAGGTTGGACTTGCGGGTCGGCAGGATCGCCAGCAGATAGGCCAGCGGGTAGGCCAGCGCCAGGCAGATCAGGGTGATCACCGCGCCCATCCAGAAGGTGCGGGCGAAGATGTCCAGGTAGATCGACTGGTCCGGCGTGGCACGGGCGATTTCGCCCAGGTCGTCGATGCGGTGATCGAGCGCCGCCAGCAGATAATAGGGGGTGACAGAGCTGGCGTTGCGACGGATTGCCTGCCAGTAGGCCGGATCGCCCCAACGCTCGTCGAGGGCTTCCATGGCGTCCTTGTACGACGCCGGTTGCTCCTTGAACGGCAATGCGCGCGCGGTCTTGGACAGCAGGCTGCGGTAGCCGGCCAGTTCCATGTTCAGGCGCTTGGAGAGATCACCGATGGTCTGGTTCTTGCGCGCGGCGACCAGGTCGTCGCTCAGCGCCTTGTACACCGCATCCGAAGGCAGCGACTTGCCGTCCCATTCGGAAATGGCGTTGACGGTCAGCGGCAGCGCGCCGACGACCTCGGGGTTGTTCACGCTCTTGTAAAGCAGCGCCGCGATGGGCACCAGGAAGGTCAGCAGCAGGAAGACCAGCAGGGGCAGCACCAGCGCCTGGGACTTCAGACGGTTCATCCGCTCCGCGCGCGCCAGGCGCTGCTTGAGGGTGGGGCCGGCGACCTCGTTCAGAGACACAGCGGTGGCCATAGCGAACTCCGGTAAAACAGGCCGCCCGAAAGCGGCCAAGGTGTGGTGTCAGGAGGAACCGCCGCGAGGAGGAGCGGCGGTCCCGGTCCGTCGCGGTCCGGGTGGCCGCGACGGTTTGGCACTGCTGCGTCTTACTTGGCAGCCCAGGCGTTGAAGCGCTGTTCCAGCTGCTCGCCGTAGTCAGCCCAGAAGGTCACGTCCATACCGACCTGGCCCTGCATGTTTTCCGGGGTGGTCGGCATGTCCTTGAGCAGGTCCTTGCTCAGCAGCGGTACGGCGTTCTTGTTGACCGGGCCGTAGGCGATGTTCTCGGAGTAGGTCTTCTGCTGCTCGGGCTGAACCGAGAAGGCAATGAACTTCAGGCTCTCGTCGACCTTCTTGGCGCCCTTGGGGATGGCCCAGGCGTCGAAGTCGTAGATGCCGCCGTTCCAGACGATCTTCAGGTTGCTCTCTTTCTGCACGGCGGCGATGCGACCGTTGTAGGCGGAGCTCATGACCACGTCACCGGAAGCGAGGTACTGCGGCGGCTGGGCGCCGGCTTCCCACCACTGGATGTTCGGCTTGATCTGGTCGAGTTTCTTGAAGGCGCGGTCCTGGCCTTCCTTGGTCGCCAGCACCTTGTAGACGTCCTTGGGCGCAACGCCGTCGGCCATCAGGGCGAATTCCAGGGTGTACTTGGCGCCCTTGCGCAGGCCGCGCTTGCCCGGGAATTTCTGGGTGTCCCAGAAGTCGGCCCAGCTGGTCGGTGCGGTCTTCAGCTTGTCGGCGTTGTAGGCCAGCACGGTGGACCAGACGAAGAAGCCGACGCCGCAGTTGGTCACGGCGCCCGGTACGTAGTCTTCGGCCTTGCCGAGGATGGCCGGGTCGATGGTTTCGAACAGGCCTTCGTCACAACCGCGGGCCAGTTCCGGCGACTCGACTTCCACCAGGTCCCAGGAGACGCTGTTGGTGTCGACCATGGCCTTCACCTTGGCCATTTCGCCGTTGTATTCGCCAGCGACGATCTTGTTGCCAGTGCTCTTCTCGTAGGGGCCGTAGAACGCCTTGACCTGGGCGTTCTTGTTGGCGCCGCCGAAAGACACCACGGTCAGGTCGGTGGCGGCCATGGACTGGGCCGCGAAGGCCACGCCCAGAGTCAGCGCTGCGAGTTTGAGCCCCGATGCTTTCAAGGACTTCGACATTATTGTTGTCTCCACAGTGTGCAGGTTTGTTTTTCTTGGATGCGTCCGGGAGTGGCCGGGCCGCGCTGTTACGCCGCGGACAGTGGGTCGAGCGCGCGGACGTGCTCGACTTCCCAGCCCAGCGGAACCACGTCGCCAACACTGAGCGCAGGATCGAGCTCGGCGATCGGCTGTTTGACGAAGAAATCGGTGCGGCCGCAGACCTCCAGGCGAATGCGCACGTGGTCACCCAGGTAGATGAACTCGGCGACGCGGCCGGAGAAGCGGTTCACGCAGTTTTCGCTGTGGCCGTTCAGGCGCACGCGCTCGGGGCGTATCGACAGGCTGACGGTGTCGCCGACGTTGCCGACGTTGATCGCCAGCGCCTCGACCTTCTCGCCACGGGCCAGGCCCACGGTGCAGCGGTCGCCATCGCGGGCCTGGAGCTGGCCGGCAATGCGGTTGTTCTCGCCGATGAAGTTGGCGACGAAGGAGTTGCGCGGGTGTTCGTAGAGCTCGGCGGGCGGGGCGATCTGCTGGATCTCGCCCTGGTGGAACACCGCCACTCGGTCGGACATGGTCAGGGCTTCACCCTGGTCGTGGGTCACGTAGACCACGGTCACGCCCAGGCGCTGGTGGATGTGCTTGATCTCCATCTGCATGTGCTCGCGCAGCTGCTTGTCGAGCGCACCGAGGGGTTCGTCCATCAGTACCAGTTGCGGCTCGAAGACCAGCGCACGGGCCAGGGCCACGCGCTGCTGCTGGCCACCGGAGAGCTGGGCGGGATAGCGACCGGCGAAGGTGTCGAGCTGGACCATCGACAGCGCGCGCTTCACGCGCTCACTGACGTCGGTCTTGCTCATGCCGCGCACGGAGAGCGGGAAGGCCAGGTTCTCGGCCACCGTCATGTGCGGGAACAGGGCATAGTTCTGGAACACCATGCCGATGTCGCGCTTGTGCGGCGGGACGTTGTTGATGGCGCGCCCGGCGAGCTGGATTTCACCGGCGGTGGGCGTTTCGAAACCGGCCAGCATCATCAGGCTGGTGGTCTTGCCGGAACCCGAGGGCCCCAGCAGCGTCAGGAATTCGCCTTTGCGAATGTCCAGATTGAGGTCCTTCACGATGAGGGATTCGCCGTCGTAGCTCTTCTGCACGCCACGGAAACTCACCAGTACATCGTTTGCCTGATTCTCGGCCATCACCGCACCTTTGTTTTTTTGTAAATGCCGTTGAATCAAGCCTAGAGAAGCTGGACCGGCACGCAAATCGGGCGGTATGAGAGATTGCTATAAGGCTTAGAGAGGATGCTTTGTAGGGATCGCCCTACAAAAAATAGCGAAACAGACTGCCGACCAGCTTGTGGCCGGCAGTCCCTCGATCAGCGCTTGGCCCAGGCCTGGAAGCGCTTCTCCAGCGCATCGCCATGCTCGGTCCAGAAGGCTACGTCCATGCCCACGGCATGGGCGATGTTCTGCGGCGCGGTGGGCAGGTTGGCGGCCACGTCCGGTGCCAGCAATTCCACGGCCTTGCGGTTGGTCGGACCGTAGGAAATGTTTTCGGCGAACGCCTTCTGCTGCTGCGGCTGGCCGGCGAAGTTGACGAACTGCTCGGCCAGCTCCTTCTTGAACACGCCCGAGGGCAGCGCCCAGAAGTCGAAGTCGTAGATGCCGCCGGCCCAGACCATGCGGAAGCCCTTCTGCTCGGCCTGCGCGGCGGCGATCCGGCCGTTGTAGGCGGAGCTCATCACCACGGTGCCGTCGGCAAGGTCGCGCACCGGGTCCTGGCCGGACTTCCACCAGTTGATGTTCGGCTTGAGTTCATCGAGCTTGCGGAAGGCGCGATCGACCCCCTCGTCGGTGGCGAGCACCTTGTAGACGTCCTTGGGCGCGATGCCGTCGGCCATCAGGGCGAATTCCAGGCTGTACTTGGCGCCCCAGCGCAGGCCGCGCTTGCCGGGGAATTTCCTGGTGTCCCAGAAATCCGCCCAACTGCTGGGCGTGCCCTGCAGCTTGCTCTGGTTGTACGCCAGCAGCGTGGTCCAGACGAAGATGCCGACGCCGCACGGCTGCACCGCGCCGGGAACGAAATCGGCGGTGTTGCCCAGGGTCTTGGGATCGAGCTTCATGAACAGCCCTTCCTCGCAGCCGCGCGCGAGCTCGGGGGCCTCGACTTCCACCACGTCCCAGGACACATGGCTGATCTCCACCATGCGCTTGAGCTTGGCCAGGTCGCCGTTGTAGGAGCCGTGGACGACGGCGTTGCCGGTCACTTCCTTGAACGGTTTGTAGAAGGCCGCCTCCTGAGCTTCCTTGTTGGCGCCACCGAAGGAAATCACCGTGACGTAGTCCGCCAGCGCCGGCATCGCAGCGCTCCCCAGCAGGCCGAACAGCAGCCCTCCCCTTACCGCTCGCAACATCTTCTTCTCCTTGTTATCACGACGTACTGCATGAAGCCGGCAATCATTCCCTGCCTCACGCCCGCTAGATAGACGGTTCGTTACAGAAATCGGACACGTCGCACAGAGTGGAGGGAAAATTCAGCGATCGATCTGCCGCAGGTCAAAGCGGCTGCGCGGGACGCTCAGACGAGCTTGTGCTCCATGGCGTAACGCACCAGGTCCGCCACCGAGTTGGCGTTGAGTTTCTGCATCAGCCGCGCCTTGTGTGTGCTGATGGTCTTGCTGCTGACCGCCAGTTGCTGGGCGATTTCGTTGACGCCCTCGCCCTGCACCAGGCGCTCGAACACCGAGAACTCGCGCTCCGAAAGCAGCGCATGGGGCGGACGGGAATCGGTGAGACCGACTTCGAAGACCATGCGGTCGGCGAGATCGGGATCGATGTAGCGACCACCGCTGGCCACCTTGCGGATCGCCGTGAGCAGCAGCGCCGGATCGCTGTCCTTGGTGGCGTAGCCGGCGGCGCCGACCTTCAGCGCGCGGGCGACCATCTGCACTTCATCGTGCATGGACAGCATGAGGATCGCCGGCGGACTGTTCAGCGCGCGGATCCGCGGGATGGCTTCCAGGCCGTTGACTCCGGGCATGGAGATATCCAGCAGGACCACTTCACAGGGCGTCTGGCGCAGGGTTTCGAGCAACTGCTCGCCGTTGGTGGCCTCGCCCACCACCTGCAGGTCCTTGGCCATGCCGATCAGTTGCTTGATGCCCTCGCGCACGATCGTATGGTCTTCCGCCACCAGCACTCGAATCACCGCCCTTCCTCCCGATCCACTCTTGTCATTGTCGTTATGTTTGTCGCCCGGTTACGTACTTGCCGAGCGCAGAGGCACCCGAATCCACAGCGTGGTGCCCTCCCCGGGCTGGCTGTCGATCTGCAGGGTGCCACCGAACATCAGCACCCGCTCGCGCATGCCCACCAGGCCAAAGGAAACGCCCTGCCGCGTGGCGTTCGGGTCGAAGCCCACGCCGTCGTCGGCGATGCGCAGGCACAGCTCGCGCCCTTCGACGCTCAGCTGCAATTCCACAGTATGCGCCTGGGCATGGCGCATGACATTGGTCAGCGCCTCCTGGAGGATGCGGAACAGCCCGATGGCCTTGGCATCCGACAGTTCCGGCGGGTTCTCCGGCACCTGCACCAGGCAGGGAATCTGCGTGCGCGCTTCGAACCGGCGTGCCTGCCATTCCACCGCCGAGCCGATGCCGGCATCGAGGATGGGCGGGCGCAGCGCGGTGGCCACGTCACGCACCAGCTGGAACAACTGGGCGATCAAGCGCTTCATGTTGTCCAGGCGCTCGCGCAGACCGCTGTCGAGCTCGGCGTAGGCCAGTTCGCACATGGAGGTTTCCAGCTTCAGCACGGTGAGCACCTGGCCCAATTCATCGTGCACTTCGCGGGCGATGCGCGCCTTCTCCTCCTCCCGCACGCTCTCCAGGTGCGCCGACAGCTCGCGCAGCTGCGCGCGGGAATCCTGCAGCTCCCGTTCGATCTGCTTGTGTTCGGTGATGTCCCAGACCACCCCGTCCCAGGCCGGGCGACCGTCGTCGAGGGTGCGCACCGTCGCCTTGATGTCGACCCAGCGCGGCTCGTGGCTGCGGGTGAGGATGCGCCCCTGCCACAGCCAGTTGCGTCGGCCCTCCACCGCTTCGAGCTGGCTCGCCAGGTAGCCTTCGCGCTCGGACGGATGCACCAGCCCCATGATGCCCAGGCCACTCTCGCGCAGGTATCCGGGCGAGTAGCCCAGCGAGGTTTCGCTGCCGCCGGTGATGAAGCTGATGTAGGCAAAATCGGAGTCGTCGTCCGGCGCGTTGGGCTCCAGGCGGAACACCAGACCCGGCACGTTGGCGGCGATGCCCTGCAGGCGCGCCTCGCTTTCCTCCAGCGCGGCACGGGCACGGCGGCGCTCGGTGACGTCGTTGAGGAACACCAGCAGGTACTCCGAATCGCCAAAACGCAGGAAGCTCAGCGAAACGTCCGCCGGCAGCCACTGGCCGTCTGCACGCAGGCAGCGGGTCTCGAAGCTTAGCGGCGCCTCGTCGGCATTGCGCGCACGGCGCCAGAGATTGAGCCAGCGGTCCATGTCCAGCATTGGCTCGAAGGCCGACAGCGGCAGGTCCACCACCGCCCCCGGCAGGTAGCCGAGCATCTCCTCGGCGGCGCGGTTGGCGTAGCGCACATGGCTGTCCCAGTTGACCCAGAGGATGCCGACGGTGCTGCTGTCGATGGCGAACTGGGTCAGGCGCAGCGCCTGCTCCGCGGCCTGGCGCAATTCGATATCGCGGCGTGCCGCGAGCAGGCGCGACTCCAGCGCGCGGTGCTGGCGGCGCAACCAGAGCAATGCGGCTACCGCGAACAGCAGCAGCAGGCCGAGCAGGATGCACAGGTTCTGCCAGAAGCCGGGCGAAGAACCCAGGCGCGGGTAGACCGGTTGCAGCCAGCGCTCGTGGAGTCGGTCGAGGTCCTTGGCCGGCACCGCGCGCAGGGCGGCATCGATGATCCCGGCCAGCTCCGGCAGGCCGCGTCGCGTCGCCACGCGCAGCAATTGCGGGTAGCCGATATCGGCGACCACAGAGAGCCCGGTGAATTCGGCTTCGCGGGTCAGGCGCGCCAGTTGCGCCTCGTCGATCACCGCGTAGCTGGCTTCGCGGCCGAGCACCTTGCGCAGTACTTCTCGGTCGCTATCGACGACTTGCAGGGTCAGCCCCGAATAGGTCCCGCGCAGGTAATCCACCACCGGCCCGGGCCCGCGCACGGAAACGGATTCCCCCTCGCGAAGGGCGTCCAGTTCCACCGAAGTCCCCATTCCGCGATCGCCCACGACCAGACGCGGCACACGCAGATAGGGGTCGGAGAACAGCCAGTCGCGCAGGGTCGAAGGCGTCTGGCTGATGCCGGGGGCGAGATCGATTTCCCCGGCACGCACCGCTTTTTCCAGCGTCGCCTGGTCAGGATAGGTACGCCATTGCAGACCGACGCCCAGTGCCTTGGCCAGCCATTCCAACAGTTCGACGTTGGCTCCGGAGAGCTGCTGCAGGCGGCGGTCCTGCTGCACGTAGGGAGCCTCGAGCACGGCGCCGACGCGCAGCCGCGGGTGTTCAGCGAGCCATGCGCGCTGCGCGTCGTCCAGCGTCAGCGGCGGCACGGGAGGTTCCGCCACTGCCAGCAGCGGCAGGCAACTTAGCCAGAAAAGACAGGCTTTCCAGAACAGACGACTCATGCCCACAGCACCCCGGGTGTTCGATCACGTCAAAGCAAATGGCCGGCATACCTTACAGCAAGCCCGGTTGAACCCGGCAGCCATGCGCCTGACAAAGCTAGGACAAGCCGCTAGGCTGGCCGCACCCGCGCCTGCCGTGACAGGGATACCATCGATGCCAAACCCGCTTCGCCCGACACTTCTAGCCCTCTGCATCTCGCTGGGCCTTTCGCCGCTGGCCGCCAGCGGCGAAGACACCAAGGCAGCCGTCGAAGAAAAGCCTGCTGCAGCGGCAGCCGTGCGCCCCGCAGTGACCGAGCGCAGCCAGGACGAAGCCAGCGGCCTGGTGCGCCAGTTGCCCGAAAGCGAGCGCCAGGAACTCAAGGCCGGCGACGAAACCTTCCTCGCCCTCTGGCTGCCGGCCAACGCCGCCGATGCCGAGGGTGCAGTGATCCTGATTCCCGGCGATGGCGAAAGCGCCGACTGGCCAGTGGCGATCGGCCCGCTGCGGCGCAAGTTGCCCGACGCCGGCTGGCAGACCCTGGCCGTCACCCTGCCCGATCCGCAAAGCACCGCCCCCATCCCGCGCCCGAAGGAGTCGCCGGACAAGGCCAGCGCCGACACCGATGCCACGGCCACCGACAGCGCCAGCAAACCCGAAGTGAAGGGCGGTGAAGGCAGCGCGACACCGACACCGGAAAGCACCGCCGAAACCGGCAGCGCCGAGCCGGCCCAGGCCAGCCCCGAAGCTCCGCCGCCGCCCACAGACCCGGTGGAACTGCGCAAGGCCCACGCTGAGCGCGTGCTCGCGCGCATCCAGGCAGCCGTCGAACTGGCCCAGCAGCACAACCCCCGGACCATCGTCCTGCTCGGCCACGGCACCGGCGCCTACTGGGCCACCCGTTACCTGGGCGAGCGCACGCCGGCCGAGATCAGGAACCTGCTGCTGGTGGCGCCGGAAATGCCGCGCGACTTCAAGCCGTCGCTGGACGAGACCGTGCCGCTGCTGAACCTCGCCACCGGCGACTTCTATTACAAGGACAAGGCGCCAGACGTGGCAGCCGCCAAGCTGCGTCTGCAGGCGAGCAAGCGGCAGAAGGCGCCGAACTACGTGCAGATCGGCATGAACGCCCTGCCCGCCGACCTGGGCACCGAGCAGGACCAACTCTACCGGCGCATTCGCGGCTGGCTGTCGATGCACCTGGAGCCGAACGAGCAGCCCTGATCAGCGGAAGCCGCGACGCTGGCGCACCAGCAGATAGGCAGCCTGGATCTCGCGGGTTTTCTGGGTCGCCGCAGCGATGCGCTCGGCGCTTGCCCCCATGCCTTCGAGCTTGTCCGGGTGGTTCTGGCTGATCAGCTTGCGGTAGGCACGCTTGATCTCTTCCGGCTCGCTCTCCGGCGTCACTCCCAGCAGCCGCAGCGCGCCGGTATAGGATTCGCGCGGCGTGGACGGCGGCCTGGGTGGCTCGGCGCCCGCCGACAACGCGAGGACCCTGGTGCGGGAAAGCCCCAGCGATTCACCCCACTGCAGCAGTAGGTTCTTCTGCGCAGCGTTCGGCGTGCCGCCCGCCCAGGCCATACGCCAGCAGGCCTGGATCAAGCCTTCCGCAGTGGCCTGCCGGCCGTGGCGCTGGCGCAGGCCAACGTCCAGGAGCTCGCCGCCCAGCTTGCCGCGGCCGAAGGCATCGATGGCTTGTCGACGCGATCTGTCATCCAGTTGCAGGCGCTGCATCTCGGCCCGCGCCTGCTGGATGTGCGCATCGACCACGCGGCCGCGGCTCTTGGCCAGGCGACCGAGCAGCAGGAAAAGCAGCTCCTGATCGCTGATCTGCGGCCCGCCACGCAGCTGTTCGAAGAGCCCGCGCCAGGTGCGCTTCTTCAGGCGCCGGTCGAGCACCTGGCCCAGCAGCGCACCGAGCATCGCCCCAGGAATACTCGCCAGCGCCCAGCCGGCGATGACGCCCACCAAGGTGCCTGGCCAGAACACCTCAGCCCTCCGCCAGTTGGCGTTCGACTTCAGCCAGACGCTCGTGGGTGCCCACGTCGATCCAGCGTCCACGATGATGGACGCCGCTCACACGGCCGGCTTCCATCGCCTGGCGCAGCAGTGGCGCCAGCTTGAAGGCGCCGGGCGCACAATCCTCGAACAGTTCGGGGCGCAGGATGGCGATACCGCTATAAGTCAGGCTCGGCCGGCCCTCGCGGTAATCGCTGACGCGGCCTTCACTCAGACAGAAATCGCCGCGAGTGTGGTGACCGGGGTTATCCACCAGCACCAGGTGCGCGAGATCGTCATCGCCCAGCGCGCTGTGCAGGCTGGCATAGTCGAAGTCGGTCCAGATGTCGCCGTTGGCGACGACGAAGGTCTCGCTGCCCAGCAGCGGCAGCGCCCGGAAAATGCCGCCGCCGGTTTCCAGCGGTTCGCCCTCGGGCGAGTAACGGATGCTCACGCCGAAGGCCGAGCCATCGCCCAGGTGATCCTCGATCTGCTGACCGAGCCAGGCGTGGTTGATCACCACCTGGTCGAATCCCGCGCAACGCAGCGCCCGCAGCTGATACTCGATCAACGGCACGCCGCCGGCGCGCACCAGCGGCTTGGGCGTGTGCAGGGTGAGCGGGCGCAGGCGTTCGCCCTTGCCCGCGGCGAGGATCATGGCCTTCATGCGGGGTGTGTCTCGTCTTTGGGGAGGTCTGCCAGCAATGCGGCGAGGTCGGCAAGCTCAGGACGGCGTGCGATCACGCTTTCCAGGTAGCGGAAGAAACGCGGCACGTCGCCCAGGTAGCGCGGCTTGCCGTCGCGGTGGCAGATGCGCGCGAAGATGCCGATCACCTTCAGGTGGCGCTGGGCGCCCATCAGGTCGCTGGCGCGCAGGAAGGACTCGAAACTGTCCGGCAGGGGAATACCAGCCGCCCGGGCCTTGCGCCAGTAGCGCGAGAGGCCGTCGTGCACGCGCGGCTCCGGCCAACTGAGGAAGGCATCCTTATAGAGGCAGGTCACGTCGTAGGTCACCGGACCGTAGACCGCATCCTGGAAATCCAGGATGCCGGGGTTCGGCTCGCTGAGCATCAGGTTGCGCGGCATGTAGTCGCGGTGCACGAACACGCGTGGCTGCTCGAGGGCGCTTTGCACCAGAAGATCGCAGGTGCGCTCCCAGCGGGCGAGTTGCTCGCCTTCGAGGGTCACGCCGAGGTGGCGCTGCAGGTACCAGTCGGGGAACAGTTGCAGCTCGCGGCGCAGCAGGGCCTCGTCGTAGGCCGGCAAGCGCTCGGCGACATCGACCTGCTGGAAGGCCACCAGGGCGTCGAGGGCATTCTCGAACAGGTCCTCGGCGTTCTGCGCGGTGAGCACATCCAGGTAGGTCTGGCGCCCCAGATCATCGAGCAGCAGGAAGCCCTGCTCCACGTCCTGGGCGAGAATCTTCGGCACATGCACGCCGGCCTCGGCCAGCAGGCCGGCGACCTTGATGAAGGGTCGGACGTTCTCCTGGGGGGGCGGGGCGTCCATCACGATCAGGCTGCGGCCTTCCCCCTGCCAGCGGAAATACCGGCGGAAACTGGCATCGCTGCTGGCCGCGGTGAAGCTGGCCTCGGGCACCGGGCCCCAGCCCTGGGCGGTGAACACTGCGGGCAAACTCAAGTCCAACCAGCCGATCATCTGCTGGTAACGGGCATCCTGTGACATCTTTATGGGTTCTCCACGGCCCTAGCCGTTGCGCGGGTCATGCTTTATTATCCAGCATCTTTTTGAGCCCATCGAGAGGCGTGCGGTCCGCTTTGGGCCGATGGCTCGCAGGAAGCCCGGATTAACAAGATGGCAGTGAATTTCCCCGTGTTCCGTAGAAAATTCCCCTTACTGGTGACCGGTGGCCTGCTGGCTATGCAGCCGCTCGCCTCTGTGACCGCGGCACCCGGTGAGCAGTTCGCCTGCCAGCCCTCCGCGTCCGGCGCCTGGGACTGCTCCTCGCAGAGCAGCGCCAGCAGCGTACCGCGCCCGCAGCACGGCGCAAGCTCGGTCAGCGCCGGTGGCGCGGCCGTTGCCAGCGGCTCGAAGTCCTCGAGCGGCTCGAGCAGCGCCGGCGAAGAGCCGAAACAACTGGTCACCGAGTCCGGCGGCCGCGGCCTGAAGTCGCGCAGCAGCGACTACAGCCACCTCGACTGGATCCCGCGCGACAAGCTCACCCCTGCCCAGCAGGCGGAAATGGGCCCGTACTGCGGCGGCGAATACGTCGAACCGATCCGCCCGGGCATGAACGACAAGACGCCGAACGACGAGGCCCCGACCTACGTCTCGGCGAAGGTTTCCCGCTACGAGCAGGAAAAGCAGGTCGCCACCCTCGCGGGTAACGTGGTCCTGCGCCAGGGCAGCATGCAGGTGGAAGCAGACGAGGCCAACCTGCACCAGGCCGAGAACCGCGGCGAGCTGGTCGGCAACGTCAAGCTGCGCGACAACGGCGCGCTGATCGTCGGCGACCACGCCGAGCTGCAACTGGACAATGGCGAGGCGAAGATCGACAACGCCGAGTACGTCATGCACCAGGCGCAGATCCGCGGCAGCGCGCTGTATGCCAAGCGCCAGGAAAACGCGATCATCCAGCTCAAGGACGGCACCTACACCCGCTGCGAACCCGGCAGCAACGCCTGGGTCGTCAAGGGCAACAACATCAAGCTGAATCCGGCCACCGGCTTCGGCACCGCGACCAACGCGACCCTGCGGGTGAAGGACATTCCGGTCTTCTACACCCCGTACATCTATTTCCCGATCGACAACCGTCGTCAATCCGGCTTCCTGGCGCCTTCCTTCGCCAGCTCGACCGACACCGGCTTCACACTGACCACGCCGTACTACTTCAACCTGGCGCCCAACTACGACGCCACGTTGTACCCGCACTACATGGTCAAGCGCGGCCTGCTGATGGAGGGCGAGTTCCGTTACCTGACCCACAGCAGCGAAGGCCAGGTCACAGCGGCCTACCTGAACGACAAGAACGACGATCGCGAGGACTTCCCGCAGTACACCGACACCCGTTGGCTGTACGGCTGGAAGAACGTCAGCGGCCTGGATGAGCGCCTGATGGCGCAGGTTGACTACACGCGTATCAGCGACCCGTACTACTTCCAGGACCTTGACACCTCGCTGGGCATCGGCTCGCCGACCTATGTCAACCAGCAAGGCATCCTGACTTACCGCGGCGACAGCTACACCGCCAAACTGAACGCGCAGTCCTACCAGCTGGCGACCGTGACCGACGTCACCCCTTACGACCGTCTGCCGCAGCTCACCCTGGACGGCAAGCTGCCGTTCAACCCGGGCGGCCTGGACTTCACCTACAGCACCGAAGCCGTGCGCTTCGACCGCGACCTGGATGAAGGCTACTACCGCATCGATGTGAACGATCCGACCCGCTACCCGCGCCCGGACAACAACATTCTGGGCCTGGCACGCGCAACCGGCGATCGCTTCCACGCCGAGCCGGGCATCAGCCTGCCCATGAACCGCAGCTGGGGCTTCATGACCCCGACCGTCAAGGCGCTGTACACCAAGTACGACCTGGACCTGGACGGCAAAGGCAAGGCTACGCTGCCGTCATACATCGACTACGACAGCAGTCCGGACCGCTCCCTCGGCCTCGCCAAGCTGGATTCCGGCCTGTACTTCGACCGCGACACCACCTTCGCTGGCACCAAGTTCCGTCAGACCCTGGAACCGCGCGCGATGTACCTGTACGTCCCGTACAAGGACCAGGACAACCTGCCGACCTTCGATACCGGCGAGTTCACCTTCAGCTACGACTCGCTGTGGCGTGAGAACCGCTTCACCGGTCGTGACCGCATCGGCGACGCCAACCAGCTGTCCCTCGGCCTGGGTTCGCGCTTCATCGAGGACGACGGCTTTGAGCGCGCCTACATCGCTGCCGGCCAGATCTACTACTTCAGCGATCGCCGGGTACAACTGCCTGGCCTGACCGAGAACGATCTGGCTGCCAGCGGCAAGAAAAACCCGGACGCAGACACCTGGCGCTCGCCCTACGCGCTCACCGGTATCTACCGCTTCAACCACGACTGGTACGCCAGCTCGGACTTCAACTGGAACCCGAACACGCACCACACCGACAACGGCAACCTGATGTTCCACTATCAGCCCGAAGCCGATCCTCGCAAGGTGCTGAACGCCGGCTACCGCTACCGTGCGGACAGCAAGCGCTTCAACCCCAACACCGGCCAGTTCGAGTACGGCAGCGACGAGTACAAGATCGAACAGCACGACTTCTCGTTCATCTGGCCGGTTCTGCCGCAGTGGGCCGCCATCGGCCGCTGGCAGTTCGACTACAACCAGAGCCGCACGCTGGAAGCATTCGGTGGCTTCGAGTACGACAGCTGCTGCTGGAAGCTGCGCCTGATCAATCGCTACTGGGTCGACTACGACGACGAGGAATTCGTGACCTCCACGTCCAAGGCCGACCGCGGTGTATTCCTTCAAATCATCTTGAAAGGCCTTGGCGGCGTGGTTGGCAACCAGGTGGAAGGCTTCCTCGACCAAGGTATCCAGGGTTATCGTCAACGTGAAGACAATGCTATGTAAGGCCCTGCGCCCGCTGATGCTGGGCGCGCTGTTGGCAAGTTCCGTCGTGCACGCCGAAGTGGTTCCGCTGGACCGTGTGGTCGCCATCGTCGATAACGACGTGGTGATGCAGAGCCAGTTGGACCAGCGCCTGCGCGAAGTCCGTGCAACCATCCAGAAGCGCGGCGCGCCGCTGCCGCCCGAGCACGTGCTGACCCAGCAGGTGCTCGAGCGTCTGATCATCGAGAACATCCAGCTGCAGATCGGCGACCGCTCCGGCGTGCGCATCACCGACGAAGAGCTGAACCAGGCCATGGGCACCATTGCCCAGCGCAACAACATGAGCCTGGATCAGTTCCGCGCCGCCCTCGCCCACGACGGCCTGTCGTATGACGAGGCCCGCGAGCAGGTGCGCCGCGAGATGATCATCAGCCGTGTGCGCCAGCGCCGCGTGGCCGAGCGCATCCAGGTCAGCGAGCAGGAAGTGCAGAACTTCCTGGCTTCGGACCTGGGCAAGATCCAGCTCTCGGAAGAGTATCGCCTGGCCAATATCGTGATCCCGGTTCCGGACAGCGCTTCGCCTGAAACCGTCCAGGCCGCTGCCCGTCAAGCTGCCGAGATGTACCAGCAGCTCAAGCAGGGCGCCGACTTCAACCAGATGGCCGTCGCCCGTTCCGCCGGCGACAACGCCCTGGAGGGCGGTGAGATCGGCTGGCGCAAGGCCGCCCAGCTGCCCTCCCCGTTCGACACCATGGTCGGCAGCCTCGCTGTGGGCGACGTCACCGAGCCCCTGCGTGGCCCCGGTGGCTTCATCATCCTCAAGCTGGAAGAGAAGCGCGGTGGCAGCAAGATGCTGCGTGACGAAGTCCACGTCCGCCACATCCTGCTCAAGCCCAGCGAAATTCGTAGCGAAGAAGAGACCCAGCGCCTGGCCGAGAAGCTCTACGAGCGCATCCAGGCTGGCGAAAGCTTCGGCGATCTGGCGAAGAAGTATTCCGAAGACCCAGGCTCCAAGCTCAACGGTGGCGACCTCAACTGGGTCGACCCGGAATCCCTGGTACCGGAATTCCGCGAGGTGATGAACAATGCGCCGCAAGGCCAGGTCACCAAGCCCTTCCGCTCGCCGTTCGGCTGGCACGTGCTGGAAGTCCTTGGCCGTCGCGCCACCGACAGCAGCGACAAGTTCCGCGAACAACAAGCCGCCCAGACCCTCCGCGCACGCAAGTACGACGAGGAACTGCAGGCCTGGCTGCGCCAGATCCGCGACGAAGCCTACGTCGAGATCAAGCAGTAAGCAGCGCCAGACGCTCCAGAAGAAACCCGGCCTTGGCCGGGTTTCTTTTTGCCCGCCGAAAGCTTCGAAGAACAAGGGCTTCGTCGTAGAGTAGAGCCCTCCGCTGCAAATCCCGATTCGAGAATCCCCGATGAGCACTTCCCACCTTTTCGCCCTCACCCCTGGCGAGCCCGCCGGCATCGGCCCCGACCTCTGCCTGTTGCTGGCCCGAGAAGCGCAGCCGCACCCGCTGGTCGCCATTGCCAGCCGTGAGCTGCTGGAACAGCGCGCCGCTTTGCTGGGGCTGAACATCGACCTGCAGGACGTCCGCCCCGGCCAGTGGCCCCGCGCCGCCGCACCGGCCGGCACCCTGTATGTCTGGGACACCCCGCTGGCAGCCCCCGTCGAGCCGGGCAAGCTGAACCCGGCCAATGCCGCCTATGTGCTGGAGACCCTGACCCGTGCCGGCCAGGGCTGCCTGGATGGGCACTTCGCCGGAATGATCACCGCCCCGGTACACAAGGGCGTGATCAACGAAGCCGGCATCGCCTTCTCCGGCCACACCGAATTCCTCGCCGACCTCACCCATACCGCCCAGGTGGTGATGATGCTCGCCACCCGCGGCCTGCGTGTGGCGCTGGTAACCACCCACCTGCCGTTGCGACAGATCGCCGACGCCATCACAGCCAATCGCCTGGAGCGTGTCACCCGCATCCTGCATGCCGACCTGCGCGACAAGTTCGGCATCGCCACCCCGCGCATCCTGGTCTGCGGCCTGAACCCCCATGCCGGCGAAGGCGGCCACCTGGGCAGCGAGGAAATCGACATCATCGAACCCACCCTGGAGCGCCTGCGCACCGAGGGCATGCAACTGATCGGCCCGCTGCCGGCCGATACACTGTTCACCCCCAAGCACCTGGAGCACTGCGACGCCGTGCTGGCGATGTACCACGACCAGGGTCTGCCGGTGCTCAAGTACAAGGGTTTCGGCGCGGCGGTGAACGTGACGCTGGGCCTGCCGATCATCCGCACTTCGGTGGATCACGGCACCGCGCTGGATCTGGCCGGCACGGCTCGGATCGACAGCGGCAGCCTGCAGGTCGCCCTGGAAACGGCCTACCAGATGGCCGAAGCCGGCGCCGGTGCGCGCTGATCCCGGGCACTCCGTTCGGCCAGCGTTTCGTGCTGGCCGCGCCGGGCTGGTAAACTGATGGTTTTTCCGCCTCCAGCCGGCCGCCAGCAGCGCCCGGCTGCTCTCCGGAGCCTTCGATGTCCGAACTCTTCCAGCACCGCGCCCGTAAACGCTTTGGGCAGAACTTCCTGCATGACGCCGGGGTGATTCACAAGATCCTGCGCGCCATCGCCGCCAAGGAAGGCCAGCACCTGCTGGAAATCGGCCCGGGCCAGGGCGCCCTGACCGAAGGCCTGGTGGACAGCAACGCGAAGCTCGACGTGATCGAACTCGACCTCGACCTGATTCCCCAACTGAAGTATCGCTTCGGCCTGAAGCCCAACTTCAGCCTGCACCAGGGCGATGCCATGAAGTTCGACTTCTCCAGCCTCGTCGCCACCCCCGAGGACAAGCTGCGCGTCGTCGGCAACCTACCCTACAACATCTCCACCCCGCTGATCTTCCACCTCCTGGACCACGCCTCGCTGATCCAGGACATGCACTTCATGCTGCAGAAGGAAGTGGTGGAGCGTCTGGCAGCCGAGCCGGGCAACGGCGACTGGGGCCGCCTGTCGATCATGGTGCAGTACTTCTGCCGCGTGGATTACCTGTTCACCGTTGGCCCCGGCGCGTTCAACCCGCCGCCGAAGGTCGAATCGGCCATTGTGCGCCTGGTGCCCTACGCCGAACCGCCACATCCGGCCAAGGATCATCGCGTGCTGGAACGTATCGTCCGCGAAGCCTTCAACCAGCGCCGCAAGACGCTGCGCAACACCCTGCGTACGCTGATGAGCGTCGAGGACATCGAAGCCGCCGGAGTCGATCCGACCCTGCGCCCCGAACAGCTGAGCGTCGCCGACTTCGTGAGCCTGGCCAACCGCTACAGCGACACCCACCCGGAAGCCGAACAAGAGCCGTCCGCATGAGCGATCCGCGCTATCAGGTCAGCGTCAGCGTCACCACCCGCCACCTGCCCGAGCAGTCCCAGCCAGAGCAGCAGCGCTACGTGTTCGCCTACACCGTGACCCTCCACAACCACGGCGAGCTGGCCGCCAAGCTGCTGACGCGCCACTGGATCATCACCGATGGTGACGGCCACGTGCAGGAAGTGCGCGGCGCCGGCGTCGTCGGCGAGAAGCCGCTGATCGAACCGGGCGCCAGCCACACCTACACCAGCGGCACCGTGATGGCGACCAAGGTAGGCAGCATGCACGGCAGCTACCAGATGGTCGCCACCGACGGCCACCACTTCGACGCCGAGATACCGGCGTTCCGCCTTGCCGTACCGGGCGCGCTGCACTGATGGCCACCTACGCCGTCGGCGACCTGCAGGGCTGCCTGGAACCGCTCAAGTGCTTGCTGGAGCAGGTAAAGTTCGACCCTGTCCAGGACAAGCTCTGGCTGGTCGGCGACCTGGTCAACCGCGGCCCGGCGTCGCTGGAGACCCTGCGTTTCCTTTATGCCATGCGCGATTCGCTGGTCTGCGTGCTCGGCAACCACGACCTGCACCTGATCGCCGTGGCTTACAACGCCGAGCGCCTGAAGAAGAATGACACCCTGCGTGAGATCGTCGAGGCGCCGGACTGCCCGCAGTTGATCGAATGGCTGCGGCAGATGCCATTGATCCACCACGATTCGCAGCGCGACATCACCCTGGTGCATGCCGGCATTCCGCCGCAATGGACCATCGAGAAGGCGCTGCTGCGCGCCGCCGAGGTCGAGAAGGCCCTGCGCGACGACACCCAGCTGCCGATGTTCCTCGACGGCATGTATGGCAACGAGCCCGCCAAGTGGGACAAGAAGCTGCACGGCATCGGACGCCTGCGGGTGATCACCAACTACTTCACGCGCATGCGCTTCTGCACGCCCGACGGCAAGCTCGACCTGAAATCCAAGGAAGGCCTGGACACCGCGCCGCCCGGCTACGCGCCCTGGTTCAGCTATGCCCAGCGCAAGGCAGCCGGGCGCAAGATCATCTTCGGCCACTGGGCTGCACTGGAAGGCCAGTGCGACGTCCCCGGCCTGTTCGCCCTCGACACCGGCTGTGTGTGGGGCGGCAGCATGACGCTGATGAACGTCGATACCCTCGAGCGCATCCACTGCAGCTGCGCCGATAAACCAGAATGAATGCAGCGGGGCCGAAGGCTCCGCGCCTTGCGAGGTAACCCCATGAGCGACTTCAAGCGCATCGCCCCCGACCAGGCCCAGCAACTGCGCGAAAGCGGCGCCCAGGTCGTCGACATCCGCGACCCGCAAAGCTATGCGTCGGGCCACATCAGCGGCTCCCGACATATCGACAACCACTCGGTGGCCGATTTCATCCGCGAATCCGACATGGACGCACCGCTGGTCGTGGTCTGCTACCACGGCAACTCCAGCCAGAGCGCGGCGGCCTATTTCATCCAGCAGGGTTTCTCAGAAGTCTACAGCCTCGACGGCGGCTTCGAACTGTGGCGCAGCGTCTATCCCGCGCATACCAGCACTGGCGAAGCTGACTGAAAGCCCCTACGAAAGGGGCGGAATAGCCCCTTCAAAAAATCTGTAACTTCTCGCTCTTTCGTCCTTTACACATCAAAGAACGAACTATCCTTTCCCTCAGGCCATCCAAAAAAGGGAGAGCCGGCACACCGGCTTCCGGCTAATCGGCAGTGACCATTGGGGGCGGATCAGGGCAGAGGCCAGGTTCCGTTGGAGTTCTGGGGGATTCTCGCCGGCAGCGCTGGCAGCCCGACCGCACCCGCACAGACCGATCCGGCGCCGGCTCCATGCATCGAGCGAGGAGACGTCATGAGCATTTTCAGTCACTTCCAGGAACGCTTCGAAGCGACCCGCCAAGAGGAATACTCCCTCCAGGAGTACCTGGACATCTGCAAGCAGGACAAGATTGCCTACGCCACCGCCGCCGAGCGGATGCTGATGGCCATCGGCGAGCCTGAACTACTCGACACATCCGTCGATTCCCGCCTGTCGCGGATCTTCTCCAACAAGGTGATCCGCCGCTACCCGGCCTTTGCCGACTTCCATGGCATGGAAGAGTGCATCGACCAGATCGTCTCCTTCTTCCGCCACGCCGCCCAAGGTCTGGAAGAGAAGAAACAGATCCTTTACCTGCTCGGCCCGGTCGGCGGCGGTAAATCCTCCCTTGCCGAAAAGCTCAAGCAACTGATGGAGCACGTGCCCTTTTATGCCATCAAGGGCTCGCCGGTGTTCGAATCGCCCCTGGGGCTGTTCAACCCGGACGAAGACGGCGCCATCCTCGAAGAGGACTACGGCATCCCGCGGCGTTACCTGCGCTCGGTGATGTCGCCCTGGGCGACCAAGCGCCTCAACGAGTTCGGTGGCGACATCAGCCAGTTCCGCGTGGTCAAGCTGCATCCCTCGATCCTCAACCAGATCGCCATCGCCAAGACCGAGCCGGGGGACGAGAACAACCAGGACATCTCCGCCCTGGTCGGCAAGGTGGATATCCGCAAGCTGGAAGAGTTCCCGCAGAACGACGCCGACGCCTACAGCTACTCGGGCGCTCTGTGCCGGGCCAACCAGGGCCTGATGGAATTCGTCGAGATGTTCAAGGCGCCGATCAAGGTCCTGCACCCCTTGCTCACCGCGACCCAGGAAGGCAACTACAACAGCACCGAAGGTCTCGGTTCGCTACCTTACAGCGGCATCATTCTTGCCCACTCCAACGAATCGGAATGGCACAGCTTCCGCAACAACAAGAACAACGAGGCCTTCATCGACCGGATCTACATCGTCAAGGTGCCGTACTGCCTGCGCGTCTCCGACGAGATCAAGATCTATGACAAGCTGCTGATCAACAGCTCCCTGGCGCACGCCCATTGCGCGCCGGACACCCTGAAGATGCTCTCGCAGTTCTCCGTGCTGTCGCGCCTGAAAGAGCCGGAAAACTCCAACATCTATTCGAAGATGCGGGTCTACGACGGCGAAAACCTCAAGGACACCGACCCCAAGGCCAAGTCGATCCAGGAGTACCGCGACACCGCCGGCGTGGACGAAGGCATGTCCGGGCTTTCCACCCGCTTCGCCTTCAAGATCCTCTCCAAGGTGTTCAACTTCGACCCGCATGAAGTCGCCGCCAACCCGGTACACCTGCTCTATGTGCTGGAGCAGCAGATCGAGCAGGAGCAGTTCCCGCCGGAAACCCGCGAGCGCTACCTGCGCTTCCTGAAGGAGTACCTGGCACCGCGCTACGTCGAGTTCATCGGCAAGGAAATCCAGACCGCGTACCTGGAGTCCTACAGCGAGTACGGCCAGAACATTTTCGACCGCTACGTGCTGTACGCCGACTTCTGGATCCAGGACCAGGAATATCGCGACCCGGAAACCGGCGAAATCCTCAACCGCGCCGCACTCAACGAAGAACTGGAGAAGATCGAGAAGCCAGCCGGCATCAGCAACCCGAAGGATTTCCGCAACGAGATCGTCAACTTCGTGCTGCGTGCCCGCGCCGGCAACAACGGCAAGAACCCCAGCTGGCTGTCGTACGAGAAGCTGCGCGTAGTGATCGAGAAGAAAATGTTCTCCAACACCGAGGACCTGTTGCCGGTCATCAGCTTCAACGCCAAGGCAAGCAAGGAGGATCAGCAGAAGCACAACGACTTCGTCAAACGCATGGTCGAGCGCGGCTACACCGAGAAGCAGGTGCGCCTGCTGTCGGAATGGTATCTGCGGGTTCGCAAGTCGCAGTAGTCTGCCATCGGCGCGGCGGTATTCCGCCGCGCCGGTCGCCGTCGCATTCGGACCTGTCCGTGGCGGCTCCACGCCGCTGCGCAGCAGGCCCTGAGGAGCATTCATGAGCTACGTCATCGACCGGCGTCTGAACGGCAAGAACAAGAGCACGGTGAACCGCCAGCGCTTCCTGCGGCGTTACCGTGAGCACATCAAGAAGGCCGTCGAAGAGGCCGTCAGCCGCCGCTCCATCACCGACATGGAACACGGTGAGCAGATCAGTATTCCTGGCCGCGATATCGACGAGCCGGTCCTGCACCATGGCCGTGGCGGCCGCCAGACGGTAATCCACCCCGGCAACAAGGAATTCACCACCGGCGAGCATATCCCGCGCCCCCAGGGCGGCGGCGGTGGCCGCGGCGCCGGCAAGGCGAGCAACCAGGGCGACGGGATGGACGATTTCGTCTTCCAGATCACCCAGGAGGAATTCCTCGACTTCATGTTCGAGGACCTGGAACTGCCGAACCTGGTCAAGCGCCACCTCACCGGCAGCGATACCTTCAAGACCGTGCGCGCCGGCATCAGCAACGAGGGCAACCCCTCGCGCATCAACATCGTGCGCACCCTGCGCTCGGCTCATGCGCGGCGCATCGCCCTGTCCGGCTCTACCCGCGGCAAGTTGCGCGCGGCGTTGGCGGAGCTGGATCGCCTGAAGCGCGAGGAACCGGACAACCTCGGCGACATTCAGGAACTGGAACAGAAGATCGCCGCCATGCGCGCGCGCATCGACAAGGTACCGTTCCTCGACACCTTCGACCTCAAGTACAACCTGCTGGTGAAGCAGCCCAACCCGACTTCGAAGGCCGTGATGTTCTGCCTGATGGACGTATCCGGCTCCATGACCCAGGCCACCAAGGACATCGCCAAACGCTTCTTCATCCTTCTCTACCTGTTCCTCAAGCGGAACTACGAGAAGATCGAGGTGGTGTTCATCCGCCACCACACCAGCGCCCGCGAAGTGGACGAGGAAGAGTTCTTCTATTCCCGCGAGACCGGCGGGACCATCGTCTCCAGCGCCCTGAAACTGATGCAGGAGGTGATGGTCGAGCGCTATCCCACCAATGAATGGAACATCTATGCCGCCCAGGCGTCGGACGGCGACAACTGGAACGACGACTCGCCGGTCTGCCGCGACATCCTGATGAAGCAGATCATGCCGTTCGTCCAGTACTACACCTACGTCGAGATCACCCCCCGCGAACACCAGGCGCTGTGGTTCGAGTACGACAAGATCCGCGAAACCTTCGAGGACAGTTTTTCCCAGCAGCAGATCGTCTCCGCCTCGGACATCTACCCGGTGTTCCGCGAGCTGTTCCAGAGGAGGCTCGTCGCATGAGCAAGCGCCAGCCCATCGCCACCGGCTCGGAGTGGACCTTCGAGCTGATCCAGCAATACGACCGCGAGATCAGCCGTCTCGCCGAGCGCTACGCGCTGGACACCTACCCCAACCAGATCGAGGTGATCACCGCCGAGCAGATGATGGATGCCTACGCCTCCGTCGGCATGCCCATCGGTTACAACCACTGGTCCTATGGCAAGCACTTCCTCAGCACGGAAAAGAACTACAAGCGCGGCCAGATGGGCCTCGCCTACGAGATCGTGATCAACTCCGATCCCTGCATCGCCTACCTGATGGAAGAGAACACCCAGTGCATGCAGGCGCTGGTGATCGCCCACGCCTGCTACGGGCACAACAGCTTCTTCAAGGGCAACTACCTGTTCCGCACCTGGACCGACGCCACCTCGATCATCGACTACCTGGTGTTCGCCAAGTCCTACATCAACAAGTGCGAGGAGCGCTACGGCATCGATGCGGTGGAGGACCTGCTGGACTCCTGCCACGCCCTCATGAACTACGGCGTGGACCGCTACAAGCGGCCCTATCCGATCTCCGCGGAGGAAGAGAAGCAGCGCCAGAAGGAGCGCGAGGAGCAGATCCAGCGCCAGGTCAACGACCTCTGGCGAACCATCCCCAAGGCAAGCGGCAAGGACAAGGAGCAGGGCCTGGCCCGCTACCCGAGCGAGCCGCAGGAAAACATCCTCTACTTCATCGAGAAGAACGCCCCGCTGCTCGAACCCTGGCAGCGCGAGGTGGTGCGCATCGTGCGCAAGGTCGCGCAGTACTTCTACCCGCAGCGCCAGACCCAGGTCATGAACGAGGGCTGGGCGACCTTCTGGCATTACACCCTGATCAACGACCTCTATGACGAAGGCCTGGTCAGCGACGGCTTCATGATGGAGTTCCTGCAGTACCACACCAGCGTGGTCTACCAGCCCGGCTTCGACAGCCCCTACTACAGCGGCATCAACCCCTATGCGCTGGGTTTCGCCATGTACCGCGATATCCGCCGCATCTGCGAGAACCCCACCGAGGAAGACAAGCGCTGGTTCCCCGACATCGCCGGTAGCGACTGGCTGGCCACCATCAAGTTCGCCATGAAGAGCTTCAAGGACGAGAGCTTCGTCCTGCAGTTCCTCTCGCCCAAGGTGATCCGCGAGTTCAAGCTGTTCAGCATCCTCGACGACGACCAGAAGGACGACATGCTGGTCGACGCCATCCACGACGATGACGGCTACCGCAAGATCCGCGAAACCCTGGCCGCCCAGTACAACCTCGGCAACCGCGAGCCGAACGTCCAGATATGGGACGTGGACCGCCGTGGCGACCGCTCGCTGACCCTGCGCCACCAGCAGCACGACCGCAAACCCCTGGGCGAATCCACCGACGACGTGCTCAAGCACCTGCACCGCCTGTGGGGCTTCGACATCCACCTGGAAACCCTGCAGGGCGAGAACATCGTCAACACCTTCCATATGCCCCCAAAGGGTGAACGCGACAGCGAGGAGGGCTACCCGCGTCTCGACCTGATCATCCCACCCATTTGATCGGTTGACCGACGCAGTGGGCGCGACAAGCATGGCGGCAACCCCGCTGGAGACCGCCATGCGACTGTTCGCCATTCTCCTACTCTGCCTTGCTGTCGCGACCTGCAGCAACCCTATCCCCCACGCCCAGGTCGCGCATCCCGCCGATGCGCGCCTGGCGGGGCTGCGCGATTTCCAGCTGATGCCACCGGAAAACGCCGTCGATGCCCTGCCCTACCGCAGCCGTTATCCGCTGATCAACGCCCAGGTGCGCCAGGGCCTGATCGAGCGCGGCTACCGCGAAAGCGCCACGCCGCAGCTGCGCGTCTATTACTGGCTGGCACTGCAGGATGCGCCGCTGGAGTTCAAGGTCGACACGCCGCCGCCGAATCCGCTCGGCCCCTACCTCGCGATCCACCGCCTGCGCGATGAAACCGGCACCCTGCGCCTGCGCCTGACCGACGCGCAGGAACAGACCCTGTGGGAAGGCACCGTCAGCACCGGTCTGAGCCCCGCGCATTCCAGCGCCGCCTTGCTGCAGGACGCCATTGGCACATTGCTCCAGCAAATCCCCGCCGCTGCACCATAATCCCGCTCCTGCAGACTTGCTCAACCTCCCGCTACGCTTGCCCCACCCGCCGCAAACCCCGAAGCTATCCCCCAGAACAGGAGACAGCTTCATGCAGATCTACAAAGTAGGCGGCGCCGTGCGCGACCGCCTGCTCGGCATCCCCTTCAGCGACACCGACTGGGTGGTGGTCGGTGCCAGCGCCGACGAGATGCTCGCCCAGGGCTACCGCCCGGTCGGCGCCGACTTCCCGGTATTCCTCCACCCCAAGACCGGCGAGGAATACGCCCTCGCCCGCACCGAACGCAAAAGCGGACGCGGCTACGGCGGCTTCACCTTCCACGCCAGCCCCGACGTCACCCTGGAAGAAGACCTGATCCGCCGCGACCTGACCATCAACGCCATGGCCGAGGACAACGACGGCCAGGTGGTCGACCCCTACCACGGCCAGCAAGACCTCGAAGCCCGCCTGCTGCGCCACGTCTCGCCAGCCTTCGCTGAAGACCCGCTACGCGTGCTGCGCGTCGCTCGCTTTGCCGCGCGCTACGCCCCGCTGGGCTTTTCCGTGGCCCCGGAAACCCTGGCGCTGATGCGCGAGCTGTCCGAGTCGGGCGAGCTGCAAGCGCTGACCGCCGAACGCAGCTGGAAGGAAATCTCCCGCGCCCTGATGGAAACCCGCCCCGACGTGTTCATCCAGGTGCTGCGCGACTGTGGCGCCCTGGCCGTGCTGATGCCGGAAGTCGACGCACTGTTCGGCGTGCCGCAACCGCCGCAGCACCACCCGGAAGTGGATACCGGAGAGCACGTACTGGCCGTATTGCGTGAGTGTGCGAAGTACGAGCAGCCGTTGAGCGTGCGCTGGGCCTGCCTGGTGCACGACGTCGGCAAGGGCGAGACCCGCGAGCAAGAATGGCCCAAGCACCATGCCCACGAACATCTGGGCCTCCCGCTGATCGATGCGATCAACGCACGCTTCAAGGTCCCGCGGGATTGCCAGGAGCTGGCGCGCCTGGTGGGCGAGTACCACACCCACTGCCACCGCGCGTTGGAACTGCGACCGAACACCCTCCTGGAGCTGCTGCAGTCCTTCGACGTCTACCGCCGGCCGCAACGCTTCGAGGAGTTCCTTGCCGCCAGCGAAATGGACGCCCGTGGCCGGCACGGGCTGGAGGATCGTGCTTATCCTCAGGCCGATTATCTGCGCGGCGCAGCGCAGGCCGCCCGCGAGGTCGCGGTGCAGCCGCTGCTGGAGAAGGGATACAAGGGCGCCGAGCTGGGCGAAGCGCTCAAGCGCGAGCGTCTGAATGCCCTGAAAGCCTATAAGGAAAACCATACGGACTAACGCAGGACATCTGACCGCTCGCGGTCAGATGCCGGCGCCGATGCCAAACCTGCGTGGGAGCGGACTCCGTCCGCGATCGGTCCGCATCGCGCCAGAGACCGCCGCGGAGCGCCAGCTCAAGCCGCCGGATGCGCCGCGATCAAGTCCGCCGGCGTCAGCTCAGTACCGCGCCACTGGAAGGGCACCGGCCAGAGCTTCTGCCCGATCTGCGCGCCAGCCCACAATTCGGCAAACGAAAGCTGCGCTCCCGGATGCTTCACCTCAGGCGCCAGCAAGGCCAGCGGCCAGAGTACGAAGGCATTCTTCAGCACCTCGGCGCGCGGCAGCGTCAGGCCGTCGAATTCGCCGTGCAGGTCGCCATACAGCAGCACGTCGATGTCCAGCGGCAGGCCCTTGCGCTCGGGTGCATAACGGCCATTGTCCGCCTCGATGTGCTTGAGCCGCAGGCTCAGCTCCGCCAGCGGCAGGTCGGTGCGGGCGACGATCACGAAGTTGTAGAAGGGGCCGCTGCGAATGCCCACCGGCTCGCTCTCGAACACCGGCGAGCAGCGGATGTCCTCGAGGAAGCCGTCCAGCGCCTCCAACCCGGCAAGCAAGTGGCGCTCACGCTCGAAGTTGCTGCCAAGCCCCAGGTAGACCGTGGTCAGCGGCATCCGCGTTCGATCTCCACACCCACGCCGATGGCGGCCGCTACGGCGCCAGGCTTGGTGACTTTCAGGCGCAGCCACTGAATGCCGAACTCCGCCATCAGCAACGCGGCCAGGCGCTCGGCAAAGGTTTCCACCAGCTGAAAGTGCGCGTCACGGGCGAACGCCATGACCCGCTCGGAGAGCACGGCGTAGTCCAGGGCCTTGGCGATATCGTCGTCGGCCGCTGCCGGGCGGTTGTCCCAGCCCAGCGTCAGGTCCAGGCGCAGGCACTGCCGGATACCCCGTTCCCAGTCGTAGACGCCGATCACGGTGTCCACTTCCAGCCCCTCGATGAAAACTCTGTCCACTGACTGCATGCTCCAAGGCGACACGACAAGCGGCCGGCGCCCCGTTAGAATCGGAAACGACCTCGTCTCCGGTGGAAACCATGTTCTGGTTCTTGGCGATCCTCGCCTACCTGCTCGGATCACTGTCCTTCGCGGTACTCCTCAGTCGCCTGTTCGGCACCGCCGACCCGCGCGCCAGCGGCTCGGGCAACCCCGGCGCCACCAACATGCTGCGCCTGGCCGGCAGGAAGATCGCCATCCTCACCCTGCTCGGCGATCTCGCCAAGGGGCTGTTGCCGGTACTCATCGCCCGGATGATCGGCCTGTCCGACGTGGAACAGGCCTGGGTCGGGCTGGCAGCGGTGATCGGTCACCTCTACCCGCTGTATTTCAACTTCCGTGGCGGCAAGGGCGTCGCCACCGCTGCCGGCATGCTGCTGGCACTGTACCCGCCGGCGGCCCTGCTCGCAGCAGCGGCCTGGCTGGTGACCTTCAAGCTGTCGCGCACCAGCTCGCTGGCCTCCCTGGTAGCCACGCCACTGACCTTGCCCCTATTGGCCTGGCAGGAGCCCTCGGCACTGCTGCCGATGACCGTGCTTACCGGCCTGATCGTCTGGCGTCACCGCAGCAACCTGCGCGACCTGGTCGCCGGCCGCGAGCGTCACTTCTAAAGCAGCGAGCTTCCCGGCCCACGTACCGCGCTGCAAGCGAAAAAACGGCCCATGCCGCTCAGAGCATGTGCCGCGTCGTTTGCAGCTTCATTATTCAGATCGCCGGCAGCGACTCCATTGGCCAACGCGCCTGGACGCCAATCGACGGGCCGTCCTGCTGCCCGGCCAGCAGTCGCTGGCAGCCGGCATAGGCAATCATCGCGCCGTTATCGGTGCAGAAGCGCGGGCGCGCGTAGAACACCTGGCCTTTCATCTCGCCGAGCATCTTTTCCAGGTGCTGGCGCAGCGCCTGGTTGGCACTGACGCCCCCGGCGATTACCAGGCTCTTGAGGTGAGTCTGCTTGAGCGCGCGCCTGCACTTGATGGTCAGGGTCTCGACCACTGCCGTCTGGAACGCCAGGGCGATGTCGCAGCGGGTCTGTTCGCTGTCGTCACCTTCGGCCACGCAGCGCTGCCAGGTATTGAGGGCGAAGGTCTTGAGGCCGCTGAAGCTGAAATCCAGGCCCGGGCGGTCAGTCATCGGCCGCGGGAAGATGAAGCGACCCGCCGTGCCGCTCGCGGCCAGGCGCGCGATCTCCGGGCCGCCGGGATAGGCCAGGCCCAGCAGCTTGGCGGTCTTGTCGAAGGCTTCGCCGGCCGCGTCGTCCACCGACTCGCCGAGCACCTGGTAACGGCCGATGCCATCCACCCGCACCAGCTGGGTGTGGCCGCCGGACACCAACAAGGCGACGAACGGGAACTGCGGCGGCTGCTCTTCGAGCATCGGCGCCAGCAGATGACCTTCCATATGGTGCACGCCGACGGCCGGTATGCCCCAGGCGAACGCCATGGCCTGGGCGCAGGACGCGCCGACCAGCAACGCGCCCACCAGGCCGGGGCCGGCGGTGTAGGCGATGGCGTCGATGTCCTGGGCGGTGCGGCCGGACTCGGCCAGCACCTGGCGAATCAGCGGCAGCATGCGCTTGACGTGATCACGGGAAGCCAGCTCGGGAACCACGCCGCCGTATACGCGGTGCAGGTCGATCTGGCTGAACAGCGCGTCGGCCAGCAGGCCCTTTTCGCTGTCGTACAGGGCGACGCCGGTCTCGTCGCAGGAGGTTTCCAACCCCAGCACTAGCATGGGTTTGAGCCTTTACTCTGGGCAAAATTGAAGCCGCGCATCATAATCGGCGGCTGGGCTTCGGACCAGTGCTTTTCGATCGGAGGCTTTGCATTCCTCCTTCCGAACGTTTAATATCCGCAACCCTTGAAAACCGCCGACTCCGAACAACCGTCAGGAGCGCGATAAATCCTCCGGTAATCATTGAAGGTACGACCTGGATGCCCGCCGTCAAAGTTAAAGAGAACGAACCCTTCGACGTAGCTCTGCGTCGTTTCAAGCGCTCCTGCGAAAAAGCAGGCGTACTGGCCGAAGTCCGTAGCCGCGAATTCTACGAAAAGCCGACCGCCGAGCGTAAGCGCAAGGCCGCTGCCGCTGTTAAGCGTCACGCCAAGAAAGTGCAGCGCGAACAGCGCCGCCGCGAGCGCCTGTACTGAGTTACAGCGCCTCGTCGCACGCTTTCCGCATCGCCCGGCCCACTCGCCGGGCGAGTGCCTGACTCAAGGCACGACAACTCCGATTCGCACTCGCGGACTTCGGAGTTTTTGCTTTTTCAAGCCCCATGCTTAGTCTCAAGCCCCGCTCGCGGCCTCATCGCCCCGCGCTATGCTTGGGTCCACCCTGCGTCCCGATGAGTCTATGGCCGGCCTGATTCCACAATCCTTCATCGATGACCTGCTCAACCGCACCGATATTCTCGATGTGGTGAGTTCGCGCATCCAGCTGAAGAAGACCGGCAAGAACTACAGCGCCTGCTGCCCGTTCCACAAGGAGAAGACGCCCTCCTTCACCGTCAGTCCGGACAAGCAGTTCTACTACTGCTTCGGCTGCGGCGCTGGCGGCAACGCGCTCGGCTTCGTCATGGACCACGACCAGCTGGACTTCGTCCAGGCAGTCGAGGACCTCGCCAAGCGCGCCGGCATGGACGTACCCCGCGAGGAAGGCCGGCGTGGCAACAAGCCGCGCCAGCCGGTCGACTCGCCGCTCTACCCGCTGCTCGCCGGTGCCGCCGAGTTCTACCGCCAGGCGCTGAAAAGCCACCCGGCGCGCAAGGCCGCGGTGGAATACCTCAAGGGCCGCGGCCTGACCGGTGAGATCGCCCGCGACTTCGGGCTGGGCTTCGCTCCACCGGGCTGGGACAACCTGCTGAAGAACCTGGGCGGCGACAACCTGCAGCTCAAGGCCATGCTCGACGCCGGCCTGCTGGTGGAGAACCCCGACAGCGGCAAGCGCTACGACCGCTTCCGCGACCGAGTGATCTTCCCCATCCGCGACAGCCGCGGGCGGGTGATCGCCTTCGGCGGCCGGGTACTGGGCGACGACAAGCCGAAATACCTGAACTCGCCGGAAACCCCGGTCTTCCATAAAGGGCAGGAGCTCTACGGCCTGTACGAGGCAAGGAAGAACAACCGGGATCTCGACGAGATCATGGTGGTCGAAGGCTACATGGACGTCATCGCACTGGCCCAGCAGGGCATCCGCAATGCGGTCGCGACCCTGGGCACGGCCACCAGCGAAGAACACATCAAGCGGTTGTTCCGCATTGTGCCGAACATCCTCTTCTGCTTCGACGGCGACCAGGCCGGCCGCAACGCCGCCTGGCGCGCGCTCGAATCGGCCCTGAGCAACCTGCAGGATGGGCGCAAGGTGCGCTTCCTGTTCCTGCCCGAGGGCGAAGACCCGGACAGCCTGGTACGCGCCGAAGGCCCGGACGCGTTCCGCGCCCGCCTCGCCCACCAGGCCCAGCCGCTGGCGGACTATTTCTTCCAGCAGCTGACCCAGGAGGCCGATCCCAGCACGCTCGAAGGCAAGGCGCACCTGGCGACCCTGGCCGGGCCGCTGCTGGAGAAGATCCCCGGCAACACCCTGCGCCTGCTGATGCGCCAGCGCCTGGGCGAGATCACCGGCCTGTCCGCCGACGCGCTCAGCCAGATCAGCGCGCCACGCTCCGGCCTCGCCGGCCAGGCTAAGCCGAGCCATAACCCCGCTCCGGTGCAGGCGCACGGCTCGGACCACGCCCACGAATACGCCGACTACGACATGGGCCAGTTCGCCGGCCAATTCGCGGAGCATGGCGACAGTCACTACCAGGATGCTTCGAATTACTTTGAAGCGCCGCAGGAATTTTCCGCCGGCAATGGCGGTGCCAAGCAGGGCAAGAAGCCCTGGAAGGGCGATCGCAAATGGGACGGCAAAGGCAGGAAAGGCGACTTCGCGCCACGCCAGCCACGCACCGAGATCAGCGTCGAATCGCCGACCCTGACCGCGCTGCGCACCCTGCTGCACCATCCTCAACTGGCGCAGAGCGTCGAGGATGCGAGCCACTTCTCCAACGAGGGACAAACCTATTCGCAACTGCTCGCCGCACTGGTCGAAGCGTTGCAGAAGAATCCGAAACAGAGCTCGATGCACCTCATCGCGCGCTGGCACGGAACCCCCCAAGGGCGCCTGCTGCAGGTGCTGGCGGGGAAAGAATGGCTGATCGACGACGGCAATCTTGAAAAGCAGTTCGTCGACACCATTACTACACTTGCACACAACCAGCTGCTCAGCAGCCGCGAAGCCCGCCTGCACAGCGTGCTGCGAAAGAATCCCAGTGAACTGACCGACGAAGAGAAAGCGTTACTGCGGGAGCACTACAGCACCCCCTCTTCAACAGGCAGCCAGAGCTGAACTGGCGTCTGAAGCCTCGAATCTGGTATAATCCTCGGCTTATTTCAGCCCGCCAAGACCTTCAGTGGATAGGGTGTTATGTCCGGAAAAGCGCAACAGCAATCTCGTCTCAAAGAGTTGATCACCCGTGGTCGTGAGCAGGGTTACCTGACTTACGCGGAGGTCAACGACCACCTGCCGGAGGATATCTCTGATCCGGAACAGGTAGAAGACATCATCCGCATGATCAACGACATGGGGATCAACGTATTCGAGACAGCCCCGGATGCGGATGCCCTGCTGCTGGCGGAAACCGATACCGATGAAGCTGCCGCCGAAGAAGCTGCTGCCGCCCTCGCTGCGGTAGAGAGCGACGTTGGCCGCACGACCGACCCGGTGCGCATGTACATGCGTGAAATGGGTACCGTGGAACTGCTGACCCGCGAAGGCGAGATCGAAATCGCCAAACGCATCGAGGAAGGCATCCGCGAGGTCATGAGCGCCATCGCCCAGTTCCCGGGTGCGGTGGACGGTATTCTCGAAGAGTACAACCGCATCGTCGCCGAAGGCGGCCGCCTGTCGGACGTCCTCAGTGGCTACATCGACCCGGATGACGGCACCCTGCCGGCCGAGGAAGTCGAGCCGGTCGGCCTGAAAGACGACGCCGAAGCCAAGGACAAGGATAAGGACGAAGAGGACGAAGAGTCCGACGGCGACAGCGAGGAAGAAGAAGGCGACGGTGGTCCGGATCCGGAAGAAGCCGCCCGTCGTTTCGGCGCCGTCTCCGAGCAACTGGAGAAAGCCAAGAAGGCCCTGAAAAAGCATGGCCGTGGCAGCAAGCAGGCGACCGAAGAGCTGGTCGCCCTGGCCGAGCTGTTCATGCCGATCAAGCTCGTGCCCAAGCAGTTCGACGTGCTGGTCGCCAAGGTCCGCGATGCGCTGGACAGCGTGCGTCGCCAGGAACGCGCCATCATGCAGCTGTGCGTGCGTGATGCCCGCATGCCACGTGCCGACTTCCTGCGCCAGTTCCCCGGCCACGAAACCGACACCGCCTGGGTCGACTCCGTACTCAAGGGCAAGCCCAAGTACGCCGAGGCCATCGAGCGCCTGCGTGACGACATCCTGCGCAACCAGCAGAAGCTGGTCGACCTGGAAACCAGTTCGCAGCTGACCGTTGCCGAGATCAAGGACGTCAACCGCGCCATGTCCATCGGCGAGGCGAAAGCCCGTCGTGCGAAGAAGGAGATGGTGGAGGCGAACCTGCGTCTGGTGATCTCCATCGCCAAGAAGTACACCAACCGCGGCCTGCAATTCCTCGACCTGATCCAGGAAGGCAACATCGGTCTGATGAAGGCGGTGGACAAGTTCGAATACCGTCGCGGCTACAAGTTCTCGACCTACGCCACCTGGTGGATTCGCCAGGCGATCACCCGCTCGATCGCCGACCAGGCCCGCACCATCCGCATTCCGGTGCACATGATCGAGACCATCAACAAGCTCAACCGCATCTCCCGCCAGATGCTGCAGGAGATGGGTCGCGAACCGACCCCGGAAGAGCTGGGCGAACGCATGGACATGCCGGAAGACAAGATCCGCAAGGTCCTGAAGATCGCCAAGGAACCGATCTCCATGGAGACGCCGATCGGTGACGACGAAGACTCGCACCTGGGCGACTTCATCGAGGACTCCACCATGCAGTCGCCAATCGAAGTGGCGACCAGCGAGAGCCTCAAGGAAGCCACCCGCGAAGTCCTCGCCGGCCTCACCGCCCGCGAAGCCAAGGTCCTGCGCATGCGCTTCGGCATCGACATGAATACTGACCACACCCTCGAGGAAGTGGGTAAGCAGTTCGATGTTACCCGCGAGCGGATCCGCCAGATCGAAGCCAAGGCGCTGCGCAAGCTGCGCCACCCGTCGCGAAGCGAGCACCTGCGCTCCTTCCTCGACGAGTGACGAAAAACCCCCGGCCAGAACCGGGGGTTTTTCTTTGGGCCTTCCACTGGGCAAAGTGCCACGTCTACACTTCGGCGTAGTCTTCCCAGGAGTGAGGCCCTTCATGCCGCGTCTGCAGGCAGTTCTACTGTGGTGCCTTGCATTCTGGGCAGGTCAGGCGTTCGCCCTGAGCCTCACGCCCGAGGAACAGCGCTGGCTGCAGGAGCACCCCAGCCTGCGCCTGGGCATCGACACCTCCTGGCCGCCCTTTGAATTCCGCGATGCCGACGGTAGCTACCAGGGGCTCGCCGCCAGCTATGTGCAGCTCATCAGCGAGCAGCTCAAGGTTCAACTGCAGCCGGTAGAGCCGACCAGTTGGAGCGAAGTGCTGCAACAGGCACGCGACAACCGCATCGACCTGTTGCCGGGAGTCATGGCCACCCCCGGGCGCCTCGACTACCTGACTTTCACCCGCCCCTACCTCGACTTCCCGATCATCATTCTTGCCCGCAAGGACGGCCCCGCCCCCGACAGTCTCAAGGAGCTGTACGGACTCAAGGTCGGTGTCGTGGCGAACTACGCGGCCCATGAACTGCTGATTGCCAAGCACCCTGACCTGAACCTGCAACCCCTGCCCAGCGTGGCCGCCGGGCTGCAGGCTCTGGCCACCGGGCAAGTGGACGCGTTCGTCGGCGATCTCGCCTCCGCGGTCTGGAATCTGCGTCAACTCAGACTCGACGGTGTGCAAATCAGCGGCGAAACACCCTATCGCTACCAACTGGCAATGGCCGTGCCGAAGGGCCAGGCGATCCTCGCCGGCCTCATCGACAAAGTCCTGGCCGACCTGACGACCGAGCAGATCGATGCCCTCCAGGCGCCCTGGGTCGGCGGCCTGGTGGATAGCCGCAGTATCTGGCCCGCCGTACTGCGGGTGGTCGTCCCCATCGTCCTGCTCACCGCCCTCACGCTGCTCGTGCTGTTCACCATGAACCGCCGCCTGCGTGGCGAAATGCAGCGCCGCGAGAAGCTCGAACAGGCCCTGCGCGACAGCGAGCAACATTACCGCGGCCTGGTCGAAAGCCTGACCGCCATTGCCTGGGAAATGCGCCTGGCGGAAAACCGCTTCACCTACGTCTCCCCCCATGCCCAGCGACTGCTCGGCTATCCGATCAAGGACTGGCTCGAGCCAGGCTTCTGGCAACGTACGCTGTACCCCGAGGACGCCGAACACGCGATCAATTTCTGCCTCAGCGAAAGCCAGGCCGGGCGCAACCACAGCTTCGACTACCGCATGCTCGCGGCCGACGGGCGCATGGTGTGGATTCGCGACATCGTCACGCTGATCCGCCACGGCGACGACCTGATCCTGCGTGGCCTGATGATCGACATCACCGATGCCAAGTCCACCGAGCAGGCCCTGCGCCTGTCCGAGCAGAAATTCGCCTCGGTGTTCCACCACTGCCCGGACATCATCGTCCTTGCCCGCCGCGTCGACGGGCAACTGCTGGCGGTAAACAGCACCTTCGAACAGCAGATCGGCATTCCCGCCAGCGAGGCGCTGGGCAAGACTTCCACCGAACTGGGCATCTGGGGCGAACCGGGCATGGGCCCGGCGATGCTGGCGCGCCTGCAGGGCGAGCCGCTGAACAACGTCGAGATCCCGCTCAACCGCCGCGATGGCACGCGCTTTACTGCGCTGCTCTCGGCTCAGCACATCGTCCTCGACGACACCCCGGCGCTGGTCGTGGTAGTGCGCAATATCTCCCAGGTCAAGGAAACCCAGGAGCAGCTGCGCGTCTCCGAGGAGAAATTTGCCAAGGCCTTTCACGCCTCCCCGGACGGCATGCTCATCTCGCGTATCAGCGATGGCCGGCTGGTGGAGGTGAACCGCGGTTTCAGCCGTATCACCGGCTACAGCCGCGAAGAAGCCGCCGAGCGCTCCACCCTGGACATGCGCCTGTGGGCCAACCCGGCCGACCGCACCCGGCTACTGGGCATCCTCGCCAACGAAGCCAGCGCACCGGAGTTCACCGCCCAGATTCGCACCCGTGACGGCAGCCTGCGCCTGTGCGAGCTCTCCGCCCACCGCATCACCATCGGCAACGACGATTGCATGCTGACCGTCGCCCGCGACATCACCGAGCGCCAGCAGATGCAGGAAAAACTCCAGCTGGCCGCGACCGTATTCGAAAGCACCGCCGAAGGCGTAATGATCACCGACGCTCGTCAGCGGATAGTTGCCGTCAACCGCGCCTTCAGCGAGATCACCGGCTACAGCGAACAGGAAGCCCTCGGCAGCTCGCCGCGCCTGCTCGCTTCCGGCCAGCACGACAGCAGTTTCTACGTCGCCCTCTGGCACCAGCTGAACGCAGAAGGCCACTGGCAAGGCGAAATCTGGAACCGCCGCAAGAACCAGGAGCTGTATCCGGAGTGGCTGACCGTCAGCGCCGTGCGCAACGCCGATGGCGAACTGTCGCACTATGTCGGCGTGTTCGCCGACATTTCCACCCTCAAGTACGCCCAGGCGCGCCTCGACTACCAGGCCCACCATGACCCGCTCACCGGCCTGCCCAACCGCCTGCTGTTCGAGAGCCGCCTCACCGCTTCGCTCAAGGAGGCCCAGGAAGACCATCAACAGGGCGCCGTGCTGTTCCTTGACCTCGACCGCTTCAAGCACATCAACGACAGCCTCGGCCATCCGGTGGGCGACCTGCTGCTGAAATCCATCGCCACCCGCCTGCGCGAGCAGCTTCGCGATGTCGACACCGTGGCCCGCCAGGGCGGCGACGAGTTCATCATCCTGCTGCCCGGCCTACACCACGCGCTGGATGCCGAGCATGTCGCCAACAAGCTGCTGCTCTGCTTCGGCAAGCCGTTCATCGCTGGCGAACAGGAATTCTTCGTCAGCGCGAGCATCGGCATCTGTCTCTACCCCGGCGATGGCAGCGACGTCGCCACCCTGGTGAAGAACGCCGACGCAGCCATGTACCGGGCCAAGGCCCAGGGACGCAACCGCGTCGAGTTCTACACCCGCGAGCTGACCTTCCAGGCCACCGAGCGCATGGCCCTGGAGCACGAACTACGCCGCGCCCTGGAGAGCGACCAGCTGCAGCTCTACTACCAACCCAAGCTCTCCCTCGCCAGCGGGCAACTTGTAGGAGCAGAGGCGCTGATCCGCTGGAAGCATCCTCAGTTCGGCGCGATTTCTCCGGACCGCTTCATCCCCCTGGCCGAGGAAAACGGCCTGATCCTCCCGCTGGGCGACTGGGTGCTGCGCGAAGCCTGCCGACAGATGAGCCACTGGCAGGACAGCCACGCCGCCTTCGGCCCGCTGTCGGTCAACCTCGCCGGTGCGCAACTGCGCCAGACCAACCTGGTCGAACGCATCCGCGAACTGCTCGCCCACTACAACCTGCAATCCTCGCGGCTGCAGTTGGAAATCACCGAAAGCTTCCTCATGCACCAGACCGAGGAAGCCCTGTCGATCCTGCACAGCCTCAAGCACCTGGGCGTGCAACTGGCCATCGACGACTTCGGCACCGGCTACTCCTCGCTCAGCTACCTCAAGCAACTGCCGCTGGACACTCTGAAGATCGACCAGTCCTTCGTCCACGGCCTGCCGGACGACCCACACGACGCCGCCATCGCCCGCGCCATCATCGCCCTGGGCCGCAGCATGAACCTCACGGTGATCGCCGAAGGCGTGGAGCACGAAGCCCAGGAACGCTTCCTCGAAGCCGAAGGCTGCGACCAGATACAGGGCTACGCCCTCAGCGCACCGCTGCCGGCCGACGCCTTTGCCAACCGCTTCCTGGTCCCGCTGCATCCGGTTGGCGCAAGCCAGAACGCCCCGGTATAATCCGCCCGCCTTCTGGGGGCCTATAGCTCAGTTGGTTAGAGCAGAGGACTCATAATCCTTTGGTCCACGGTTCAAGTCCGTGTGGGCCCACCACCCTTTCAGCAAAAAGCCGCGCGGATGCGCGGCTTTTGCGTTTCTGGCGCAGATGAGCCGATTGATTGCGCTATTCGGCTCAGGAAATGAGCCGAATAGCGCATCGCGGCAACTTGCGAATCGCCCTACGCACCAACTGCGTTGCTGTCCTACAAGGGCTCTGCGTAGCGTTCCGTCTACCACGGTTCGCCGTGGTCAGGAGTGGAATCCTGAAAACGAGTACGACACGCAAGCCATCTGCAGAGAGCGATTGCCGACTAGCATTCACTGTCTCGCGGTCTATGGCGGACCGTGTGAGGTGGGCTATTGCCCTACCGGTTCGTACTCGTTTCCGGCATTCCACCCTTGCACGGTCCGCCTCCCTCTTCGGTTGTTCGGGCGGCGGCTTCTGGATGTACATGGAGAGACAGCATGAAGTTTTCCGATTCGATGTCGGCCGACGAAGGCCTGATTCCTACCGTGTTCCAACGCTACAACCGTCGTCTGCGCGGGCTGCTGATCGAGCGGCAGGCGTGGTTCGTCCTGCGCGATCTGGCCAAGCTGACCAACAGTCACCTGGGTGAACGGGTCACCAGCAAGCTCGACCCGGACCAGCTTCGCCATGAGCAGTTGGCAGGCTGCGACGAAAAGCTCTACCTGGTCAGCGAAAGCGGCCTGTACGCGTTGCTGATGGTGCACTTCTACCACCCGGAAAACCGCAGCCTGCGCCAGTGGCTGAGCAACGAGGTGCTGCCGGCGCTGAGGGATGCGCAGCAGCACAATCCGCACCTGCCGCAACGGCGGATGGAGCAGCTGGAAGGCCAGCAGATGAGCGTGATGGACTGGCAGGGCAAGCTCTGGGTGCGCTGGAGCGATGCGGTGCGGATGATGGAAGATCAGGCGCGTTCGCTGCACTGAAGCGCCGCAGGTGCCCCTCGTAGGATGGCGTGGAGCGAAGCGATACCCATCGCTTCACGCCGCCGCTGAGGGTGTGCCCAAAAAGTCTGTGAACGGCGACCGCTCCCAGGTGATTCCAGCGAGGTGCGGCCCTCTCCCTGACCCTCTCCCTGAAGGGAGAGGGGACCGTTCGGTGCAAGT
This sequence comes from Pseudomonas sp. DP-17, assembly GCF_022380625.1. NCBI lineage: Bacteria > Pseudomonadati > Pseudomonadota > Gammaproteobacteria > Pseudomonadales > Pseudomonadaceae > Pseudomonas > Pseudomonas sp. DP-17. Next base: position 76,567 of record NZ_JAKSXG010000017.1, read on the forward strand.
TGGAAGCTTGGCGTCAGCCGGCATGGATGGATGTTCCCCACCACCAATGCGAGTCACTTCACACCCGCTGTCGAATCCCTGCCGAGCACGTCTCACGGACATGACAGGCGTCAATATCAGATTGCCACCAGCCACTAAATTGGCATCTCCCTGATATGAGCGAATCCGTCATGACTCTCCACCGGTACCCAGTCCAGTTGCTGGTCACTTCCCAGGACCCGGCGCTGGCGCGCCAGGTTCGTGCGTTGCTGGCGGCGTACGAACTGCCCTGCGCGGTGATGGAAGGACCGCGCAACTGCGAGCAGGCGCCGCTGTGCCGATGGTTCAAGGACGCGCCCTTGAGCGATTCGGCGCGCCTGCAGGCGCTGCTGGCCGATGCCATCGGGGTGCTGGAGAGGACCCGCCACGCCTTCCGCTCCCGCGAGCTGGGCGAGCTGCGCCAGCGCCTGAGCGGCGCGCTGCAGGAGTTGTCGGGCCCCCGCCCGCTGGTGTAAAAAACAAACCACCCCGCGTTCCGCCATTGCGGAAGCTGGCTTTGCCGGGCAGGACTTGTGGGCCTGCAAGACAAAGCGCCGAGTGGGTCGCCGTCGATTTCGACGGTCGACGAGCCGGCGCTTTTTTCATGCCCGACAAAAACAGCAAACCCGCAAGGAGCCGAACATGGGCCTGGGACCGAAGCTCGAGAGCGTGCTCGAGCGCATCGGCCTGTCGACGATGGAAGTCGATCAGCGCCTGAGTTACCTGGAGTGGCGCGAGGACGATGGTTGCCATCTCCACGGCCGCGCCGCCGAACTGGAAGGCTGCCACCAACGCTTCATCGAGCAGCTCTACGATCACCTGCGCAACTACCCGCCGCTGGGGGCTATCCTCGCCGAGCCGGCTACACTGGCGCGCCTGAAGTGCAGCCAGCTCGAGTACTACCGCCAGCTGTGGGACGCCCCGCAGGATGCCGACTACGTGCGCGACCGCCTGCGCATCGGGCTGGTGCACCAGCAGGTGGGCGTCGAGCTGAAGTGGTACCTGGGTGCCTATCGCCTGTACCTGGACCAGATGCTCGCCGACCTGATGGGCGATGCGCCGGAAGCGAAGACCTACGCCAGCCTGCTCAAGCGGGTGTTCTTCGATATGTCGCTGGCCATCGACACCTATGGCGCCGCCCAGCGCCAGGCGCTGGAAGACAGCGAGGCGCGTTATGCCCGGGCGCTGCGTGGCGCCAATGATGGCATCTGGGATTGGGACCTGGGCAATGACCGTCTCTACGTCTCCGAGCGCTGGGCACGCATGCTCGGCCTGACCCGCGACAACCTGGGCGAGGGCAGCACCAGCTGGTTCGCCCGCGTGCACCCGGACGACCTGCCAGGCCTGCGCAAGGCCATCGACGCGCACCTGCGCGGTAGCAGCGCGCTGCTCAGCCACGAGTACCGCATCCGCCAGCGCGACGGCAATTACCTCTGGGTGCTGGCGCGCGGCGTAATCACCGATGGCCGCATGGCCGGCTCGCAGACCGACATCAGCCAGCACAAGGCCAGCGAACACCAACTCAGCCACGCGGCGCGGCACGACCCGCTCACCGGTCTGGGCAACCGCCTGCGCCTGGACGAACTGCTGCAACAGGCACTGATGCGCCAGCGCCGCCCCGGCGCGCGCGAATCCGGCCTGCTGTTCATCGACCTGGACCGCTTCAAACTGATCAACGACAGCCTCGGCCACGCCGTGGGTGACCGCGTGCTGGTGGAGGTCTCCCAGCGCCTGCTGCGCTGCCTGCGGCCGGGCGATCACCTGGCGCGCTTCGGTGGCGACGAGTTCGTCGTGCTGCTGGACGACCTCGCCAGCCTGGCCGACGCCGAGCAGGTCGCGCAGCGCATGCTCGACTGCCTGCGCCAGCCGCTGCACGTGGATGGCCGCACGCTGGTGGTCAGCGCCAGCATCGGCATCACCGGGCTGATGACCGACGGCCAGGCCATCGACACCCTGCAGGCCGCGGACCTCGCGCTATACCGCGCCAAGGAGGCCGGCAAGGCGCAGTACGCGCGCTTCAGCCTGGAGCTGCAGGCTGAGGCGCAGCGCCGCCTGGACCTGGAAAGCGCGCTGGCCCAGGCGCTGCGCCGCGAGGAGTTCAGCCTGCACTACCAGCCCATCGTCCGCCTGGACCGCGACTCGCCGCACTGGGAAGCGGTGGAAGTACTGCTGCGCTGGAAGCACAACGGCGAATCGGTTTCGCCGCTGGACTTCATTCCCGCGCTGGAAGAGTCCGGCGAGATCGTCCCGGTCGGTGACTGGGTGCTGCGCCAGGCCTGCCGGCAAACGGCGCTTTGGCAGCGTCAGGGGCATAGAAACCTGTACTGCTCGGTCAATCTGTCGAGCCGCCAGTTGCAGCAGCCGGGCTTCGCCGCGCGGGTGCAGCACATCCTCGCCGAGAGCGGCCTGTCGCCGCGCAGCCTGGTGCTGGAGATCACCGAGAGCCTGCTGATGCAGGACGGCGCGGAAACCCTCGCCTGCCTGCGCGAACTGGCCGCCGAGGGCGTGCGCCTGGCGTTGGATGACTTCGGCACCGGCTACTCCTCGCTGGGCTATCTCAAGCGCTACCCGCTGCACATCCTCAAGGTCGACCGCAGCTTCATCACCCGCGTGCCGGACGACCCGGAACTCAGCGCCATCTGCCGGGCGATCATCGGCCTGGGCCACAGCCTGGGCCTGGAGGTGGTGGCCGAAGGCGTGGAACGCCAGGAGCACCTCGACTTCCTGCGTCAGGAAGGCTGCCGCCACGCCCAGGGTTACCTGTTCAGCAAGCCGCTGGCGCCGGAGCAACTGTTTCAGTCCCGCCTGGAGCATCAGCGATGAAGCTCAACCTGCCCATCACCGGTCGCCAGGTGGAAGTGCCGGCCAACGCCAACATCCTCTCCACCACTGACCTCAAGGGCGCGGTCACCCATGTGAACCCGGACTTTCTGCGAATCAGCGGCTTCGAGGCCGAGGAACTGCTGGGCTTCAACCACAACCGCGTTCGCCACCCGGACATGCCGCCCGCCGCCTTTGCCCATCTCTGGCAGACCTTGCAGGCCGGGCGCAGCTGGATGGGCCTGGTGAAGAACCGCTGCAAGAACGGCGACCACTACTGGGTCAGCGCCTTCGTTACGCCGATCCGCCATGGCGGCAAGATCGTGGAGTACCAGTCGGTGCGCACGCGGCCCGGTGCCGAGCAGATCGCCGAAGCGGAGAACCTCTACGCGCGCCTGCGCGAAGGCGCGAAACGGGGTCGTCCTCGCCTGCCGCTGATAGCGCAATTACTGCTCGGCCTGCTGCTGGCCGAAGCCGGCGGCGCCCTGCTCGCACTACTGTCGCCCAAGCTGACGGCGCTGGCTTTCGTGCTGGCGCTGGGCGTTTCTGGCGCCTGGCTGGTACTGCGCCTGCAACCACTGCGGGCGCTGATCCTGCGGGCGCGGAAGATCGCCGACAATCCTTTGAGCCAGCAGCTTTACTCGGGCCGAGCCGACGAATTCGGCGAGCTGGATTTCGCCTTCCGCATGCTGGAGGCGGAGACCGCCGCGGTGGTCGGGCGCATGGCGGACGCCTCGCGGCAACTGGCCGAACATTCCGCTGCCCTGGCCGACGCCATGGCCGGCGGCAGCGCGGCTTCGCAATTGCAGCAGCGCGAGACCGAGCAGGTTGCCAGCGCCATGCAGCAACTGGCACAGAGCGTCCAGGAGGTCGCCCGCCATGCGCAGCACAGCGCGGTGGCGGCGCAGTGCAGCGAACGCATCACCCAGTCCGGGCATCAGGATGTGCAGGGCACGCGCGGACAACTCGCCGCGCTGGAAGCCGGCGTGCGCGCGGCAAGCACGGCGGTGGAGCAGCAGAAGGAACACAGCGAGGCGATCTCGCGGATGCTCGACGTGATCCGTGATGTGGCCGGGCAGACCAACCTGCTGGCGCTGAACGCCGCCATCGAGGCGGCGCGCGCCGGGGAAAGCGGACGCGGTTTCGCGGTGGTCGCCGACGAGGTCCGCGCACTGGCCTCGCGCACGGAGCATTCCGCGCGGGACATCCAGTCGCTGGTCGGCAACCTTCAGCAAGGCGCCGAGGATTCGGTACGGGCGCTCTGGCACTGCTGTGACCAGGCGGTGGCCAGCCTGGAGCAGGCCGGCCAGGCGGCGGGCACGCTGGAGAAGATCAGCGAACAGGTCTCGGCGATCCAACGCATGAGTCTGGAGATCGCCGAAGCCATCGAGGAACAGGGCGTCGCCAGCGAAGACGTGCAGCGCAGCCTGCACGCCATTCGCGGCTCGGCCGACAGCAACGCAGCGAAGGTCGACACCTGCCAGCGCAGCGCCGCGCGCATGGCGGAACTGTCAGCGGAGCTACGGATGCTGGCGGAGCATTTCTGGGAGGGCAGCCGGGCCGGTTAGCACTGAAGATGGACCCGCTCAACCGGCCCACTTGGCGCAGTGAAGTGCTTGCGGAAGAATGGCACCCTTCCATCACCCGGCGCCGGCCACTCTGCCGGCACGCCGCCGCAACGAGTTCGCAGCATGATTCCCTACGGCCTGAGCCCCGACCAGTTCCGCACTCGCTACCGGCGTTTCCTGCAACGCGCGGCACCGGCCACCATCGACAAGCTGCGCACACTCCTGCAGCGCAGCTTGCCCGATGAGTCACTGACCGGTGAGGTTCAGCTGTTCCTGGGTGAGGACGGTCTGGATACGCCGGAAGCGTGGCTGTATCTCAGCGGAGAAAACAACAAGGTCGATGCGGCCGCCCCCGGCCTGTTCGCCGGCAAGGCACTCGACCTGCAGCTAGCCCTGGAAAACACCCCGGAATTTGATGCAGCGTACTTCGGAGAAGACTTCGATGGCGTTGCCTTGATCGCCAACACGCTCAAGGCATGGTTCGCCGAATGCTGGTGGAAGGCCGGTGGCTGGAGCTGGCCTGTTGCGCTCACCCTCGCCGTACATGACGAGTTCGGCGACGGCGAACGCATCGCCCTGACCGAGACGGCCTGAGCCGGAGACTCAGCGTTTGGCGATGATGTACACGGCGTGGACGATGCCGGGGATGTAGCCGAGCAGCGTCAGCAGGATGTTGAGCCAGAACGCTCCGCCGAAACCGACCTGGAGGAACACGCCCAGCGGCGGCAGAAGAATGGCGATGAGGATGCGGATGAAGTCCATGCGGTGGCTCCTTGTAAGATTGCCTCGTGCAGGAAATGGACCGCGGGCAAGCGGAGCGGGTTCAGAGAAATTGGCGTTGGTGCATTGCGCGGCGAATGGCATCGGAGATCGCATGCCCGCCGGTGATAACGGTTCCAGCGGGTAGACAATCGCGGACGAAGTCCGCTCCTACGCACCCGGGGGCATCGGTGCTGGTCCCGCGCGTAGGAGCGGACCTTGTCCGCGATGATTCGGTCCGCAGGGGAGCGGCCGGTTCGCGAGCAAGCTCGCTCCTGCAAGGCAGATCTGCCACAGGCGTCAGAGGAACCAGCGATATTCCCGCGCGCTGACTTCGTTCATGAAGTCCAGGTGGTCATGGCGCTTGTTCTCGCAGTAGACGAAGACGAACTCGCTGCCCAGGCCTTCCTTCACCACCGGGTGGTCTTCCATCTCGGCGACGGCGCCAAGCATGTCGCGGGGGAAGTCGATGCCGCTGGAGCGGTCTTCGTTGAGCGGCGGGATCGGTTCCTGGCGAGCTTCCAGGCCGTGTTCCATACCAGTGAGGATCGCCGCCAGCACCAGGTACGGGTTGGCGTCCGCGCCAGCGAGGCGGTGTTCGATGCGCAGGTTCCTGCCATCGGACTCGGGGATACGGATGCACGCATCGCGGTCTTCGAAGCCCCAACTGGCCTTGCTCGCGGCGTTCACGCGGGAGCCGTAGCGGCGGTAGGCGTTGTGGTTGGCAGCGAAGATCGGCATGCAGTGCGGCAGCAGTTCCAGGCAGCCGGCCACCGCGTGGCGCAGGGCCTGCTGGTTGTCGCGATCGAGCAGGTTGTTGCCGTCGCGGTCGTAAAGGCTGACGTGCACGTGCATGCCGCTGCCCGGTGCATGCAGGTAAGGCTTGCTCATGAAGCTGGCGCGATAGCCGTGCTTGAGCGCGACGCCACGGGTGGCGCGGGTGAACAGCGCGGCCTGGTCGGCAGCGTGGAGGCCGTCGTCGCAGTGGGCGAAGTTGATCTCGAACTGGCCCGGGCCGATCTCGGCGGTGATGACGTTGGCGTCGACGCCCTGCTCGCGGGAGGCTTCGACGATTTCATGGAGCACATCGGAGAAGCGCGACAGGCGCTCGATGTGCATGTTCGGCTGGTCATCCTCGTCGTCGCACAGCGGGTCGCGCGGGTACTGCGGCAGCCCGGCATCGAGCTTCCTGTCGAACAGGTAGAACTCCAGCTCGAAGGCCACCACCGGGCGGATGCCCTTGGATTCCAGGCGCTGCATGACGCGGGCGAGCACTTCGCGCGGTTCGAATTCGATGGGCGCCTCGGTGCCGTCGGAGCTGATCAGCATCTGCCCCAGCGGCTGGTTCTCCCAGCGCACCGGCTTGAGCGAACCGGGGATCAGGCGGCGCGGCGCATCCGGGTCGCCGTCGTTGAAGCAATAGTCACCGATGGGGTGCAGGCCGCCCTGCGCGCCCAGCAGTACGCAGTTCTGCGGCAGTTTCAGCGGGCTGCCGGCGGCGACCTTCTCGAGCATGTCCACGGGGTAGCGCTTGCCGTAGAAGTGGCCGGGAATGTCCAGGCAGATCAGGTCGACGTAGCGGATGTCCGGGTATTGCTGGCGGAAGGCGCGGACTTCGCTGAGCAGGTCGGGATGCATGGGGCGGTTCATGATTTCTATAGGGCCTTTGTGCGGGGCGCGGCCGGATCGTTTTCCTAAACCAACCCTCGCGGGCTGGCTTGGGAAATCACGTGAAGATCCAGAGCACCCTTGTCGGTTTGTCGGTGAGGTTGCCGTAGCGGAACTGGCTGTGCGGCGGCAGCTGGAAACTGTCGTTGGGATAGAGGGTGACGGTATCGTCCTCGTACCAGATGGTCAGCTCGCCTTCGAGGACGAAGCCGCCCTGCTCCGAGCTGTCGTCCAGGTGGCCTTCGCCGCTGGTGGCGCCGGGGGCGAGGATGCTGTCGAGCACGGAGAAGCCACCGGACATGTTCGGCGAGGCGAGGATGTCGGTGACGCCGCCGGCGTAATACAGGGTGCGGCGGTCGTTCGGGCGGGTCACCCAATCACGCTCGCGGCGGGTGTCGCCGGCGTAGAAGTAGGTGGTCGGCACGCCCAGGGCTTCGCTGATGGCGGTGAGGTCGGCGACCGTGGGTTGCGACAGGCCGCGCTCGACCTGGGAAAGGAAGCCCACCGAGCGGCCGATCTGCTCGGCCAGCTCGCCCAGGGTGAGATTCTTGTGCTTGCGCAGGTCGCGGATCAGCGTGGCAAGGTGGTCATTGGCAACCGTCTGGGTCATGGCGAAATCCGATTCAGATGAAATCCCGCAATCGATACCAGGCCTTGCCGACGGCTTCCAGTGGCGCGGCGAAGCGCTGGCCGCCGGGGAACCCGGGATTGCGGATGCGTTGATAGAGGTCAAGCTCGTCGCTGCGGCCGAACATGGCTTCGCTCACGGCATGGGCGGCAGCCAGGCTCGGCAGCACGCCGTGGCCGGAATAGCCCTGCAGCCAGTAGAGATCGCCGCGCCGGCCGATGTCCGGGGTGCGCCGCATGCTGCAGTCGATGTGTCCGCCCCAGGCGTATTCCAGTTCCACGCCCTTGAGCTGCGGGAATACCCGCTCGACATAGGGCCGCGTGGCGGCGCGTATGTCCGACGGCATGCCGCCCAGGTAGGTGCAGCCACCACCGAACAGCAGGCGATGATCGGGGGTCAGGCGGAAGTAGTCGAGGACGAACTGGTTGTCGGTCACGCAGCAGTTTTTCGGCAGCAGCGAGCGGGCCAACTCCTCGCCCAGCGGTGCGGTGGCGACCTGGTAGGTACCCACCGGCAGGATGCGTTCGGAGACGTCGCGGTCGAGGCCGTCGATGTAGGCGTTGCAGGCCAGCACCAGGGAGGCGCAGCGCACACTGCCATGTTCAGTGGTGACTTCGTAGCCACCGGAAGTTTCACGGAAGCTCAGTGCGCGGGTCTGCTCGAAGATGCGGCCACCGGCGCGCTCGATGGCGCAGGCCAGGCCGTAAGCCAGTTTCAACGGGTTGAGGTGCGCGGAGTTCGGGTCGTACAGTCCGGCCTGGTAGCGGTCGCTGGCGATCCACTGCGGCAGGTCTTCACGGGGGATGAACTGCAGGCCTTCATAACCCCAGCGGCGATTGGCTTCGGCCTGCCAGTCGTAGAGCGAACCGACCCGGCGTTGCAGCACGGCGGTCCACAGGTGGCCGATGCGGTAGTCGCAGTCGAAGCCGTGGCGTTGCGGCAGGTCACGCAATTCGTGGGCGGCCCAGAGCATGCCCTGCCACAGGCGCAGCGCGCCTTCGTGGCCAAGGTCGTCCTCGATCGGGCCCAGGTCGCTGGACCAGCCCGGCAGCGCCTGCCCGCCGTTGCGTCCGGAGGCAGCCCAGGCGATGCGGCTGGCCTCGATCATGCAGACCTGGCGGCCGCCTTCGACCAGCTGCAGCGCCGTATGCAGGCCGCTGAAGCCGGCGCCGATCACCAGGACTTCGCACTCCAGCGGTTCGCGCAGCGTATCGCGCGGCTGGATCAGCTCGGGGTTGGCGCCGGCGTAGTAGGTGCCGACCGGTTCGGGCGAACGCAGGAACATCGCGACCTCGTGAAATTGTTCTGATTATTTTTCATGAAAAATAACAGAACAAATTTCACAAGGCTAGCCCGTCGCGTTTCCACGGGACGGGCTGCATGTCAAACCGTCAGGATGACAGCACCGCTGCGCTGCTCTGCTCCTCGCGCTTCTGCCTTATGCTGACCACCACCACCAGCGCTACCAGGATGCCGGCAAGAATGGCCGAGGAGCCGATGGTGCCGAAGTCCAGCCCGCCCTTCTCGTGGGACTTGGTCAGCACATCGCCCAGGGTCGCGCCGAACGGACGGGTCAGCACGAAGGCCACCCAGAACAGCAGCACCGAGGACAGCTTGGTGAAATAGTGCAGCGCCACCACCCCGGCGATCAGGCTGCCGATCAGCAGTGCGCCGCCGGCGAAGCCCAGGCCCGAGTCGTCGGCGAGGAAGTCGCCCAGCGCGGTGCCCAGGGTGTTGGAGAAGAGGATGGCGATCCAGTAGAACATCTCGCCCTTGAGGCTGCGGATGTTGTCCACCGACAGCGAGGTGCCGCTGAAACGCCACAGCGCGAAGATCGCCACCAGGATACTGATCAGGATCGCCGAGCCGGTGGCGTAGCCGAGCCCCAGGGTACGGTCCATGAAGTCCGACATGGTGGTGCCGGCGGTGCTGGTGGAGAGGATCACCAGCCAGTACAGCCAGGGCACGTAGCGCTTGCTGGCGAGCTGGCCGACCAGGGTAACGAGGAACAGGCTGATGAGGATCAGCGAGCTGATCGCATAGCCGACGTTGAGGGTCATCGACAGCAGGTCGCCGGCGGTTTCCCCCAGGGTGGTGGCGCAGATCTTCATCACCCAGAAGGCCAGGGTGATCTGAGGCAGTTTGTTGTTCACGGGTTTGTCTCCGGAAATGAGTGGGATCGACGCGTGCCCTTGATGACAAGGTGCGTCGATGCACCCCGGAGTTGGCGGTCTCCCCCGATAACCCCCTGGCGCATGCTCGTGGAGACTGAAGGCGGCGCAGTGAAGAAAGGGTCAAGCCGGTATGAAAAATCCATTGGCCAATTTCGCTTCTGCGCCGGCCGACGGATGACAGATCAGGTTCAGTTGCTATGGTTTCACGTGGGGGCGATGCGCCCGGGGACCGCTTCACTTCGCGCGTGGCGCATGGGGATAGGGATGAATCAGATGATCAAACCGCAACCGTACTGCAAGAACTGCCGGCTGGCGCCGCCGTCCCTGAGCGACGACAAGGTCCTGGAGCTGGAGGCGATCATCAAGCCGGGGCACCTGCTGCACAAGGGGGACTTCGTGTTCCGCCAGGGCGATCCGTTCCATAGCGTGTTCCTGGTGCGCTCCGGTTCGATCAAGACCTTCACCACCAACGAGCAGGGGCTGGAGAAGATCACCGGCTTCTACTTCGCCACCGAGATCTTCGGCTTCTCCGGCATGGGCGAAGGCAGCTACCCGGTATCGGCGCAGGCACTGGAAAGCACCCTGTGCAGCGAGATTCCGTTCAGCCAACTGGAGGAGCTGTCGCTTCAGATACCGGGGCTGTCGCACCAGATCATGCTGATGATGAGCCGCAAGATCCGCGAGGATCAGCAGATGAAGCTGCTGCTCTCGCGGCTGAATTCGGACTCGCGCATCGCGGCCTTCCTGCTGAATATTTCCGCGCACTTCCGCGAGCGCGGCTTTTCCGCTACGCGCTTCCGCCTGAGCATGTCGCGCAACGAGATCGGCGACTACCTGGGGCTGGCGGTGGAGACCGTATCGCGCAGCTTCACCCGCCTGCAGAAGCACGGCCTGATCCGGGTGGATGGACGGGAAACGGAGATCGTCGACTTTACCGAGCTGTGTGCATTGGCGGGGGGTGAGGTCGAGCTTTAAGGTTCCAGCGGACCGCCCGAGCGGCGCGCTTCCGCAACGCTCCTCACCCTAACCGCTCGGCCCATCAAGTCCCGATCACGCCCCCATCATCCTTGGTGATCACCAGCGTCGTGGAGCGCGGGATGCTCCTGCCGTCGCTGGCCGGGAAGCTGATAGTCGGGTGCTGGATGTTCACCCACAGCGTCTTGCCATCCGGTGTCTGGGTGATGCCGGTGAGCTCGCAGCCGCGCGGGCCGACAAGGAAGCGCCGCACCTCGCGGCTGTGCGGGTCCGCGCAGAGCAGCTGGTTGCAACCCATGGCCTGCATCGGCGCTTCGGCGTCGTCATAGTCAGTCTCGATCCACAGGCGGCCGGCAGTGTCGAAGTAGAGACCGTCCGGCGAGGAGAAGATGTCGCCGTTGATGGTGCCGACCAGGTTCTCCGGCGCACCAGAACCCTTGTGCTCGCCGGCCAGCAGGAAGATTTCCCACTGGAAGGTGGTGGCGGTCGGATCGCCGCCGGTTTCGTTCCAGCGCAGGATCTGCCCGTGGAGGTTCTCCTGGCGCGGGTTGGCGGCGTCCACCGGCTGCTTCTTGCCGCGCCCGTCGTTGTTGGTGAGGCTGACGTACACCTCGCGGGTGGTCTGCTGTACGGCGACCCATTCGGGGCGGTCCATGGGCGTGGCGCCGAGCTTGTCGGCGGCGGCGCGGGCGTTGACCAGCACCTCGGCCTGGCTGGGGAAACCGTTTTCGGCGGTCAGGCCGTTCTGCCCATGCACCAGCGGCAGCCACTGGCCGCTGCCGTCGGCGTTGAAGCGGGCGACGTAGAGGGTGCCCTCGTCCAGCAGGTCGCGGTTGGCCGCGCGGTTGTCCGGGTTATAGGTGCCGGCCGGGACGAACTTGTAGATGTACTCGCCCTTGGTGTCATCGCCGTAATAGAAAGCCATCCGGTTGTCGGCGCCCAGCGACAGGGTCGAGCACTCGCGGCAGAAGCGGCCCACCGCGGTGCGTTTTTTTGGCGTGGACGTCGGGTCGAACGGGTCGATCTCCACCACCCAGCCGAAGCGGTTCGGCTCGTTGACGTGGCCGCCGTGGGGCTGGTCGGCTTTCGGCGTGGCGTCGAAGCGCGCGTCCACCGCCTCCCAGGCGTAGTAGTTGCTGAACTGACCGTTGGACAGGCCGTAGCGCTTGTGCGCAACGCGCTTGGTGTAGTCGTCCTTGTCGCGGTTGACGAAGTACTGGTGCCAGTTCTCTTCGCAGGCCAGGTAAGTGCCCCAGGGCGTGACGCCCATGGAGCAGTTGTTCAGGGTGCCGAGCACCTGTCTGGCCTCAGGGTCGCTGGCGGTGCGCAGCAGGTCGTGGCCGGCCAGAGGGCCGGACAGGTCAAGCGGCGAGCTGCCGGTGATGCGGCGGTTGTAGCTCGAACCCTCGACGCGCTGCCACTGGCCGCCGGCGTCCTTCTTCACCTCGATAACGCTCAGGCCGTGGGCGGCGATTTCCTTGCGCACCTCGCCTTCCGGGCGGCCGCGCGAACCATCTGGGCGGTCCTCGAAGGTCTGGCCCTTGGGGTGCAGCGTCGGGTTGATGTACTCGTGGTTGATCACCAGCAGGCCGTGGCTGTCCGGCGCATCGGGGAAGGGGAAGTAGTGCATGCCGTCATGGTTGTCGCCGGCCTGCAGCTCCTGGGCTTTCCAGTCCTCGCTGGCATCGCCCTTCCAGGCCGGCGAGCCGGTCACCACGGCGTCCCCCCAGGAGAAGAATGGCCGGGCACTGTAGCCTTCGGCGACGATCACCCTGTCGAATTTCGGGTCCTGCTGCACCGGCACGCTCTTGAAGCCCAGCAGCGCGGTGGGTACCGGGGCGTCCGCAGCGAACAGCGAGCGGCCGGGGAACAGGCCGCCGCCGAGGAAGCCGACCGCGCCCAGCACCAGGCTGTTCTTCAGCAGGCGGCGGCGCGAGGCGTCGATCAGCTCGCTCATCGGCAGGTTGCCGGAGGGGTTGATCGATTGGTCGTCGAAGGCGGCCAGTCGGTCGTGGAAATCCTGGAAACGCTCGCTCATCAGATGGTTCCTTCCGCGCGGCCGTCTTTCTGACGGCTCGGGTTGTCAGTAAAAGCTATCGGCGGAAGGTTAGGAACGCGGTGTTACGTCGGCATGACAACGCCGCCGAACCCTGTGACAGGCTCGGCGGCGGCGATAAAAGCCGCCCCGCAGGACCAAGACGACGTCCGGGGGCGGGCGCGAGGACATTTGCGAAACAGTGCGGCTCAGCTCTGCAGGCCGCCCTGCTCCGAACATTCGGGGCCCGCCAGGCGGGCCGTCCAGTCTTCCAGCACGCCACTGGTGAGGCGTTGCGCGGCGGTCTTGCGCCAGCGCAGGGAGAGCGCGTCGCAGGCCATCATCAGGCGCAGTCCGGTACGTTCCAGCGGGTGGCCGAAGTACCAGTCCAGCAGGCTCGCCACGGTGAGCTGCGGGTAGTGCCGCTGCACCAGCTCCAGCGGTGCGTCGGGGGCGACCATGCCGGAACGGCGCACCCGGTAGAACCAGCCACAGCGCCCCTGCTCCTGCACCTCGAAAGGCAGTTCGGGCAGGTTCCAGCGCTTGGCCAGGCGATAGCTGGGCGAACGCGGCTGGCTCACTTCGATCAGCGCTTCGCCCCAGCGGAACAGGTCGCCGATGCAGACCTCCTGTTCATTGAGGCCGAAGGTCGACAGGTTCTCACCGAAGGCCGGCTGTCGCCAGCGCGTCTGCGGGTGCTGCTTGCGCCAGTGGCGGTAGTGCTCGGCCGGGTAGTGGTGCAGCGCGCGGTCCAGGCCGCCGTCGCGGCGCAGATCGGCCCGTGCGTCGCCCGGCAGCCCTTCGGCGCCGAGCCAGACTTCCTGATGCGTTTCCAGCTTGCCGATGTCGCTGAGCAGACCTCCCCAGCTTTCTTCGACTTTGCCTATGAAAACGCCCTGGATGACGATGCTTTCCACCTTTGTCTACCCATCTGAGACAGCGGACAAGCGCTAGAGTAGAGGCCTGGATAGGCATTACTCCATTTCGATTTTCCAGTTTCATTGATAAGCAGACCTTATGGATTTCCGCCAGCTCCGCTATTTCGTTGCGCTGTATGAGGAAGGCCACGTCGGGCGCGCCGCCGAACGCCTGGCGATTTCCCAGCCGGCGCTGTCGCAGCAGATCCGCCACCTGGAGCAGAACCTCGACGTGGCGCTGTTCCAGCGCAGCGGCAAGCGCCTGCTGCCCACCGCCGCCGCACACACGTTGTACAACCATGCGGTGCCGCTGCTCGAGGGCCTGGAGCGGGCCCGCGAGGCACTGCGCGGTTTTCGCGGGCAGAGTGCACGCAGCCTGGCCATCGGTGTGCTGCAGACGGTCAACGCAAGCCTGGTGCCGCACCTGGTGGAACGCCTGCACGCCGCGCAGCCGCACGTGCAGGTGCGCATCTACGAACTCTCGGGGGTGGAGATCGAGCGCCGCCTGCTGATCGGCCAGCTGGACATCGGCATCGGCTTCCTGCCCCCGCGCCAACCGGCGCTCCACGGCGTGGAGCTGTACCCGGACGAGCTGCAACTGGTAATCCCGGCGGATCATCCGCTGAAGGACTTCAAGAAGGTGTCGCTGGCCCAGGCGGCGGAACTGCCGATGCTGCTGCTCGGCGAGGAATTCCGCGCCCGGCAGATCTGGCAGGAGCAACTGGCAGCCATCGGCCGGCGACCGCGGGTGCAGGCGGAGCTGAACCACATGGGCGGCATCCTCGACAGCCTGCCGCAGAGCCGCTTCGCCACTGTACTGCCCGGCCGCGCCCGGCAGATGCATGGGCACAAGGACCTGCTCTGGAAGCCGCTGAGCGAGCCGCGCATTCCGCTGAGCGTGGGGCTGGTCTATCGCGATGCGCAGCGGCAGCAGCCGACGGTGGAGCTGTTGCGCTCGCTGCTGGACGGGGCGGTGTGACGCCAAGCATCGCTGATGGGTATCGCAGCGATACCCATCCCAGGAATCGGGACTGAGCCTGCAGGAGCGAGCCCGCAGGAACTAACCACCATGAAAAAACGCCCCTCGGGGCGTTTTTCGTCAGGGTACGGAATTCTCCCCCGTCCGCCAGATCAGGTCGTCGGTCTGGTAACCGCGCTCGTGCGCCAGCTCCAGCAGTTTCATGCGGGTGGCGTCCGGCACCACCGGTTGGCGCGAGAGCAGCCAGAGGTATTCACGGTTCGGATTGCCCACCAGTGCAGTCTGGTAGTCGTCGTCGACATAGAGCACCCAGTAATCGCCCTTGGCGAGGCCGGGGAAGATCCGCGAGAAGGTGTTGTCGAAACGCACCCAGAGCTTGTCGGTGCGGCCTGGCACCTGAGCCTCGGCGCGGCCGGTGGCCTGGTCCCATTCGCCGTCTTTGGTCAGGCAGCGGTTGGTCACCGCGATGCTGGCGTCTTCCTGCAGGCGGTAGCGGGCCTCGGATTGCGCGCACTGGCGCTGGAAGAACATCGGCTTGCGCGCCAGCTCATACCATGTGCCCTCGTAGCGCTTGAGGTCCACCTGCACGGTCTGCGGCGGTTGCTGGGCCGAGCCGGCGCAACCACTCAGAGCGGCCAGGCAGGCCAGCCAGGTGATGGATCGACTGAGGTATCGACTCGTGTATCGACGCATTCGCTCCTCCTTGGCTGCCCTGCCCGGGCGTGCTTATTTCAGACCCTGGGCGGAGAACAGCAGCACTTTGTCGCCGGCGTACTGGATGCTGATGAAGGCTTTCTGGTCGCCCCAGGTGCAGCTGGAAACGCCCAGAGCGCCAGAGCATTCGGTGGGTTTGCCGAGCAGGTCTTCGACTTCGGCCTTGCTCATGCCGGTTTTGATCTTCGAATAGTTCTCCTGGTTCACTTTGCTGCAAGCGGCCAGGACGACACAGAACGCGACGAGCGCGAGGCGGCGGAAGGACATCGACAACTCCATTTTTTGAGGGGCCCAGCCCACAGCTTGGCACAGGGCAGCCGGAAAGGCCGCCGGCTTGGAGTCAGAAACGTGAGCCAGGTTCCGTGAGGAACACCGCTTCTTCAGCGGTGGACTCACGGCCGAGGATGGCGTTGCGATGGGGGAAGCGGCCGAAGCGCTCGATCACCACCTGATGCTTGCGTGCATAGGCGAGGTACCCGGCGAACACGACCTTCTCGCTGTCGCTGGATTCCGCCTGCAGGGCTTCGAACAGGCGCACCGCCTCGTTCTGGCTGGCCAGGTCCTCGGCGTGCTCCAGGACGATGTAGACGAACACACGCTCGATACGCGGCAACTGGCGGTCGAAACCGGCCTCCAGCCCCTGGCGCACCAGTTGCTGGGCGCGGGCGTCGCCGGCGTAGGCTCGCGGAGAATCGCGGAAGACCATGCGTGGCAGCTGGTCCAGCAGCAGGATCAGGGCCAGCCAGCTCTGTGGCTCGCGCTCCCACTCCTGCAGACCACCGTCCAGGGCCTGGCGCACCAGGCCGCCGAAACGGTTTTCCGAGTCCACGTCCTGGCAGGCGCTCTTGCCGAACCACAGCGCGTTGCGCTGGGCGGCGACCTCATTGGCATCCAGCGCAGTGCCGAACCACCAGTCGAGCAGCATCTGCCAGGGCGTGGTGGTCATCAGCCTTCCTTGTGGTAGGCAGTGGCGCGCTCGACTTCTTCCTTGGAGCCCAGGAACACCGCGACGCGCTGGTGCAGGTTCTCCGGCTGGATGTCGAGGATGCGCTGGTGACCGTTGGTGGCGGCGCCGCCAGCCTGCTCGATGATGAAGGACATCGGGTTGGCTTCGTACATCAGGCGCAGCTTGCCGGGCTTCTCCGGCTCGCGGGAATCGCGCGGGTACATGAATACGCCGCCACGGGTCAGGATGCGGTGCACGTCGGCCACCATGGAGGCGATCCAGCGCATGTTGTAGTTCTTGCCCAGCGGGCCTTCCTTGCCGGCCAGCAGTTCGTTGACGTAGCGCTTCACCGGGGCCTCCCAGTGGCGCTCGTTGGACATGTTGATGGCGAATTCGGCGGTGCTGGTGGGGACGGTGATGTTCTCGTGGGTCAGCACGAAGCTGCCCAGCTCGCGGTCCAGGGTGAAGCCCTTGACGCCGTTGCCCAGGGTCAGGATCAGCATGGTCTGCGGGCCGTAGATCGCGTAGCCGGCGGCAACCTGCGTGGTGCCCGGCTGGAGGAAGGCCTCCTCGCGCAGGCTGTCGTTCTGGCTGAGGTACTCATGGGGGCAGCGCAGCACGGAGAAGATGGTGCCGACCGAGACGTTGACGTCGATGTTGGAGGAGCCGTCCAGCGGATCGAAGACCAGCAGGTAGGCGCCCTTGGGGTACTTGCCCGGGATCTGGTAGGGGTGATCCATCTCCTCCGAAGCCATGCCAGCCAGGTTGCCGGCCCACTCGTTGGCTTCAAGGAGGATCTCGTTGGAGATCACGTCCAGCTTCTTCTGTACCTCACCCTGCACGTTTTCGGTGCCCATGCTGCCCAGCACGCCGCCCAGGGCGCCCTTGGAAACGGCATGGCTGATTTCCTTGCAGGCGCGCGCGACCACCTCGACGAGGAAGCGCAAGTCGGCCGGGGTGTTGTGACTGCGGGTCTGCTCGATCAGATAGCGGCTCAGGGTAACGCGGGACATGGAAGGCTCCAGGGGAGAAGGTAGAAAAAATCAGGGCGCATTCTAGCGTGGAAAAGACCGCGACGCCTCCTGCACGGTAGGGTCGCCGAATGCTTGGAGCCCGCCGCGCACGGGCAGTTCCCCAAAGGCGATCGGCCCCGCGACCTTCGGCCGCGCGGCGAGCAGTACAGTGGAAAGAAAACGGGGTGACGGCCGCAACCGCCCGTCACCCCGCGACGCTCGGATCAGCCGATCAGAAGTCCAGGCTCAGCGCCAGGTTCACGCCCTGGGCCAGATCGTCGCTGCTGCGGTGCGCGCTGTAGCCGCCGCGCAGCGAGAGTTCCGGGGTCAGCTTCTGGGCGAAGCCGATGGTGGCGCGCTGCAGGTGGCTCTGCGGGGTGTAGCCCTGCAGGCTGAAGCCGACGTCCGGCAGGCTGGTGAAGTTCATCCCGACGTTCTGGGTATCGTCAGCGTACTCGCGCTCCACCGCGACCTCTCCGAACAGCTGGGTGTCCGGGGAGAGCTCCAGCTTGCCTTGCAGACCGACGCCGAGGCGGCGGGAGTAGCGTTTCTGCTCGTCATAGGCCAGCGCGGTGGAACGGCCACTGTCCTCTTCGTAGCCGTCCACTTTCACCCGCGCCCAGTCGGCGCTGACGAACGGCGACAGGTGCCAATTCTCGCCACCCTGGGCGATGTCGTAGCCCAGGCGACCGCTGAAGGCCAGCAGGTTGCCGTCGGTGTCGGCCTTCTCTTCGACCTCGTGGTTGATGATGGTGAACTTGCGGTTTGCCTCATCGAAGTCGAGCTTGCCGCCCGTGACAGAGGCATCGGCCCACCAGCGGTTTTGCTGGAACTGCACGAACAGGCTGCCCAGGTAGCTGCCCAGCTTGTAGTCGGAGTCGTCCGCGCCCAGCTCCAGCTTCTGCCGGTAGAAGCCCAGCGAGCCGCCGATGCGCCAGGCTTCGTCGAGGCGATAGCTGGTGCCCAGGGTCAGGTTGGCGCCATAGCCGTCGCCATCGGCTGCGCTGCCCTGGTCGTCGTAATCGAGGTGCTGCGCTCCCCCGGTGACGAAGCCGCGCCACTGGTTGACGCCCTGCCAGTTTTCCCAGTCCGCCAGCCACTGGCTGCGCAGTTGGTCCTGGTAGGCGTTGTACGTGCCCAGGGCCATTTCCGGCAGCATGGTCGCTTCCCAGGGGGCGGAGAGCACCGAATAGGCGTAGTCGGCGATGAGGCTCTGGCCGGCGATGGTCGGGTGCACGCCATCGTTGAAGATCAGCTTGGTCGGATCGGGCTGGGTGCCGTGGCGGCCGTACACCGGGTTCTCCGGGCAGCTGTTGCCGCTGAAGCAGGTGCCGATCAGGTTCTGGTCGGTCGCCAGGCCATAGGCGCCCGGGGTGGCCAGCACTTCCTTGAACATCGCCGGGATATTCAGCGGGATGACGTTGGCGTTGGAGGCCGCGAGCTGGCTGACCAGTTCCTCGTTGAAGATGCCCGACAGCTGGGTGCCGAAGGATTGCAGCGCGGTTCCGTTGGTGGCCGGCGTCTGCCCAAGGTCGGGCAGCAGCCAGACCATGATGTAGCGCGCACCGGCGTTGTGCAGCGCATCCACGCTGTCCACCAGGCGGCCGGCTGCAGCACGGGCCGTCGGGTCGTTGGTGATGCGCAGCTGGAGGAAGTCGTTGCCGCCACCGGTGAGGTAGTACAGCGCATTCGGATCGGCGCGGTTGTTCACCAGGTAGCCATCACGGGTGCGGCTGGTGGAGCCGGAAGTCACCACCGAACCGCCGGCAGCGGTGATCGAATCGTAGATCTGGTCGGTGCGGTAGCCGCCGACCGCCCAGTTGTTGCCGTCCACCGTACCGGGGACCAGCGAAGTCGAAGGGTTCAGGTCGGTGCCGCCGATACCCAGCTTGCCGCCCAGGATCATCGGTGCGGTGGGGCCGAAGATTTCGCCGCTGCCGTCCAGATAGGTCGGGCCGACGCGGTTGGTGAAGCGGGTACTGGCACCGGCGGGGCCGCCGGCATCGGCGAACTGGCCGGAATCGCTCAGGCTGTCGCCGAAGACGACCAGGGTGGAATACGGCGAAGGGGCTGCGGAGGCCTGAGTGGCAATGGCCATCGCGCATGCAGCCGCCAGCGGGGTGAGCGCCTTTCTGATCATTCTGCTACTCCATGCTTTGTTGTTATTCGGCAATCAGAACAAGCAAGACAGTATCAGAATTTCTACAAGCGACACCCCTATCTTGCGGCGATCCGCGTCGATCAGCCCGCCTGGCGGTTATTTCGCAGCAGGCTCAGCGCCATCAGCGCGAGCAGGCCGACGCCCGCCAGCAGCAGCGCCCAAAGGCCGTAGCGTTTCCAGCTGGTATCGGCTTTCGCGACATCGGCAGGCAATGGTGTCGCCGGCGCCTGCAGAGTGCCCTTGAGCCGCGCCTCGCCCATGCTCGCCAGGCGCTTGGGCTCGTAGCCGGGCACCAGGGTGGTCAGTGGCAGGCTGGCATCGCTGAGGGAGCCGCTGCCCACCGCCAGTTCATAAGGCTCGCCGCCGCGGGCGAGGAACACCAGTTCGCTGGCACGAACACCCACGCTCAGGTGCGCCGTCGAACCGCCCAGGCCGCCGCCGCGCGCATCCACCTGCAGACGCAGCTGGCCAAGGGGAGTGCCGGGCAGTTGCAGCTCCTCCTGGGTGATCTCACCGCCCTGCCCCGGCAGGCGATACAGCACGCCGCGCGCCAGCGGCGTCCATTTCACGTTGCCGTCGTGGCGGCCGGAGATCACCACTGGCGCCAGGGTGTTGTCCTGCTGCAGGGGAATCCGCACGCGTTCCACCGGCAGCGCCAACGGCAGGCTCCAGCTGAAGTCGCCATTGTTGTCGGCCTTGGCCGCCAGCGGCTCGGACCAGAGCATCGGCACCGGGCCGCTACTGCTGCGACTACCGCTGAGCGTGGCGCCGACCAGTTGCGCGGCCTGCTCCGGCGATTCCCACCACAGGCGCAGATAGCGCGCCGTCTCGCCGGGCAGCGCAATGTCGTTCTGCTCGATGCGCTGGCCGTTGAAGTCCAGCCGCGCCAGCTGCCCTTCGCCGAGGGAGCGCCAGTGCTCCAGGTCGTCGCTGGCTTCGATGCGCAGGCGCTGGAAGCCGTCGCTGTCCGCGGTCCAGTCCAGTTGCAGGCGATCCAGCGGCAGGTCGCCGGAACCGGTTTCCAGCAGCCAGCCGCGCAGCACCTGGGTCTTGTCCTGGGCAGGTGCGTTCGGGGTGATTTCGAGGATGGTGCCGGTGGTGCTGCGGACGATTTTCAGGTTGTCGCCGGCCGCGCTGCCAGAGGCGCCGCGCAACGGGAAGATGCGCGCCTGCACTTCACTGCGTACCTGCTTCTCACTGGCCGCACTGGTGCGCAGGCTGTAGGGCAGCGCCTCGCCTTCGGCGTTGAAGATGCGCACGTCGCGCAGGTCGCCATGGCGGGCGGCGAACAGCACCTCGATGGGCAACTGCACGCGGTACCACGGGCCGTTGCCGGACACCTCCAGCGGAACGCGATGGGCGAAGTCCGCCGGAGTGGGTGCGGCGCTGGCCTGGTTGCCCAGCAGGCAGGCACCTGCAAGCAGGGCAAGGGGGATGAGCTTCATGCGGAGGGTTGCTCCTGTTGCGAGAGTTCTTCGGCCGCCGACCGGCGCGGCGGCAGCGGCGCGAAGTAGCCGACGATCAGCATCAGCACGCCGACGCCGATGAAGGAAATGATGCGTTCCAGGCTGCCGCCGCTGGCACGGTCGACGAGGAACAGCTTGATCACCACGACCACCAGCAGCACCGCCCCGACCAGCCAGAAGTCGCGGCGACCGCGCAGGTGCCCGGCGATCATCAGGCCCAGCGCAATCAGCGCCCAGACGATGGACAACCCGGCCTGTACCAGCATGGACTGGCTCAGGGAATCGAACTCGAACGGCACGCCGCCCCAATGGTGCGCGGTGCGGCACACAGCCATGGTCAGCAGGGCGAACAGCGAAGCACCGAGCACCGCCTGTACCGGCAGGCGCAGGGTCGATTCGGCGACGCCCAGTTGCGGCAGGCCCAGGCGCGTCCATTGGAAGATCGCCGCCAGCACGATGAGCATGCCCAGCTCCAGCGGGTTCACCAAGGGCAGGTACGGCAGCGGGTCGGCGGCGCCGTTGCTGAACAGGTTGACCAACCAGAACCAGCCCAGCAGCGCCAGGGCCACCGGGGCGGCAGCGATCGCGCGGTACTCGCGCTCGAAGGCCGCCACCGGCCACGGCAGGCGCGCCACGCCCCCCATGAGGATCAGGAACAGGCTCGGCACCAGCGCCCAGCCCAGCCAGCGCCAGGCGTTGTAATGCTCGGCCAGGGCGAAGAACAGGTAGCGCAGCTCCAGCGCCAGCACGCCGAGGATCAGCCAGCAACCCAGAACATGGGCTGCCTGTGCCGCACGCTGCGGCAGCAAGGCGTCGAGTCGGCGCAGGGTGAGGAAGTGCACCGCGAACACCGCCAGCCAGCCGAGCCAGCCCAGTTGTGCCAGCGGGTGATAGTCCAGGTTCCAGGCACTGGCCAGCGCCACCAGCGACACCGGCACCAGCGCCAGGCACAGCAGCGCCAGCGCGCGCCACTGCTCGCGGCGCGCCAGCAGCGACCAGAGACCGACGCTGACCGCCGCCACCAGCAGCGCCACATGCTCGCGCATCTCGCCGGGCACGAAGCGGGCAACTTCCCAGACAGTGGTCAGCGCCCACCAGCCAGCGCCCCACACGAGCAGCAATTGCGACAGTTGCTCCAGCCCGAGGCCGCCCAGCGCCAGGTTGTGCTCGCGCTCACTGGCGCGATGCAGGCGCCAGGCGCCGATCAACGCGGCCAGCGCCAGCACCGCAGGGGTCCAGAAGCCCATGTGCGCCAAGGGCGCCAGCCCCTCGCTGGGCAGGTCGCCGAACAATACCGAGCCGCCGAGCAGAAAGGCCCCGGCGCCGATCACCTGCAGCACCAGGCCGAAGACGAACGCGGCGCGCTGCTGCAATTGCAGGCTCAGCCAGAGGATCAGCAGGCCGCTGCCGGCCCAGACGGCGGCGGCGGTCTGCCACGGCAGCACGAAAAGCACGGCGAGGTTGATGAAGGCCAGGCCCAGCAGCAGGACGACGCTCAGGCCGAGCATCAGCCGGCGATCATCGCGCACCATCGAATCACGTGCTGCGATGAGCATGGCGGCGATCAGCGCCAGGCCGATCAGCGAGGCGGTGACCAGCCCGCGCCAGCCCGAACCGAGCACACCACTACCTTCCTGGGCGCCGTGCAGATGCAGCAGGAACACCGCACCGCCCAGCAGCTGTACCGCGAAGGCGCAGGCCAGGAAGGTACGCGAACGCAGGCGCAGCGCGGCAAACAGGGTCGCCAGCCCGGCGACGGCCCAGGCCATGGCCGTGCCGTCCGCGCCCATCAGCAGGGGTGCGATCAGGTAGAGGAAGGCCAGGCCGAAGGCCGCCAGCAGCGGGCGGGCGTTCGGCTCCCAACTGCGCAGGGTCTGCGGATCGGCATTGCGCAGGTTCCAGAAGCTGAACAGCAGCGCCACGCCGAGCATCAGTGCGCCTAGCGGTGCGCCGTCGAGCAGGGTCAGCGACAGCGGGTTCATCTCCAGGCCGGCAAGGAAGGCCAGCGCCGCGCCCACTTGCAGCAACAAGGCAAAGATCCGAGCCAACGGCCGCTGCTGGCGCAAGCCGAGCCAGAAGATGCCGGCGCCTTCCACGGCCCAGGCGGCCGAGGTCCAGCGCGCATCCAGCCCCAGCGGGATCGCCAGCGTGCCGAATACCACGCCCAGCGCCAGGCAGGTTTCCACCAGCAGCAGCGCGCGGCCGGCGGTGCGCCCGGCCAGCAGGCGGGCGAGCACCATGTAGAACAGGCCCAGCACCAGGGCGCTGAACGCCGCGCCGAATGCCAGGTGCTGGATGATCGCGTATTGCAGGCCGAAACCCACCAGCGGCGTGCCGAACAGCACGGTGCCGTCGACATAGTCGGTCTGCCGCGCCGACCAGCGCAGCAGCGCCTCACGGGAATCGTCCTCCGGCGCACCAGCCGCCTGGCGCAGGCGACGGCGGGCGAACAGCAGGCCGATGGCGACGTAGGTGAGGAAGAACAGGATCAGGAACGGCTCGGTCGTCCCGAACAGCTCCGGCTTGTACGAGCGCAGCCCCCAGGCGAGGCCGATGCCGAAGGTGCCGAAGAAGCCTATCAGGTTGAGCATCCGCCAGGCCTTGAACCAGGCGATGGCGAAGATGCCGGCGTTGAGCAGGGCGAAGTAGCTGAACAGCGCGACATGGCTGCCACCGCCGGTGGACGCCAGGATCGGCGCGGCGAAACCGCCCAGTGCGGCAGCGGCGGCGAGCCCCACGGCATCCTGCAGGACGGCGAGGATCGCCGAGAACAGGGTGACCGCCACCAGCAGCACGAAGCCGGCCTTCGGGTCGATCAGCACTTCACCGTGGTTCATCGCCGGGTACAGCTTGATGCTGGCGAACACCGTCAGGTAGAGCACGGCGACGCCGGTGCCCTGGAGGATCAGCGCATAGGCCGGGCGCCGGTGGCGCAGCCACCAGCCGAGCCCGAGCAGCGCCAGCGCAGCAGCGGCGGTGCCGAGGTACGGCCCTTGCGGCGGCATGGTCATGCCTTCGGTGGCGTAGCGCAGCAGGAAGGCCAGGCCGAGGAACAGCAGCACCACGCCGACGCGCAGCACGGTGTTGCCACCCAGCAGCCAGTCACGGGCGGCGCCGAAGGCACGATCGAACAAGGATGGAACGGGCGGCGGCGGTGGCAGCGCAGGAGCGGCAGGAGCCGGCTGCGACTGAGCCATGGGCTCCTCGTCGCGGGCCTGGGCAACTGGCTTTTCCATCGGCTCGAGCACCGGATCGGACCACTCGATGGGCGCTTCCACCCGTGCGGCAGCCGCCGGGACAGGCGCCAACTCGTCGGTGGGCAGCTCGATGTTCCAGTCCAGCTCAGTGGCAGCGGGTGCGCTGACGGGCGCCTCGACCTCGGGCTCGTCCCCGGTCGGCCCGACCGGCATCTCCGGCGCGACGTCCCCGACGCTGGCCGGCGAAGGCGCCTGCCCGGCCGCGCCCCGCTCCACCTGCAGCAGCCGCTCATACAGAACCCTGGTGCCCTGGTCGAAGCGCTCGCCGAAGGCCTTCAGCTCACCGCGAAGGCTGGCGTTCTCCCGTTGCAGGCTGTGCAGCGCGAAGGTCTGCCCCAGCGCGAGGCCGACCACCGCGCCCAGTACCGCGCCGGTGATCGATTCGCCCGCAGCGGCGCCGATGACCAGACCGACCAGCATGAAAATCCATTGCATGCTTTCAAATCCTTGAGGTTCTGTGCGAATCCATCCCAAGCCGGACGGCAACGTCCGGCGAGCAGAGTATATCGGCCTGACTCCCAGGCCTGCGTCCACTGACTCTCAGCTTCGAATATTCTGACGTCGCGAAGTTGCCTCGTAGCCACGCCTCACTGAAATTTCAAAGACGGGGCTGCCTTTCGTAAGAGCGAGCTTGCTCGCGAACCGCCCAGCTTAACTGCCGCCGGAGAATCCTTTCGCTAGCAAGCCCGCTCCGACAGACCCAGTGAAGCTGCCTGGAAGACAGGCAAAAAAAAAGCCGGGCAGATGCCCGGCTTTTCCTTGTTACCCGTCGAATCAGACCTTGGCGCGTTCGTAGCGCTTGCGGTCGTTTTCGTTGAGCAGTTTCTTGCGCAGACGGATCGACTTCGGCGTCACTTCCACCAGCTCGTCATCGGCGATGAATTCCAGCGCCTGCTCCAGGGTGAAGCGGATCGGCGGAACCAGGGCGATGACTTCGTCCTTGCCCGAAGCGCGCATGTTGTCGAGCTTCTTGCCCTTGGTGGGGTTGATCACCAGGTCGTTGTCGCGGCTGTTGATGCCGGCCAGCTGGCCTTCGTAGATCTCGTCGCCTGGGCCGAGGAACAGCTTGCCGCGGCTTTGCAGGGTTTCCAGCGAGTAGGTCAGCGCGGTGCCGGTGGCCATGGAAACCAGCACGCCGTTCTGACGGTTGGTCACTTCGCCGGCCTTGATCGGGCCGTAGTGGCTGAAGGTCGAGGTCAGGATGCCGGTGCCCGAGGTCAGGGTCAGGAAGTTGTTACGGAAGCCGATCAGGCCACGCGCCGGGATGGTGTATTCCAGGCGCACGCGGCCCTTGCCGTCGGGGATCATGTTGGTCAGATCGCCCTTGCGCAGACCCATCTGCTCCATCACCGAGCCCTGGTGCTGCTCTTCGATGTCGATGGTGACGTTCTCGTACGGCTCCTGCTTCTCGCCTTCGGCGGTCTCGATGATGACCACTTCCGGACGGCCCACGGCCAGCTCGAAGCCTTCACGGCGCATGGTTTCGATCAGTACCGAGAGGTGCAGCTCGCCACGGCCGGAGACCTTGAACTTCTCCGGGGAGTCGCCTTGCTCGACGCGCAGGGCCACGTTGTGCAGCAGTTCCTTGTCCAGACGATCCTTGATGTTGCGGCTGGTGACGAACTTGCCTTCCTTACCGGCGAACGGCGAGTCGTTGACCTGGAAGGTCATGCTCACGGTCGGCTGGTCGACGGTCAGCGGCGGGCGCGCTTCGACATTCTGCGGGTCGCACAGGGTGTCGGAGATGTACAGCTCGTCCATGCCCGAGACGCAGACGATATCGCCGGCTTCGGCTTCGGCGACTTCGATGCGCTGCAGACCGGAGTGACCCATGATCTTCAGGATGCGGCCGTTGCGCTTGGTGCCGTCGTCGCTGATGGCCACGACCGGGGTGTTGGTCTTGACCTTGCCGCGGGCGATACGGCCGATGCCGATCACGCCGAGGAAGCTGTTGTAGTCCAGCTGGGAGATCTGCATCTGGAACGGGCCGTCGACGTCGACTTTCGGCGCCGGGACGTGGTCGATGATCGCCTGGAACAGCGCGTCCATGTTGTCGTCCATCTTCTCGTGGTCCATGCCGGCGATGCCGTTCAGGGCACTGGCGTAGACGATCGGGAAGTCCAGCTGCTCGTCGGTGGCGCCGAGGTTGTCGAACAGGTCGAAGATCTGGTCGATGACCCAGTCAGGACGCGCACCCGGACGGTCGATCTTGTTCACCACGACGATCGGACGCAGGCCGGCCTTGAAGGCCTTCTGGGTCACGAAGCGGGTCTGCGGCATGGGGCCGTCCTGGGCGTCGACCACCAGCAGTACGGAGTCGACCATGGACATCACGCGCTCAACCTCGCCACCGAAGTCGGCGTGGCCGGGGGTGTCGACGATGTTGATGCTGTAGTCGTTCCATTTCAGGGCGGTGTTCTTCGCCAGGATGGTGATGCCACGCTCTTTTTCCTGGTCGTTGGAGTCCATCACGCGCTCGTTTTCCGCTTCTTTGCGGTCGAGGGTGCCGGACAGGCGCAGGAGCTTGTCTACGAGGGTGGTCTTGCCATGGTCGACGTGGGCGATGATGGCGATGTTGCGCAGTTTTTCGATCACAGTGTCAGTCTCGATAGTGAATCTTCGGCTGCCGTTTTCGGCAGCGGGGGCCGGGCCGTGGCGCGGCGGTGCAAAAGGTCAGGGCGTGAGCCTACGCACCGAATGTGTCGGGAGGTCGGTGGCGGATACTGCCGCCGAACAGTCCGGGCTGGCGGCGTTGGTCCGCGCCTTTATTGCGGACGGTAAACACGCACATTGGTGTGCCCTTCATTGACCAGGTGGTGGGCGTGCAGGCGACTCATCACGCCCTTGTCGCAATACAGGAGGTACTGGCGGTTGGGGTCCAGTTCCTTGAACTTGCTGTTGATCGCGTAGAACGGCATGGCCAGGACTTCGATGCCTTCGAGGGCCAGCGGTTCATCTTCCTGGGCATCCGGGTGGCGGATGTCCACCACGATCTGGCCGGCCAGCACTTCGTCGACCATTTCCACCGACAGGTCCTTGCCCAGCTCGTCGATCACGCGGTCGACGGTCATCTGGGTGGAACGCTCCAGCGCACGGTCAAGCACGGCCATGTCGAACTTGGTTTCTTCGTGGTCGACGCGGTACGGCTTGGCCTGGGTGGTCGGGTTCACCGAAATCACACCGCAATATTCCGGCATGTGCTTGGCAAACTCGGCGGTGCCGATCTGCGTCGCGGTGTCGATGATGTCCTGCTTGTGGCTGACGATCAGCGGGCGCAGCACCAGGGTGTCGGTCACCCGGTCGATCACCGAGAGGTTCGGCAGGGTCTGGCTGGACACCTGGGAAATCGCCTCGCCGGTCACCAGCGCGTCGATCTCCAGACGCTCGGCCACTCGACTGGCGGCGCGCAGCATCATGCGCTTCAGGGTCACGCCCATGTAGCTGTCGTCGACCTTGGTGAGAATCTCGCCGACCACTTCCTCGAAGGGCACGCTGACGAACAGCACGCGCTGGGAGCTGCCGTACTTCTTCCACAGGTAGTGCGCGACTTCCATCACGCCCAGCTCGTGGGCACGGCCGCCGAGGTTGAAGAACACGAAGTGGCTGATCATGCCGCGGCGCATCATCTGGTAGGCCGCCACGGTGGAGTCGAAGCCGCCGGACATCAGCACCAGCACCTGCTCCAGCGCGCCCAGCGGGTAGCCGCCCAGGCCATCGTGCTGGGCGTGGATCACGTAGAGGCGGTCATGGCGGATTTCCACACGCACTTCCACTTCCGGGTTCTTCAGCGAGACGCCCGCCGCGCCGCAATGCTGGCGCAGGCCACCGCCGACGTAGCGCTCCACATCTATGGAGGTGAAGGGGTGCTTGCCGGCGCGCTTGCAGCGCATGGAGAAGACCTTGCCCGGCAGCTTGTCGCCGAAGTGGGCCTTGCACTTCTCGAGGATGTCGTCGAAATCGCCCAGCGGGTACTCGTGCACTTCCAGGAAGTGGCCGATGCCCGGCGTGCAGGTCAGGCGCTCGATCATCTCGCGCAGGGACCTGGGGTCGGTGACTTTGGTCTCGACCTCGAGGTTGTCCCACTCGCCTTCGACCAGCAGCTCGGGGTCGAGGTCGCGGAGCACCGTGCGAATGTTCTTCGCCAGTTGCCGGATGAAGCGCTTGCGCACCGGCCGGCTCTTGATGGTGATTTCCTGGAAGACCTTGACGATGAGTTTCATGCGGATCGGGCGATTGCCATGGGACTGAAAAAAAGGGGCGGAATTATATCCGAAATTGCTCAAGACTTGAGCAGAAATCGGAGACTTTCTTTTTAGTGCACCAAAATGGACTCGCGCACCACGATCAGGCACCAAAGCAGTGCACCCGTATCGCGCATTTCTCTATAACACCTGCTACAGCCCGTGATTTCAGGGGCCCTGCCCATTTATGGGCACTGGCACGCAACTTGCTCTCTTGTGAGGCAGGTTGCCCTGGCGGAGTATTCCGGCCGGCATCACCCGATACTGGGGCACAAAAAGCTCCCAGCTCTAATCCCTCCTGGAGGACAGCATGTCGTACAAGTCGCAACAACTGATCAAAGATCATGACGTGAAGTGGGTTGACCTGCGCTTCACCGATACCAAAGGCAAGCAGCAGCACGTCACCATGCCCGCCCGCGACGCGCTGGACGACGAGTTCTTCGAAGCCGGCAAGATGTTCGATGGCTCCTCCATCGAAGGCTGGAAGGGCATCGAAGCCTCCGACATGATCCTGCTCCCGGACGACAGCACCGCCGTGCTCGACCCGTTCACCGAAGAGCCGACCCTGATCATCGTTTGCGACATCATCGAGCCGAGCACCATGCAAGGCTACGAGCGCGACCCGCGCAACATCGCCAAGCGCGCCGAGGAATACCTGAAGTCCACCGGTATCGGCGACACCGTATTCGTCGGTCCGGAGCCGGAGTTCTTCATCTTCGACGAAGTGAAGTTCAAGTCCGACATCTCCGGCTCGATGTTCAAGATCTTCTCCGAGCAGGCTTCCTGGAACACCGACGCCGACATCGAGACCGGCAACAAAGGTCACCGTCCGGGCGTCAAGGGCGGCTACTTCCCGGTACCGCCGGTCGATCACGACCACGAAATCCGTACCGCCATGTGCAACGCCCTGGAAGAAATGGGCCTGGTCGTGGAAGTTCACCACCACGAAGTGGCCACCGCTGGCCAGAACGAGATCGGTGTGAAGTTCAACACCCTCGTTGCCAAGGCTGACGAAGTCCAGACCCTGAAGTACTGCGTGCACAACGTTGCCGACGCCTACGGCAAGACCGTGACCTTCATGCCGAAACCGCTGTACGGCGACAACGGCTCGGGCATGCACGTACACATGTCCATCTCCAAGGATGGCAAGAACACCTTCGCTGGCGAAGGCTATGCCGGCCTGTCCGACACCGCCCTGTACTTCATCGGCGGCATCATCAAGCACGGCAAGGCCCTGAACGGCTTCACCAACCCGGCTACCAACTCCTACAAGCGTCTGGTTCCGGGCTTCGAAGCCCCGGTCATGCTGGCCTACTCGGCTCGCAACCGTTCCGCCTCGATCCGTATTCCGTACGTCTCCAGCCCGAAAGCCCGCCGCATCGAAGCGCGCTTCCCGGACCCGGCTGCCAACCCCTACCTGTGCTTCGCCGCTCTGCTGATGGCGGGCCTGGACGGCATCCAGAACAAGATCCACCCCGGCGACGCCGCCGACAAGAACCTGTACGACCTGCCGCCGGAAGAGGCGAAGGAAATCCCGCAGGTTTGCGGCAGCCTGAAAGAGGCGCTGGAAGAACTCGACAAGGGCCGCGCGTTCCTGACCAAGGGCGGCGTGTTCACCGACGAGTTCATCGATGCCTACATCGAGCTGAAGTCGGAAGAAGAAATCAAGGTGCGCACCTTCGTGCACCCGCTGGAATACGACCTGTACTACAGCGTCTGATCCACGAATACCTATAAATAGCGACAGTATTAAGGCCTCCTTCGGGAGGCCTTTTTTATTGCCGGCCACATCGACCCTGGCTGGATTTCAATCCGTCGCCACGACCCGGGAAGGGTTCCGATGCACTATTTGTCCCGAATTCTGCCCCTGCTGTTCTGCCTGCCGCTTTCCGCTCACGCGCTGACCGATTGCAACGATGTGCAAGATCGCGACTTGCAGCGAATGTGCGAGGCAGTGAAGAGCGGAAGCATCACGGACTGCAACAGCATCGGCGACCGTGACCTGAGGCGGTACTGCGAGGCGAAGGTTGCGCCCGACAACGGCAGGACCGATTGCAACGATATCCATGACCGTGACACCAGCCGGCAATGCCAGGCCATCGTCACCAATAACCCCGGCGACTGCGAAAGCATTGATGACCGCGACATGCGCCGCACCTGCCGGGCCATGACCAGCGGCACCGCGGCTGATTGCGACGGCATCGATGATCGTGACCTGCGCCGTACCTGCCGCGCGCTGAAGACGCCCTGAAACCCGCCGGTTTCAGATCCCACCGTCGACTGGCACACCTTGCTCCTCGTCGTCCTCGCGGCGCGATTTGCGCATACGCGAGAGCTGCACGTTCAGGCGCGGCATGGAGAGCTCCAGCCCGGCCTTGTCGAGCTTCTGCCGCAGGCGCAGGTTGAAGGCGCGCTGCACTTCCCACTGGCGGATCGGCGCCGTCTTGAAGCGGAAGCGCAGGATCGCCTGGCCGGCGTCGAAGCTCTCGATGCCCTGGATTTCCAGCGGCGACCAGATGGCGCGGTTGATGGTGCGGTCGCCGCGCAGTTCGCCGGAGACTTCCTTGACCAGCGCCAGGGCATCGTCGATGGGCATGCTCGCCGGCACCGGCCAGCGGAACATGGCATAGCCGAACTGCCGCGAGTAGTTCTTGATGCTCTTGATCTCGCTGAACGGGATGGTGTGCACCACGCCGTCCAGGTCGCGCAGGCGCACGGTGCGGATGGTCAGGCCCTCCACCGTGCCGAGGTGGCCGCCGACGTCGACGTAGTCGTCGATGGACAGCGAGTCCTCGATGATGATGAACAGGCCGGTGATCAGGTCCGCCACCAGTGATTGCGCGCCAAAGCCGATAGCCAGACCGATCACGCCGGCACCAGCAAGCAGGGGCGTGACGTTCATGCCCATATTGGCCAGGGCAACGATCAGGGCGATCACCGCGATGGTCACGAACAACACGTTGCGGATCAGCGGCAGCATGGTCAGCGCGCGGGCATTGGCGCTCTTCTTGCCGCCCAGGCCGAGGCTGTGCTGCACCGCGGTGTCGGTGAGGATCCAGACCAGCCAGGCGACCAGCAGGGTGGTACCGAAGCTGAACAGCTTGAGACTGATCTGCGAGCCATCGCCTTCGGCGAAACGAATCAGCGACATGCCCCAGACGCGCAGGCCGATCTCCAGGAAGATCAGCAGGCTGGCAATGTGCAGCAGTGTGTAGCCGAAGCTCTGCAACTGTTCGATGTACGGCGCATGGCGACGCGCACCGCGCCGAGCCGAGCGCTGATGGGCGCGGCGGATCAGGCCGTTGACGGTCATCGCCACCACCGCTACGGCGGCGCAGACCAGGGCGCGACGCAGGGCATAGCTGCTGTCGCCGGCGGTGACTATGGTGGCGAACAGCGAGATGCCCACCAGCACCAGCACCGGCAGGAACCAGATCGAGCCGATCAGCTCCACCAGGTCGCTCAGCCCGCGGCGCTTCAGGCGGCGCTCCAGCGGCTGGTTGCGGATCAGATGGGCAATGGGCCGGCGGAACTGCAGGACGAACAGCGCGGTGAGCAGCGCCGCACAGATGTTCGCCACCGAGCCGACGAACAGCGAGATGTTCATCCCCAGGCTCTCGATGACGCGTGGGTCGTGCATCACTTCGCCCAGCGCGGCGAGGCTGCCGATCAGCCAGAGCGGGCGGAACGCGCGGCGCCGCAGGATGTCCAGCGCGCGCATGCGGTGCGGGCCGCCGAGCAGCGACAGGGAGATCACACAGAGCGCGGAGAACAGCGTGCCGCACACCAGGGTGTAGGCAATCACCATCGCCACCAGCTTGCCCAGTGAGCTGGGCAGCACCACCGAGAGGTAGACGGTGATCAGGAAGGCCACCAGCCACGGGCCGAGCTTGCGCAGGGCGAACAGCAGCAGGTCGCGGGTCTTGGGGTGTTGCGGCAGTTCGTCTTCCAGGCCGAAGCGCTTGCGCATGCGCCCGGCAATCCAGCGCAGGCCAAGGGCGACGCAGGCCCAGATAAGGATGACCAGGGCGAAATCGAGGACCATTCCCGGCCATTCCGCCAGCGACGGGGTGCGCGCGTCCAGTTCGAAGCCGGCGCCCTGGAACAGTTCGGACCAGCGCACCAGCGGGCTGTTGGCGCCCTCGAACTGACGCTCCAGGCTGCCCAGGGTGTCGCCGATCAGGCCGAGCACGCCGCCCTGGTCGTCCGAACTCTTCTTCGTCGCGTCGCGCAGTTGCTTGAGCTTCTTCAGCAGATCGGCGCGCTGCTGATCGTTCTCCAGGGTCTTGATCACCTGGTTCAGCGACTGTTCCAACTGGGCGTCACTGACCTTCGCCTCGCCACCCCCCGTCACCCCGGCCAGCGGCCCGGGAAGCGCCGCCAGCGCGGGCCCGGCGACGGACAAGCCGAGGCCCAGGCAGCACAGCAGCAGCCATTGACGAAACAGGTAACGAATCGGACTCACAGGCATACCCCACCAGGATGGAAAATCAGGCTCGGGCGCATCATACAGACGCCGGCGCCACGCTCGGACCCGTCCCGCCCAGGAAAGGTCCCCCACGAGCAGCAGCGCACAACGCGCGGCGCCCTGCTGAAAGACAATAGGCAACTTGCCAGCTGCCGTCGGCAGTGCAAGGCTTGGCAGACCATCCGGAGGTTCTTCATGCGCCTGATACTCACCGCCCTGCTGCTCGCCGCCGCATTGCCAGCCAGCGCGCAGATCTACAAGTACACCGATGCCAACGGCAAGACGGTGTTCACCAACCAGCCGCCGACCAATGTCGACGCCAAGCCGGTGGAGCTGCCGCCAACCAACACCGTCGGCCCGCAGGCGCCGGTCGCCGCACCCGCTACCAGCGGCACCGAGAACCAGGCCACCGGCGCCTACCAGATTCTCGCGCTGAGCAACCTGCCCGACGATGAATCGATGCGCCAGAACAACGGTACCTTCATCGTCAACGTCGTGGTGCAGCCTGCCCTGGCGCCCGAGCACCAGCTGCAACTGCTGCTGGACGGCCAGCCCTACGGTACGCCGACCAGCAGCACCGGCATCGGCCTGCAGGAGATCGACCGGGGCGATCACACCCTGGCCGTACAGGTGCTGCAGGGCAGCCGTGTAATCCAGACCAGCTCGCCGGTGAGCTTCACCCTGCAGCGCATCAGCACCAACAGCCCGCAGCGGCCCCGGGTCCAACCCAGGACGGGCGGCTGACGATGCGCTTCCTGCTGACCCTCCTGTCGGTGCCCCTGTTGTCGGCGCTGTGCTGCCTGCCGGCCAGCGCCGAGGTCTACACCTACATCGACAAGGACGGTAACCGCGTCTTCACCGACCAGCCGCCGCGCGGCAATGCGCAGAAGATCGACATGACGCCGCGCAACGACCCGCTCAAGTCGCCCAATGGCTTTCGCATGCCGCCGCCGCTCTACGCGCCGGCCACCCCTGCGCTGCCACCGGGCCCGCCGGCCTATCAGCTGCTGCGCATCATCGTGCCGGAGCCCGATGCCACGGTGCGGGCCAACGATGGCGTGCTGATCGTTTCCGCCACCAGCGACCCGGCCCTGCTGCCCGGCCATCTCTACCGCCTGCTGCTGGATGGCAAGCCCGTCGGCGAGCCTGGCCGCAGCCCGGTGTTCCCGCTGAACAACGTCGAGCGAGGCACGCACCAGCTGTCGGTGGAAATCATCGATACCCTCGGCCGCACCATCGAACAGACCCCCAGCCAACCCTTCCACATGTTCCGTGTTTCGGTGGCAGAAGCGGCCGACCTGGACACCTCCCACCCGCTGACCGCCGCCGACCGCTGACGCGGTGTGCGGCCCGGCACAAACGCACCATATCGGTGCATGCGCCTGCACCACTTTCTATACTCTCCCCATTTCGGGTCACTTCCGCTCACCGGATCGGCTGCCTGCGCACCGCAAATCAGCGCGATGCCGCGAAATACGCGTCTTTTCAGGGCCTGGTTTGCTTTTTGCATTTTCCCGCACAGTCTTGGGACATCTCTTACGCCATGCCTACAGAAACCCAGCTCCGCCTGTTGCTCGACAACCTCACCACGGCGGTGATCCTGCTCAATGCCGAGCTGCGCCTGGAGTACATGAACCCGGCGGCGGAAATGCTCCTGGCGGTCAGCGGCCAGCGCAGCCATGGGCAGTTCATCAGCGAACTGTTCACCGAATCGCCCGAGGCGCTGCAGTCGCTGCGCCAGGCGGTGGAAGAGGCACACCCCTTCACCAAGCGCGAAGCGACCCTGACCTCGCTGACCGGCCAGACCATCACCGTGGACTACGCGGTGACGCCGATTCTCGACCGCCGCAATACCCTGCTGCTGCTGGAAGTGCACCCGCGCGACCGGCTGCTGCGGATCACCAAGGAAGAGGCGCAGCTGTCCAAGCAGGAAACCACCAAGTTGCTGGTGCGCGGTCTGGCCCACGAGATCAAGAACCCGCTGGGCGGCATTCGCGGCGCGGCGCAGCTGCTTTCCCGCGAGCTGCCGGACGAATCGCTGAAGGACTACACCAACGTCATCATTGAAGAAGCCGACCGCCTGAGGAAT
Organism: Pseudomonas sp. DP-17; assembly: GCF_022380625.1. Classification (NCBI taxonomy): domain Bacteria; kingdom Pseudomonadati; phylum Pseudomonadota; class Gammaproteobacteria; order Pseudomonadales; family Pseudomonadaceae; genus Pseudomonas; species Pseudomonas sp. DP-17. The sequence goes on from NZ_JAKSXG010000017.1 coordinate 111,463, forward strand.
CTGGTGGACCGCATGCTCGGCTCCAACAAACTGCCGCAGCTCTCGGTGACCAACGTCCACGAGGTGCTGGAGCGCGTGTGCAGCCTGGTGGAAGCCGAAACCCAGGGCAGCATCCCGCTGGTGCGCGACTACGACCCGAGCATCCCTGACCTGCTGATCGACCGCGAGCAGATGATCCAGGCGGTACTCAACATCGTGCGCAACGCCATGCAGGCGATCGCCGCGCAGAACGAACTCAGGCTGGGGCGCATCACCCTGCGCACCCGCACCCTGCGCCAGTTCACCATCGGCCACACGCGCCATCGCCTGGTGTGCAAGGTGGAGATCATCGATAACGGCCCCGGCATCCCGGCCGAACTGCAGGACACCATCTTCTATCCCATGGTCAGCGGCCGCGCCGACGGCACCGGCCTGGGCCTCGCCATTACCCAGAACATCATCAGCCAGCACCAGGGCTTGATCGAATGCGACAGCCATCCGGGCCACACCGTATTCAGTCTGTTCCTGCCCCTGGAACAAGGAGTCCATTGACCATGAGCCGATCAGAGACCGTCTGGATCGTCGACGACGACCGCTCCATCCGCTGGGTACTGGAAAAAGCCCTGCAGCAGGAAGGCATGACCACCGTCAGCTTCGACAGCGCCGACAGCGTGATGAGCCGCCTGGGCCGGCAACAGCCGGACGTGATCATCTCCGACATCCGCATGCCCGGCTCCAGCGGCCTGGACCTGCTGGCGCAGATCCGCGAAGTACACCCGCGCCTGCCGGTGATCATCATGACCGCGCACTCGGACCTGGACAGCGCCGTGGCCTCCTACCAGGGCGGCGCCTTCGAGTACCTGCCCAAGCCCTTCGACGTCGACGAGGCCGTCTCCCTGGTCAAGCGCGCCAACCAGCACGCCCAGGAACAGCAGGGCCTGGAAGCGCCGGCCAACCAGACACGCACTCCGGAGATCATCGGCGAGGCGCCGGCGATGCAGGAGGTGTTCCGCGCCATCGGCCGCCTCTCGCACTCCAACATCACGGTGCTGATCAACGGCGAGTCCGGCACCGGCAAGGAGCTGGTCGCCCACGCCCTGCACCGCCACAGCCCGCGCGCGGCCTCGCCGTTCATTGCGCTGAACATGGCGGCGATCCCCAAGGACCTGATGGAATCCGAGCTGTTCGGCCACGAGAAAGGCGCCTTTACCGGCGCGGCCAACCAGCGCCGCGGACGCTTCGAGCAGGCCGACGGCGGCTCGCTGTTCCTCGACGAGATCGGCGACATGCCGGCCGACACCCAGACCCGCCTGCTGCGCGTGCTGGCGGACGGCGAGTTCTACCGCGTGGGCGGCCATACGCCGGTGAAAGTGGACGTGCGGATCATCGCTGCGACCCACCAGAATCTGGAGAACCTGGTGCGCGAGGGCAAGTTCCGCGAGGACCTGTTCCACCGCCTGAACGTCATCCGCGTGCACATTCCGCGGCTGGCGGACCGCCGCGAGGACATCCCGGCGCTGGCCCGGCACTTCCTCTCCCGCGCCGCGCAGGAACTGGCGGTGGAGCCCAAGCTGCTCAAGCCGGAAACCGAGGAATATCTGAAGAACCTCGGCTGGCCGGGCAACGTGCGCCAACTGGAGAACACCTGCCGCTGGATCACCGTCATGGCATCCGGCCGCGAGGTGCACGTCGATGACCTGCCGCCGGAGCTGATGACCCAGCCGCAGGACAGCCTGCCGGCCGCCAACTGGGAACAGGCCCTGCGCCACTGGGCCGACCAGGCGCTGGGGCGCGGCCAGTCCAGCCTGTTGGACACCGCCGTGCCGGCCTTCGAACGGATCATGATCGAGACCGCGCTCAAGCACACCGCCGGTCGCCGCCGCGACGCCGCCGTGCTGCTGGGTTGGGGCCGCAATACCCTGACCCGCAAGATCAAGGAACTGGGCATGAAGATCGACGGCCCGGACGACGACGGCGAGGACTGAAGTCCTTCCACGACAAAGGGGCCGAATGGCCCCTTTTTCTTGCGCCGCGCCGTCCCAAAACGGTCCTGGCCGGTGGACGGCGTGGGCTGAACGCGGTCATAGCCCGGCAGCACCCGCCCCAGAACCTGTGGATAACCCTGTGCATGGCGTGGGGAAGGAACGTGCTACAGCCCAGAAGACGCGCGGTCTGCGAGTTTGCAGGGTTTCTGTGCAGGAAATTCCGGGTTGCCCACACCTGCTGTGCGCCCGCCTGTGGATAAGCTTGGGGCAAGCCGCCGCGCTCCCCGCCCGGCGCGGGTTTGCGCGGATCGATCAGAAAACGCTCAATCCATCGAGAAACCGTGCTGGCGCCAGGCTTCGTAGACGGTCACCGCCACGGTGTTGGACAGATTCAGGCTGCGGCAGCCGGGGCGCATCGGCAGGCGCACGCGCTGTTCCGGCGGCAGGGCGTCGCGAACCTCTTCCGGCAAGCCACGGCTTTCCGGGCCGAACAGGAAGGCATCGCCGCGCTCATAGGCCACTTCGTGGAACGGCTGCGAACCCTTGGTGGTGAAGGCGAACAGGCGCGGCTGGCCGAGCAGCTCCAGGCATTCTTCGAGGCTCGCATAGCGGCGGACGCTGGCGTATTCGTGGTAGTCCAGCCCCGCGCGGCGCAGGCGCTTGTCGTCCAGCTCGAAGCCCAGCGGCTCGATCAGGTGCAGGCTGCAACCCGCATTGGCGCACAGCCTGATAATGTTGCCGGTGTTGGGGGGGATTTCCGGTTGAAAAAGGATTACATGGAACATGCAGCGCTCCGAGCCTGAGAACGGCGGGCATTCTACCTCCGCCAGGGAGCAAATGCGGCCCAGGCCCTGGCTGAAGGTACTGCTTTCGTTGGCCGTGCTGGGCCTGCTGCTGGGGCTGATGCTGGGCCGGCTGGTCAACCCGCCACGGGAAGGGCCACCGCTGATCCTTGCCCTGGAGCCTTCTGCAGAGGGATTGGTACTCACCCTTGACGCACAGCCCGCCGTACGCGCCGGCCATCTGGAAGGCGCCCTGGCGCTGCAGATAGAGGCCAGCGGCAAGGCCCAGCAGGGTCAGCTGCGAATCGGCGACGCGCCGGTGCGCTGGAAGCTGGAGCCGCAAGGGACGGGGGTTCTGCTGACGCTGCTGTCGACCCGCCGCCTGCAAGGCGCCTGGGACAGCGCCGAGGTCGAGGGCCGTTGGCGACTGACCATCCGCGCACGGCCCGAATAAAAGCGGGGTTTTCCCGGCCTGCCTGGTCCGGGGCCCCGAAGCGGGAAGCGAACCCTTCCAAAGGGGTTCGCGGACATAAAAGAGGGGTTTACCCGGCCTGCCTGTACCAGGACCCCTAACGGGTGCGCGGCTCGCCATGGCGTGCCTGCGGGCATAAAAAGGGGGCTTTCCCGGCCTGCCTGTACCAGGACCCCCGAACCGGCTGCGTCGGCCACCGCTTCGGGCGGCACGCTCGCAAGTTGTAAAAGAGGGGTTCCCCAGCCTGCCTGTACCGAGGCCCCTGAAATCGCTGTTGTCAGGGATACTGCAGAGGGCGTGCCAAGATTGGCAGCGCCGTCGGACGGCATCTGGCGAGAGCGGCTACAGGCCAGTAACGGCGGGGCTTTTGGCGATTCCCCATGCGTCCGCAGCGCAGCCCCCGGGAGTAAATGCCGAAGCGATAGCCCGTCGCCAGCCTGCGCCCCTCTAGTGCGCACGCACCAAACTTGAACGCCTGGACTCGATCTGCAGGAGCGGACTCCGTCCGCGATGGGTCCGCATTCCGCCGGGGCCATCGCGGACGAAGTCCGCTCCTACGCTCCCCTGTTAACCTCGGCGCTGAATCGCAGGCAAAGAAAAAGGCGCCCGAAGGCGCCTTTCTCGTTCGGCGTCAGTGATTACTGGGCCGGGATCTCGCCGGAAGCCTGCATGCGGGCGATTTCCTGGGCGTACAGCGCATCGAAGTTCACCGGGGACAGCATCAGCGCCGGGAAGGAACCGCGGACAACCAGGCTGTCCAGGGTTTCACGGGCGTATGGGAAGAGGATGTTCGGGCAGAAGGCACCCAGGGTGTGGCTCATGCTGGACGCGTCCAGGCCCTTGATCAGGAAGATGCCAGCCTGCTGCACTTCAACGATGAAAGCGGTTTCTTCGTTGTTCTTCACGGTCACCGAAACGGTCAGGACCACTTCGTAGAAGTCGCCATCGAGCTGCTTCTGACGGGTGTTGAGGTCCATGGCAATGCTCGGCTGCCACTCCTGACGGAAGATTTCCGGCGCCTTGGGGGCCTCGAAGGAGAGATCGCGCACGTAGATGCGCTGCAGCGAGAACTGCGGGTTGTTGTCTTGTTCGGCTGCGCCGTTGCTGGCTTGTTCAGTCATTTCGGAACCTTCTTGTGCATCGTTTCAGAATGAGGGATCACGCCGAGAGCAGCGCATCCAGCTTGCCCGCGCGTTCCAGCGCGTAGAGATCGTCGCAGCCGCCGACGTGGACGGAGTCGATCCAGATCTGCGGCACCGATGTGCGGCCCGCCTTGCTGGTCATCTCGGCGCGCACGCCAGGCTTGCCGTCCACGGAGATTTCCTCGTAGGCGACACCCTTCCTGTCCAGCAGGGCTTTGGCGCGGATGCAATAAGGGCACCACGCACTGGTATAGATCAAGATCGACGACATCTCACTTCACCAGAGGCAGGTTGTCACCACGCCAGCTGCCGATGCCGCCGGAGAGTTTGGCGGCGGTGTAGCCGGCCTTCTGCAGCACGCTGCACCAGGTTCCCGAATGCTGGCCCATGCTATCGACCACGATGATGGTCTTGGCCTTGTGTTTGTCCAACTCGCTCATACGGGCGTTCAGTTTGTCCGCCGGAATGTTCAGCGCGCCGACGATATGGCCGGTGGAGAATTCCTTGGCCGGGCGGATATCCAGCACCACGGCCTGCTCGGCGTTGACCATCGCGGTCAGCTCGCGGGTGGACAGCGCGCGGCCGCCCTTGCGCATTTCGTGCAGGGCCAGCAGCACCAGCAGGATGACCAGGGCACCCACCAGCAGGTAGTGGTGGGTGGCGAATTCGATCAGACGAGGGAGAAACGAAGACATGGCACAGGACATCCAGACGTAAAAATGCCGGCCAGTATACACGCGCGTATCTGACGGCTGAACCCTGCCGCTCATGGCGTCTGTCGGCACCAATCGGTAAAATGTCGGTCCTTTTCTGACCCCTATTCTCGGAAAGAGCCGTACCTATGACTGCAACGCGCAAACCGCTGGTCCTGATCATTCTGGACGGCTTCGGCCATAGCGATAGCCCTGAATTCAACGCCATCTACGCGGCGAAGAAGCCCAATTGGGATAGCCTGCTGGCCAGCCAGCCGCACGGCCTGATCTCCGGCTCGGGCATGGACGTCGGCCTGCCCGACGGCCAGATGGGCAATTCCGAGGTTGGCCACATGAACCTGGGCGCCGGCCGCGTCGTCTACCAGGACTTCACCCGCGTCACCAAGGCCATCCGCGACGGCGAGTTCTTCCAGAACCCGGTGCTGACCGGCGCGGTGGACAAGGCCGCTGCCGCCGGCAAGGCCGTGCACATCCTCGGCCTGCTCTCCGATGGCGGCGTGCACAGCCATCAGGACCACCTGGTCGCCATGGCCGAGCTGGCCGCGCAGCGTGGCGCCGGGAAAATCTACCTGCATGCCTTCCTCGACGGCCGCGACACGCCGCCCAAGAGCGCCGAGCCTTCGCTGAAGCTGCTGGACGACGCCTTCGCGCGCATCGGCAAGGGGCGCACCGCCAGCATCATCGGCCGCTATTTCGCCATGGACCGCGATAACCGCTGGGACCGCGTCGAAGCCGCCTACAACCTGATCACCGAAGGCACCGCCGAATTCACCGCCGACACCGCCGTGGGCGCGCTGAACGCCGCCTATGAGCGCGGCGAGAGCGATGAATTCGTCAAGGCCACTCGCATTGGCGAACAGGTGCGCGTGGAAGACGGCGACGCCGTGGTCTTCATGAACTTCCGCGCCGACCGGGCCCGCGAACTGTCGCGCGCCTTCGTCGAGCCGGGCTTCAAGGAGTTCCCGCGCCAGCGCGAGCTGCACCTGGCCGAATACGTGATGCTGACGCAGTACGCCGCGAGCATCCCGGCGCCCAGCGCGTTCAAGCCCGAGTCCCTGGACAACGTGCTGGGCGAGTACCTGGCCAAGAACGGCAAGACCCAGCTGCGCATCGCCGAGACCGAGAAGTACGCCCACGTGACCTTCTTCTTCTCCGGCGGCCGCGAAGAGCCGTTCGAAGGTGAAGAGCGCATCCTGATCCCCTCGCCGAAGGTCGCCACCTATGACCTGCAGCCGGAAATGAGCGCGCCGGAAGTCACCGACAAGATCGTCGACGCCATCGAGAACCAGCGTTTCGACGTGATCATCGTCAACTACGCCAACGGCGACATGGTCGGCCACACCGGTGTGTTCGAAGCTGCGGTGAAGGCCGTCGAGTGCCTGGATACCTGCGTCGGTCGGATCGTCGAGGCGCTGGACAAGGTCGGCGGCGAAGCCCTGATCACCGCCGACCACGGCAACGTCGAGCAGATGGAAGACGCCATGACCGGCCAGGCGCACACCGCGCACACCTGCGAGCCGGTGCCCTTCGTCTATGTCGGCAAGCGCAAGGTCAGCCTCCGCGAGGGCGGCGTGCTCGCCGACGTGGCCCCGACCCTGCTGAATCTGATGGGTCTGGAGCAACCCAAGGAGATGACCGGCAAGTCGATCGTTACCCTTCTTTAAGGGGATGGATGGCGGGGGAACGTGAACCTGCTCCCGCCGGTCAGAGCAAACGCCCCATGCCATGCGGTCTGGGGCGTTTTTTTTAGCGCCCGCCACGGGCATACTAGCCCGGTCCAGAATCCAGGTGCCCGCCACCCAATGCCTCGCGCCCTCCTCCCGCTGCTGCTGATCTGCCTCCTGAGCCCGCTCGCGGTCGTTGCCGACGAGCGCGCCGACGCCCAACGTCAGCTGGAGCAGACGCAGAAAGACATCAATGAGCTGAAGAAGAACCTGAAGAACATCCAGGACGAGAAGTCCGGGGTGCAGAAGCAGCTCAAGTCCACCGAAACCCAGATGGGCGACCTGGAAAAGCAGATCCGGCAGATCCAGGACGAGATGAAGAAGAACGAGGAAGAGCTGCAGCGCCTCGATTCGGAGAAAAAAAAACTCCAGGGCGCACGCCTTGAACAGCAGCGCCTGATCGCCATCCAGGCCCGCGCCGCCTACCAGAGCGGCCGCCAGGAATACCTGAAGCTGCTGCTGAACCAGGAACACCCCGAGAAGTTCAGCCGCACCCTCACCTACTACGACTACATCAACAAGGCGCGCCTGGAGCAGCTCTCGGCCTTCAACGAGACCCTGCGCCAGCTGAGCAACGTCGAGCAGGAAATCACCTCGCAGAAGGACGAGCAGGTCGCCCAGCAGACCGCTCTGGAAGCCCGCCGCCAGGAACTGGCCGAAGCCCGCAAGGCGCGCCAGGAGACCCTGGCCAAGCTAAACAGCGACCTGAAGGACGGCAGCAGCAAGCTCAAGGATCGCGAGCAGAGCCAGGAAGACCTGAACAAGGTCCTCAAGACCATCGAGGAAACCCTCGCCCGCCAGGCCCGCGAAGCCGAGGAAGCGCGCCAGCGCGCCCTGGCCGCCGAGCGCGAACGGGTCAAGCGCGAGCAGGAACTGGCCGCCCGCGGCGAAAAACCTGCCACACCGTCCAAGCGAGCGGACTACAGCGGCCCGCTGGTTTCGAGCGGCGCTGGATTCGGCGGCGCCTTCGCCGCCACCAAGGGCAAGCTGCCCTGGCCGGTGGATGGCCGCGTCCTGGCGCGTTACGGCAGCCCGCGCGGCGACGACCCCCGCGCCACCTGGGACGGCGTACTGATCGGCGCCTCCGCTGGCAGCACCGTGCGCGCCGTTCATGGCGGCCGCGTGGTGTTCGCCGACTGGCTGCGCGGCTCAGGCCTGCTGGTCATTCTCGACCACGGTGGTGGCTACCTCAGCCTTTATGGGCATAATCAAAGTCTTCTGAAGGACGCCGGCGATACCGTCAAAGCGGGCGATCCCATTGCAACCGTGGGAGCCAGCGGGGGTCAGAGTACCCCGGCGGTGTATTTTGCCATTCGCCATCAGGGCCGCCCGGCGGACCCTTCGACCTGGTGTCGCACGCAGGGATAAGCGTCGAACACGCATTAGGAGCCAAACATGTCGCATGCTTTCCGTCTCACTACCCTGGCCCTGGCCTTGCTGCTCGGTGTCGGTGCGGTCCAGGCCGCCGACGCGCCGGCTGCATCCCCCGCGGCCAACGGCAAGGAGGCTCCGCTGCCGCTCGACGAGCTGCGCACCTTTGCCGAGGTCCTGGACCGGGTGAAGGCGGCCTACGTCGAACCGGTGGATGACAAGACGCTGCTGGAAAACGCCATCAAGGGCATGCTCAGCAACCTCGACCCGCACTCCGCCTACCTCGGCCCGGAAGAGTTCGCCGAGCTGCAGGAAAGCACCAGCGGTGAGTTCGGTGGCCTGGGCATCGAAGTCGGCAGCGAGGATGGTTTCGTCAAGGTGATCTCGCCGATCGACGACACCCCGGCGGCCAGCGCCGGCATCCAGCCGGGCGACCTGATCGTGAAGATCGACGGCAAGCCGACCAAGGGCCAGTCGATGAACGAGGCCGTGGACAGCATGCGCGGCAAGGCCGGCTCGCCGATCACCCTGACCATCGTGCGCGGCGGCGGCAAGCCGTTCGACGTCACCCTCAAGCGCGCCATCATCAAGGTCAAGAGCGTGAAGAGCCAGCTGCTCGAACCGGGCTACGGCTACCTGCGCATCACCCAGTTCCAGGTCAACACCGGTGAGGAGACCGTCAAGGCGCTGTCCAAACTGCGCAACGACAACAAGGGCAAGCTCAAGGGCGTGATCCTGGACCTGCGCAACAACCCCGGCGGCGTATTGCAGTCCGCGGTGGAAGTGGCCGACGCCTTCCTCACCAAGGGGCTGATCGTCTACACCAAGGGCCGCATCCCGAACTCCGAGCTGCGCTTCTCCGCCGACCCGGCCGACCCGAGCGACGGCGTCCCGCTGGTGGTGCTGATCAACGGCGGCAGCGCCTCGGCGGCGGAAATCGTCGCCGGCGCCCTGCAGGACCAGAAGCGCGCGATCCTCATGGGTACCGACAGCTTCGGCAAGGGCTCGGTGCAGACCGTGCTGCCGCTGAACAACGACCGCGCCCTGAAACTCACCACCGCGCTGTACTACACCCCCAACGGCCGCTCGATCCAGGCCCAGGGCATCACCCCGGACATCGAGGTGGAGCGCGCCAAGGTGACCCGCGAGAAGAGCGAGTTCGAGGGGTTCAAGGAAGCCGATCTGCAGGGCCACCTGGCCAACGGCAACGGCGGCCAGGATCGTCCGACCACTTCCGGCAAGGCTCCGGTGGATCGCCCGCAGGATGGCGACTACCAGCTCAGCCAAGCCCTCAGCCTGCTGAAAGGACTCAGCGTCAGCCGCGGCAACAACTGACCGATGCGCCCGGCCCGGCTGCTGTTCGGCCTGTGCCTGGGCGCGCTGCTGTGCCTGCCGGCGGCCGCCGCGCCCCGGCCGGACGGTGGCAGGCCGCTGATCAGCATCGTCATCGACGACCTCGGGCAGAACCTGGCGCGCGACCGCCAGGTGCTCGACATCTCTCCCGCCATCGCCCTGGCGATCATCCCCGACACGCCCCACGCCGCCGAACTGGCGCGCGAGGCGCATCATCGCGGGCGCACCGTGATGCTACACATGCCGATGGACCCGGCCGGCGGTGACTACGCCTGGCGGCCGGAACTGACCCAGGAAGAACGCGCGCATCGCCTCGACGCCGCGCTGGCAAAGGTGCCCTACGCGCAGGGCCTGAACAACCATGAAGGCAGCCGCATGACCGCGGACCGTCCGGCCATGGCCTGGCTGGCGGCGGAACTGCAGCGGCGCCACCTGTTCCTGCTCGACAGCCGCACCAGCGCCGCCACGGTGGCCGCCGCCGAAGCACAGAAGATCGGCCTCGCCAGCCTGTCGCGGGACGTGTTCCTCGATGACGACCCGAGCGAAGCGGCGGTGATGGAGCAGATGCAGCGCGGCCTCGCACTGGCGCGCAAGCAGGGCACCGTGGTGATGATCGGCCACCCGAAGCCGGCGACCCTGGCCGTGCTCAAGCGCGTGCTGCCCACCTTGAAGGCACAGGGCTTCGAGCTGGTGAAACCGTCGCTGATGATCGCCGAGCGCAGCAACCGCGCCATGGCGGGGCATGGGCAGAACGGCATCTACCGCTGAAACGCAGCTTTCTGCAGGAGCGAGCTTGCTCGCTCCTGCACAGTCCAGCCGGACAGTGCTGCCCGGCCTTTCGCCTTACAGATAATTATTCGTCGCCTGCTCGATGAAGCCATCGGCACGCATCTCATCCAGCGCCTTCTGCAGCTTCGCCACCACCTCGTCCGGGGTGTCCTTGTTGATTGCCAGGTACAGCTGGGCCTCGTTGAAGCGCAGCACGGTCTGCAGGCCCGACACGCCTTCCTGTTTGGCCAGGTAGCGGCCCACCGGGTCGGTGGTGGCCCACAGGTCGATCTCGCCGGTGGTCAGCTTCTTGACGTTTTCCTGGTCACGCAACGCGTTGACCACCGGGATGCCCTGGCTTTCCAGGTTCTGGCTGACGGCGTCGTTCTTGTAGGCGCCGAGCTTGTACTTGGCGGCGTCCTTGAGGTCCTTCACCTTGATCGAGCTGCCTGGCGGTGCGAGCAACACCCAGTGGGTCTTGGCGATCGGCCCGACCCACTTGAACAGCGGCACGCGCTCAGGGGTGTAGGTGGTGGAGAACAATCCATAGTCGGGCTTGTCCAGCGCCAGCTTGTACAGGCGATCCCAGGGGAAGCGCAGGCTCAGGCTGTACTGGATGCCGGCGCGCCTGAACATCTCGCGGACGATATCCGTGCTGATGCCGTCGATCCCGTCGTCGCGGGCGAAGTTCTTGTCGTCCACCGCCATGTTGAAGGGCGGGAAGTTCTCGGTGAGCAGCACCATCTTGTAATCGGCGGGCAACTCGGCGCGGGCCGTGGCGGCCCCCAGCAACAGACCCAGGGTCAGGGTCTTGATCAGGACTTTCAGCATGGTCATACCGCTCGCTTGGTTATCGTTATTGGGCTTGCGGCATCCCTGCAGAGGGGACGGACTACTTCGCTCGTCTGCCTTCCGTGGCAAAACCGGCGCCGAGGGGTGTCGGCGCCAAACGCGGAGGCCGGCGAGTGGCCGGCCTTCGGGTGTTACAGGTAACTGTTGAGCACGTCGTCGACGAAACCTTCGGCGCGCATCTTGTCCAGCGCCGCCTGCAGCTTCTGCACCACGGCGTCGGGGGTCTCGCGATTCAGCGCGAGGAACAGCTGGTCGCTGTTGAAGCGCAGCACGGTCTTCAGGCCGGTGACACCCACCTGCTTGGCCAGGTAGCGGCCCGCCGGGTCGCCGCTGGCCCACAGGTCGATCGAGCCTTCCTGCAGCTTTCCGGCGTTCTCCTGGTCGCGCAGCGCCAGCACCGGCTCGAAGCCGTGCTCGGTCAGGTAGTTCGCCATGGCGTCGCCCTTGTAGGCACCGACGCGGTACTTCTTGGCTTCGTCCAGGTTGTTCAGGGTGATCTTGCTGTCGGCCTTGGCCAGCAGGACCCAGTCGTCCGGACCGATCGGGCCGACCCACTTGAACTGGCTCTCGCGCTCGGGCAGGCGGGCGGTGACGAATACGCCGTAGCCGGGCTTCTCCAGCGCCAGCTTGTAGATGCGATCCCAGGGGAAGCGCAGGGTCAGGCTGTACTGCACACCGGCACGCTTGAACATTTCCTTGACGATATCCACGGCGATGCCGTCGATGCTGTCTTCCTGGGCGAAGTTCTTGCCGTTGATGGCCATGTTGTAGGGGGGGAAGTTCTCGGTGAGCAGCACCACGCTGTAGTCCGAAGAATCCGTTTCAGCCCTTGCCGCGCTGGCCAGAAGCAGGCCGCAGCCTAGCCATGCGAGCAGAATGCGCTTCAGCATCGAGATATTTCCTGCGTATGACATTTCTGAGAAGCCGCAGAGCTTACTCGGAGAATTGACGCCAATAAACCCTATGAATGTGGCAATGGGACATGAAACCGCCATTACCTTGACTGAAGCCTTTGGCTAGCAAGCTTCGTGCGCAGGAAGGGGATGCGGCCACCGGACGCAGGAGAAGGACGGCCCAGCATAGAGCCATCGGGCCGGGAGAACCCCGGCCCGGAAGGAATCAGCGCACGACGATGCCGCGGCTGGCCAGGTAGGCCTTGGCTTCCGGCACGCTGTACTCGCCGAAGTGGAAGATGCTCGCCGCGAGGACCGCGTCAGCCTTGCCTTCGATGATGCCGGCCGCCAGGTGCTCCAGGTTGCCGACGCCGCCGGAAGCGATCACCGGTACGCCCACCGCCTCGCTGATGGCGCGGGTGACGCCCAGGTCGTAGCCGCTCTTCACGCCGTCCTGGTCCATGCTGGTCAGGAGGATTTCACCGGCGCCCAGGCCTTCCATCTTCTTCGCCCACTCCACCGCATCGAGCCCGGTGGGCTTGCGGCCGCCGTGGGTGAAGATCTCCCAGCGCGGGGCTTCGCCGGGGGCCGACACTTTCTTGGCGTCGATGGCGACCACGATGCACTGCGAGCCGAAGCGTGCGGCGGCTTCGCCGACGAACTCCGGGGTGAACACCGCGGCGGTGTTGATCGAGACCTTGTCCGCACCGGCATTGAGCAGGTTGCGGATGTCCTGCACCGTCCTGACGCCGCCGCCCACGGTCAGCGGGATGAACACCTGGCTGGCCATGCGCTCGACGGTATGCAGGGTGGTGTCGCGGCCATCGACACTGGCGGTGATGTCGAGGAAGGTGATCTCGTCCGCGCCCTGCTCGTCGTAGCGGCGGGCGATTTCCACCGGGTCGCCGGCGTCGCGGATGTTCTCGAACTTGACGCCCTTCACCACGCGGCCATTGTCCACGTCGAGGCAGGGGATGATGCGTTTAGCCAGTGCCATAGCAATGCTCTCGTAGGATGGGTGGAGCGCAGCGTTGCCCATGCTGCCGAACCACCCCAGGTCCTCATCGCCGGGTTACGCCGCATTGCGGCCCGCCCAGCCTGCGTTCAGATCAGCCTTTGAAGCTGTCGCACAGTGCCTGGGCCTCGGCGACGTCCAGGGTGCCTTCGTAGATCGCGCGGCCGGTGATGGCGCCGACGATGCCAGGGGTGCGGGCGTCCAGCAGCTTCTGGATATCACCCAGGTTGTGGATGCCGCCCGAAGCGATCACCGGGATGCGCGTGGCGTTGGCCAGGGCGGCGGTGGCTTCGACGTTGCAACCCTGCATCATGCCGTCCTTGGAAATGTCGGTGTAGACGATGGCGGAGACGCCGTCGGCCTCGAAGCGCTTGGCCAGGTCGATCACCTGCACTTCGCTCACTTCGGCCCAGCCGTCAGTGGCAACGAAGCCGTCTTTGGCATCCAGGCCGACGATGACCTTGCCCGGGAAAGCGCGGCAGGCTTCGCCGACGAATTCCGGCTGCTTGACCGCCTTGGTGCCGATGATCACGTAGCTGACGCCGGCGCGGACGTAGTGCTCGATGGTTTCCAGCGAGCGGATGCCGCCGCCGATCTGGATCGGCAGGTTCGGGTAGCGCTTGGCGATAGCGGTGACCACTTCACCGTTGACCGGCTTGCCTTCGAAGGCGCCGTTCAGGTCCACCAGGTGCAGACGGCGGCAGCCGCCCTCCACCCACTTGGCGGCCATGGACACCGGGTCGTCGGAGAACACCGTGGCGTCTTCCATCAGGCCCTGGCGCAGGCGCACGCAGGCGCCGTCTTTCAGATCGATTGCGGGGATGATCAGCATGGGTTGAACCTGCTCGAATCCAAAGTTGAATGGGGTCGGGTCAGCTCTTCTCGAGCGCCCACAAGTCGCTTTCGATGCTCTCGAACCGGTCTTTCAGGTGAGATTGCACGTCGAAGATCGCCTTGTTGTAGAACAGTGGGCCGAACTCGCGCAGGAAGAAATCCAGCGCCTCTTCGGCCTCGAAGGAGCCGACATCCAGCTCGAAGCGATCTTCGAGGAAACGCTGGATCGCCCGCGCCGCGCTCTGGCGCTGGGCGCCGTCGAGTTCGAGGATCGCGGGCTTGTCCTTCTGCCGGGCCATGGCTTACCAGCGCCCGTCCCAGGCGGCGAAGTTCTGCAGCAGCTGCAGGCCGTGGGTGTGGCTCTTCTCCGGGTGGAACTGCACGGCGAAGCGCGAGCCATCGGCCAGCGCGGCGGCAAAGTCGACGCCGTAATGGCCGCGACCGACCACCTGGCGCGGGTTGCCCGCCTGGATGTAGTAGCTGTGCACGAAGTAGAAGCGCGCGCGGTCCGGGATGTCGTGCCACAGCGGGTGATCCACGCTCTGCGCCACTTCGTTCCAGCCCATGTGCGGCACTTTCAGGTGCTCGCCTTCCTCGTGCAGGTCCTTGCCGAAGAAGCGCACCTGGCCGGGGAACAGGCCGATGCAGTCGACGCCGTCGTTCTCTTCACTGCGCTCCAGCAGCGCCTGCATGCCGACACAGATTCCGAGGAACGGGCGGTCCTGGCTGACCTCGCGCACGAGGCTGTCGAAGCCCAGGCGCTTGATCTCGGCCATGCAATCGCGAATCGCGCCGACGCCGGGGAACACCACCCGGTCCGCCTCGCGGATCACGTTGGCGTCGCTGGTCACCAGCACGCGACCGGCGCCCACGCGTTCCAGCGCCTTGGACACCGAGTGCAGGTTGCCCATGCCGTAGTCGATGACGGCTACCGTCTGCATCACAGGCACCCTTTGGTGGACGGCATCTGGCCGGCCATGCGCTCATCCAGCTCGATGGCCATGCGCAGCGCGCGGCCGAAGGCCTTGAACACGGTCTCGATCTGGTGGTGGGTGTTGTGCCCACGCAGGTTGTCGATGTGCAGGGTGACGTTGGCGTGGTTGACGAAGCCCTGGAAGAACTCCATGAACAGGTCGACATCGAAGCCACCAACGCTGGCGCGGGTGAACGGCACGTGCATCTGCAGGCCGGGGCGGCCGGAGAAGTCGATGACCACGCGCGACAGCGCCTCGTCCAGCGGCACGTAGGCGTGGCCGTAGCGGCGGATACCTTTCTTGTCGCCGATGGCCTTGGCGAAGGCCTGACCGAGGGTGATGCCGATGTCTTCGACGGTATGGTGGTCGTCGATATGCAGGTCGCCCTTGCACTGGATGTCCAGGTCGATCAGGCCGTGGCGGGCGATCTGGTCCATCATGTGCTCGAGGAAGGGAACCCCGGTATCGAAGCGGGCCTTGCCCGTTCCATCCAGGTCGATGGAAACCTTGATCTGGGTTTCCAGGGTGTCGCGCGCGACGGATGCCTTGCGTTCGGCCATCACCAGCTCCACAGCTAACACTGCACGTAATTATAAGAAGGGGCGGCATTATAGGCGCGCCGGGCGCCGCGCGGCTATGGGCGGTGGTCGGCACCGGCTGATGGCCCTACACTGCGCCGCTCGCCTTTCGAGGAATGCCCATGCCCGTCGTCGTCCAGCACCTGACCCAGCCCAGCGACCAGGACCGCCAGGACCTGCTGAAGATCTACGCCGACGCGCCGCAATGGCTGCTGGCGCCCTTCGCCGATGCCGAGGCGCTGGTCATCCGCGGGCTTGCCGAGGGCCAGCTGTTTACCGGGCGCTTCAACGACCGCCTGCTGGGCGCCGCCTGGATCGAGCGGGACGGCTCCACCTGGCGGCTTTCGCGACTTTGCGTGCGCCAGCTCACACGCAATCGCGGCGTCGCCCGGCGGCTGCTGGAAGAAGCGCAGCGCCTGGCGATCCTGCAGGGCGCTGCACTGCGCCTGAGCGCACCGGATGACCAGCCCGAAGCCGTGCGCTTCGCCGAGCATCTGGGCCTGACACTGGAAACGGCCTGATCGCGGCGCGCTCGGGAACCGCGCGCCAAGTCCCCGTTCAAACCCCGCAATGCCGGCCTGCGCCTTTCCGGCTGGGGCGCCGCTGCGTCATTGGTATACTTCCTCGCTATTCCACCCGCCGCCTGAACAAGGACCCGTCCATGAAAGCGTTCGGCAAAATCATCGGCATCATCGCCCTGGTCCTGCTGCTGCTCATCGTCGCCGCCGGCTTCGTGCTGACCCATTTCTTCGACCCGAACGACTACAAGGACGAGATCCGCCAGATCGCCCGGGACAAGGCCAACCTCGAGCTGAACCTCAAGGGTGACATCGGCTGGAGCCTGTTCCCCTGGCTGGGCCTGGAGCTGCACGACACCAGCGTGGCGAGCCTGCAGGCGCCGGACAAGCCATTCGCCGACGCGCAGTTGCTGGCGATGTCGGTGCGCGTGCTGCCGCTGCTGCGTAAGCAGGTGCAGATGAGCGATATCCGCGTCGAGGGCCTGACCCTGTCGCTGAACAAGGACAAGAACGGCGTCGGCAATTGGGAAAGCATCGGCAAGCCCCTCCAACCGGCCAACGGCACGCCACCCGAACAACCGGCGCCCGCACCGACCGAACAGGCCAAGGCTGACGCGCAGCAGCCCCACCAGGCGATGAAGCTGGACATCGACAGCCTGAGCGTGAAGAACGCCCGCATCGACTACGCCGACGCCCAGAGTGGCAAGAACTACAGCGTCGAAGGCATCGAGCTGACCACCGGCGCAATCCGCGAAGGCAGCAACATTCCAGTCAAGTTCAGCGCCTACCTGGGCACCAACCAACCGGTGATCCGCGCCCGCACCGAGCTGACCGGCAACCTGCGCTTCGACCGCGCGCTCAAGCGCTACCAGCTTGAAGACGCCAAGCTCGCCGGCGAAGTGTCAGGCGACCCGCTCCAGGGCAAGACCGCCAACTACAGCGCGCAGGGCCAGCTGGTGCTCGACCAGGCTGCCCAGGTCGCCGAATGGAACGGTCTGAAAGTCACCGTCAACCAGCTGCGCGCCCTTGGCGAGATCAAGGCCCGCGAGCTGGACAAGGACCCCAAGTTCGACGGCGGCCTGTCGCTGGCACCGTTCAACCTGCGTGAATTCCTCGAAGGCATCGGCCAGACCCTGCCGGAAATGGCCGACACTGCCACCTTGACCAAGCTGGAGCTGGCCACCCGTGTCAGCGGCACCCGCAACAGCCTGACCCTGGGCGACATCAAGCTGAAGCTGGACGACTCCAGCTTCAGCGGCAACCTCGGCATCGCCGATTTCGGCAAGCAGGCGATCCGCGCCCAGCTCTCCGGCGACAAGCTCGACCTCGACCGCTATCTGCCGGCCAAGGTCAAGAAAGCCCAGGAAGCCACCAACAGCGCGCGCAAGGCGGAAGTCGCCAGCGCCGAACAGAACGCCATCAAGGGCGACACCCCACTGCCCAGCCAGCCGACCCAGCAGGCCTGGAGCGACGCCCCGCTGCTCCCCATAGCCCGCCTGCAGGCGCTGGACCTGGACGCCGGCCTGAACCTCGGCCAGCTGACCCTGGACAAGCTGCCTATCGACAACGCCGTGCTCAAGCTGCGCGGCCAAGGCGGCCTGCTCAATCTCGACGAGATGCGCGGCGAGCTCTACGACGGCAAGTTCAACGCTACCGCCACCCTCGATGTGCGCCAGGACGTGCCGACCCTGCAGGCGAAGAAGCACATCGCCGACGTACCCGTGGAACGCCTGCTCGAATCCCAGGGCCAGAAGCCGCCGGTGAAGGGCCTGCTGGACCTGGATGCCGACATCACCACCCAGGGCAACAGTCAGAAGGCCTGGATCGACAACCTCAACGGTACGGCGCGCTTCGTCCTCACCCAGGGCGTGCTGCTCAACGCCAACCTCGAACAGCAGCTGTGCCAGGGCATCGCCACGCTCAACCGCAAGTCGCTGACCGCCGAGCATGGCGGCAAGGACACGCCGTTCCGCGAGCTGCAGGGCAACCTGGTGTTCAGGAATGGCGTGGCCAGCAACCCGGACCTCAAGGCCAGCATCCCCGGCCTCACCGTCAAGGGCGACGGCGACCTCGACCTGCGCGTGCTGGGCATGGACTACCGGGTCGGCGTCACCATCGAGGGCGACAAGAGCGACATGCCCGACCCCGCCTGCGAAGTGAACAAGCGCTACGTCGGCATCGAATGGCCGCTGCGCTGCCGTGGCCCGCTGGAGCTGGGCGCCAAGGCCTGCCGCCTGGACAAGGACGGCATCGGCAAGATCGCCGCACGGTTGGCCGGGGACCGGCTGAACCAGAAACTCGAAGAGAAGCTCGGCGACAAGGTCAGTCCCGAACTCAAAGACGCACTCAAAGGGCTGTTCAAGAAGTGACCCCGCAAAGCTTCAATTCGGCCGTGCTCGACTGGTTCGACACGCACGGCCGCCATGACCTGCCCTGGCAGCAGAACATCACCCCCTACCGGGTGTGGGTCTCGGAGATCATGCTGCAGCAGACCCAGGTCAGCACCGTGATGGGCTACTACGACCGCTTCATGACGGCGCTGCCGACCGTCGCGGACCTCGCCAACGCGCCGGAAGACGAGGTGCTGCACCTTTGGACGGGCCTGGGCTACTACACCCGCGCCCGTAACCTGCACAAGACCGCGAAGACGGTAATGGAGCAGTACAACGGAGAGTTCCCCCGCGACGTCGAAAAGCTCACCGAACTGCCCGGCATCGGCCGCTCCACCGCTGGCGCCATTGCCAGTATCGCCATGGGCCTGCGCGCGCCGATCCTCGACGGCAACGTCAAGCGCGTTCTGGCGCGCTATCTCGCCTGCGACGGCTATCCGGGCGAACCGAAAGTGGCCAAGCAGCTGTGGGACGCCGCCGAGCGCTTCACGCCGCGGGAGAGGGTCAACCACTACACCCAGGCGATGATGGACCTGGGCGCCACCCTCTGCACCCGCAGCAAGCCGAGCTGCCTGCTGTGCCCGCTGCGCCAGGGATGCCGCGCGCATCTGCTCGGCCGCGAGAGGGATTTCCCGGTGCCCAAGCCGCGCAAGGCGCTACCGCAGAAGCGCACGCTGATGCCGATCCTGGCCAACCGCGAGGGCGACATCCTGCTCTATCGCCGTCCGTCGACGGGCCTCTGGGGCGGGTTGTGGAGCTTCCCCGAACTGGACGACCTGGCAGCCCTCGACCCGCTGGCCGAGCGTCACGCCCTGCGCCTGGGCCAGCGCCGCGAACTGCCGGGCCTGACCCATACCTTCAGCCACTTCCAGTTGACCATCGAGCCCTGGCTGGTGCGCGTCGAGGACGCGGCACCCGCCGTGGCCGAGGCCGACTGGCTCTGGTATAACCTCGCCACCCCGCCGCGGCTCGGCCTTGCCGCCCCGGTGAAGAAGCTGCTCAAACGAGCCGCCGACGTGTTGAATGCAGGAGAAATGTCATGACCCGACTGGTGATGTGCCGCAAATACAAAGAAGAGCTGCCCGGCCTCGATCGCGCGCCCTACCCCGGAGCCAAGGGCCAGGACATCTACGAGCACGTCTCGAAGAAAGCCTGGGACGAATGGCAGAAGCACCAGACCATGCTGATCAACGAGCGTCGCCTGAACATGATGAACGCCGAGGATCGCAAGTTCCTCACCGCCGAGATGGACAAGTTCCTCTCCGGCGAGGAATACGCGCAGGCCGAGGGCTACGTTCCGCCCAGCGCGTAAGCTTCGGTATTATTTGAAAAATTTTTTAGCGGCACGCTTGACACCCCTTCCGAAAACCCTTTTAATGCGCGCCACGTTGCCCAGGTAGCTCAGTTGGTAGAGCAGGGGATTGAAAATCCCCGTGTCGGCGGTTCGATTCCGTCCCTGGGCACCAAGCCTTCCGAAAGCCCCTGAAATCTTGCGATTTCAGGGGCTTTTTCGTTTCCGCCCGCACCAGCCAGCGCAAGTCACTCCCCCGCCCCGGCACGCCCCCGCGATTCGTATCGAATGTTTGCCTGACTTCAGTGTCTACTGGCACATAGCACACCGATCTTTCAGAATCATGACCATCCGGACGATTTCCACACTTCAGTGGGATACCCTCCGGGATTCGATGTTTCGTCGCGGAGTCACTGTGCGCAAACTCATAAGCTGGTGGAATTCCCGGGGCAACCTGGTTTGCCTGTCTGCCCTCTTCCTGCTGGTCCCGGTGATCGGCCGCTACAGTATCGGCTGGGGATCCCCCCTGGGCTACCTGTCGGACCTGGCGCTCGGCACTCTGCTGGTCGTCGCACTGCACAACCGACGGCTGTTCATCGCCATTCCGGTCATGCTGATCTGGGCACTGTCGGTAATCGGCACCGCCGAGTTGGTCAGTGCCGTGGGCCGCATGCCCGCGCCGGAGGATCTGCACTTCCTCGCCGACCCCACTTTCGTCGCCAACTCCACCGAAGGTGGTGGTCTGAACCATCTGCATCTGGCCGTGCTGATTGGCGTTGGCATTCTGCTCTGCGCGCTGCTCTGGCGCCGCCACGAGAAACCGCTGCCGCGCTACGCCTATGCCGCGCCAGCCGCACTGCTCGCCGCCCACGCTGGCGTACAGTACTTCCAGCCCAGCGATGCGGAGATGTGGAAGCAGTTCAACCTGCCTCATCAACTGGTTTCCCGCGCCGTGACTGGCGGCGAGATGGCCTATCAGGACTGGCGCGACCGCGACCTGCCGGAAGTGCGCCCGGATGTCACCGGCCTGACCCAGCACGACCTGAGCGGCACTTCGCTGCTGGCCGGGCGCGGCGAGGCGAAGAACGTGCTGATCATCGCCATGGAAGGTATTCCGGGCGCCTACGTCGCCACCAACCGTGCCGCCCTGAGCAGCAGCTACGAAGAATCGATGATGCCGCGCCTGAGCACCTGGGCCGAGCGCGCCATGACCACCCCGGACTACGTGGTGCACAGCCACCAGACCATCCGCGGTCTCTACGCCATGCTCTGCGGTGACTACAGCAAGCTGGACAACGGCACGCCCAAGGGCGTCGAACTGCTGGGCAACCCGACCCGCGCCGCCGAGTGCCTGCCGGCGCAGATGCACCAGGCGGGCTTCAGCACCCATTTCCTGCAGGGCGCCGGGCTGCGCTTCATGGCCAAGGACAAGGTCATGCCGGCCATGGGTTTCGACAAGACCCTGGGCCGCGACTGGTTCAAGAAGAAGCCATACCTGGAGTTCGCCTGGGGCATGGATGACAAGGCCTTCTTCGAAGGTGCGCTGGACTATGTCGGCCAGCTGCGTCAGAAGAAGCAGCCGTGGATGCTTACCCTGCTCACCGTCGGCACCCACCAGCCGTATTCGGCCACCCCGGAATACCTGGCCAAGTACCCGACGCCACGCCAGGCGGCCATCGCCTACCTGGACGACGCCGTCGATGCCTTCCTCAAGGGCCTGGAGGAGAAAGGCGTACTCAAGGACACCCTGGTCATCGTCACCTCCGACGAATCCCACGGTATCGACAACGTTCGCCTTGCCTCGGCGTGGGGCCTGAACCTGATCCTTGCACCGGAACAGGCCGCGCTGCCGCCGGTTAAGGCAGGCGTTTACGGCCATGTCGACCTGGAGTCCTCGGTGCTCGACTACTTTGCCATCAAGGCGCCGCAGGATATCGCCGGCCGCTCGCTGTTCCGCGAATACGCCACCGGGCGCGAGATGGTGTCCTTCACCAACGGCATGCAGCGCTACCACGATGGCAAGGGCAACTTCACCGAGTGCGACTTCCAGCAGGTCTGTCGGAGCTACAGGAGCGACGGCTTCATCGCCGACACCGCCAAGTTCGAAGGGCGCTTCAGTGGCCGCGATGCTCGCCTGATGACCGCCCGCGCGGACATCCTCGACCAGTCGGTAACCCAGGCGCAGTCGGCCCGCGAATACCAGTTCGCGACCAAGGAACACATCCGCATCAAACCGCAGATAGAAAACGAGTACACCGACAACTTGATCGGCGCGCAGTACCTCGAACTTCCGGCCAATTCCCATACAACGGTGAGCCTGAAGATTCGAGCCATCCAGATGGATGAGAAGGGGGCACGCGTCCAACTGAAGACGCGTTCCTTCGAGCAACTGTTGCCCACTCCAATTCCCGAGTTCCCCTTGCTCAAGCGCAATCAGCCGCTGGAAGCCACCTTCTCTTTCGACAACGACAAGGTCTTGAAGGCCTTCTCCTTCCACCTGCTCGCCGAAGGCAAGGGCGTCATCGAGATCACCGATTTCCACGTGCTGACCCAGCCGCGCAAATCGACGATCAATGCCACCGAAGCCGGCGGCACGGGCCTGGCCGACGCCAATCGGCCTCTGACGATTCCGCGCCTGTCCGGCCACCCGAACCTGATGGCCAACCAGCCACCAGAATCCCAAGACGACATCACCCCTGCCGAAGCCATCGAAGATCCGAACCCGCAACTGCGGCAGATGATGCAGTAACCCCAACCGGCGGCCTCAGGGCCGCCGGACTTTTACCGGCCGCTCCAAACTGGCACTATCCCGCCCCCGCCCCACCAGGCGACGCCCCGATCCCGCGCGCCTAGTTCAGCCCAGGCGACAACGCCGAGCGGCAATGCGACAACTTGCCACTACAGCCGACGACCGCGGCGGATGGGCGCTTGGCGCACTCCGAAGTGCGTGTTAGGTTGCCCCTCGCCAGGATGGCCCCGATTCTGCAGTGCATCGACTGCGAAAGGTCCGAATAACAATAGAGGAGCCCCCTATGGCCACGGCCATACCCGCACTGGAAATCCGTAACCTGCACAAGCGTTACGGTGACCTGGAAGTGCTCAAAGGCATTTCCCTGACCGCCCGCGACGGCGATGTGATTTCCATCCTCGGCTCCTCCGGTTCCGGTAAATCCACGTTCCTGCGCTGCATCAACCTGCTGGAGAACCCGCACCAGGGCCAGATCCTGGTCGCCGGTGAGGAACTCAAGCTGAAGAAGTCCAAGGACGGCTCGCTGGTCGCCTCCGACGGCAAACAGATCAACCGCCTGCGCAGCGAACTGGGCTTCGTCTTCCAGAACTTCAACCTCTGGCCGCACATGACCATCCTCGACAACATCATCGAGGCGCCGCGCCGCGTGCTGGGCAAGACCCGCGCCGAAGCCACCGAAATCGCCGAGGCGCTGCTGGCCAAGGTCGGCATCTCCGACAAGCGTCACTGCTTCCCCGCACAGCTTTCCGGCGGCCAGCAGCAACGCGCCGCCATCGCCCGCACCCTGGCGATGCAGCCCAAGGTCATCCTTTTCGACGAGCCGACTTCGGCACTGGACCCGGAAATGGTCCAGGAAGTGCTTAACGTAATCCGCGCGCTCGCCGATGAGGGTCGCACCATGCTGCTGGTGACCCATGAAATGAACTTTGCCCGCCAGGTGTCCAGCGAGGTGGTGTTCCTCCACCAGGGCCTGGTAGAAGAGCAGGGACCGCCGCAGCAGGTATTTGACAACCCGCAATCGGCACGCTGTAAACAATTCATGTCCAGCCACCGCTAACGGAGCATCACTGCATGAACAACTATAAGAAGATCGTTCTGGCTATCGCGGCCACCTTTGCACTGGGGAGCCAGGCCATCGCCGCGGACAAACTGCGCATCGGTACCGAAGGCGCCTACCCGCCCTTCAACGGCATCGACGCCAGCGGCCAGGTCGTCGGCTTCGACATCGAGATCGGCAAGGCGCTGTGCGCCAAGATGAAGACCGAGTGCGATGTGGTCACTTCCGACTGGGACGGCATCATCCCGGCCTTGAACGCGAAGAAGTTCGACTTCATTGTCGCGTCCATGTCCATCACCGACGAACGCAAACAGGCCGTGGACTTCACCAACCCCTACTACACCAACAAGCTGCAGTTCGTGGCGCCCAAGTCCACCGACTTCAAGACCGACACCGGCTACCTGAAAGGCAAGGTGATCGGTGCGCAGCGCGCGACCATCGCCGGCACCTGGCTTGAGGACAATATGTCCGATGTGGTCACCATCAAGCTGTACGACACCCAGGAAAACGCCTACCTCGACCTGTCTTCGGGCCGCCTCGACGGCGTGCTGGCCGACAAGTTCGTGCAGTACGACTGGCTCAAGAGCGACGCCGGCAAGGACTTCGAGTTCAAGGGCGAGCCGGTATTCGACAACGACAAGATCGGTATCGCCGTGCGCAAGGGCGATCCGCTGCGTGACAAGCTGAACGCTGCCCTGAAGGAAATCGTCGACGACGGTACCTACAAGAAGATCAACGACAAGTACTTCCCCTTCAGCATCTACTGATGCATGTGCCGCGCCGCCCTCCACCGGGGCGGCGCGCGCCTTCAGGCGTGACTCCCCATGATTTTCGACCTGCACGGCTTTGGTGATCAGCTGATCGCCGGCACCTGGATGACGCTCAAGCTTTCGCTCGCCGCAGTCTGCGTAGGACTGCTCCTCGGCCTGCTCGGCGCCGTCGCCAAGACCTCCAAGAACGGCTTGCTGCGCATGCTCGGCGGTTTCTACACCACCCTCGTGCGCGGCATACCCGAAACACTCTGGGTACTGATGATCTACTTCGGTACCGTTACCGGCCTCAATGCGCTGGGCGCCCTCTTCGGCCACCCGGACCTTGCCCTGTCCCCCTTTGCCGCCGGCACCTGCGCCCTGGGCCTGTGCTTCGGCGCCTATGCCACGGAAGTGTTCCGCGGCGCGCTTCTGGCGATCCCCAAGGGACACCGCGAGGCCGGCCAGGCGCTGGGCCTCTCCGCCCCGCGGATCTTCTGGCGCATCGTGCTGCCGCAGGTATGGCGCGTGGCACTGCCGGGCCTGGGCAACCTCTACCTGATCCTGCTCAAGGACACCGCCCTGGTCTCGCTGATCAGCCTCGATGAAATCATGCGCAAGGCTGGCGTCGCCTCCAACGCGACCAAGGAGCCCTTCACCTTCTACATGGTGGCCGCGCTCATCTACCTGGGCCTGACCATCTTCGTCATGGCTGCCCTGCACTTCCTGGAACGCCGTGCCGGCCAGGGCTTCGTGAGGAATGAGCTATGACTGACATGGAACTGATCCTCAAGTGGCTGCCGAAGATGCTCCAGGGCGCGCAGCTGACCCTGGAACTGCTGGCCATCGCCGTGGTAGCCGGGCTCATCCTCGCACTGCCGCTGGGCATCGCCCGCGCCTCACGGCACTGGTACGTCCGCGCCATCCCCTACACCTACGTGTTCTTCTTCCGCGGCACTCCGCTGCTGCTGCAGCTGGCCCTGGTCTACTACGGCCTCGCCCAGTTCGATGCCGTGCGCAAGAGCGTGCTCTGGCCCTACCTGCGCGACCCTTACTGGTGCGCGCTGCTGACCATGACCCTGCATACCGCGGCGTACATCGCGGAAATCCTCCGTGGCGCCATCCATGCCATTCCGGTGGGTGAAGTGGAAGCCGCCCGGGCGCTGGGCATGTCGCGCCGCCAGGCGCTGTTCCACATCATCCTGCCGCGCGCGGCGCGCATCGCCTTGCCGGCCTACAGCAACGAGGTGATCCTCATGCTCAAGGCCAGCGCGGTGGTATACACCGTGACGCTGTACGACCTGATGGGGATGTCAAAGACCATCGCCGCGCGCACTTACGAATACATGCTGTTCTTCTGCTACGCCGGAGTGTTCTACCTGGTCATCACCCTGGTGCTGACGCGCCTCTTCCGCCTGGTCGAACACTGGCTGCGAGTCGACATGATGCAGGGCCGCTGAGCGGCAAGCCTCTCGCCCGCGGGGCCGCTATAATGCGCGCCCCGTGGTTTGCCTCCGCTGCGCACCGTGCTCCCGAACGCCTTTCCCCTGACCGGCTCCGACCTGCTCCAGCGCTTCCAGGCACTGGACGGCTTCCTGCTGGAACATCAGGCGCTGTGGCGGCCGAAGCCCTTCACGTTGCTTGAGCTGCCCTGGGAGCGCGATCACCCCGAACTGGCCGCCTGGCTGCGCAATCGCAGTCTCGATGAGGCCGACATGGCGCACAACACGCCTGAGCAGCTCGTCGCTCCCGCGCCCTTTCCTGCGCTGGCTGCCGCCGCCGCGCAATTGTGCGTCATTGGCGAACTCCCGGGCGCGCCGCTGGGCAAGCTGCCAAACCAGTTGACCGTCGACGTACCCGGCCGCAAATGGCAGCAGATCGAAGCCTTCGCCAGCCGCCTGAACTTCGCCGAAGCGCCGCAACAATGGCTCGACTGGTGCGCCGGCAAAGGCCATCTGGGCCGTCTGCTGGCGCGCGATGGCAAACCGCTGCTGAGCCTGGAACTCGACAAAGCCCTGGTGGAAGACGGCCAGCGCCTGAGCGACCGGCTTCAGCTTCGGGCTCGGCATCGCCAGCAGGATGTGCTGGCGACCGAAGCCGGCGAACATCTGCAAGCGGGCCACACCGCCGTCGCCTTGCACGCCTGTGGCGACCTGCACGTCCGTCTGATGAAGCTGGCCAGCAGCCGCAGCTGCCGCCAGCTCGCTGTGGCGCCCTGCTGCTACAACCGCATCGAAAGCGAGTACTACCAACCGCTCTCGCACACTGCGCAAAGCTCCGCCCTGCTGCTTTCTCGTGACGATCTGCGCCTGCCGCTGGCCGAAACGGTCACCGCCGGCGCCCGCGTACGCCGCCAGCGCGACACATCGATGGCGCGGCGACTGGCCTTCGACCTGCTGCAACGGGAAGTCCGCCGCAGCAACGATTACCTGCCCACGCCCTCTGTGCCGCCAGCCTGGCTGGACAAACCCTTCGCGGACTATTGCCGGGACCTTGCCGCGCTCAGAGCGCTCGACCTGCCTGCCGACACCGACTGGCAGGAACTGGAGGCGAGGGGCTGGCAACGACTGGCTCAAGTCCGCAACCTCGAATTGGTGCGCGGGCTGTTCCGTCGGCCGATGGAGCTCTGGCTGCTACTGGATCGCGCGTTATTCCTCGAAGAACAAGGCTATCGCGCCACCTTGGGCGCTTTCTGCGCCACCCGGCTGACCCCACGCAACCTGTTGCTACTCGCCGAGCGCACCTGAGACGGGCGTTCCAGAGCTTCACCCACAGCACCTGTGGATAACTCTGTTCGTAACCCCGGAAAAACCGCTCTTCACTGACCGCCCAGAGCGCCTCGCTGCGATCTGGTCATTTTCTGTACATCTATATTTAATCTTTTAAAAACATATAGTTACACCGTTCAGTGATTGCTATCACATCTCATATGCGATTTGCGCACTAAAGCTTCCGCGATTGTGCATAAAGGGTTGGCAAGGTCGTAGGAAATCAGCCATTCCTGTTGCCTTTCCCGACCCAATAGTGCTTCGTCGAACGGATTGTTGCGCAATCGCGACAATCGAACCTTGTCAATCGCTGCCTGGGCAGTATCATTTCGAAACATTTCACTGCCTAAGCAGCTATCTGTTTTGACATGAATCACTACGACGTCGCGGATTTTCCGTTCAAAGGCTCCATCGGCCAGTTGCTGGGCGCTACCGCCATCCTCAAGGACCGCCTGCTGGACAAGCATCTGGCGCACCTGGACATCACCGCCGCACAGTTCAAGGTGCTGTTCTTCATCGGTAACGACCGCGCCAACACCCCGGCCGAGCTGTGCCGCGAGCTGTCCATCGACAGCGGTTCCATGACCCGCATGCTCGATCGCCTCGCGCGCAAGGACCTGCTCCTCCGTGAGCCCTGTCAGAACGACCGCCGCAGCGTGCGCCTGAGCTTGAGCAGCGCAGGCCAGGCAGTGAACGACGAGGCCCCGCGCATCGCCGCCGCGGCCATGAACGAGCTGGTCGGCGGTCTCTCCCGCGACGAACTGCAGACCCTCACCGGCCTGCTCGACAAGATCCTGCGCGCCCACGGCGCCGCCGCCCATTGCACGGTGCAGGAGAAATGAACATGCCCCACTTCCGCATCGCCCTGCTGCCGGCCACCGTGCTCACCGCTCTGTTGGGGTTGTCGGGCTGCGTCAGCTACTCCGGGCTCACCACCAGCGGTAAGACCGCCGACCCCGCCAGCCTGAAAGCCGGCGTCAGCCTGGACGGCACCCCGCTGTCACCCGACGCCTGGCCCAGCAAACACTGGTGGACCAGCCTGGGCGACCCGCAACTGGACAGCCTGATCGGCGAAGCCCTGCGCGGCACGCCGGACCTGGACATCGCCAGCGCCCGCGCCCGCCAGGCCATCGCTGCCGCGCAGGCGCAGGACGCCGCGCGCCTGCCCAACGTGAAAGGCACCGCCAGCTATGCCGGCATCCGCGCACCGGAAAGCGTCATTCCTGCGCCCATGGGCGGTCGCTATTCGGCAGTGAAATACCTGTCGGCGAGCTTCAGCTACGACCTCGACCTCTGGGGCGGCCAACGTGACGCCTGGGAAGCCGCACTCGGCCAGGCCAACGCCGCCGAAGTCGACCGCCAGGCCGCTTCGATCACACTCTCCACCAATGTCGCCCGTGCCTACAGCAACCTGGCCCACGCCTTCGTCGCTCACGACCTGGCCAAAGACGAACTGGATCGCTCGCAGCACCTCTTCCAGCTCAGCCAGAAGCGCATGGACGCCGGTCTGGACAGCAAGGTCCAACTGCAACAGACGCAGTCCCAGGTTGCCAGCGCCAAGCAGCAGTTGGCCGCTGCTGACCAGGAGATCGCCAGCGATCGCATCGCCCTCGCCGTCCTGCTCGGCCAGGGTCCTGATCGCGGCCAGGAGCTGCAGCGCCCGCAGGTGCTCAAGCCCGGCACACTGAGCCTGCCGTCGAACCTGCCGGCAGAGCTGCTGGGACGCCGCCCGGACATCGTCGCCGCCCGCTGGCGGGTCGAGGCGGCGTCGAAAAGCACCGATTCGGCGAAGACCGAGTTCTATCCCAATGTGAACCTGGGGGCGATGGTCGGCCTGGCCGCCCTGCACACCAGCGACGTGCTGAAGGCGCCGAGCCGCTTCTTCCAGGTCGCCCCGGCGATCTCCCTGCCGATCTTCGACGGCGGCCGCCTGCGCGCCAACCTCGCCGGGAAGGACGCTGACTACGACCTGGCCGTGGCCCAGTACAACAAGACCTTGGTCAACGCCCTCGGCGAGGTCACCGACGACCTTGGCAAGCTGCGCTCGCTCGAGCAGCAGATCGACGACCAGCGCGAAGCCCGCGACATCGCCAGATCCAACTTCGACCTGGCGATGCGCCGTTATGGCGAAGGTGTCGGCAACTATCTCGACGCCCTCAGCGTGCAGCAGCAACTGCTCCTTGCCGAACGCCAGCTGGCCAGCCTGGACGCACAGCGCATCGACCTTTCGGTGCAACTGGTCCAGGCCCTGGGCGGCGGCTACCAGCCCGACACCACTTCCACTCCCGCCCCGCTCGCCCAGGCGAACGCGGCCGCCGCGCACTGAACGAGGCACCCGACATGAGCACCGCCACTCAAGAAACCCCCGCCAGCAGCCCCAAGCGCAAGCGCTGGCTGCTGATCCTGCTCGCCGTCGTCATTTTCGCCGGCCTCGCCAGCGTCGCCTGGGAAGTCCTCTATGGCCGTTGGCACGAGGACACCGACGATGCTTACGTGAACGGCAACGTCGTGCAGATCACCCCGCAGATCACCGGCACCGTGGTCAGCATCGGCGCCGATGACGGCGACCTGGTGCACAAGGGCCAGGTGCTGGTGAAGTTCGACCCCAGCGATGCCGACATCGCCCTGCAGCAGGCCGAAGCCAACCTCGCGCGCACCGTGCGCCAGGTGCGTGGGCTGTTCAGCAATGTCGATGGCTACAAGGCCGATGTCGCCACGAAGAAAGTCGACCTGGCCAAGGCCGAGGCCGACTTCAAGCGCCGCCAGAACCTCGCCAACGACGGCGCCATCTCCCAGGAAGAACTGGCCCACGCCCGCGATGCCCTGGACACCGCGCGCAGCTCGCTGACCAACTCCGAGCAACAGCTGGACACCAACCGCGCACTGGTCGACGACACCGTGATCGCCTCGCACCCGGACGTCAAAGCCGCTGCCGCCAAGCTGCGCCAGGCCTACCTGGACGACGCCCGCGCGGTGATCATCGCGCCCGTCACCGGCTACGTCGCCAAGCGCACTGTGCAGGTCGGCCAGCGCGTTCAACCAGGTGCTGCGCTGATGGCGGTGATCCCGCTGGACCAGGTGTGGATCGACGCCAACTTCAAGGAAACCCAGCTCAAGCACATGCGCATCGGCCAGCCGGTGGAGATCCGCTCCGACCTCTATGGCAGCGAAGTGAAGTACTCCGGCACCGTCGACAGCCTCGGTGTCGGCACCGGCAGCGCCTTCTCCCTGCTACCGGCGCAGAACGCGACCGGCAACTGGATCAAGATCGTCCAGCGCGTGCCGGTGCGCATCCGCGTCAATGCCGAGGAGCTGGCGAAGAATCCGCTGCGCATCGGCCTGTCGATGGACGTCAACGTCAGCCTGCACGACCAGAGCGGCCCCGCTCTCGCCCAGCAGCCCCCGCGCGAGGCGGTGTTCTCCACTGACGTGTATCAGGAGCAACTGGCCTCGGCTGACCAACTGATCGAGAAGCTGATCCAAGCCAACCTGGCCGACGCCAACCATCGCACCGCCCAGCGCTGATCAGCCCGCCGCCATGAGCCAGCCCAACAGCAGCAGTTTCAGCCCACCCAGCCTGGTCATGGCCACCATCGGCCTGTCGCTGGCGACCTTCATGCAGGTGCTGGACACCACCATCGCCAACGTCGCCCTGCCGACCATCTCCGGTAACCTCGGGGTGAGCTCCGAGCAGGGCACCTGGGTCATCACCTCCTTCGCGGTGAGCAACGCCATCGCCCTGCCACTGACCGGCTGGCTGAGTCGCAAGGTCGGCGAGGTGCGCCTGTTCATCGCCGCCACCCTGCTCTTCGTGATCGCCTCGTTCCTCTGCGGCGTCGCCCAGCAGATGGGCATGCTGGTGGGCTTCCGCGCCATCCAGGGCTTCGTCGCCGGGCCCCTCTACCCGATCACCCAGACGCTGCTGATCTCCATTTATCCTCCGGCGAAAAGGGGGATGGCACTGGCACTGCTGGCGATGGTGACGGTGGTCGCGCCCATCGCCGGGCCGATCCTCGGCGGCTGGATCACCGACAGCTACAGCTGGCCGTGGATCTTCTTCATCAACGTCCCCATCGGCCTGTTCGCCGCCATTGTCGTCTATCAGCAGTTGCGCGCCCGCCCAGTGGTGATCAAGCACGCGCCCATGGACTACATGGGCCTGGCGATGCTGGTGATCGGCGTCGGCGCCTTGCAGATCGTGCTCGACAAGGGCAACGACCTGGACTGGTTCGAGTCCGGTTTCATCATCGGCGGCAGCGTGATCGCGGTCATCGCCCTGGCGGTCTTCGTGATCTGGGAGCTGACCGACAAGCACCCGATCGTCAACCTGCGACTGTTCGTGCACCGTAACTTCACCGTGGGAACCCTGGCACTGGTCGGCGGCTACGCCGGCTTCTTCGGCATGAACCTGCTGCTACCGCAGTGGCTGCAGACCCAGATGGGCTATACCGCCACCTGGGCGGGACTGGCAGCCGCACCCATCGGCATCCTGCCGGTGTTCCTCTCGCCGCTGGTCGGCCGCTACGCGAACAACTTCGACCTGCGCCTGCTGGCCGGCCTGGCCTTCCTGGCGATGGCGGCGACCTGCTTCATGCGCGCCGACTTCACCACCGAGGTCGACTATATGCACATCGCCCTGGTGCAACTGTTCATGGGGCTGGGGGTGGCGTTCTTCTTCATGCCGATCCTGAGCATCCTGCTTTCGGACCTGCCGCCGGACCAGATCGCCGACGGCTCGGGCCTGGCCACCTTCCTGCGCACCCTTGCCGGCAGCTTCGCCGCATCGCTGACCACCTGGATCTGGAACCGCCGTGCGACCATGCACCACGCCTACCTGACCGAGAACATCAGCCAGTACGACCCGGCCACCCGCACCGCCGTCGAACAGCTTGGCGGCCCTGGCCAGCACAGCGCTGCCTTGCTGGAGCGCATGGTGGAAAGCCAGGCGTACATGATCAGCACCATCGACTACTTCACCCTGCTGGGCTGGCTGTTCCTCGTCATGCTGGTCGTCATCTGCCTGGCCAAGCCCCCCTTCGGCGCCAAGCCCGGCGCAGCCGCCGCCGGCGGACACTGACTCCATCTGCAGATCATTCTGACAAATCAGTGGTTTACACCCCGAGCTCCGTGGCTATAATGGCGCCCCTCGTTGCCGGTATAGCTCAGCTGGTAGAGCAACTGACTTGTAATCAGTAGGTCCCGGGTTCGACTCCTGGTGCCGGCACCATAACTGTTAAAGCAAAGGCCCACCTTCATGGTGGGCCTTTGCTTTTGTGGCTACTCGTGCCGCGCTATCAGACGAATGGCTTGAACTTTGGCGCTTGCAGCCGATCCATAGGCCTTTTATACACACCTGTCGCCAAGTGCCGCATGGTGGCGTGCACGGAGAAAAGGTTTACTGCGAAGGCTGCATGAATATAATGATCGCTTTTCATCGGGGCACGGCCCTGCCTAAGGTTGAGCTCAATCCGGCGAACCCAGCGACACGTGTCAGCAATCGATTTTTCAACATGCGGATGGAACCGCCAGGGGCACAGCAGTGATCGCCAAGAGCGCGGTTCAGACACAACAAGGATTAACCACCGATAGCGGCCGCAATGCCCGGGTGGCCATCCTGTTGTCCACGTACAATGGCGCCTCCTTCCTGCGAGAGCAACTCGACTCCCTGATCAGCCAGACCCACCGGGACTGGGTGATCTTCGCCTCTGACGACGGATCCTGCGACGCCACCCTAACGATCCTCTCCGAATACCAGCTCAAGCTGGGACAGGATCGCCTAGCCATATTCCCTGGCCCGCGCAAGGGATTTTCTGCCAACTTCCTCTCCCTTCTGAAACGGCCTGAGCTGGTAGCGGACTATTACGCCTATTGCGATCAGGACGACGTGTGGAATACACACAAGCTGGAGTATGCATTGCAGTGGCTGGCGTCTTCCTCGCCAGCGACCCCTGCACTCTTCTGCTCTCGCACTCGCTTAGTAGACGAGAGCGGCATCCCAATTGGATTCTCCCCGCTGTTCCGTCGCCCTCCATCTTTCAGAAACGCGCTGGTTCAGAGCATCGCAGGCGGCAACACCATGGTGATGAACAGAGCGGCAAAAGAGCTTTTAGCCAAGACCCCTCCAAACACAATCATCGTATCCCACGACTGGTGGGCATACCTATTGGTCACCGGCTGCGGCGGCACCGTTTATTACGAAGGCACGCCGCAAGTGGATTATCGCCAGCACGGTCGAAACCTGATGGGCTCCAACACTCGTCTTAGAGATCGATTCGCGCGAATGAACAAGATGTTCAACGGCACCTTCAAAGCCTGGAACAGCGCGAACATCGAAGCGCTAATGTCGCTCCAAAGCGAACTGACTCCATCCAGTCTTTCCAGCCTTATAGCGTTTCGCAATGCGAGAGGTACAAGCTTTATATCTCGAATAGTCGGCCTCCGACGTGCCGGAGTGCACCGTCAGTCCAAAATCGAAGATATCGCACTGACTGCGGCCATGTTGATCAATCGCGTATGAACGTCACACGCCACCGCAGGCACCTTTCGCCACAAAAAATTACGAGGCGCGACGCGCGCACGTCATGCCATTTACTCTTCTTCCTTGGACCGATTCGCTCTTCTGCGAACTTGTATCCAAACCACAACGTGAGATCTAAATAATATGCAGCTGATTCCCACCATTTTGTGCGGCGGAGCAGGCTCTCGGTTGTGGCCCGTATCCCGCGAGCAACATCCGAAGCCATTTATCAAGCTAGCCGACGGCCTCAGTCTGCTGCAAAAGGCCTTCACACGCGCCAGTGCTCTTCCTGACGTGGCAGAAATTCTGACGGTCACCAACAGAGAACTACTGTTCAAGACGAAGGATGAGTATGCTGAGCAGAATCGGAGGGCGTTGAAAACCTCGTTCATTCTCGAGCCTTTCGGTCGCAATACTGCGGGCGCCATTGCATTAGCCGCTCAATTCGTCCTGGATACTTATGGCGACGACGCTCAACTGTTGGTGCTGCCCGCTGACCATCTGATCCTCGAAGAAGAAGCATTTGTCTCTGCTGTCGGCAAGGCTGTGGAGCTTGCAGCAAAGGGGCAAATCGTAACGTTCGGTATTACACCTGAAAGCCCGGAAACCGGATACGGCTACATCCAGGCAACAGGCAATAAAGTTGATCGTTTTGTTGAGAAGCCCAATAAGGCCAGAGCGGAGGAATATCTGGCGGCCGGGAACTATTACTGGAACTCAGGCATGTTCTGCTTCGCCGCAAAGACAATGCTGCAAGAGCTCCAGAAATATTCCCCGGAAATTCTGCGATTCGCCAATCTCTGCCTGGACAGTGCCAACCGCACCGAAAGCAACGACTATCGACAGATCGAACTCGGCCAGGAAAGTTTCCAAGGGATGCCTGAGGACTCCATCGACTACGCTATCATCGAAAAGTCCGATCAGGTTTCTGTTATTCCCTGCTCCATTGGCTGGCGCGACATCGGCTCATGGAACGCGATGGGCGAGCTGGTTTCCTCCGACGATAATGGCAATCGCATCGAAGGCGAGGCGCTTCTTCACGACGCCAAAGACTGTTATATCCGCAGCTCCAATCGACTCATTGGAGCGGTTGGCGTTCAGGACCTGATCATCATTGACACCAATGACGCGCTGCTTATCGCTGAGCGCAACCACGCTCAGTCCGTCAAGGAAATATATAACCGACTGAAAAGCAGCGGCCACGATGCCCACAAGGTGCACAGCACCGTTGCCCGCCCGTGGGGTACCTATACCGTTCTGGAGCAGGGCTCTCACTTCAAGATCAAACGTATCGTCGTGAAGCCGCAGGCCAGCTTGAGTCTGCAGATGCACCACCACCGCAGCGAACACTGGATCGTTGTTAGTGGGATGGCGAAGGTAGTGAATGGCGACATGGAGTTCCTGGTAAATACCAATGAATCCACTTTTATTCCTGCTGGTCATAGGCATCGACTGGAAAACCCTGGACTGATTGACCTGGTCATGATCGAAGTCCAAAGCGGGGAGTACTTGGGTGAAGATGACATCGTTCGTTTCGAAGATATTTACGGCCGTGCCTGAAATATCGACCACAGCACAAGGGAAACGAGATGTCAGAACGACTCAAGATAAAAATCAAGCAGTTCCTGCTTCAAAGCTCCAGCTACTATGCACTTGCAGCTGCCAAGTACTACATTGCCAATAACTGGATAGCACGCATTCCCAACGAGCGACTGCGGAACGCATATTACCGCCGCATCCTAGGGATCAGCATAGGTCGCGATACGCATCTGAGCATGCGTTTA
The DNA here is from genome assembly GCF_022380625.1 of Pseudomonas sp. DP-17. NCBI lineage: Bacteria > Pseudomonadati > Pseudomonadota > Gammaproteobacteria > Pseudomonadales > Pseudomonadaceae > Pseudomonas > Pseudomonas sp. DP-17. The sequence continues at coordinate 146,721 of NZ_JAKSXG010000017.1, forward strand.
TTTTTCACCGGATACCACAGCAGATGCCAGGTCAGCATTGGCGATAACTGTGTCATCAATCGCGAGATTTATATCGATGGCCGGACCGGCGTAGAAATCGGAAATAACGTCAACGTTTCTTTTCAGGTATGCCTCCTCAGCCTTCATCACGACCATAACGCCCCCGATTTTTCGGCCATTGGCGCGCCGGTGATCATCAAGGACCATGCCTGGATCGGAGCACGAGCCACGTTGCTGCCTGGGGTCACTGTGGGAGAGGGTGCGGTAGTAGCTGCTGGAGCAGTGGTGACCCGATCGGTCCCGGATTACACAGTGGTCGGCGGAGTACCAGCCAAAGTCATTGGCGAGCGCAATCGCAATCTGACATACAAGACAAAGTTCTCGCCCTATTTTGACACCGATATATTTGATGAGTCACATGAATAACACCGCCAAGAAAAACCTTCTCATCGTTACTTTGTCGCCGCCGCTGCCAGCAAACTCTGGAGCACCGATTTATATCACCAATACTCTCCTTCCGCTGGCAGACAAGTATAACTTGCACCTGTATACGATTGGTGGAGAGGCGGAAGTAGCTCACATTCGGAAGCACAAAGAGGAATATGATCGCTATTTCTCCAGCGTGCACGTAGAGCCCCGCGCCCAGATGCCGTCAGAGAAAAAGACGTTCGGGCGAATTCTGCATACTTTGGAGCACATTCTCCATGGTCTGCCTTTCATGGATGCCAGTTACTACAGCAGAGCAGCCGTGCGGAATGCGCGGCGCATCGTCAAGGAAAGAAGGATCGACGCCATGGAGATCCACTCCAGTCACTTGGCGTTCTTCAAGAAATTCCTTCCCAAGACTCCCGCTCTCCTGGTAAGTCACAATATCGAGTCGGATATCTTCCCGTTCTGGATACCTCAACACCTTGCCGGATGGAAGAAGTCTGCTATTGAGCTCGCGGCGAAGATCAGCAGAAAGAATGCCCACCAGGTTGAGTGCGATAATAAATGGAGCTTTGAGGCAATGACTTTCATTTCGATGAATGACATGAGCCGAGTTACAGCACCAGTCGAAAAGCACTACATCCCACTCTGCCTCCCGGTAAAAGATATCGACTACCGCAAGAAGCCGGAAAGCCCTATCAACCTACTCTGGATGGGTGGTTTCTGGTGGTACCCCAATGCGGAGGGTGCCCTATGGTTTGTCCGGGAAATCCTGCCGCTCGTGCGCGACAAGCTCGTCGAACAGAATATCCAGATTCATTTCCTGGGCGCGGCTCCACCAGATGAGCTCAAGGCAGCGAATGATGGCAGGCACGTGCTGGTCCACGGCTTTGTCGAATCTCTAAGCGATGTACTGGCAAAGACTCATCTGCTGTTCGTGCCTCTGCTTTCAGGCGGTGGCGTGCGAGTGAAGATTCTCGAAGCCATGAGCAACGGCATACCAGTTATCAGCACCAGCAAGGGCTGCGAAGGACTTGGGGCATCCGACGGCAAGGACATCATCATTCGCGACACTCCGGAAGCGTTTGCCCAAAGCCTCATCGAGCTGGCCATGGACCCGGAACTCCGGAATCGCCTGTCAATTTCATGCAGGGAACTTCTGGATAGTAAGTACAACCTGCAACAATGCATCAATGTCAAGGATATCTTGTACAAGAAGCTTACAGCCTCGGCATGATGCATAAAATCCTCAAGGCACAGGCATTATGATTAGGACATTGTTTTTCGGAATCAAGAGTTTCCGAAAGAATCATGAACTGATATGGCAACTTTCTAGACGAGAGATCAGCCTACGTTACAGTGGTTCTTTTCTCGGAATAATTTGGTCATTCATCAACCCGCTTGCCATGTTGATGGTCTACAGCTTTGTCTTCGGCACTGTATTCAAAGCACGCTGGGGCACAGTCGCCACGGACAGCCATAATTACACTATCCTCTTATTCGTCGGAATGTTGTGTCATGGCCTGTTCGCCGAATGCCTGGGCAAGTCTGCAACATTGATCGTCGGAAACAGCAATTACGTCAAGAAAGTCATATTTCCGCTGGACATCCTGCCGTGGACAGTCATTGGCGCAGCTCTTTTCCACTTTTTCACAGGGCTCATTGTACTGAGCGGTCTACAATTGGCCCTGACCAAGGAGCTGAGTTGGGCGATCGTTTACCTTCCACTCGTCCTGATTCCATTCATTCTATTCCTCGCGGGACTTTCGTGGCTGGTTTCCGCTCTCGGCGTATATTTCCGGGACATAAACCAACTGGTAGGAATGATTACCGCAATCATGATGTTCCTGTCGCCAGTATTCTACTCTATCGACTCAATCCCAGAAAAATTCAGACCCTACATGCTCGCAAACCCCCTGACTCTGGTTATCGAGCAAGCACGGCAGATTCTCGTCTATGGCTCCGCGCCATCCCCCGATGCCCTTTTGAACATCAGCGCCATCGGCCTGCTCAGCGCCTTGCTGGGGTTGTGGTTCTTCAACAAGACTCGTCGGGGGTTCAGCGATGTCCTCTAAGACACTGATCGACGTTCAGAACCTCTCCAAGTGTTTCCATATATACGATAGTCCTGCACACCGTTTCCTGCAGTTCGTAGTCCCTCGATTTCAGCGTCTTTTTGGAGCAAAGCCACGCAGCTACGCCCACGATTTCTGGGCGCTCAAGGACGTATCCTTCCAAATCCGTCGAGGAGAAACTGTCGGTATTATCGGGCGTAACGGCTCCGGGAAGTCCACGCTTCTTCAGATTATTTGCGGAACACTGAATGCAACCAGCGGCATGGCCGTCACCAATGGACGAATTGCCGCCCTGCTGGAGCTCGGCGCCGGATTCAACCCAGAATTCACGGGCCGGGATAATGTATTCCTGGCGGGAAGCATTGCAGGAATATCTCAGGATGAGATGAGAAAGCGATTCTCCGAAATCGAAGCTTTCGCAGATATTGGCGAGTTCATCGACCAACCTGTCAAGACCTACTCTTCGGGAATGTTCGTAAGGCTCGCCTTCTCAACCGCTATCCATACATCCCCTGAGCTTCTCGTCGTCGACGAAGCATTGGCTGTCGGTGATACCGCCTTCCAGACAAAATGTCTGACCCGGATTCGCGAACTGCAGAAAGGCGGTACGACGATATTGCTCGTCACGCACTCCACCAACACCTTGATCGAGTATTGCGACCGCGCCATTTACCTCAAGCGCGGGACTCTTATCGAGGACGGCCCATGTCGCGAGGTTGTAAAACATTACGCCAATGACCTGGTTGAGGAAGAAGGTGGTATTGCCGTTTCCGCCCCCCCTGTAGAGTCTGTATCTGAAACCTCGGAAATCAACATCCAACAAGAGCAACCAGAAACCATCGCGCGACTGAGCATCCTCAATGTAGCGATCACAGACACTGCTGGAAATCAGCGCAGCGTTTTCTCATATAACGAAGAGTTTCTTGTTCGTGTAGACATCCGGAATACATCGTCCATTCACTCCCCGTGCTTCGGAATGCAAATAAAGAGCACTGACGATATCGTCCTATGGAGCGCAACTACTCAGCAGCTGGGCTTTAGCTCCGAGCATCTCGAAATTGGCGTTCATCAGTTAGTGTGGCGTTGCAAAGCGAGCTTTTCAGGTAATCGTTATGTTCTGGCAATTGGCGCCGGTGATGTCGAGAGTGGAGAGTACAAGCGGCATGCAAGGCTCGCCTATGCAGGACATATTGACATATTGCCGCAAGAGCACGGTGGATCCGGCTGGCTGGCACCTTGTCCAGTTGTGACCATTTCGCAAGCTCGGGCGCAAGGGTGACTCAGATGAATGGTAATTCCAAAATTGTTCTTTGTGGTTGGTATGGTGCCAGCAATATTGGAGATGAGTTACTGCTCGGCGCCATTGTTGACTGGATCAAGGAGCTCGGCGGCGAGCCCACCATCATCAGTCTCAACCCCGCGCATACGGAGCAAGTCTACGGCGTACCAGCAGTGGACTTTCACAACTTAGGTGGGATCGGGCAGGCACTGGCCGAGAGCGATCTGTTCGTCATGGGGGGAGGTGGAATCTTCCAGGATCACCACCCATTCAATACGTGCGCGCTCTATGACCCCTTGATGTCGGACATCGCCCAGTACGCGCGCCCGTTCTACATGGCCCAACAGTTTGGGCTCAAGACCATGATCCTGGCGCACGGCGTTGGGCCACTCCGAAGCCAGCAGGCCCGGGCCATCGCAAGTGACGTATTCTCTAAAGCTGATGTAGTCACTGTTCGCGATGAGCAAAGCACTGAGCTGCTGAGAAGCATCGGCGTCACTCGCCCCATCGTCACGGCCCCTGATCCAGGCTGGCACGCGGCAAACCAGGTGATACAAAAGCTTGCCCCTGATGCGAGCGACGCCCCTCATGGTTCGAAGAAAACCCTAGGCCTGATAATCCGGGAGTGGCCCAAGGCAGAAGGGTGGAGCGACAAGCTGGTCGCTGCGATCAATGCGCAATTGCCCGAGAACTGGCAGTGTGTCTGGCTTGCCTTCCAACACTCACTGGATGAACAACGCGCAGCTTCGGATCGTCCGTACCTGGAACAGCTTTCTGACGCACTCACCGATCGCATTGAAGACAGAATCGTTGACTGCATTGAAGTAGACGCAATGACGGCCGAACTGGCCCGGTGTGACTCCCTCGTATCGATGCGGCTGCACGGCAGCATTCTCGCCATTGCCCTGGGAAAACCCTGCGTATTCCTCGAATACGACGACAAGATGGTCAAGGCGCATGAAATGGCGGGCGTGCCGGGACACCTGCGGATCGACCTCAGCGCTCCACTTGATAGCTACAAGGAACTGATCAGTACTGCAACGCAACCAAACGACCAGGCACCTGCGTGGATTATTGCCCAAAATACCCACGATTCACTCCAGCAGGCAGCACTCGCGCACCGGAATGAACTTTCCCGCCTGCTGAACAGCCTGAGTGTCGAAGATCGAGCGAGGCGCTGGGAAAGCAACAAAGGCTTCGATTGGCTGAGCGCCTGGATGCAGGAACTTATCTGGCAGAACAGAGAAATCCAGCGTGCCAGTGACCGGGCCCATGCGCTACTGCGTTACAAGGAGTCGTTGCTTCATCAGCAGACAACACAGGCAGAGAGTCTGGAGAACATCTCCAAGGAACTGTCCCTACAGTTTGAAGAGTTACAACTGGAAGCCCAACAGCTCCATGACTCCATCGATGAGAGGTCTCTTGAGATCCAGCACCTCCAGGACGCCATCCAGGAGCGGGTCCTAGAGGCCAAACATCTTCAGGAGCGTATCGAGGGGAACACCCTCGAGATACAGCAACACCAGGAGACCATCAGCAGCATCAGGGCAGATAATGAGGCCAAGACTGCCTATATCCTGGAGAAAGAAATACATGTTGCCATGCTAGAACAGTTCATTCAGCAAAAGAGCAAATCCCTAGGAAGCAAGATGGCAGGAGCATTGAGAGTGCTAACCCCAAAAATCCAACGTGCAATTTATCTCCTGCAGAATGGCGGCCCTAGTGCACTACTCTCTGCCCTGAAGAGACGCCGCCAAATGCAGGCGGCACTCAATGAAGAACCGCTCGTATCGATTCCAGCGTATTCAGTCAATGTCGATGATGTCTATTTCAGTGCATCAGCACGGCTTCGCCAAGAAGAAATCGTCATCTTTGCCAATCATGGATTCTCCACTTTTGGAGAACAGCACCGCGCTGCACAACTGGCGAGAGCCGCTCTCTCTGCTGGACATCGCGTCATCTATATTTCCCCAACTGCCGAGCCCGCCCCCCGCCATGTCGCTGGGATGCTGAACCTTGCTCTTTCCGGGCTGACCAGAAATGATCTTTTCAAGAAGCTTTCCGAACATTCGATCATTATCTACCTGAACGGTAACGCCGAGGTCATTCCCTTCGCAAAATATGCCAAGGACCGGGGGCTGACTACCGTACTCGACACATCCCACTATGAATTGGCTTCCAATGGCCTTGCGGATTCCATGGACCCGCAACTTGCAGAACTTGTGGACCGGATATGCATTACTCTCCCGGAGACTGCCAGTTACTTCGATAGCACTCTTTCGAAGAAGATACTGAGCTTACCCCAGGCTGCAAGCCATACCTATTTCGACATCTACAAGCAGTACCAGAAGCCCTCTGAGTGGCAGATGGAAAATCGCGAGAAAGGGCTTCTTCTCGTCACCGACGGCACCGATCACTGGGTCGACTGGAACTATCTGAAGCGCTGTGCGGAGCAGAATGATCACATGGCATTCTATGTTCTGGGGGCAGAAGCAGTACCAGATATGCCGCAAAACGTTGGATTCCTCCCGATCCATTGCCTGGAGCAGGCCAACAGTTTCGTAGCTCATGCCGACTTCCTCCTGGTCCCTGTAAAAGAGGCGATCGGATCTACGGGGCACGCAATGGCGAGCATCCTGTCCGGACTTTTCCTCGGCAAGCCCGTCATATGCTCGAAAGAAGTCGAGCTGATCGATTCCGTACTGCACTACCCCACCCCGGCAGCGCTGAATATCGGTAGGTTTGAAGCATCGAAACAGAAGAATAATGACCTGCTCGTCGCCGGGAACTCCTGGCTCAGCCGTCTGGAGCAATTGATTCCAGAAAGACCGCGTCATGACGTCAGCGTAGTAATCCTGATCCACAATAACGCGAAGATCATCGGTCGTTGCCTGCAGACGCTGTTGCAACACTGTTCCGCTTATATCAGCGAGGTTATCGTTGTCGACAACGCCAGCAGCGACGATGGAGCGGCCATCGTCGAACGGGACTTCCCCAGCGTAAAACTGGTACGGAACCCCGAAAACGGATGTTCTTCCGGCCGAAACCTGGGCGTAGAGCATGCCACCGGAAAGTACATTGCATTCTTCGACAGCGATCAGTGGTTTACCGGTTCATCCGGCTTCGCCGAAGCACTGGCCATCCTTGAAGAGAACGCAAACGTGGGCGTTATCGGCTGGAATGCCGGATGGTTCGATGCAACTCGCACAGATCTCGGAGGAATGATCGCCGACTACTGCCCCAACCGTGCAATGAATGCGCAAGCGATCCGTGACGGCTATCGCTCCGATATCGGTTTCCTGGGTACGAGTGGCTTCTTCATGCGCCGGGCAACCTTTGATGCCATCGATGGGTTCGATACCTTCTACGATCCCACCTGCTTTGAGGATACTGATCTGTGCTTCCAGATCCGGGCGCTCGATATGGAAGTGTCGTTCAGGGACCTTTCAGGCATCCGCCATCAGCCACACCAGACGACTGGCGCAGACAGCGGTAGCGACCGTTATAAAAAGCTTTTCCTGCGCAATTCGAGTTACTTCAAAGGTAAGTGGCAGTCGCATCCGGAGTATTTCCTCGACTATACCCCGTGACAGCCAAGTGAAATCGGCCTGTCACTCCGGTGACAGGCTTCGAGAAATCCTCACAGAGCACTGAAGGCTCCACCTTTCCGCATGAAAAACCTCTCGAAGAAAATTATCTGCATCGTAGGCACCCGACCGGAGGCCATAAAAATGGCGCCGGTCATATTGGCACTGCACGAGCAGCCATGGGCAGAAGTCAAAGTTCTGGTCACGGCGCAGCATCGAGGCATGCTTGACCAGATACTTCGAGAGTTCTCGATCATTCCCGACTTCGACCTGAATGTGATGCAGCCAAATCAGTCACTGAGCGCATTGACCGGCAGGCTGCTGATTGACCTGGAAAAGGTACTGAAGGCTGAAATGCCGGATGTCGTACTGGCCCAGGGTGATACAACAACTGTGTTGGCCGCCGCAATGACCTGCTTTTACGCAGGTATTGCCTTTGGCCACGTAGAGGCTGGCTTGCGCACAGGGGATATGCACACCCCATTCCCAGAAGAGTTCAATCGAGTCGTAGTGGGGAAGCTCGCGAAGTGGCATTTCACACCGACCCCCCTCTCCGCGCAAAACCTGCTTGTGGAGGGAACTCCCGAGTCCCAAATACACATTACTGGCAACACAGTCATTGATGCACTGCAATATATTGCAGCGCAAGACTCCCTGCGCCCCGAAGAATATGAGCGAAAGGTCATTCTGGTGACGGCGCATCGAAGAGAGAACTTCGGCGAAGCCTTCCGAAACATCTGCACCGCCATTCGTACGCTCGCAATACGCAACCTCAATGTCGATGTCATTTTCCCTGTACATCCGAATCCGAACGTCAAAGCCACGGCCCACGAACTGCTTTCTGGCATTCAGAACATAAGCCTTATCGAGCCACTGGGGTATAGAGAGTTTATCCACACGATGAACAGGTGCCACTTGATACTCAGTGATTCGGGTGGTGTTCAGGAGGAAGCGCCTGCACTAGGAAAACCGGTCCTCGTGCTCCGGAGTTCTACCGAGCGCCCGGAGGCAGTAGAAGCTGGCTGTGTTCGCCTGGTTGGGAACAACACTGAAAATATAATCAAGGAAACTGAACTGCTACTCAACGACAGCCAAGCATATCGGAAAATGGCGAAAGGCACCTCCCCCTATGGAGATGGAAATGCGGCTTCCAGAATAATTGCTATTCTGCAGGAGCATTTATCTTGAATCGCCTGGTTTATTTGTCTCCGGTGCCATGGAACAGCTTTGCGCAACGCCCCCATAAATTCGTGGAATGGTTTCATGCAGCTACCCATGGCGAAGTGCTCTGGATAGACCCCTATCCAACCCGCCTCCCGAACCTGTCGGACCTCAGAAAACTATCCAACAAGTCACATACCCCGCTGCCCCCCCGAACAGAGAACTGGCTTAAAGTATTGCCGGTTCGCGCCCTACCGATAGAGCCCATCCCCGGCTCAAGGCTGGTCAACGCTTTTCTCTGGCGAGACCTGCTCCGCGAGATCGATGAGTTCAGCAGGATCGGGGAAACATTACTGGTAGCAGGAAAACCATCGGAACTGGCGATGCAGTTACTGAGGCACGGTACTTTTTCCAGCACTGCCTATGATGCGATGGATGACTTTCCGGCTTTCTATTCTGGCATTTCGAAGTGGGCAATGCAGAATAGGGAGTCGGTGGTAGCCCATAACGTACAGCACCTTCTTGCATCCTCGACGGCCTTGGTGGAGCGTTTTTCCGGTGTGGGGAGTGCAAAATTGTGCATGAATGCCTGCGCAGTCGAGAAACTTCCATCAGTTGATGATCTACCAGGTCGGCCACACCAGAATATCCTCGGCTACGTTGGAACCATTGGCCCATGGTTCGACTGGGCAATGATCAATAAACTTGCAAACTGCGACCGGGTAAAAATCAAGCTTATCGGCCCCATGTTCAGCCCGCCACAAGGAGCTCTGCCGTCAAATGTGGAGATCTATCCCCAATGCACTCACGCTGAAGCCATTACCGCAATGCTGGGGTTTGATATAGGACTGATTCCTTTCAAGCAGACCAAACTCACCGACTCCGTGGACCCGATCAAATACTATGAGTACAGGGCGCTGGGCCTCCCTGTTCTGTCATCCCATTTCGGAGAGATGCGGAACCATGCGCGCCAGGCAGGTGTATTCATTCTCAAGGAAGACGATGACGCAGTGACTGTCAGAGATCTGGTGGATACGGCACTACGGCATATCAGCAACAGCAAGGAAATCACTGATTTCCGCAAGGAAAACTCTTGGGCCTCTCGCTTCAATAGCACTCATTTGGTCTAGATGATTTCGACTCCGATGAGTTTCCCTGAGGGGCAGCACGAACTTTGGCGCTGTACTCACCGCCGCAGAGCCTAGCGCTGGGTGATGCTATGCTGCGCGGAGGCAGCACCATGCAACTGCTGGCACTGCATCTCCGATTCTAGAACCAGCCTTGCGTGGCCAACAGCGCGAGGTCGCAGCAAACACTGGCATGAGAGGTTGCCCTGAACGGAACGCGCGCCTGGTCCATAATCTCCTCGGTCTCGAACGAACACTCAAATGGACGCGCCGTTTTCCAAGCTACATGGATCAGGCGGCACATTCTTGATTGGCTAAATCAGGGCATCTGCGAGCCCTTTGGAAAGCTCCTCGCGTTGTGGCCACTCCGCCGTACGGATCGAACCGTCGGATGAACACCGACAGACGCTTCCCGGCATCCCAAGACCTTTTGCCGCAACGCTCATTCAGAGGCTGTGACACCATGACGATTCTGGTTACCGGCAGTGCCGGCTTCATCGGCTCAAACTTTGTACTGGACTGGCTCGCTGGGCATGACGAGTCCGTAGTCAGCCTGGACAAGCTGACCTACGCCGGCAATCGAGCGAATCTGGCCAGCCTCGACGGCGACGCACGCCACATCTTTGTACAGGGCGATATCAGCGATACCGAGCTGATTGCCAGACTCCTGGCACAGTATCAGCCTCGTGCCGTGCTGAATTTCGCCGCCGAGTCGCATGTGGATCGATCCATTCTCGGCCCAGAAGACTTTATCCAGACCAATGTGGTCGGCACTTTCCACCTTCTGGAAGCCGTTCGCGCCTACTGGAGTACAGAGGGCGCCCCGCGCAAGAGCGAATTCCGCTTCCTGCACGTTTCCACCGATGAAGTCTACGGCTCGCTGGAGCCGGATTCACCAGCCTTCACCGAGAACCATCCTTACCAGCCCAATAGCCCATATTCGGCATCCAAGGCTGCATCCGACCATTTGGTCCGTGCCTATCATCACACCTATGGTCTTCCGGTCCTGACCACCAACTGCTCGAATAACTATGGCCCGTATCACTTCCCGGAAAAACTGATCCCACTGGTCATCCGCAATGCGCTCGCCGGTGAGGCCTTGCCCATTTATGGAGATGGCCAGCAGATTCGGGATTGGCTGTACGTGAAGGATCATTGCAGTGCCATCCGGCGCGTACTGGAATCCGGTTTGCCCGGCGAAACCTACAATGTCGGCGGCTGGAATGAGAAGTCCAATCTGGACGTAGTGCACCATATCTGTGACACCCTCGATCAGGAGTCTCCACGCAACGATGGCCGCAGCTACCGCCAGCAGATCAGCTTCGTCAAGGACCGCCCCGGCCATGACCGCCGCTATGCCATCGACGCCACCCGGCTGGAACGTGAGCTTGGCTGGAAACCTGCGGAAACCTTTGAAACCGGTATTGCCAAAACCGTCCGTTGGTATCTCGACAATCAGGCCTGGGTCGAAAGCGTCGCCAGCGGGGCCTATCGTGAATGGCTGAGCAAACAGTACTCATGAGCGACATCCTAATCCTCGGAGCCAATGGCCAGGTCGGCTGGGAATTGCAGCGTGCCCTGGCGCCTCTCGGACGACTGATCGTCTGTGATCGCCAGCGAGGCAACCTGGAGGACTTGGCGGGCCTGCATGCTCTGGTAAGCGCGAAGCGTCCCTCGATCATCGTGAACGCTGCCGCCTACACCGCGGTCGACAAGGCGGAAGCCGACATCGACCGGGCACGTCGCGTGAACGCCGAGGCCGTCGGTCTGTTGGCTGAGCTCGCCGGCGAGCTCGATGCGTGGCTCGTGCACTACTCCACTGACTATGTGTTCGACGGCAGCGGCAGCGAGCCCTTTCGCGAGGACGATCCGACCGGCCCGCTCAGCGTCTACGGACAGACCAAGCTGGAAGGCGAGCAGGCAATCCTGCGCAGCGGCTGCCGCCACCTGATCTTCCGCACCAGTTGGGTCTATGCCGCCCGCGGAGCGAACTTCGCCAAGACTATGCTGCGTCTTGCGGCAGATCGGGACGAATTGCGCGTGATTGACGATCAAGTCGGCGCTCCTACCAGCGCCGAACTGATTGCCGACGTCACCGCTCAGGCGCTCTCTCAATTACGCCTTCGCCATGACGCACCATCGCTCGCCGGTATTTATCACCTGACAGCCGATGGTGCGGTCAGTTGGCACGGCTACGCCTGCTTCGTAATCGAACAAGCCGCCCACCTGGGATTCTCACTGCGCACCTTGCCGGGGCGGGTGCTGCCGATTCCGACCCGGGAGTATCCGCTCCCCGCGACGCGTCCCCACAACTCTCGACTCGATACCCATAAGCTGCGGACAAACTTCGGCCTCGCGCTACCCGCCTGGGAAACTCACTTGAAGCGAATGCTGGTCGAGCTGAGAGGAGAAAAACTCGCATGATGCGCAAAGGCATTATTCTCGCCGGGGGCTCGGGCACTCGGTTGCACCCTGCAACATTGGCCATATCCAAACAACTGCTGCCGGTGTACGACAAGCCGATGATCTATTACCCGCTGAGCACACTGATGCTGGCGGGCATCCGCGAGATTCTGGTCATATCTACGCCCCAGGACACTCCGCGTTTCCAGCAACTACTCGGCGACGGAAACCAGTGGGGCCTGAACTTGCAGTATGCGGTGCAACCTTCGCCGGACGGACTGGCGCAGGCGCTCCTGATCGGAAAGGAGTTCATCGGCAACGACCTTTGCGCCCTGATACTGGGGGACAACATCTACCACGGCCACCACCTGCAGGAGCTCCTGGCCAGCGCCATGCAGCAGAAAAGCGGCGCCACCGTCTTCGCTTACCACGTGTATGACCCCGAACGTTACGGCGTCGTGGAGTTCGATGCGCGCGGCAAGGCTATCAGCCTGGAAGAAAAACCCACCCAGCCAAAATCCAGCTATGCCGTGACAGGACTGTATTTCTATGACCAGCGTGTCGTCGAAATCGCCAAGAGCCTGCGCCCCTCCGCACGCGGCGAACTGGAAATAACCGATGTCAACCGTGCCTACCTGGAGCAGGACGAACTGTCGGTGGAAATCATGGGCCGCGGCTATGCTTGGCTGGACACCGGCACCCATGAGTCGTTGCTCGAGGCCAGCCAATTCATAGCCACCCTGGAAAACCGGCAGGGGCTCAAGGTGGCGTGCCCGGAAGAGATTGCCTTCCGTCAGGGCTGGATCACCCCCGAAGACCTGCAGTGCCTGGCCGCTCCGCTGGCCAAAAGCGGGTACGGTCTATATCTCCAGTGCCTTCTGACTCAAACGGTCTACCGATGAAAGTCATTCCATTGACCATTCCCGATATTCTGATAGTCGAACCTCAGGTCTTCGGCGACAGCCGTGGCTTCTTCTTCGAAAGCTACAACCAGCAGAAATTCGAGCAAGCGATTGCCCGCAAGGTAAATTTCGTCCAGGACAACCACTCCCGCTCATCCCGTGGCGTATTGCGCGGGCTGCACTACCAGATCCGCCAGCCTCAGGGAAAACTGGTGCGTGTCGTCCGGGGTGAAGTGTTCGATGTCGCCGTGGACCTGCGCCGCAGCTCACCCACCTTCGGCAAATGGGTCGGCCAGCTCCTCAGCGAGGAGAACAAGCTGCAGATGTGGATTCCCGAAGGTTTCGCCCACGGCTTTCTGGTGCTCAGCGAAAGTGCCGAGTTCCTCTACAAGACCACAGACTTCTGGGCGCCGGAGCATGAGCGCTGCATCGCCTGGAACGACCCGGAACTCGCCATCGACTGGCCTCTCGATACAGAGCCGGCACTGTCCGGGAAGGACCGCGAAGGGCGTCGTCTGGCGGAAGCCGAACTTTTCGACTGAGTCCTCGAAACACAGTTGCCCAGAGCGAGCCCCAATGGACGTCGACAGCATCTGGATAGCGCAGGGCGCACTGAGCGGTCCACCGGATGCAGCCTACCCGGCGCTGATCGGTGTAGCATCCACAGCGAATACGCCCCCAAGCGATGTATGCCGACTTGAACCTTCACCTCACCCGCTGGCGCTCGCTGGCCCTTCTCATGCTTCTGCTGGCGCCGCTGCTCTGGCCCCTGCACCACCTCGCCGAGCGCTACTACAGCGAACAAATCGCCCAGCAGAACCAGCAAACTCTCGACCTCTACGTCGCCAACCTGCTCGGCACGCTGCGCCGCTACGAGGACCTGCCTCCGATCCTCGGTGAGCTGCCGACCCTGCGTGCCGCGCTGCAATCCCCGCAAAGTCTGACGGCACAGAACGCGGCCAACCTGGAGCTGCAGCGTATCCGCGGGCGCACCGGCGCCGACGTCATCTACCTGATCCAGGCAGATGGCATGACCCACGCCGCGTCCAACTGGGATCAGCCGGACAGCTTCGTCGGCCGCAATTTCTCCTTCCGTCCCTATTACAAGGAAGCGACCCAAGGCCGGCAAGGCCGCTTCTTCGGCCTGGGCACCACCTCAAAGCGACGCGGCTATTACTTCGCCAGCGACATACGCGACAGCGGAAAACTGCTTGGCGTGCTGGTGGTGAAGGTCGACCTCGAACACATGGAGCAGCTCTGGGGGAATACGCCGGAGCAGTTGCTGGTGATGGACTCAAACGGTGTCGTCATTCTTTCCTCCAGCAACGCATGGCGCTTTCACACTGCGAAAGAGCTTTCGCCCGCCAAACAACGCGAGATCGCCGAGAACATTCCCTATCCGGTGCTGCACCCGGCACCGCTGAAGATCGACCAGCGCCGCTGGATCAGCCAGAGCCGCCACCTGCCGGAAACCGGCTGGACGGTGAGCATCTACACCCCACGCACCCAGGTCGACGCGCCCGTGCGCAGCGTCGTTCTGATCGGTGCCGCCACCCTGGTCGCCCTGCTTCTGCTGCTATCGCTGCTGACAATCAGCCGCCGCCATTACCTCGAACGCATCGCCCTCGAGGCCCAAGCCAAGCACGAACTTGAGCTACGTGTGCAGGAGCGCACCCAGGAACTTGAGGGCGCCAACACCCGTCTGCAGGAGGAAGTCAGCAACCGCGAGCAGGCCCAGCGCGAGCTGATGCACGCCCAGGATGAAGTAGTGCAGGCCGGCAAGCTCACCGCACTGGGCACCATGTCCGCCAGCATCAGCCACGAACTCAACCAGCCCCTGGCGGCGATCCGCAGTTACGCCGACAACGCCCGCGTACTGCTCGATCACGAGCGTTACGACGACGCCCGAGGAAACCTGCAACAGATCGGCGAACTGACCGGGCGTATGGCCTCGATCATCGGCCACCTCAAGGCCTATGCCCGCGGCGCCCGGCGCGCGCCGGAAAACGTGGCGCTGCAGCCGGCGATCAACGATGCCCTGGCGCTGGTGGCGCCGCGTCGCCAGGCGATGAACGTGGAATTGCTGCGTGACCTGCCGGATGCGGCGATCTGGGTGCAGGCGGGTGAGACGCGGCTGCGGCAGATCCTCTCCAACCTGATTTCCAACGCCCTCGATGCCCTGACCGAGAAGGGCCTGCCGCGGCGCATCTGGCTGACTGCCGAGCAGACGCCCGACCGCATCATCCTGTCGTTACGCGATAACGGCCCCGGCTTCTCCGAAGAGGCCCTGGCCCACGCGCGCGAGCCGTTCTTCACCACCAAGACCAGCGCTAAAGGCCTGGGCCTGGGCCTGGCCATCTGCGACACCTTGTTGCGCACGCTGGGCGGACATCTTGAATTGGGCAATCACCCTGAGGGTGGCGCTCTCGTACAATTGCACCTGTTGCCGGGTATCCCCGGTGTGACCCTGACGCCGCAAGAGGAAACCCGCGCATGAGTTCGGCCGAGCCGTTCGACTCCACCACCCAGGTGCTGCTGATCGATGACGACCCGCACCTGCGCCAGGCGCTCTGCCAGACCCTCGACCTCGCCGGATTCAAGGTGGTGGCCCTGGGCGATGCGCGGCAGGTCGATCCACAGCAGGCTCGCGACTGGCCGGGAGTGATCGTCAGTGACATCCGCATGCCGGGCATCGATGGGCTGCAGCTGCTGGAGCAACTGCACGCGCAGGATTCCGAATTACCGGTGATCCTGGTGACCGGCCATGGCGATGTGCCGCTAGCCGTGAAGGCCATGCGCTCGGGCGCCTACGACTTTCTCGAGAAGCCCTTCCCCAGTGATGCGCTGCTGGACAGCGTACGCCGCGCGCTCGACGTGCGCCGGCTGGTGCTGGAGAACCGCAGCCTGCGCCTGGCGCTGACCGAGCAGAAGGAAGTTCGCGGCCGCCTGGTCGGCCAGTCCGCGCCGATGCAGCGTCTGCAGCAGCAGGTCGCCTCACTCGCAGCGATTCAGGCAGACGTACTGGTTCTGGGTGAAACCGGCTCGGGCAAGGAAGTGGTTGCCCGCGCCCTGCACGACCTGTCGAGCCGCCGCAACGGCCCCTTCGTCGCCATCAACGCCGGCGCTCTGGCCGAGTCTGTGGTGGAGAGCGAACTCTTCGGCCACGAGCAGGGCGCCTTCACCGGAGCGCAGAAGCGCCGCATCGGCAAGTTCGAGTTCGCCAACGGCGGCACGCTGTTCCTCGACGAGATCGAGAGCATGAGCCTGGACGTACAGGTGAAACTGCTGCGCCTGTTGCAGGAGCGCACCGTCGAACGTCTGGGTTCCAACCAGCTCATCCCGCTGGATATCCGTATCATCGCGGCGACCAAGGAAGACCTGCGCCTGGCCTCCGATGAAGGCCGCTTCCGCGCCGACCTCTACTACCGCTTGAATGTGGCCAGCCTCCGTATTCCTCCATTGCGCGAGCGGGGCGATGACATACTGCTTTTGTTTCAACATTTCGCCGAACGCGGCGCACAGCGCCATGGCCTGAGCGCACGTCCGCTGGACTCGACGCAGCGCGCGCAACTGCTGGCCCACGGCTGGCCGGGCAATGTCCGCGAGCTGCAGAACGCCGCGGAACGCTACGCGCTCGGCCTGGACCTGGGACTGGACGAAAGCCACGGGCAGGCCACGGCTACCACTCCCGGCGCTGGGTTGAATGAGCAGGTGGAATCCTTCGAGCGCTCGCTGATCGCCGCCGAAATGAGCCGCCCGCACAACTCCCTGCGCAGTCTTGCCGAAGCGCTGGGCGTGCCGCGCAAAACCTTGCACGACAAATTGCGCAAGCATGGGCTGCTGTTCTCTGGCAGTGGCGGAAATTCCGCCGACGACAGCGATATCTGAGCAGAAATCCGCCGATAGCCGGGGACGACTACCGAGGGCAAACAGCGCTGCAGAGCAGCTCTGACGTAGTCTTCAGCCCTGGCACACACCTTGCTCTGCGACACGGGTGCGATTGCCTTGTGCAGCACATCTCGCGACGTGCCCTCCACGTTGCGCCCGCCAGGCCACGAACCCGGCGGTGTCCTTCGGGCTTCTTGCCATCTCGCGCCTTCGATTCGACAGGCGCATCGCCGGGTGCAGCGATCCTGCCCCGGCCAATTTCCCCCTCCTGCCCCTCGTTCAGGACACTCCTACATAACGCTCCTACGTTTGCGTGCACCTGCGAATCAGGCGCGACCGCACGCGCGACGCGGACCTGCGTTTTCGCCTGCCATTCCGCGGTCATGAAACCGCGCTCAAATCTTCACGAAATCCCCTCTAAATCGGGCGCTAATGCAAAACCTCTCCTATGGTTTATGCGGGGTGGGCAGAGCAGGAAGTACTGCCCGATACATTGGATAGCAAGCTATTGACCTGAATCAGGGGCGCCCTCCGGGGACAAGCGCCTAATAGCCTCACTCTCCAACTTCCTATAGGGAGATTCCTAAATGTCGCAAGAAAGCAGCCAAAAACTACGACTCGGCGCGCTGACAGCGCTGGTCGTAGGTTCCATGATCGGCGGGGGCATTTTCTCCCTGCCACAAAACATGGCAGCCAGTGCAGACGTCGGCGCCATTCTCATCGGTTGGGCCATCACCGCGGTCGGCATGCTGACCCTGGCCTTCGTCTTCCAGACCCTGGCCAACCGCAAGCCCCAGCTCGACGGCGGGGTGTACGCCTACGCCAAGGCCGGTTTCGGCGACTACATGGGCTTCTCCTCGGCCTGGGGTTACTGGATCAGCGCCTGGCTCGGCAACGTCGGCTACTTCCTCCTGCTGTTCAGTACCCTGGGCTACTTCTTCCCGATCTTCGGCAAGGGCGACACCGTCGCGGCAATCGTCTGCGCGTCGGTCCTCTTGTGGGCCCTGCACTTCCTGGTGCTGCGCGGGATCAAGGAAGCAGCGTTCATCAACACCGTCACCACGGTGGCGAAGATCGTCCCGCTGTTCCTGTTCATCCTGATCTGCCTGTTCGCCTTCAAGCTGGACATCTTCACCGCCGACATCTGGGGCAAGAGCAACCCTGACCTGGGCAGCGTGATGAACCAGGTGCGCAACATGATGCTGGTCACCGTCTGGGTGTTCATCGGTATCGAGGGCGCGAGCATCTTCTCCTCCCGCGCGGAAAAACGTTCGGATGTCGGTAAGGCCACCGTGATCGGCTTCATCACCGTCCTGCTGCTGCTGGTGCTGGTGAACGTACTGTCCATGGGCGTGATGACCCAACCGGAACTGGCCAAGCTGCAGAACCCGTCGATGGCGCTGGTGCTGGAGCATGTGGTCGGTCACTGGGGCGCTGTCCTGATCAGCGTCGGTCTGCTGATCTCCCTGCTGGGTGCCCTGCTCTCCTGGGTCCTGCTGTGCGCCGAGATCATGTTCGCCGCCGCCAAGGACCACACCATGCCGGAGTTCCTCCGCAAGGAGAACGCCAACCAGGTGCCGGCCAATGCCCTCTGGCTGACCAACATCTGCGTACAGGTCTTCCTGGTGATCACCTTCTTCACCTCCGGTGACCCGAACGGCATGGACCCGTACACCAAGATGCTGCTGCTGGCGACCTCGATGATCCTGGTCCCGTACTTCTGGTCCGCCGCTTACGGCCTGCTGCTGGCAGTCAAGGGCGAGACCTACGAGAACGATCCGGGCGAGCGCAGCAAAGACCTGATCATCGCCGGTATCTCGGTTCTCTACGCGGTGTGGCTGATCTACGCGGGTGGCCTGAAGTACCTGCTGCTGTCGGCGCTGCTGTATGCGCCCGGCGTCATCCTCTTCGCCAAAGCGAAACATGAAGTGGGTCAACCCATCTTCACCAATGTCGAGAAGCTCATCTTCGCGGTTGTCGTGATCGGTGCACTGATCGCGGCCTATGGCCTCTACGACGGCTTCCTCACTCTGTAACTCCTGGAGACATCTCATGAGCACGGAAAAAACCAAACTTGGCGTCCATTCTGAAGCTGGCAAACTACGCAAAGTGATGGTCTGCTCGCCCGGACTCGCCCATCAACGCCTGACCCCGAGCAACTGCGACGAGTTGCTGTTCGACGACGTTATCTGGGTGAACCAGGCTAAGCGCGACCACTTCGATTTCGTCACCAAGATGCGTGAACGCGGCATCGATGTTCTGGAAATGCACAACCTGCTGACCGACATCGTGGCGAACCCCGAAGCCCTGAAATGGATTCTCGATCGCAAGATCACCGCTGACAGCGTCGGTCTCGGTCTGACCCAGGAACTGCGTGGCTGGCTGGAAAGCCTGGAGCCGCGCAAGCTGGCCGAATTCCTGATCGGTGGCGTGGCCGCCGACGATATCCCGGAAAGCGAAGGCGCCAAGGCGCTGAAGATGTACCGCGACTACCTGGGCCACTCCAGCTTCCTGCTGCCGCCGCTGCCCAACACTCAGTTCACCCGTGACACTACCTGCTGGATCTACGGCGGTGTGACCCTGAACCCGATGTACTGGCCGGCGCGACGTCAGGAAACCCTGCTGACCACCGCCATCTACAAATTCCACCCGGAATTCACCAACGCCGAATTCGAAGTCTGGTACGGCGATCCGGACAAGGACCACGGCATGTCCACCCTCGAAGGTGGTGACGTCATGCCCATCGGCAATGGCGTCGTCCTGATCGGCATGGGCGAACGCTCCTCCCGCCAGGCCATCGGCCAGGTCGCCCAGGCGCTGTTCGCCAAGGGCGCTGCCGAGAAGGTCATTGTCGCCGGCCTGCCCAAGTCCCGCGCCGCGATGCACCTGGACACCGTCTTCACCTTCTGCGACCGCGACCTGGTCACCGTCTTCCCTGAAGTCGTGAAAGAAATCGTTCCCTTCATCCTGCGCCCTGACGAGAAGAGCCCCTACGGCATCAACGTCCAGCGCGAAGACAAGGACTTCATGACCGTCGTCGCCGAGTCCCTGGGCCTGAAGAAACTGCGCGTCGTCGAAACCGGCGGCAACAGCTTCGCAGCCGAACGCGAGCAGTGGGATGACGGCAACAACGTGGTCTGCCTGGAACCGGGCGTGGTGGTCGGCTACGACCGCAACACCTACACCAACACCCTGCTGCGCAAGGCTGGCGTGGAAGTCATCACCATCAGCGCCGGCGAACTGGGCCGGGGCCGTGGCGGCGGTCACTGCATGACCTGCCCGATCATCCGCGATCCGATCGACTATTGATCCGCGCGCTATACCGATAGACGCGACTACCTCAACCAGAGCGCAATCACCTCACGTGGCGGCCCTAGCCAGGGCCGCCAGCCCCGCCAGCCACGAGCTGTACTGACGAGGGCCGAGAACGAATCCCACAAGGAGATAGACCATGGCTTTCAATATGCACAACCGCAACCTGCTCAGCCTGATGCACCACAGCACTCGCGAGTTGCGCTACCTGCTCGACCTGTCCCGCGACCTGAAACGCGCCAAATACACCGGTACCGAGCAGCAGCACCTGAAAGGCAACAACATTGCACTGATCTTCGAAAAGACCTCGACCCGCACCCGCTGCGCCTTCGAAGTCGCCGCCTATGACCAGGGCGCCAACGTCACCTACATCGACCCGAACTCCTCGCAGATCGGTCACAAGGAATCGATGAAGGACACTGCCCGCGTCCTGGGTCGCATGTACGACGCCATCGAATACCGCGGCTTCAAGCAGGAAATCGTCGAAGAACTCGCCAAGTTCGCCGGCGTACCGGTATTCAACGGCCTGACCGACGAATACCACCCGACCCAGATGCTGGCCGACGTGCTGACCATGCGCGAGCACAGCGACAAGCCGCTGCACGAGATCGCTTACGCCTACCTGGGCGACGCCCGCAACAACATGGGCAACTCCCTGCTGCTGATCGGCGCCAAGCTCGGCATGGACGTGCGCATCGCCGCACCGAAGGAACTCTGGCCGACCGACGAACACGTCGCCGCCTGCAAGAAGTTCGCCGAGGAAAGCGGTGCCCGCATCACCATCACCGAAGACCCGAAAGTCGCGGTCAAGGGCGTGGACTTCATCCACACCGACGTGTGGGTGTCCATGGGTGAGCCGGTGGAAGCCTGGGGCGAGCGCATCAAGGAACTGCTGCCCTACCAGGTCAACATGGACATGATGAAGGCCGCCGGCAACCCGCGCGTGAAGTTCATGCACTGCCTGCCCGCCTTCCACAACAGCGAGACCAAGGTCGGCAAGCAGATCGCCGAACAGTACCCGAACCTGAAGAACGGCATCGAAGTCACCGAAGACGTCTTCGAATCCCCCTACAACATTGCCTTCGAGCAGGCGGAAAACCGCATGCACACCATCAAGGCAATCCTCGTTTCGACCCTCGCCGACATGTAATGCCGGGCCGCCCCCGGAGCCGCGCCACGCGCAGGCTCCGGGCGCGTTTCCACTCTTTCGGAGGAATTGAATATGCGTATCGTCGTCGCATTGGGCGGCAATGCCCTGCTGCGTCGTGGCGAGCCCATGACTGCCGACAACCAGCGCACCAACGTACGGATCGCGGCTGAACAGATTGCCAAGGTTGCCCCGGGCAACGAGCTGGTGATCGCCCACGGCAACGGCCCGCAGGTCGGGCTGCTGGCCCTGCAGGGTGCGGCCTACGAGAAGGTCAGCCCCTACCCGCTGGACGTCCTGGGCGCCGAGACCGAAGGCATGATCGGCTACATGATCGAACAGGAAATGGGCAACCTGCTGCCGTTCGAAGTGCCGTTCGCCACCCTGCTCACCCAGGTCGAGGTCGACTCCAAGGACCCGGCCTTCCAGAATCCGACCAAGCCCATCGGCCCCGTCTACTCCAAGGAAGAGGCCGAGAGCCTCGCCAAGGAGAAAGGCTGGAGCATCGCCCCGGACGGTGACAAGTTCCGCCGCGTCGTGGCCAGCCCGCGTCCGAAACGCATCTTCGAGATCCGCCCGGTCAAGTGGCTGTTGGAGAAAGGCACCATCGTCATCTGCGCGGGCGGCGGCGGCATCCCGACCATGTACGACGAATCCGGCAAGAAGCTCTCCGGCGTCGAAGCGGTGATCGACAAGGACCTGTGTTCCTCGCTGCTGGCCCAGGAACTGTCGGCTGACATCCTGATCATCGCCACCGACGTGGACGCGGCCTACATCGACTGGGGCAAACCGACCCAGAAGGCCATCGCCCAGGCCCATCCGGACGAACTGGAGCGCCTTGGCTTCGCCGCCGGCTCCATGGGCCCGAAGGTCCAGGCCGCCATGGAGTTCGCCCGCAACACCGGCAAGGACGCGGTGATCGGCTCGCTGGAAAACATCGTTGCCATCACCCAGGGCAAGTCCGGCACTCGCGTCAGCACCCAGAAAGCGGGCATCGAATACCGTTGAGTTTCCCCTGCTGTCAGAAACGGGAGCCCTCTGTGGCTCCCGTTTTCATTCATACGTCCCTGCACGATCTGCCCGGAAATTCGTCGCCTTCTTCCGTCAAATCCTGGCGCGAGCGTGACTCGGCGGTCATCATCCTCGTCAGCTAAAGCATTCCGAATCATTACAAGCCACCGCCTGGCTTTGTGCCACCGGGCAGCCCCGCCATGGGCCACCGTCGTCCGGCGCGCAAGATGCACTTGCTGAAGGAGTTTCCGAGAGATGTCTCGACTACCGGTCATCGTTGGTTTTGGTGGATATAACGCGGCAGGCCGCAGTTCCTTCCACCATGGGTTCCGCCGTACTGTCCTCGAATCCATGGAGCCCGCTGCCCGCCAGGAAACCCTCGCCGGCCTCGCGGTGATGATGAAACTGGTCAAGGTCGTCGACGGCCAATACCAGGACACCGATGGCAACAACCTCGATCTGGCCGCCATCGAGCAGCGCTTCGAACAGCAGATTCGCCAGTCCACCCTGATCCGCCGCATCGAGCTGCAATACCTCGACGTCGATGCCGCGCACTGCCACAAGAGCCTGACCGTCAGCGCCGCAGGCAGCCCGGTGACCTTCACCACCCTGCGCAAGCAACTGCCCGAGCCGCTACCAGCCAACTGGTCGGTGGAAGAGCTCGAAGGCGGCGAAGTCCGCGTCACCCTGCACGACAGCTGCGAATTCAAGGTCGACAGCTACCGCGCCCTGCCGGTGAAGTCCGCCGGCCAGCTGCCCACCGGCTTCGAGCCGAGCGAGCTGTACAACTCGCGCTTCCACCCGCGCGGCCTGCAGATGTCCGTGGTCGCCGCCACCGACGCGGTGCGCTCCACCGGCCTGGACTGGCAGACCATCAGCAACGCCGTACAGCCTGACGAAATCGCCGTGTTCTCCAGCAGCATCATGAGCCAACTGGACGAGAACGGCTTCGGCGGCCTGCTGCAATCGCGCCTGCGCGGCCACCGCGTATCGGCCAAGCAGCTGCCGCTGGGCTTCAACAGCATGCCCACCGACTTCATCAACGCCTACGTGCTGGGCAGCGTCGGTATGACCGGCAGCGTCACCGGCGCCTGCGCCACCTTCCTGTACAACCTGCAGAAAGGCATCGACGTCATCACCACCGGCCAGGCCCGCGTGGCCATCGTCGGCAACGCCGAAGCGCCGATCACCTCCGAGATCATCGAGGGCTACGCCGCCATGGGTGCGCTGGCCACCGAGGAAGGCCTGCGCCTGATCGAAGGCCGCGACGACGTCGACTTCCGCCGCGCCAGCCGTCCGTTCGGCGACAACTGCGGCTTCTCCCTGGCCGAGTCCGCGCAGTACGTGGTGCTGATGGACGACGCCCTGGCCCTGGAGCTGGGCGCCGACATCCATGGCTCGGTGCCGGATGTGTTCATCAACGCCGACGGCTTCAAGAAGTCCATCTCCGCTCCCGGCCCGGGCAACTACCTGACCATGGCCAAGGCCGTGGCCGCCGCCGCGCAGATCGTCGGCGAGAAGAGCGTGCGCCAGCACAGCTTCGTCCACGCCCACGGCTCCAGCACCCCGGCCAACCGCGTCACCGAATCGGAAATCCTCGACCGCGTCGCCACCGCCTTCGGTATCGATGGCTGGCCGGTCACCGCGGTGAAGGCCTTCGTCGGTCATTCCCTGGCCACCGCCAGCGCCGACCAGCTGATCTCCGCCTTGGGCACCTTCCGCTACGGCGTCATCCCCGGCATCAAGACCGTGGACAAATTCGCCGACGACGTCTTCAAGGACCATATCGCGCTGTCCAACAGCGACGTGCGCCGCGAAGATCTGGAAGTCTGCTTCATCAACTCCAAGGGCTTCGGCGGCAACAACGCCACCGGCGTACTGCTGTCCCCGTCGATCACCGAGAAGATGCTGCGCAAGCGCCACGGGGACGCCGCCTTTGCCGACTACCAGGCGCGCCGCGAAGCCACCCGCGCTGCCGCCCGCCAGTACGACGAAGCCGCAACCCAGGGCCGTTTCGACATCATCTACAACTTCGGCAACGACATGATCGACGAGCAGGCCATCGAGATCAGCGACCAGGGCATCCAGATCCCCGGCTTCAGCCAGACCATTGCCTACAAGAAAGACGAGCGCTTCAGCGACATGCTCGACTGATTGCCGACGATGAACGAAAAAGCCGGGCAGATGCCCGGCTTTTTCATGCTTAACGCCTAAGTCCCTGACCGTAGGATGGCGTGGAGCGCAGCGATACCCATCAGACCGAGCACCGACCGCATGGGTATCGCTGCGCTCCACCCATCCTACAAAGCACGGCAGGTCAGTAGGTCCCCTGCCCCACACCCAGCTCAAGAATGCTGCTCTTGAGGTTCTCGAAGTCGTACTCGGTCAACCCGACGTAGTCCAGCACCACCGCGCGCACGCTCTCCCATTCATGATCCTGGTCCTGATTGCCCAGCACACGATAGGAGCCGCAGATGTGCTCGGCCATCTTGAGGATCGCCAGCAGGTTCTTCAGCTGGGTATCGCGGGAGTTGTCTTCGCTGAAGATCGACAGCGCATTGTGGTGGTTGGCGATGGCCTCGCAGACGTGCTCCGGCAGGCGCCAGGAGCGGGCAGTGAAATAGCCAACCACCGCATGGTTGGTGTTCAGCACGCGGTTCTCGGTATCCACCACGCGGCGCTCGTCGCTGGCACTGGCGTAGGCCTCCTCCAGCACCGCCATGTAGTGCGGGAAGCGCTTGAGCATCAGCGGGATGCCGCAGTTGTGGAACAGGCCCAGCGCGTACGCCTCGTCCACCGACTCGTAACCGATGCGCTTGGCCAGGGTCAGGCAGCTCATGGCCACGTCCTGGGCGGTGTCCCAGAAACGGTTGAGGGTGACGATGGTGGCATCGGACATCTCGCCCTTGATCGATTGGGCGTTGATCAGGTTGATCACCGAGCGGCTGCCCAGCAGGTTGACCGCGCGCTGGATGGAGGTGATGCGGTTGGCCAGGCCGAAGAATGGCGAGTTCACCAGCTTCAGCAGCGCGCCGGAAAGCCCCGGGTCCTGGCTGATCAGCTTGGCGATCGCCTTCAGGTCCGGGTTGGGCATGAACTGCTCCATCTGCAGGTCAACCATGATCTGCGGCTGCGGCGGCACGCTGATGCCCTGCAGGGCCTGACGGATCTGTTCGGCGGAAAGTTCTTGGGACATTGGGCGCGCTGGCGAAGTTGACGGGGAGCACAGTTTACCCAGAGCCGAGGCGTCTGGAACTGCGGCTTTCGATCAAGCTGCATCGGCTGTGCGCGATGAACCTTTAGGCCCGGCGCGCCTGCTCAGCGCCAGCCGATCAAAAGCACCTGCACCGCGCTCCGGCGGCGCACGCCGCTGCGCTATAATCCCGCTCTTTTGCCGGAGCCCTTCCCATGACCCTGCCCAGCCTGCGTCTGAAAGCCAACGCCGAGCGCCGCCTGCGCGCCGGCCACCTGTGGGTCTACAGCAACGAGGTGGACGTCGCCGCCACCCCGCTGAACGGATTCGGCGCCGGCGAACAGGCCGTCCTCGAAATGGCCAACGGCAAGCCGCTGGGCATCGTGGCGATGAGCCCGAACAACCTCATCTGCGCCCGTCTGATTTCCCGTGACACCAAGCACGTTCTCGACAAATCCCTGCTGGTTCACCGCCTGAACGTCGCACTCAGCCTGCGCGAGCGCCTGTTCGACAAGCCCTTCTACCGCCTGGTCTACGGCGACTCCGACCTGCTGCCGGGCCTGGTCGTGGACCGTTTCGGCGACGTACTGGTGGTCCAGCTCGCCTCGGCAACCATGGAGAAGCACCGCGACGACGTGCTCGCCGCCCTCCTGCAGGTACTCAAGCCCAGCGCCGTGCTGTGGAAGAACGACTCCAGCGCCCGTGACGCCGAAGGCCTGGAGCGCTACGTGGCGAACGCCTACGGCGAAGTCCCGGAATGGGTCGCGCTGGAAGAGAACGGCGTGAAGTTCGAAGCCCCGGTGCTGGCCGGCCAGAAGACCGGCTGGTTCTACGACCACCGCATGAACCGCGCCCGCCTGCAGCCCTATGTGCAGGGCAAGCGCGTGCTCGACCTGTTCAGCTACATCGGCGGCTGGGGCATCCAGGCCGCGGCCTTCGGCGCCAGCGACGTGATGTGCGTGGACGCTTCCGGCTTTGCCCTTGATGGCGTGGAGCGCAATGCCGCGCTGAATGGCGTGGCCGACAAGGTCGCCTGCGTCGAAGGTGACGTGTTCGAAGCCCTGCGCGAGCTGAAGGCCGCCGACGAGCGCTTCGATGTGATCGTTGCCGACCCGCCTGCCTTCATCAAGCGCAAGAAAGACCTGAAGAACGGCGAGGCCGCCTACCGCCGTCTCAACGAACAGGCCATGCGCCTGCTGTCCAAGGACGGCATCCTGGTCAGCGCCTCCTGCTCCATGCACCTGCCCGAGGACGACCTGCAGAACATCCTGCTGGGCAGCGCCCGCCACCTGGACCGCAACATCCAGTTGCTCGAGCGCGGCGGCCAGGGTCCGGACCACCCTGTCCACCTGGCGATCCCGGAGACTCGCTACATCAAGAGCCTGACCGTACGCCTGCTGCCCAACGGCTGAGGCATCAGGGCAACGGAAAACGGGGCGCTCCCTCACGGAAGCGCCCCGTTTTCATGTCGGCGAATGGCCGAAGGCTCGCGCCCTCGCCCGTGCAGAGCGCATAAAGCGGAACGCCTTATCCGCCGTCTCGGTTGAAAGGGCGGATAACGCCTGAGGCGTCATGCGCCCTACGCTTTACACGACGCCGCGCCGTCACTGGATCGGCATCAGCGAATCTGCCTCGCTGAGCGCCGCCTTGCCGGTCTTTCGCTCGAACAGGCACAGCTCGCGGCCCGGCTTGCCCTTCATGTGTTTCTGCACAGAGGTCCCGCCAATCATCAGCGCCGTGTAGCCCACGCTGTCATCGAAGAGCACCGGCGAGCCCAGCACCTTCTTGTTCTGCAGATGGCTCAGTGCCAGGCAGGCTTCGCGCTGCAGCTGGTCCTGCGCCTGCCAGGCCTCATCGGTCGAGGCATGCACGCTGCCAGCAAAAAGAGCCGCGAGCACAGCGATGCGGGTGAGCTTCATGGGGGTTGCTCCTTCAACGAACGGGTCGGGAAAAACGCCGGTGATCACTCAGACCATGCCCGCGCGGCGAAAGTCTATGCCACACACCGACCACCAGCCTTTCCCTGTCGGCAAGGCCCGGCGTAGAATCGGGCAATTCCTGCCATTTATCCCCCGGCGGGCCTGTGAGCCCCGGCCGAGCAGGCGGTGACCCCGCCACGCCCTGCGCCGACCTCGCCCATGCAAGGCCATCTGCTGTTTGCATCCGGTGCGTACCGCGCTCACGATACGACTTAGAGTCTGTTCAAGGTCTCGCCGGCCAGCCCTACCCGCTGCACGCCGCTGCATAGAAGCCCCGGATCGACTCCCACCGTGACCTGATGCGCAGGAACCTGTCATGCCCGATTACCGCTCGAAAACCTCCACCCACGGCCGCAACATGGCCGGCGCCCGCGCCCTCTGGCGTGCCACCGGGATGAAGGACGAAGACTTCAAGAAGCCGATCATCGCCATCGCCAACTCCTTCACCCAGTTCGTGCCCGGCCACGTGCACCTGAAGGACCTGGGCCAGCTGGTTGCCCGCGAGATCGAAAAACACGGCGGCGTGGCCAAGGAATTCAACACCATCGCCGTGGACGATGGCATCGCCATGGGCCATGACGGCATGCTCTATTCCCTGCCGTCGCGCGAGATCATCGCCGACTCCGTGGAATACATGGTCAACGCCCACTGCGCCGACGCCATCGTCTGCATCTCCAACTGCGACAAGATCACCCCCGGCATGCTGATGGCCGCCCTGCGCCTGAACATCCCGGTGGTGTTCGTCTCCGGCGGCCCGATGGAAGCCGGCAAGACCAAGCTGGCCAGCCACGGCCTGGATCTGGTGGACGCGATGGTGGTCGCCGCCGACGATTCCTGCTCCGACGAGAAGGTCGCCGAGTACGAGCGCAGCGCCTGCCCGACCTGCGGTTCCTGCTCCGGCATGTTCACCGCCAACTCGATGAACTGCCTGACCGAAGCATTGGGCCTGTCCCTGCCGGGCAACGGCTCGACCCTGGCCACCCACGCCGACCGCGAGCAGCTGTTCCTGCGCGCCGGCCGCCTGGCGGTGGAGCTGTGCCAGCGCTACTACGGCGAAGGCGACGATTCCGTGCTGCCGCGCAACGTCGCCAGCTTCAAGGCGTTCGAGAACGCCATGACCCTGGATATCGCCATGGGCGGCTCGACCAACACCATTCTGCACCTGCTGGCCGCAGCGCAAGAGGCCGAGATCGCCTTCGACCTGCGCGACATCGATCGCCTGTCGCGCAAGGTGCCGCAGCTGTGCAAGGTGGCGCCGAACATCCAGAAGTACCACATGGAAGACGTGCACCGTGCCGGCGGCATCTTCTCCATCCTCGGCGAGCTGGCCCGTGGCGGCCTGCTGCACACCGACGTACCGACCGTACACAGCCCGAGCATGGCCGACGCCATCGCCGAGTGGGACATCACCCAGACCCAGGACGAGAAGGTCCACACCTTCTTCAAGGCCGGCCCGGCCGGCATCCCGACCCAGGTCGCCTTCAGCCAGAGCACGCGCTGGGACACCCTGGACGCTGACCGCGCCGAAGGTTGCATCCGCAGCGTCGAGCACGCCTATTCCCAGGAAGGCGGTCTGGCCGTGCTGTACGGCAACATCGCCCTCGACGGTTGCGTGGTGAAGACCGCCGGCGTGGACGAGTCCATCCACGTGTTCGAAGGCCGCGCGAAGATCTTCGAAAGCCAGGACAGCGCCGTGAAGGGCATCCTCGCCGACGAAGTGAAGCCGGGCGACATCGTGATCATCCGCTACGAAGGCCCGAAAGGCGGCCCGGGCATGCAGGAAATGCTCTACCCGACCAGCTACCTGAAGTCCAAGGGCCTGGGCAAGGCCTGCGCCCTGCTCACCGACGGCCGCTTCTCCGGCGGCACCTCGGGCCTGTCCATCGGCCACGCCTCGCCGGAAGCTGCCGCAGGCGGCGCCATCGGCCTGGTGCAGGATGGCGACAAGGTGCTGATCGACATCCCCAACCGCAGCATCAACCTGCTGGTGAGCGATGAAGAACTGGCTGCCCGCCGCGCTGAACAGGACAAGAAGGGCTGGAAGCCGGCCCAGCCGCGCGCGCGCAAGGTGAGCACCGCGCTGAAGGCCTACGCCCTGCTAGCCACCAGCGCCGACAAGGGCGCGGTACGCGACAGGTCTCTGCTGGACGGTTGAGCCTTGCAGCGGTAAGAAAAAGCCCGGCGGATGCCGGGCTTTTTCATGTACAGCGAAAGCGGGCTATCAGCCCTCCTTCGCGGTCTTGGCGCACCCGCCGGTCCCCGGCTTGATACCGCGGTCGGCATCGCAGATCGACCCCTCCACTTTCCAAGAGATATTGGCGGCACCCGGCTTGATCTCCGGAGTCATCGTCATTTCGAGATTGTTGCCAGCTGCATTGGTCGCACTGATCGTAGTTTTTATGACCCCTTTCGTTACGTCATAGGAAATGACGTTATCAGTGGCGACAGTTGCCGGAATGCCATACGCCCCCTTATCACACTCATCCGACTTTCCCGTTTCCGTCACGCAAAGCCCCACAGACGTTTTCACGGCGGACAGCTCCGCTATCGCCGCTGCCGCCTTCGAGCGCGACGAGTAATCCGAATACAGCGGCAGGGAAACCGAAGCCAGAATTCCGATGATCGCGACCACGATCATCAACTCGATCAGGGTGAAACCTTGTTGTTTAACCATCAGCGTGTCCCTCAGGGTTGTGCCGGAGGCCTGGATGGCTCCGGATGCATTCCAGTGAAGTCACGCCAACGGGTTAAAACATTCAGAGACGTCCGCACAGTCAGTTGAAAATTCGGCGCTTTTTTCCGGAGAGAACACCTCCGAGGTGCCACTGCGCAGACGCGTCGTAGGACCTCAAGGTTCCCCATTCATCCCGACTTGCCTCATGGCACTGTGCGATCCTGCCTCGGGCCAGTAAAATCGCGCTCTTTTTTTCCCGGACCGCCGCCCATGAGCTCCCTCGAGAACCCGTCCGCCGCCAAAAACCAGCCCGACCTGGTCTACGGCCTGGAAGACCGCCCCGCCCTGCCCATCGCATGGCTCGCGGCGCTGCAGCATCTGCTGGCGATCATCGTGCCCATCGTCACCCCCGGCCTGCTGATCTGCCAGGCGCTGGGCGTGTCGCCGCGCGACACCAACCTGATCGTGTCGATGTCGCTGGTGATCTCCGGCATCGCCACCTTCGTCCAGTGCAAGCGCTTCGGGCCGTTCGGCGCGGGCCTCCTGATCGTCCAGGGCACCAGCTTCAACTTCGTCGGCCCGCTGATCGCCGGCGGTGCGCTGATGGTGAAGAACGGCACCCCGGTGGAAGCGGTGATGGCGGCGATCTTCGGCGTGGTCATGGCCGGCTCCTTCGTGGAAATGGGGGTGTCGCGCATCCTGCCGTTCGTGAAGCGCCTGATCACCCCGCTGGTCACCGGCATCGTGGTGCTGATGATCGGCCTCACCCTGATCAAGGTCGGCCTGATCAGCATGGGCGGCGGCTTCTCCGCCATGGCCAACGGCACCTTCGCCAACGGCGAGAACCTGATGCTGTCCGGGCTGGTGCTGGCGATCATCGTCATCCTCAACCGCATCCCGGTGGTGTGGATGCGCAGCGGCGCCATCGTCATCGCCCTGGCCGTGGGCTACGCGCTGGCCGGCTACCTGGGCCGCCTGGACTTCACCGGCATGCACGAGGCGCCGGCCTTCCAGGTCCCGGTGCCGCTGCACTTCGGCCTGGGCTTCTCCTGGAGCCTGTTCATCCCGATGCTGGTGATCTACCTGGTGACCTCGCTGGAAGCCATCGGTGACGTCACCGCCACCAGCAAGATCTCCAAGCAACCGGTCGAAGGCCCGCTGTGGATGCAGCGCATCAAGGGCGGCGTGCTGGTGAACGGCGCCAACTCGCTGCTGGCCGGGCTGTTCAACACCTTCCCGAGCTCGGTGTTCGCGCAGAACAACGGCGTGATCCAGCTGACCGGCGTCGCCAGCCGCCACGTCGGCCTGTGGATCGCCGCGATGCTCATCGTGCTGGGCCTGTTCCCCAGCGTTGCCGGGGTGATCCAGGCCGTTCCCGAGCCGGTGCTTGGCGGTGCGGTGATGGTGATGTTCGGCGCGGTCGCCGCCTCGGGCATCAACATCCTCGCCGGCACCCACCTGGACCGTCGCGCGCTGCTGATCATCGCCGTCAGCCTCGCACTGGGCCTGGGCATCTCCCAGGTGCCGGAGTTCCTCGCGCACATGCCCCACGCCATCCGCAACGTGCTGGAGTCCGGCGTCGCCACCGGCGGCATCTGCGCCCTGCTGCTCAACTGGTTCCTGCCCGAGTCCGACGCCGCAAAGGCCTCGCACAACGGCTGATCCAGATACGACGCCACCCTCGGGTGGCGTCGTGGTTTATGCTCCCTGGCATGACCACTTCCCTGCGCATCGGCGTCATCGCCGACACCCACGGCCTGCTGCGCCCCGAAGCGCTGGCGGCGCTGCAAGGCTGCCAGCGCATCCTGCACCTGGGCGACATCGGCCCCGCCTCGCTCCTCGACTCGCTCCGCGAGCTGGCGCCGCTGGAGATGGTGCGCGGCAACAACGACACTGAAGACTGGTCTACCGCGCTGCCGGAAACGTTGCTGCTGGAGCTGGGCGGGTTGCGGCTCTACCTGATCCACGACCTCAAGCAACTGGCTATCGACCCAGTCGCCGAGGGGATCGAGGTGGTACTGGCAGGACATTCGCACAAGCCGCTGAACGAGGTTCGCAACGGGGTGCTGTACCTGAATCCGGGCAGCGCTGGGCCGCGGCGGTTCAAGCTGCCGATTGCGTTGGCGATTCTGGATATTGTCGACGGGCAGCCAAGGGTGGAGATGGTTTCGCTCGTCTGAGAGCGTTCGCGAGCAAGCTCGCGCCTACAAAAGAGCGGCGCCCCTGTAGGAGCGAGCTTGCTCGCGAACCGCCGCCGTACCGTGCCTACGGCTCGAGCAACTGGATCGCCAACTGCGCCACTGCTTCCTGCCGCTCGGTTTTTTCGCTGCGTCGGCGACCATTGAGGCTCGACCACTCCGGATGCGCCCGCGCCTTGCGCAGCGCCTCGGGCAACTTGCCCTCGCGCCACTGCTTGTCTTCGGGCGATTGCACCTGGATCGCCTCCACCGCCGCATGCCCGCGCATCTGCAAGGCCGCCAGCAGTTGCCGCTGCCGTAGCGCCAGCAGACGCAGCACGCTGTCGTCCACCGACAGCTCGCGGCTGCCCTTGAGCTTGCCCAGCAGGCGCTGGCCGTAGTGCCCGACGGTCTGCCAGGCGCCGCCGGCGATGGCGCCCAGCGCAGTGGCCGCGCCGAGGGTAAGGCCGCCGACCAGCAGATCGATCCCTGCCCCCGCCGCCGCGCCGGCCGCAACGCCGCCGCCCAGGCGGATGCCCAGTTGGCGCAGGGTTTCGGGGTTGAACAGGTCATCGCCCCAGCGCCCATCGAGCAGGGGCAGATCAGCTGCGCGGGCATCATCCTTGCGGAAGGCGTAGAGGCTGAGCAGCGCCTTCACACAAGTGTCTTCGCGCTTGCGCACCTGATTGCGCAGCGCCTCGGTGGCGGCGCGCACGGCGGCATCGCCGGCCGGCACCAGTTGGCGGCAGGCGGCAACATCCACCAGCAGTTCGGCGATCAGCCGCGCACCGGCCTCGCGGCGGGCCACGGCCTGGGCTTCGTGATCGGCCACCAGCCGATCCAGCTGCGGGCGCGCACGCTCCAGCAGCAGAGCCAGGCTTTCGTATAGCCGGCGCTCGCCATCCAGCGGCGGCGCCACGCTGTCGAAACGCACCAGCGCGTGCAGTCCAAGACGCGACAGCGCCTCGCGCCACTGTTCCTCGCGGTGCTGCGGACTGGCGACAAAATTGAGCACCGGCAGCAGCGGGCGCGCGCAGGCGGCGAGTACGGCCAGTTCATCGCGGTACTTGGCCAGCACCGGCTCGCGGGCATCGATCACGTAGAGGCCAGCGTCGGAGGCCAACAACTGACGCACCACCTTGGCTTCCTGCTCGAAGCGGCCGCGGGCTTCGCTGCCCTCGAGGAAGCGACGCAGCTTCTCCGGGCCGTCCAGGCGCTCGCCGGGGCGTTCCAGTCCATCGAGGAAGTCACGCAGGGCGATGGCATCCTCCAGGCCCGGCGTGTCGTACAGTTCCAGCAACGGCTCGCCGTCCACCGACAGCCGCGCGCCTTCCACATGGCGCGTGGTGCTCGGGCGATGGGACACCTCGCCGAAACCGACATCGCGGGTCAGGGTGCGCAGCAGGGAAGTCTTACCGACATTGGTGTGGCCGACCACGGCCAGCTTCAGCGCATCAGTCATGCCCGGTCTCCAGCCAGCCCAGCGGCGACGCCGAGGTGTGCGGCAATTGCAGGCGGTCGACGGCGACATGCCAGTCACCCAGGCGCTCGGCATCCAGCGCCTCGCCAGCCGGCGCCTGCAGCAGCCAGACGCGGGTCGCAGCGGCGCAGCGCGAGAGTTCGGCGATCAGCGCCAGGGTGCCGCGATCCGGCGAGCGGCGCGGGTCGCAGGCGATCACCAGGCGCGCCGGCGGGTAGCGGGTGAGTTGTTCCAACAGGCGGCGGCGCTGGGCGCCGTCGTCGAGGTCGCCTGCGTTGGCGATGTTCTCCGGCAGCTTGGGTGGCCAGTTCGGCCGGTCGAGCAGTTCGATGGAGACCAGCAGCGCGCCGTCGGCAGTGGACGCCGGTGCTCGCGCCTGCGGCTCGACCAGTTCGTCCGGCGCGGCATCGCTGACACCCAGGCGCTCGCTGGCCGGCATCAGCCGTTCGCGCAGCAAGGCGTAGCCGGGCAGCGAGACGTCCAGCGCCAGCTGCGCACGCCCGCGCTTCCAGTGCCACAGGCAGAGCAGCCAGAGCGCGCCGCGCAGCAGTACGCCGTAGACCAGCAGGATGCCGACCAGCCAGCCGGCCCAGGCGTGTCGCGCATTCTCGCTGGCCACCAGGGCATCGCCGCTGGCGCGCACCAGCTCCGAATCCGGCTGCGGGAAGCCGAGCAGCGACGGCAGCGCGCCGAGGCCGTGGGTCAGGGCGATGAAGGTGTCGCCGCCGAGGATGGTGGTTTCCCAGACGAAGCCGTAGCGCCGCGTCGCCAGCAGCGCCAGCATCACGCCCAGCGCGGTCGTGAGTGCGACGAACCACAGGCCGTGGACCAGCAGGCCGAGCGCCCAGCGGGTCAGCTTCTGGCGGTCCAGCAACACCAGCAGGGCCGGCCCCAGCTGCGCGGCCTGGGCGTCGCGGGCGAGCTTGCCGCTCAGCCACAGCCACAGGCGGCCGAGCGCACCGGCGGCCTCGCCGCCAGCGAAGAAGGCCAGAGTCCAGCCCATCAGCGTAAGCAGGTGCAGGCCGAGCAGGCTGGCCAGGGCCCAGAACACATTCACCGGGCGCTGGCCGTCACCCAGCGCGGCGAAGGCCAGGCCGCCGCCGGTGAACAGCGCCAGGGCCAGCAGCAGGTAGATCGACAGGCGCGCCCCCTGGGTCCAGGTGCGCAGGGCGGCGCGCTGGCCGTCGCGTTCGGCCAGCAGCAGCGCGCGGTGCTGCAGGCGCTGCGCGAGGTCGCCACCGCCAACGATGGCGCGGCGGTTGGCTTCGCTGTCTTCCAGGGGGCCGACCTGTTCCTCGCGCAGGCGCACGGCCTCGCACAGCCACAGGGATTGGAGGGCGGACTCGCTCACGGGTTCTCCGGCAATCGGTATTCGGCACCAAGGATAACCGCTGCTCGCCGCCACGTCCCGGCACCGCCGGTAACACCCGGTGGCGTCAACCAAACCAAGGAGGGGCTCTCGCCGCGCGCGGCCAGCCTCAGACTCAGCCGATAGCACTGCCCCTATAAAAACAACAATGAGGCCTCGCCATGCTGCGCTCGCTGCTCAGTGCCTTGCCCCTGCTGTTCGCCGCCGCCACCGCGGCGGCGGTGGAAACGCCACCGGTGCGCCCCTCCGACTGGGGCCCGGACACCCCGCTGATGCAGGCGGTGCCGCCGCGCCAGCTGGGCGCCGACGTCAGCGCCCGGCAGTCCGCCAGCAACACCTCGCAACTGTGGATCAGCCAGACCGACTTCCGCCTGCACGACGACATCGGCTTCTTCATCCGCAGGATGCTGATCCAGATGAGCCCGGTAGCAGGTAGCAGCACGCCGCTGATGCTCGACGACCCGAAGTCCATGGTCGCGCGCATCCAGGCCGGGGATATCTTCGTCGCCGACGCCACCCTCGCCAGTCTGCTCAACGAGGAGCTGCGCAACGCCAAGGCGCCGGTTCGCAACCTCAGGCTCAGCACCCGCGCCGACGGCCAGGAAGTCCACGGCGAACTGCTGCGCAAGGGGCGCTGGCGACCGCTGCGGATGATCACCGGGATCGAGCAGGCCGGGCCGCTGAAGGTGGCACTGGTGCCGCAGCGAATCTTCGTCGACAACGTGGACGTCACGCCCTCGCTGACCGCCGCCTCCATCGAGATGTCCGAAGTGCTGCAGTTGCACACCGCGCACATGCAGCTGATCGGCAACCGTATCCTGGTCGACCTCGACGGCCTGTTCCCGCCGCCGCGCCTGGACTTCACCGTCCGCAGCCTGAAGCTGGCCGACGGCGGCATGGACCTGCTGCTGGGCAGCGACCTGGCCGAGCTGAAATGGCCGCAGCTCAAGGCGCCACAGAGCTACATGTTCATCGAGGGCGGCGACATCAAGATGGCGCGGACCATTCTGGTGAAGGCCTACGCGCTGTTCACCAGCCTGAGCCCCGACGCACCGCTGCTGTTCAACCTCTACGACTACCGCCGCCAGCTGCAGTACGGCGAAATCCGCCTGCGCGAGGACGGCATGGTGCACATCGCGGTCTCGCCGGTCAAAGCGCCCGCCCCGGAGGAGAAAGCCCTATGAGAACCCTCCTCGCCTCCCTGCTCTGCCTCGCGCTGGCCGGCCAGGCTGCCGCCGAGAGCGCCATCGACAAGCAGCAGCGCGAACTGGGCGTGCTGCGCCAGGGCTGGTTCCAGCAGACGCCGCCGGCACCGGAATTCAAGGCCAGCCGCCCCGGCGGACTGCGTGATTCCGGCCAGGACGGCGTGGGCATCCTGCTCAATAACGTGGACATGTATTTCCAGGGCGGCGTCGGCTTCCACAGCCCGCAGCTCAAGGGCTGGCTGGTGCCACTCAAGGCCGGCGAGCCGATCGACTTCGACCGCCCGCAGGCTATGCGCATCGAGGTCTCCGAGGGCGAGGTGATACTCAGCCCCGAGCAGCTCGCCAACCTGTTCAACCAGCACATCCTCGCCTACCCGGAAACCATGCTGCGCGACTTCAAGCTCAGCGTCGAAGGCGACCGCCTGCTGGTCTCCGGCGAGGTGCAGCCGCTGGGTGTCGGGCCCTGGCTGCCGCTCAAGCTCTCCGGCACGGTGAAGCTCGACGGCGACAACCTCGACTACCAGCCCGACAGCGTGAAGGTGCTCGGCGTGCCCAGCTACGGCGCCATGAGCCTGGTGGGCCTGCGCCTGGATTCGCTGGTGACACTGGAGCGCCCCGGCGCGGTGCTGCAGGACAACGTGATGCACCTGAACTACCACCAGGTCTTCCCGCTGGTGGGCATCGGCGGGCGTGTCGAATCCAGCTGGCTGGACGCCAAGGGCCTGCACCTGAAGTTCGTGCCCAATCCGGGCGCCGCCTCGCTGGCCTTCGAACCGCCGCGCCAGGCCGGTCAGTCGTACATCTGGCTGCAGTCGGGCGACCTGAAGATCTTCGAGATCCTCATCACTTATTCCCAGGTGCTGCTCAAGGCCGAGCAACCGGACCAGACGCTGGCCTTCAACCTCAAGGACTACCGCAAGGTACTGGCCACTGGCATCACCCAGGTCAACGAAGACGGCACCTTCTTCATGCGCGTTCCGCCCTCCGGTCCCACCGGGGAGGTGCGACTGGTATCCTCTGGCAACGGGAGTTCCCGCTGATGTTCACCACTGGAGTCACGATGTCCGAAGCCCTGCCCCTGGCGATGATCGCCGCCCTTGCCGAGAACCGCGTGATCGGCGTCGACAACCGCCTGCCCTGGCACCTGCCGCAGGACCTCAAGCACTTCAAGGCGATGACCCTGGGCAAGCCGGTGATCATGGGCCGCAAGACCTGGGACTCGCTGGGCCGTCCGCTGCCGGGTCGGCTGAACATCGTGGTCACCCGCCAGGCGGGCCTCAAGCTCGAAGGCGCGGAAGTCTTCACCAGCCTCGACGCCGCCCTGGAGCGCGCCGAGCAGTGGGCCAGGGAAGAGGAAGCCGACGAGCTGATGCTGATCGGCGGTGCGCAACTCTACGGTGAAGCCCTGGGCCGCGCCGAACGCCTGTACCTGACCCGCGTGGGTCTGAGCCCGGAAGGCGATGCGCACTTCCCGGAAGTGAACACGAGCCAGTGGCACCTGGCGTCGAGCATCGAGCACGACGCGGAAGGCGAGACGCCGGCCTACGCGTTCGAAGTGTGGGAACGGGCCTGAGCCTGTTACCGCTCAAGAAAAAACGCCGCTCCGGGATAACCGGCGCGGCGTTTTTTCTTGGACGCTCTTTGGCGAAATCTCCGCTCACACTCCCGAACCTTGACCCTGTAGCAACTACAGGCTGCTCAATGACTCCACCCCACGACGGGAAACTGGAGGTACATCATGGGTTGGCTCGAACGTTTGATGATGGGTGGGCATCATGGTCGCCGCGGGTACGGCGGCCGTCATGGCGGCGGCCACGGCAACTACGATGCGCCGGACTGTCGGGATGCGCCGCCACGACCGGCGGCAGCACCGACCACGCCCTGCGCGCAATGCCGGGCGGCCATTACGCCGGACGCCCTCTATTGCCAGCGCTGCGGCGCCTCCCAGAAACCCACCCTGTGCTCAGGCTGTGGCGATGGACTGGCACCCCAGGCGCGCTTCTGTGCCCGCTGCGGGCAAGAGCGCGGCACCTGAACCGGGCATCAGAAAGCAAAGTGCTCCGCATCCAGCCCCATCAGGCAATCCGCTCCACCCAGCAGGGCTTCGCGGTGCATGCTGGCGCGCGGCAGGATGCGCTTGACGTAGAACTCGGCGCTGGCGAGCTTGGCGCGGTAGAAGTCCGCGTCGCCCTCGCCGGCCGCCAGCTTCGCCTGGGCCACGCCGGCAGCCTGCACCCAGAGTCCGGCGAGCAGCACGTAGGAGCAGTACTGCAGGAAGTCCACCGAAGTAGCACCGATTTCCTGCGGGTCGCGCTGGCAGGCGGCGATCACGTCGTCGGTCAGGCTGCGCCACTCCAGCAGGCGTTGGCGCACGGTTTCCGCCAGGCCCGCCAGTTCAGTGCGCGCACCGACGGTTTCGCAGACAGCCACCAGTTCGCCGATCAGCGCGCTCAGCTCCGCACCGCCGTCGCCCAGCAGCTTGCGGCGGATCAGGTCGAGCGCCTGGATGCCATTGGTGCCTTCGTAGATCTGGGTGATGCGGCTGTCGCGCATCAGCTGCTCCATGCCCCACTCGCGGATGTAGCCGTGGCCGCCGTAGACCTGCACGCCAAGGCTGGAGACCTCCTGGCCGACATCGGTGAAGAACGACTTCACGATGGGGATCAGCAGCGCCGCGCGCTTGCTTGCCGCCTTGCGGGCGTCCGCCTCGGGATGGCCGTGCTCCAGGTCCAGTTCGCGGGCGCAGAGCGCGGACACCATCCGGCAACCTTCGGTGAGGGTCTTCTGGGTCAGCAGCATGCGCCTTACATCCGGGTGGACGATGATCGGGTCGGCGGCCTTGGACGGCTCGGCTGCACCGGTCAGCGCACGGGATTGCAGACGTTCGCGGGCGTAGGCCAGCGCGCCCTGGCAGGAGCGCTCGGCAATACCCAGGCCCTGCAGGCCGACCTGGAAGCGCGCATCGTTC
Source organism: Pseudomonas sp. DP-17 (assembly GCF_022380625.1). Lineage (NCBI taxonomy): Bacteria > Pseudomonadati > Pseudomonadota > Gammaproteobacteria > Pseudomonadales > Pseudomonadaceae > Pseudomonas > Pseudomonas sp. DP-17. The sequence continues at coordinate 186,087 of NZ_JAKSXG010000017.1, forward strand.
ATCATGGTGAACATGCACGCCAGGCCCTGGTTGGCCTGGCCGATCAGCCAGCCGGTGGCGCCGTCGAAGTTCATCACGCAGGTAGACGCGCCCTTGATACCCATCTTGTGCTCGATGGCGCCGCAGCTCAGGGAGTTGCGCGCGCCCGGTGTTCCGTCGGCGTTGGCGATGAACTTGGGCACGAGGAACAGGCTGATGCCCTTCACCCCGGCCGGCGCATCCGGCAGGCGCGCCAGTACCAGGTGGACGATGTTCTCGGAGAGGTCCTGCTCGCCGCCGCTGATGAAGATCTTGCTGCCACTGACACGGTAGCTCCCGTCCGCCTGCGGCTCGGCGCGGGTGCGCAGCAGGGCCAGGTCGGTGCCGGCCTGGGGCTCGGTGAGGCACATGGTGCCGCTCCACACGCCGCTGACCATCTTCGCCAGGTAGTCGCGCTGCAACTCCGGCGCGCCGTGCTTGTACAGCGCCAGCACCGCGCCTTCGGTCAGGCCGGAATAGACGCGGAAAGACAGTGACGCGGCCATCAGCATCTCATGGAAGCTGGCCGAAACCATCTGCGCGAAGCCCTGGCCGCCGAACTCGGTCGGCCCGGTCATGCTCGCCCAGCCGTTGTCGCAATACTGCCGGTAAGCCTCTCGGAAACCCTCCGGGGTAGTGACTTCGCCGTTGAGCAGGGTTGCGCCCTGCTCGTCGCTGTTGCGGTTCAGCGGGGCGACCACTTCGCCGGTGTAGCGCGCGCCTTCTTCCAGCACGCCGTCGATCAGCTCGCGGTCGAGGCCGTTGCCCAGCAGCTCGCAGTGGGCACTGACATCGAACAGCTCGTGAAGGACGAAGCGCATGTCGCGCAGGGGTGCCTGGTAACTCATGTTCAGTGCTCCTGTTTTACGTCGGCGAAGCGGCCATTGGCGGCGGCCAGGCGCTCGATCAGCGCGGCCGGCTGCCAGTGCGCGCCGTGCTCGCCGGCCAGGTCACGCAGGCGTGCCAGCACGCTCTGCAGGCCCTGGGAATCGGCCCAAGCCATTGGGCCGGACTTGTCCTTGGGGAAGCCATAACCATTGAGGTAAACGGTGTCGATGTCGGCGCTGGTAGAGGCGATGCCTTCGTCGAGGATCTTCGCGCCTTCGTTGACCAGCGCCAGCAGGCAGCGCTCGAGGATTTCCTCGGCGCCGATTTCGCGGCGCTGGTAGCCCAAACGCTCGGATTCGCGCACTACCAGGGCGTCGACTTCCGGGTCGTGCTCGGCCTGGCGGCTGCCCGGCTCGTAGTGGTAGAAGCCGTTGCCACTCTTCTGGCCGAAGCGGCCCATCTCGCACAGGCGGTTGTCCACCTGCACGGTCGGCGCGTCCTGGCCCTTGCCGGCCAGCTCGCGGGCGCGCCACTCGAGGTCGATGCCGACTACGTCGAACATGCGGAACGGCCCCATGGCGAAGCCGAAGCCCTGGATCGCTGCGTCCACCTGGTGCGGCAGCGAGCCTTCGAGGATCAGCCGGCGCGACTCCTGGACGTACTTCTCCAGCATGCGGTTGCCAATGAAGCCATGGCAGTTGCCGGCCACCACGCTGACCTTGCCCATGCGCTCGCCCAGTTCCAGGGCTGCTTCGAGCACGGCGGGAGCGGTCTTCGCGCCGCGCACGATCTCCAGCAGCTTCATGATGTGCGCCGGGCTGAAGAAGTGCAGGCCGAGCACCTGGGATGGCCGCGAGGTCACTGCGGCAATCGCGTCGACATCCAGGTAGGAGGTGTTGGAAGCCAGGATCGCCGAGGGTTTCAGCGCCGCATCCAGCTCGCGGAAGATCGACTGCTTGAGCTCGAGGTTCTCGTACACCGCCTCGATCACCAGGTCCACCTCGCGGATCGCCGCATAGTTCGCCACCTGGGAGATGCGCGCACGGCGGCGGGCGGCTTCGGCCTCGTCGATGCGGCCCTGGCGCACGTTGTGGGCGTAGGTATCGGCCACGGCGCCGAGGGCCTGGGTGAGCATCTGCGGGTTGTTGTCCAGCCACAGGACCTGCACGCCGGCGTTCGCCAGACACATGGCAATGCCCCGGCCCATGGTGCCGGCGCCGATGACGGCGGCGCTGGCGATGCGGATGTTCTGGCTCATGTTGTTCCTCTTGTCAGCCTGAAACGCTCGTTTGAAGACCACTCACCTTAGGGAAGGCGGTACTATTTTTGAAATTTTGAGTTGTGATAAGTGGCATTCAGCCGATGAATATGAATACCTTCGACCTCAACCTGCTGCGGGTGCTGGATGCGCTGCTGCGCGAACGCAACGTCTCCCGTGCGGCGGAGCGCCTGTCGCTGAGCCAGCCGGCGGTGAGCAACGCGCTCAACCGCCTGCGTGAACTGCTCGATGACCCGCTGCTGGTGCGCGTGGGCCGTGCGATGCAGCCGACGCCGCGGGCACTGGAGCTGGAAGCGCCGATCCGCGACGCCCTGCAGCGCATCGGCCAGAGCCTGGCCGGCGGCGATACCTTCGACCCGGCGCGCAGCCGTCAGCGCTTCACCCTGGCGCTGACCGACTATGCCGAGGCACTGTGCATGCCGCACCTGCTCCAAAGGGTGGGGGCATTGGCTGCGGGCATTGGCCTCACGATCCAGCACCTGACCCCGACGCTGCCCGCCGAGGCGCTGGACAAGGGCAACCTCGACCTGGTGCTGGGGCGCTTCGAGGAGCTGCCGGCACGCTTCCAGCGCCGCCCCTGGGCGAGCGAGACGCTGCGCCTGCTGGCCCGGCGCGGACATCCGCAGGTAGACGGCGGGATCGATCTGGAGACCTTCCTCCGCCAGCGGCACCTGTGGGTCTCCGGCGGGCAGACCAAGGGCATGGTCGACCAGTGGCTGGCCAGCCAGGGACTCAAGCGGGAAATCGCCTACACCACGCCGAACTACCTGCAGGCGGCGCACCTGGTGGCAACCACGGATCTGCTGACGGTGCTGCCGACACGGCTGGCCCTGTACTTTGCCGAGTTGCTGCCGTTGCAGGTCTTGGAGCTGCCATTCGACGTGGGGCAGTTTCACCTGGAGCTGGTGTATCTCGCCCAGCGCGAACGGGATACGGCGTTGCAATGGCTGATCGAACGGATAGCGGACTCCGCTCCCGAGTAATACGAAGCACGACGTAGGATGGGTGGAGCGGAGCGATACCCATCCTACGAAGAGCAAGAGAAAACGCGCCCGGAGGCGCGTTTCGTGAGGATCAGAAACGATCGCGAATGATCGTCTCTTCCAGCGGCAGTCGGCCGATGCGCGGTTTAGCTTCCACCGCCTGTTTGCCCACGGCGATCATCAGGCCGATCACATGGTTGGCCGGCAGGTTGATCAGCTTGCCCACGGCGTCGAAGTCGAAGCCGACCATGGGAACGCTGTCCAGGCCGCGGCCACGGGCGGCGAGCATCAGGGTCTGGGCCACCAGGCCACTGCTGCGCATGGCTTCGTCGCGCTGGGTCTGCGGTTTGCCTCTGTAGTAGCCGTCGATGGCGCCGACCATGTAGTTCTTCACTTCAGCCGGGGCGCCGTCCCACACGCGTTCGGCGTTCTTCTCCCAGCTGTCGACCTGCGCGCAGACGATCACCAGCATCGAGGCGTCGGTCATCTGCACCTGGTCCCAGCCGGCTTCGCGGATTTGTGCACGCAGCTGCGGATCGCTGACTTCCACCAGGCGCACGTGCTGCAGGTTGAAGGAGGTGGGAGCGAGCAGCGCCTGCTGCAGCAGGGCGTCCTTCTCCTCGCGGCTCATCACGTAGGAAGTGTCGAAACCACGAATGGAACGGCGGCTGCGGATGGCATCTTCGATCAGCATGGAAAAATCCTCTGGCTGGCATGGACGGGAATGGCGCGCATGGTAAGCCGGGAGGACGCTGCGTTGCAGAGCGGCGTATCGATAATGTCTATCCAGACTGTCGATGAAACGGCGCCCGTCACCTCGAGCGCCGTCGCGAGTATCAGCTCTCCAGCGCTTCCACCGGTGCCGCCGCGGCGTGGCGCTGCTTGGGCGAGGTGAAGCTCAGATAACCATCCTCGACCTTGCCGAAGCGCAGCAGGGCGAGGTCCAGCGCGTAGTTCTGGTAGAGCTTCCACGGCGTGCGGTCGCCCTGCTTGGGCATGCGGTCGGCGGCGCGCTGGATATAGCCGGAGTTGAGGTTGAGGAAGGGCTCTTCCTTCACCGAACCGTGCGTCTGGCGCGGCGTGCACTGGCGCATGCCGATGGCGTCGAGGTGGTTGATCAGGCGACAGAAGTATTCGCTGGAAAGGTCGGCCTTGAGCGTCCAGCTGGCGTTGGTGTAGCCGACGATGGCGGCGAGGTTGGGCAGGTCGCGCAGCATGATGCCGCGGTAGCCCATGCTCTGGGTGACGTCGAAGGGCCTGCCATCGATGGCCAGTTCCGCACCGCCGAACATCACCAGGTCCAGCCCGGTGGCGGTGACGATCACGTCCGCTTCCAGCACCTGCCCGGACTTGAGCAGGATGCCTTTCTCGGTGAAGCGCTCGATGTGGTCGGTGACCACCGAGGCGCGGCCCTGGCGCAGCGCCTTGAACAGGTCTCCGTCTGGCACGCAGCACACGCGCTCATCCCACGGTTTGTAGCGCGGGCTGAAATGGCGCATGTCGAAATCCTTGCCCAGCTGCAGGTTGGCCAGCTTGAGCATGAGCTTGCGCACCGCGCCGGGGAACGCCTTGGAGGCCATGAAGAAGATCATCTGCATGGTCACGTTGCGCGCCCGCGCCTGACGGTACACCCACTTCTCCGGCAGGAAGTGACGCAGGAAGTTGGAGATCGGGTCCTTCGCCGGCAGGGTGATCACATACGACGGCGAGCGCTGCAGCATGGTGACGTGGGCGGCCTTGTCGGTCAGCGAGGGGATCAGCGTGACGGCGGTCGCGCCGCTGCCGATCACCACGACGCGCTTGCCGCTGTAGTCGAAATTCTCCGGCCACAGCTGCGGGTGGATGACCTGCCCGGCGAAGCTCTCGCGCCCGGGGAAGTCCGGGGTGTAGCCGGCGTCGTAGCGGTAGTAACCGGTGCACATGAAGAGGAACTGCGCACTCATGCGCACCGGCTCGTCCTCGTCGCCACGCTGCACGGTGAGGTTCCAGCGCGCACTGGCGCTGTCCCAGTCGGCCTTGAGCACGCGGTGGCGGTAGCGCACCTTGTCCTCGACACGGTATTCGCGGGCGGTCTCGCGGATGTAGCTGAGGATCGACGGGCCGTCGGCGATGGCCTTGGGGTCCGTCCAGGGCTTGAAGTTGTAGCCCAGGGTGTACATGTCCGAGTCGGAGCGGATGCCGGGGTAGCGGAACAGGTCCCAGGTACCGCCCATGGCCTCGCGGCCTTCGAGGATGGCGTAGGACTTGCCGGGACACTGCTTCTGCAGGTGACAGGCGGCGCCAATGCCGGACAGGCCGGCGCCGATGATCAGTACATCCAGGTGCTCGACGGACATGCGGGGGCTCCTCGGCCGGTAGGCAGGCAGTGCCTGGTGAGTCTAGGAGGAATTTCCTCCCCTCACCCTACAAGGAGCCCCGCCGGCATCACGCCGACCTTTAGTCGTGCGTGGCCCCGACGTCTGCAGGCGATCACAGTTGCGCCTGCACCCAGTCGCGCACCTGGGCGTAGGGGTAGTCCTCCAGCGTCGCGTAGCCCGGCAGCGTGCGGGCGCGCAGGCGGGTGAAAGCCGGCACGCTGATGCCGCAGAGGAAGCGCGTCACGCAGTCGGCGCTGGGCGCAAGACCTCGGGCGCTGCGGTATTTCTCCAGGAAGGCGGCGCAGCGATTGTGCAGCGACTGCCCGTCCAGCGGCGGCAGCGCGGGCGGCTCCGGCAGCCGGGCGATGCGGCCGGCGCAGACCGAGCAGTGCCCGCAGTGGCGCGGCGCCTGCTGGTCGCCGAAGTACTGGGCCAGGCGCCAGCTCAGGCACTCCGCGCTGCCGAGCAATTCAAGCATGGCGCCGATGCGGGCGATCTCGCTGTCTTCGTGGCGCTTGAAGTAGCGGTGCAGTTCGTCGCTCAACTCGTCCACAGCGAAGGTCGCGTCGCGTATCGAGTAGACCTCGGTCATCTGCTTGCTTTCCAGCTCCACCCAGCCGCGCTCCTGGAAGTAGTCCAGCGCCTTCACCACCCGCGCGCGCTCGGCGCCGTGGCGGCTGTAGAGAGCATCGAAATCCAGTGTCGCCCAGGTCCTGGCGCGGGCCGAGGTGGTGAGGATGGCATCGACGAACTGCCGCCGCTCACCTTCGAAATGCCCCAGCAGCTCGGTGGAATCTATCAGAAGCTTGTAGCGATATTCGGCGAAATAGGCGAAACGCGGAGCGATGATGCCGCGTAGCTCCAGCTGCACCAGTAGTGTTTTCAGCGGCAGCTGGCGAATGTTTGACTGGTCGGACAATGGCACCAGCATGGTTTCCCACTGCGCGTTCGGCGCCTGGCGAATCTCCTCCAGCACCAGGCGGATGCCTTCGCGCTCGGGCGTGTCGCCGTAGACGAAGTTCTCCAGCACATTGAGGCTGTCGCGGTTGGCCAGCACCAGGCATTCCGAGCGCTGGCCGTCACGGCCGGCGCGGCCGATCTCCTGGCTGTAGTTCTCCAGCGACTTGGGCAGGTCGTAATGCACAACCTGGCGGATGTTGCTCTTGTCGATGCCCATGCCGAAGGCAATGGTGGCGACGATGCAGTTCAGCCGGCCCTCCATGAAGCGGCGCTGGATGCCCTCGCGCTCCGGGTGTTCCATCCCGGCGTGGTAAGCGCAGGCGGGAATGCCGCGCTCGGCCAGGTGCGCGGCGACTTCCTCGGCGGTCTTCTGCTGGGTGACGTAGACGATGGCCGGCTGCCCGGCGCGCTCGCCCAGCCACTGCACCAGCCGCGCACGGCGGGCGGCGCTGGCCACCGGCTCGACCTGCAGATCGAGGTTGGCGCGGTAGAAGCCGGTGGTGACCACATCAGTCTCGGCGATGGCAAATTTGCTGCGCATGTCCGCGATCACCGCCGGCGTCGCCGTGGCGGTCAGCAGCAATACCTGGGGTATGCGGAACTGCTTCTGGTAGTCCGGCAGCTTCAGGTAGTCAGGGCGGAAGTTGTGGCCCCATTCGGAGATGCAGTGCGCCTCGTCCACCACCAGCAGGGAAATCGGCACCTCACTGATGAAGTTGCGGAAGCGCTCGTTCTTCAGGCGCTCCACCGAGATCATCAGCACCTTCAACTCGCCGCTGCGCGCCCGCGCCATGGTCTGCGCGGTCTGCTCACGGCTCTGCGCCGAATCGATGCTGGCGGCGGCAATACCGTGACGGGCGAGGAAGGCCAACTGGTCCTGCATCAGCGCCAGCAGCGGCGAGACCACCAGGGTCAGGTGCGGCAACAGCAGCGCCGGCAGCTGGTAGCACAGCGACTTGCCCGAGCCGGTGGGGAAGATCGCCGCCGCCGAGCGCCCGGCGAGCACCGCACTGACCGCCGCCTCCTGGCCGGGGCGGAACTGGCGGAAGCCGAAGACGCGTTCGAGGGTGTCGTACATGTGGATAACTCCCTTGCCTGTCATGGACGATCCCGTGAGCCTAGGGACGTCCATTGTAGGAGCGAGCTTGCTCGCGAACAGCCCAACTCCGGTTCGCGAGCAAGCTCGCTC
>NZ_JAKSXG010000018.1:0-175249 GCF_022380625.1 Pseudomonas sp. DP-17
GCCATGTCGCCATGATCCATCCCGGACATATCCATGCCCGCCATGTCGCCATGATCCATCCCGGACATATCCATGCCCGCCATGCTCCCATGGTCCATGCCTCCCATCCCCATATCGTCCATGGTGATTTGTGGGCGGGGATCTAGCGCCGGCACTGGTGCACTGATTCCGTCCTTTACCGCAAGCGTGCCTCGGGCGTAGCCGGTACGGTCCATCGATTGAGCAAAGATGGTGTATGCGGCCTGGTCTGTCGGCTCGACAATGACGTCATAGGTTTCAGCAACGGCAATGCGGAACTCATCAACACTTACCGGCTGGACTGGCTGCCCATCTGCAGCCACTACTGTCATCTTCAGTCCGGGAATCCGAACATCGAAGTAGGTCATTGCAGAGGCGTTGATGAAGCGCAGTCGGACCTTTTCCCCGGGCTTGAAAATGCCAGTCCAATTGGTATCAGGTGCGTGACCATTGACGAGATAGGTGTAGGTATAACCACTTACGTCGGCGAGATCGGTTGGGCTCATCTTCATTTCAGCCCACATTTTTCGGTCGGCGACAGTTTTCGACCAACCATTCTCGCTTACATCATCAATGAAATCCCCGACCGTGCGTTTATGGAAGTTATAATAACCAGAGTCTTTCTTCAGCTTGGCAAGGACACGACTGGGATTCTCATCCGACCAGTCGCTCAGCATGACGACATAATCACGGTCGCAAGAAATTTTCTCTGGCTCTTTGGGGTCGATAATTAACGGCCCGAAAACGCCAAGCTGCTCCTGGAAGCCGGAGTGGCTATGGTACCAGTAGGTACCGTGCTGATTGACCTTGAATTTATATTCGTACATGCCATCGGGAGCGATTCCCTGGAAACTTAAACCCGGCACACCATCCATGTTGGCTGGGAGAATAATTCCATGCCAATGAATGGAGGTATCTTCCTTCAGGCGATTACGAACGCGGAGCGTAATCGTGTCACCTTCGCGCCAACGCAAAGTTGGCCCAGGAAGCGATCCATTGATGGTCATTGCTGTACGGACTGCACCGGTCAGGTTGACTGAAGTTTCACCAATGAACAGATCGAACTCGGTACCGGCAAGGACAGTCGGTTGAGTCGGACTGGCAAGGGCCCAGACGGGGGTGCGCCACAAACCGAGCCCGCCGAGAATGCCTGTCGCGGCAAGGCCCTTAACGAAAGTCCGTCTTGACGTTTTGTTCTGCATTCCGCTACGACCCTGCTAGGAAAGAGCTCTCATGAACCAATTTATGGGGCCACTTTCGAGCCATTATGAAGTGGACTTCAATTCGAGCCTGACGATCGGAGGCTCAGATGTCCTTGAAAAATTTGCCATATTTAGGCAGTCGCGATGATTACATTTCTGTAAGGATTGACCTTGCCGCTACCTGCCTGGCCTGCGGGGGAGTTTGCAGGCATGTTGCCATCACCGCAGTTAGCCGCCGGCGGGAGCCGCCCCCTTCCCACAAGCCTGCAGCGCAGATAAAACGGAAAGCACTGCCATCAACTAGTTTATGGCAATCTGCCCTACCATCCCTTTCTGGTAATGCCCTGGAACGTTGCACGCAAATTGCAGTCCCGCTGTTTTACTAAATGTCCAAACCAGTTCCTTGGTTTGACCTGGCTCAATCAAAACACTGTTGGCGTCATTGTGGTTCATGCTGGGCATGCTCATGCCATGCATGTCACCTTCCATACCTGCCATATCGTGCTCGGCGTCGTTAACTTTCATTGCCGTGAGATAGCCGCTCTTGAACATCTCCACCATTTCCTTCTGGTGCTGCACGTGCGCCGCTGCCTTGCCCAGATTGAACTCATGAAGAACCAGCCCTTCGTTTTTCAATACAAATCGAATGGTCTCGCCATTTTTTACATCTATACGAGAAGGCTCGAAGTAGAGATCCCCAATCTTAATCTCAATTGTCCGATCTGCTTTCTCCGGCGCGCTACGACTTCCAAAATCGAAATTCACTGCCTTTTCACTAGCCATCGAAACTGCAGAGAGAGCAAACAAAATCCCCGCCACCAGGAAGTTCGAAAATTTGGTATTCATAGGACACCTCTCAATAGAAGTATTAATCCCAGGCCAGCACAGTTAAGAATCATGCTCTTGGCATCAGTTCTTGAGCGGCGTACTGATTGCTAAAAAATCGGCGCCAAGGCGGCGCCGATTGGCCAAAGGAGCATTGGTAAGGCCTTAAGGGGATCGTGCCAATCGTCACACCTCGCGTGCTCAGATCGCCCAAACGAAGTACTCGCTCTAGAAGTCGTCTCCACCATAGCGCTACCTGCCTGACCGTCGGCTTATGCCAAGATTACATTTTTGTAAGGATCTGGTTGGTGGCAACCAGTAGCGGCACACTCACAGCATTGTTCAGCTATGGGTCAGAAAAATGAGACTTCTTGTCGCGGAAGACGAACCCAAGATCGGCTTGTACCTGCAGCAAGGACTGAGCGAGGCCAGCTTCAATGTCGACCTGGTCAATTCGGGTACTGAAGCGCTCCAACATGCACTCAGCGAGTCCTATGACCTGCTCATACTGGACGTGATGATGCCCGGCCTGACCGGGTGGGAAGTACTACGCATGGTGCGGGCCGCCGGTAAGGATGTTCCGGTGTTGTTCCTGACCGCACGCGACGGCGTGGATGATCGCGTCAAGGGACTTGAGTTAGGAGCAGATGATTACCTGGTCAAGCCTTTCGCATTTGCCGAGCTCCTGGCGCGTGTACGCACGCTGCTACGGCGCGCGACAACAACTCCAACCTTGGTGACCCTAAAAATTGCGAATCTCGAAGTGGACCTGCTCAAGCGCCGGGCAGTGCGAGGCGGGGTGCGCATTGACCTGACGGCAAAGGAATTCTCGCTGCTTGAGCTGTTGATGCGGAGACGCGGGGAGGTTCTGCCGAAATCGCTGATTGCCTCTCAGGTATGGGACATGAACTTTGATAGCGATACGAACGTTATCGAGGTGGCAGTACGGCGGCTGAGGGCCAAGATCGACGATGACTTCGAGCCCAAGCTGATCCATACGATTAGGGGAATGGGGTACATGCTCGAAGAGCCCGAGCAGAAATGAAGCGACTATCCCTAACTGCTCGTATGAGCCTGATGTTCATGCTTGCCGTGGTGTCCGTCCTGACCGTTGCTGGAGTGAGCTTCAGTGAGTTCAGTCGTCGGCACTTCTTGATGCAGGATCAGCAGACGATCACCGAAAAGCTCGACTCTATTCAACAAATCCTCATGTCTGCGAATGCCAATCTAGAGAGCGGTCACATTCGTTTGGAGCTTAATGCTTTACTTGGCGCTCACCATGAGCTCGAATCGATCATTACCACGACGGATGGCAATGTACTTTTCTCGAATTCAACCATTACTAATTTGCCGGCTCAATTTTCGCAGGAAAGTGCCGGCATGTGGGAGTGGGGGAATCATGGGCGGCTGTATAGGGGTATGACTGCTCGGGTTGGCCCACAGTCGGGGCCTGGCTCGGCAACCGCCGTTCTGATATTGGATGTCACCAGCCACTCTCACTTTTTCGTGACGCTAGAACGTTGGTTTTGGATAGGCTTGGCGATCAGCGCCATTGCAAGCGGCGCCTTGGGCGTCGTGGTTGTCAGAAGTGGCTTGCGACCGATACGACAAGTGACCGCAGTGGCGGCATCGATGTCAGCAAAGTCCTTGAAAGAGCGTATCCCACTGGACCCCGTACCCTCTGAACTCCAAGAGTTGGTAAGCTCTTTCAATGAGATGCTGGCTAGACTAGACGATTCGTTTGTGCGCCTCTCCAATTTTTCGGCGGATATTGCCCATGAGCTTCGCACACCCATTACAACACTACTCACGCACACCGAGGTGATCCTCGGAAAAAAGCGCAGCATCGATGACTATGAGGAAAATCTCTACTCCAATCTTGATAGTTTGCATCATATGTCAAGAATGATTGATGACATGCTCTTCTTGGCAAAGTCTGACAATGGACTTATCACTCCTGGCTCGGCCAAGATCAATCTTGAGGAGATTGTGCAGAGGCTCTTCGAGTACTACAGCCTGCTTGCAGAGGAGCGCGGTATTGAGCTTCGCCTCATTGGTTCGTCTTGTATCCAGGGCGATAGCCTGATGCTGCATCGAGCCATTTCCAACTTGCTATCGAATGCGGTTCGTTACACCCCAGCGGGTGCAACAATCGAAGTTTTTATTGAGAGTAACGCCAATACCGTGACTCTCTCGGTCGTCAATCCTGGAGAGACAATTCCTTCCGAGCACCTGAAGAAGCTCTTCGATCGCTTCTATCGTGCCGACCCCGCGCGTCGAGAGGGGGAATCGCATAATGCAGGCCTTGGCCTCGCGATTTCACGTTCAATTGTCGAGGCGCACCATGGCCGCATCTGGTGCACCTCATCAGACGGAGTGACAACATTCCACCTGGAATTTCCACATCGCCCTTGATGGTGCGATGTCCGGGCTAGCGGCGCGTCTTGTTGAGTTCAAGACACGCTACTTGAAAGCCCCGGCGGGAAAGTCCACACGGTTATTGGGTTGCCGGATAGTCGGCGATAACCTCGTCGGCGCCGTCACGGGTAAGCCCAATGATTTGGTAAGCCTGCTGGGCCTGCCCCATTTCCATGCCAGGCGAGCCGATGGGCATGCCTGGAGCCGCGATCCCAAGCAGTTCCGGACGCTTCTCCAGCTCGTGGATCTGCGCCACCGGAACATGCCCTTCGACGAATTTTCCACCGATCACCGCGGTGTGGCAGGACGATAGGCGCGGTACCACACCAAAGCGCTGCTTGACCGCGCTCATGTTCGGCTCGAGATGGTCGTTCACGCTGAAGCCATTGGCCTCCAGGTACTTGATCCAGCTCTTGCAGCAACCGCAGTTGGGGTCGCGGTAGACGTCGATAGTTGTGGCTGCCTGGGCGATGGAGGCCATGAACAGCCCGGCCAGTGCGGTCAAGCGAAGTGCCTTGTGCATGATGCTCCCCCTCTTAGTGACAGCAGCAGGAACTGCCGCCGCAGCCGCGCACCTTGCCACCTTCCGGGGCCTGGGTCGATGCTTCGACCTTGGCCGGATAACCGGCATCCTGCAGCGCGGCCATCAGTGCTTGGGCATCAGCATCCCCACTGACGCGCACCCGCCCCGCCGCGAGGTCGACCGACACCTCGGCAACCCCAGTGACTGGCGCCAATGCAGCATTTACGTGGCGGACGCACGAAGCGCAGCTCATGCCTTCTACGTGCAGATCAATACTTTTCATCGTGGTGACTCCTCAACAAGAAACCTTATTGCCCGGAACACTGGCTGAACCTGTCCGGAACGTGGAGCTATCCTCGACCTTGCCATAGTGGCAAGGTCAAGCTTCCCGAACTCAGCCATCGAGCGAGGCCTTGCGCAGGCGCACGGCATTGAAGACGACCGATGCCGAACTTACGCTCATGGCCAACGCAGCGATAATCGGGGACAGCAGGTGCCCCGTCAGGGGGTAGAACAACCCGGCGGCAAGGGGTATGCCCATAGCGTTGTAAGCAAAGGCGAAGGCGAGGTTCTGATGCATGTTGCGCACTGTCGCCATGGAGAGGTTGCGGGCGCGGAGAATGCCGAGCAGGTCGCCTTTGACCAGGGTGACCTGGGCACTGTTCATCGCGACGTCCGTACCGGTACCCATGGCAATGCCAACATCGGCACGCGCCAGGGCGGGCGCATCGTTGATGCCGTCTCCGGCCATCGCCACACGATGCCCAGCCGCCTGGAGGCTGGCAGCCAGGCGCTCCTTATCCTGTGGCTTGACCTCACCGTGTACTTCTTCAATACCCAATTGCCGGGCCACTGCCCGCGCCGTGGTCGGACCGTCGCCAGTGGCCATGATGACCCTGACGCCGGCGTCCTGGAGGTACTGCACGGCCTGCCTGGAGGTAGGCTTGATAGGGTCAGCCACCGCCAGCAAACCGGCCAGGGTACCGTCCACCGCGAGATACATGATGCTTGCACCTTCACTACGCAGTTGTTCGGCGCGTACCTGCAGGGCCTCGCAGGACACGCCAGCATCGGCCAGCAAGGCAGTGTTGCCCAGCAGCAGGCGCCGCCCATCGACCTGGCCGCGCACGCCAATCCCCGAGGCGCTCTCGAACTCATCCGTTTCACTCAACGCCAGCCCCTGGGCCCTGGCCTGGTCGACAATGGCATGGGCCAGTGGATGCTCGCTGCCCTGGTCAAGGCTGGCGGCCAGACGCAGGACCTCTTCAGCACTGAAACCGGACGCTGCCTCGACACTCTGGAAGGCCGGGCGCCCTTCGGTGAGGGTGCCGGTTTTGTCGACGATCAGCGTATCGATCTTGCGCAGGTTCTCGATGGCCGCCGCATCGCGGAACAGCACTCCACTGCCAGCAGCCTTGCCCGTAGCGACCATTACGGACATCGGGGTCGCCAGGCCGAGGGCGCAGGGGCAGGCGATGATCAGCACCGCCACGGCGTTGATCAGACCAAACACCCAACTGGGCTGCGGCCCCCAGACGCCCCATCCAATCAGGGTCAGGGCCGCGATGGCGATGACGACCATCACGAAGTAGCCGGCAATGACGTCAGCCAGGCGCTGCATCGGCGCCTTCGAGCGTTGCGCCTGCACGACCATCTGCACGATCTGCGCAAGCATGGTATCCGACCCGACCTTTTGCGCCTGCATCACCAGGCTGCCATGGGTGTTCAAGGTTGCCCCAATGAGCGTGTCGCCCACTTGCTTGAGCACCGGCAGAGGTTCGCCAGTCAGCATGGATTCATCAACGGCGCTTTCGCCCTGTACGACCAGGCCATCGACCGGGACCTTCTCGCCGGGGCGGACGCGCAACCTGTCGCCTGGGTGCACATGGCTCTGCGGGATGTCCTCTTCGCTGCCATCGGCATTGATCCGCCGGGCCGTCTTCGGTGCCAGGCCAAGTAGCGACTTGATGGCCGCCGAGGTCTGCGAGCGTGCCTTGAGTTCGAGTATCTGGCCCAGAAGGGTGAGCGAGATGATGACGGCCGCCGCCTCGAAGTAGACGCCGATGCGGCCCTCCATCATGAAGTTCGCCGGGAAGACCGCCGGCGCCAGGGTGGCCACGAGGCTATAGAGATAGGCGGCGGAAGTACCCAGGCCGATCAGCGTCCACATGTTCGGGCTACGCTGCAGTACCGAGCGCACTCCGCGCACATAGAACGGCCACCCCGCCCAGAGCACCACCGGGCTGGAGATCACCAGCTCGACCCAGTTCTGCGTGGCGCCATGGAACAGGTTCAAGGCATGCCCGCCCATGGCCAGCAACGTAACGATGACGGTCAGGGGCAAGGTCCACCAGAAGCGCCGGGAGAAATCCCGGAGCTCGGGGTTCTCCTCCTGCTCCAGTTCCGGCAGCACCGGTTCCAGGGTCATGCCGCACTTTGGGCAGGTGCCCGGACCGAGCTGGCGTATCTCGGGGTGCATTGGGCAGGTGTACCAGGTGTCACTTGCAGCCGTCGGGAGGTCGGTCGTCTCTTCCCGCACAGCGGCACCATAGACTTCCGGTGCCGCCCTGAACTTCGACAGGCAGTTTTCGCTGCAGAACCGATAGACCTTCCCGACGTACTGCAGTCGGTGGGGGCTGTCTGCTTTGACCGTCATCCCGCAGACGGGGTCCTTCACTTCGCCGGACGAGGTTTGGTTTCCGGGTAATGAGTGTGCATGTTCATGACCGTGCATGAGTCAGCCTCTTTGGTCGTCCTTGGGGGCATTGTCCGTTCCGCCATGATGACCGTGGCCGCCGTGGTGATGGCCGAACAGGTGCATCAGGGGGCACAGCAACAGGATCGCGTACGGCAATAGCAGCGAGATATGACCGTAGTGCTCACGAGCCAGGTAGAACAAGGCAATGACCAGCAACATACCCAGGGCAATGCCGGGCTTGCTGCGCCAAAAGGACGGCGGAGGCTGATGGGATGAAGGCGAAGCGTTCATAAGTATTCTCCAGGGCGAAAGTGGGGGTGCTCCGTCTTGGCCTAGGGATGCTTCCGCCCTACAGACCAAGACTGGAGCCGCGCCATGTGATTACTGGGCTGGTTTCTGGGCCGGCTGGTCCATGGAGTGCTGCATGGGCATGCCCTTCATGCCTGACTGCGGGTCCATCATGCCGGCCTGCTGATCCATCATTTGCATCATCATTCCCATCATCTTCGAGTCCATCATCTTCATATGCTGGCCCATGCCTTTGCCGGCGCAGCCGTTCTGCATCATACCCAGGCCTTCCTTCATCGCCTGCATACCGTCATGCATCGCCGCCTGACGCTCCTCCGGGGTCTTGGCGGCAGCGAGTCTGTCGTGAATAACCTGCATCTTTTGCATCTGTGTGGCCATGGCTTTCTCCTGGCCCTGAGTCGGCGCCGATGTGTTCTCGGCTTTCGTCGGAGCCTGATCGGGGTGATGTTCGTCGACGGCCACAGCAAGCAGAGGACTGCTAATCAGTAGGGTGGCGACAAGCGATTTGAGGGTGATGTGCATGGCGATCTCCAGGTGTTTCAACGGGTGAAATGAAGCGCAGCCGCGCCTGGTCGTGCAGGCACGGCAAGACTGTGCGCCCGGTGGTCCGGGTGCACGGAAGGCGGGTCAATCGTTGAAGCGGACGAAGCTCAGGCGTGCCGGCGGCCGGAGCGGCGCAGGCAGGTGCGTGGCGAGTGCGCCGAAGCGCGGAGGGATGATGGCAGGCAGGAAGAGGACCGGAAGCGTGAGCAGGAGCACCCAGAGGGCCTGGTCGAACGGAAGGTACCCCGGCGCCAGATTGAGCGCGGATGCGCTGTCGTCACAGAATTGTAGGCAGCCGCTGGCATGCAACTGGTGCGCATGCCCCTCCAGACTGACTGAGACGTCTGTATGAGCTAGTGCGGGGTCATGCTCTGCGTAGGACAGACAGCCATGGCTTGCCGCAACCCCGAACGCCAGCACCCACAGCACCAAGGCCATGCGTAGCAACGTGCGTTGATGGTTCCGGAACCAGGTCATCTGCTCAGCCCGTAGCAAAAGTAAGCTAGACACTAGCGCTGGCAGCTTTGCGACGCTTGATTCGGATCAAGCAAAGCGGCTGGCTTCGCGACTTCCAACTCAAGGGGTTCTCCGTCGGCGAGCAGCAGGGGCATCCTTGGGCATTGATTGTAGCCGTTCGGCAGCGAACTGGCCCTGACGATGAAGCTGGCTCGGCCGATCAGAAGTTGGTTTTTTGCCATGGATGCTCGTTGCCGACTCGGTCAGTGATCAAGATTGGCAAAACGGACGGGTTCTTCAGGAGGTGTCGACAATTCGCGCATGTGGAGCCGCCAGTAACCCACGTCATGCCACTTCCCGAGCTTGTAGCCAACCTGCGGAAATGTCCCGATGTGCTGGAAGCCCATTCGCTCATATAGTCCCACACTTCCCGCATTGGGTAGCGCGATACCCGCGTAGGCCGAGCTGTATCCCAGCCGGGCCAGGGACGGCAGTGAGCTGTTGGCCAATACCACAGCGACGCGCGATCTCGGCGATGTAGACAGTGACATCCACCGCCCAACGATAGGCGGCCCGCGCTCGATGCTGGCTGGCGTATGCATAACCCAGAACCTGGTCATCGTGAACTGCCACCAGATAGGGATAGGCCTCAAGCGTCGCCGTTATTCGTTGGCGCATCTCCTCAGTCGAGGGTGGTGCGTCCTCGAAGGAGATGGCGGTGTCAACCACCACAGGGGCATAGATGGCTTGGATTGCTTCGGCATCCGTTGGGCGAGCCACCCGAACTTTAATGGTCATGAACTTCCCCGCGTAGTGACTAGCGATGACCATCCAGCGGCATGGTCCCGAGATTTTTTCTGAGGTAATTAGCCGAGGATGGACAGAGAGTTTTGAATTGCGCGGTGCCAGCGATGTCGGGCGGTGCCACCTGACGCGGCGTAAGCACGTAGCCGATCCGCTCGAAGAATGCTGTCTGATTCGTGGTCAGAAGGTGTAGGGTTTCAATCCCTGCCTCGCGTGCAAGCTTTTCCACCTCGCTAACCACCAGACTTCCGAGTTCGCGTTTCCGGTGCAGAGGATCAATCAGAACAGAGCGCAGCAGTGCATCCGGCCCATACACTTCCAAGCCTGCATATCCAATGTGCTGTCCTTCCAGTTGGAAGGCATAGAAGACTTTGCCAGGAAGAGCTACGTCATCACCTGGTAGGTCCGCCTCTAGAAGCGCCTGTACGAGAAGCGGCAGGTCTGCCGACGATACAATCGACAACTGAAGAGAATTGGCCATACGTTCCTCGCCCCTCGGAGACCACCTCAGAATTGCCAAGCCTTTGGGGTAAATAGCTCAGTTAGGCCAATGTAAGAAGAGGTCGGTCCTGTCATGGACGATGTTAGTGAGAAGTCGGAAGCCGCGCCAAAGTGCCAGCATGTAATTCAATGACCGGTCTGGCAGCGAGGCCGCCAAACGAAATGGCGGGGGCGATGTAGCGCATCGCCGACTTGATGTCCTTCCAGCCTACGTAAGTCATCAGCGCCTTGATGTCCCAGCCATTGGCTGTGGCCCAGGTGGCGAAGCCGCGACGCAACGAGTGGCTGGTGTACAGCGCGGCGGGAATACCGGAGCGCTGGAGGATTTGCCGCAGCAAGGTGATCAGGCTGCCGGGATTCAGACCTTCCTCATTCAAGTGGCCCCAACGATCCAATCGGCGAAACACCGCCCCGCGGGCGATCCCCGCTGCGCTGATCCAATCGAGGTAGGCCTGCACCGGGCACAGCCGCTTCAAGGCGGGCGCATAGTGTGTGGTGCCGAGGTTGTGCCGGTCTCCCTTGCTCCAGGGCAGAAACAGCGTCATGCCGGCCCCGGCTTCAGCCTGGATGTGCTCCACCTGCAAGCGACACAGTTCGTCGCTGCGAAAGCCCCGCCAGAAGCCAATCAGCAGCAGCGCAACATCCCGTCGGCAGCGCAGATAGCCTGCCAGGTCTTCGGCCTGATACGTGCGTGCCGCCTCTTGCTCCAGCCATTGAACCGCCTGCTCCAGATGCTGCAACTGCAGCGGCGTGGCCTGCTTGGCTTGGTTTGGGTGCAGAGTGCGAATGCCTTTTAACACCTGGCGTACGGTGGGGGTCTTGGTCGGGTCGGGGAAACCCTGGCTGACATGCCACTGTGCAAGAGCGGCGAGGCGCTGCTTCAGCGTGTTGAGGCTCAGCGTGTCCGCGTAGTCCACCAGGTAGCGCACGATGGCATCGCTGGTGGCGGGCAGAAAGCCACCCCAGGTCACCTCGAAGTGTTCGATGGCGGACTGGTAGCTCCGACGGGTGTTTTCCCGCGTACCAGCCTGCAGGTAACGCTCAACATCCTTCATCGCTGACTCACGCTCGTTTCGTACCGAAAAACGGTCGGACAACGATCGAACAGGTCGCTGTCATCGAATAACCTTCCATTATTTTATCAGAAAAAGTGATCATAATTTGATCAAATGTACTTCATAATCAGTATGTAAATACGTGGTACGTAAAACGATACGAAATCGTAGGAGCGCATCATGGCTCGTGGAGGAATCAACAAGGCATTGGTTCAGAAGGCGCGGCAGGCCATTCTGGCGCGGGGGAAACACCCAAGCATCGATGCCGTACGGGTCGAGTTGGGCAATACCGGCTCGAAAACCACCATCCACCGCTATCTAAAAGAACTGGAAGAGGCCGACCACGGCCAAGGAGGAGCGCCGGCTTCGTTCACTGATCAACTGGCGAATCTGGTCGCACAGATGGCGGCGCAGTTGCAGGACGAAGCCCGTGTCGCCGTGGCCCAGGAACGTGAGCAATTGGCCCAGGAGCGCCGCGGTTACCACGAACGGATACACCAGTTGGAAGCCCAAACCCAGCAGCTTGAAGCGTCTTGCGCTGGTCTCACCGGGCAGCTACAGGTCGCGCAACAGGGATTGCAGCAGGAGCAGCAGTTACGTCAATTGGCGGACGTAGAGATGGCGCGGCTGCGGCAGGCGGAGAGCGACCAGGAAATGCGCCTTCAGGATCGCGAGGGACAGATCCGTTCGCTGGAAGAGAAGCATCAGCATGGGCGGGATGCTCTGGAGCACTATCGTCAGGCCAGCAAGGATCAGCACGAGCAGGATCAGCGTCGGCATGAATCCCAGGTACAACAACTGCAATTGGAGATGCGGCAGCTGCAGCAGACCCTGATCGTCAAGCAAGACGAACTGACCCAACTAAATCGTGACAACGCCCGCCTGCTGACCGAAGCCCGCCAGCAACAGAAGGGCATACAGGCCTTGGAGCGACGACTGGAACAGAACCAGCAATCCCTGGCGGACGAGCAGCGCACCAGGGCTCAGACCGAGCAGGCGAACAGTGTCTTGCAGGAACGCAGCGATAGGCTAGAGGGTGAAGTAATACGCCTGAGCGAAGCCAAGGACTCTCAAGGCCGGCAGGTGCAGAAACTCCAGGAACGTCTGGTCGAGGCACTTACGCAGTTGAAACTTCTTGGTTATCCACCGACCGAGTCCGGCATCACGAATCACACCTGATCCGACGCAGGCGGTCGAATGCCATCAGGCGACATGCAGAATTCGTCAGCAAGTTGGGATCGCCGGCCGCATATGCTTACAAGGACAGCTCCCATAATCGCTGCATCATCGCGCAAGATAAAAATGCAGAAAAAACATAGTATTATCGGGGAAGTGAGTGAATTTTCCCCTTATCTCGGCATGGCCCCGTGACAGGGACGCAGCCTGTGCCGACCAGCCCGGAAGCAGCGCGAGCAGCAGCCAGCCGGGATGGAGTCGGACGTGAGTCACGATGAGGATTCCTCTAGAAAACCAGCGCATGAGCGCAATCCACCCGGCAGCCTTCAGGGCCGCGGGCAGGGTTCAGGTCGAGAGAGGAATCAGGCGCAGGGAGGTCGCCAGAGGTCTGCGGGTGCCTGGCTGAGAACTACATCGGTGTACGGCGAAGGCCGCGGGGGAGTGGCGACGGGATGGGCAGCTTTCAGGACGCTGACCTGCAACAGGCTGCTGGTCTTGCATTCCTGCCCACTCTTGCAGTCCTTCTTGCCATGCTGGGTCATCTTGCCCAAATCCTGGCAGCAGTCCTGATCCATACCTGCCATCTGGCCCATGCCCATGCTTTGCATCGGGCAGGGTTCAGTTGGCGCCTCGACTCCCGCCATCCCCGTGAGAGGAAGCGTGAGGCTAAGAAGCAAGACGATTAGCAATCGAAGGCGACGGATCATGGTGGGCAGTGTATTCAGACCTTTCTGAGGCAGCAACAGAAACCCAAGCGGTGTGTATCAGTCTGTAGCCTGAATCTCTGAGGTCCGCTTTTGGCCGGTTGCTGCCCCTGGGGAGAGGCCGCTACCGACTGTGGATTCAACCGGTGAACGCAACACACTGAACCCTGTGTAATCAGGAGGAGTGTTGCAGATGAAGCAAAGGCCTCGGATCTACTACACCGAAAGCCAGAAAGCACTGATGTGGGATCGCTGGAAGGCAGGTGATTCGCTCCAACAGATCGCGCAGCTGTTCGATCGAAACCACTCTTCGATCCAGCGAATTCTTGCGGAGACAGGAGGCATCCGCCCAGCGGCGCGACGACGTTCCAGATTGTCACTGACACTGGTTGAGCGCGAAGAGATTTCGCGAGCACTTGCCGTTGGGCAGTCGATTCGGCAGATCGCGCAACGCCTGGAGCGCGCCCCATCCACCATCAGTCGCGAGATCAGCCGTAACGGTGGTCACCGCTCTTACCGTGCCAACAAGGCGGAACAGGCAGCATGGGACAGGGCTCGTCGCCCAAAGCGCTGCAAGCTTGCCCAGTCCCCGGAGTTGGCGCAGCTTGTTGCGCAGAAGCTTCAGATCCAGTGGTCGCCTGAGCAGATCGCTGGATGGTTGAAGCGTACTTACTCGGATGCGGCCTATCAGGTGTCACACGAGACCATTTATCGCAGCCTCTTCATCCAGGCCCGTGGCGCATTGAAGAAGGAATTACAGGAGCATCTGCGTCGCAGCCGTGCCATGCGCCGCTCGCGCCATCACACCCAGAAAACCGATAACCATGGCCGTATCAGCGATACGCTTTCCATCAGCGAGCGGCCGGCCATCGTTGAGGATCGTGCAGTACCAGGGCACTGGGAAGGCGATCTGTTGTGCGGCAGCAAGAACAGCCAGATTGCCACGCTGGTTGAACGCCACAGCCGTTACGTGATGCTGGTGAAAGTGGATGGAAAAGACACCGAGACAGTAGTGAATGCGCTCATCGAGAATGCTCAGAGATTGCCTCAGGAACTCTACCGATCACTGACCTGGGATCGAGGCAAGGAGATGGCCGCCCACAAGCGCTTCACCCTGGCGACGGATATCCAGGTCTACTTTTGTGACCCTCAAAATCCCTGGCAGCGAGGGACGAATGAAAACACAAACGGCCTGCTGCGGCAGTACTTCCCGAAGGGAATGGATCTCTCGCTCTACTCGCAGGATGAACTGGATGAAGTCGCTCGGCAGTTGAACGAGCGCCCCAGGAAAACTCTGGGCTACTCGACTCCTGCCGAGTGTTTTAACCAGGCTGTTGCGTCGATCGGTTGAATCCACAACCCAAAGCGGACAGAGGGATTAGTCATGGCGCCGCATCACCGAGGTCGGTCGAAAGAACCTCGTAGACCAACTCTGCTTCCCGAAACGTGGCTCGCCACTCGAGAAAGCCTGCACGCGGCTCGCAGAGCAAGCGGACAGTGCGGCCATCTTTGGAATCCCAAGTTTCTTCGACGATAGCAACATCGCCAGACGCTGGCGTCCGTTCGTTCAACCAGTCAGAGAAAACAGCCGAAGATTGGTCAACCTCCATCAGCCTTACGGTATCGCCCTTGGCGAGTGCCATGTCGTCTTCCTTGGAGTCCCTTCTCTAAATGAATTCTACGATGGCTGGAGACCGTCCGCTTCTGGCCGGTAGCTGCCGGTCGTCCCTTCGGTACATTCAAGCGCTTGCTTCAACTCTCGGCCGCCGCGTTCAGGCGTGCTTCCAGGGCAGCGCATGCCGACATCAGCTCGGCGAAGGAGGAGGGCGTCGACTCGAACATGCCGCCATCAGTCATCCTGAGATAGTCCTCTTCCAGACTTGAAAGGGCACCGCCGGTTGGTACGAGCTGCAGGTTCCCCTCTACAGCGTGTCGGTAGTCCACCACCGAGTCATCTGAAGCTTTCTCCCTGAAAAACCAGGACTTGTGCTCAGCGACTTTCCTTGCAATGTCCCGCTGGGAAATTACGTCGGCGAACTCGGCGTTGCTGGCAATCGAGACCAAGTCGTGCCAGTGGCGGGCAAACCGCTCAGATTTCAGGCGCTCTTGCACACAGTAAACATGGGCAGCCGTAGCCTTCTCCCAGAAGGTGCGCGCAACATCCATCACGACAGGGTTCGCATCGGGGAAGCTGACACCCTCCATCTCTGCCCGGGCCAGATCGCAGGTTACGATGCGACGCGCATGTGGCTCCCCGGTGGACCTGGCCCCGAACTCAAGCAGGACTCGTGGCTGGATGTAAGAGCTCGCGGGTGTGCGGGGAGGATAGTGGAGGTAGAGCTTGTCACCTTCCTGCTGCAGATCCAGTTGGATGCCGGCGTTAGCGATCGCTTCCCCAAGCAGGGGAGCGACGGCCTGCTCGATCCAAATTGGCAACTGCTTGCGTACTTCCTCAGTCCAGCGGCCGGCCTGAGTGCGGCTCTTTGGAATTTCGGTCTCCGCCGCAGGAAGCATCTGACGGACGTCGTATGTCAGATCAATATCCTCCGAGAAGCGATCGATCAGCCGATATACCTTCGACAAGGAGGTGCCGCCCTTGAAGGTGAGATGATCACCAAGCGGGGTAGAGAAAATCCTCCCCAGTGTCCACACGACGTAGATGTCCTTCTCCAGGACATAGGCTGGCCGGCCAAGCATCTGCGCCGCTGTTTCCAGAACCTCGGATTGGTCATCTGCGCTGAGTTCGAAGAAATCAGGCATTCATAGCCTCCTTACCGAGGAGTGTGGCCATCCATGAGGGCAGGGTAGAGCGGCGCGCGAGCAGCATGGCCCACTCGGAGGCAGGCAGCTTGCTATGCAGCTGCTTGATTGCCGAATAAGCGTGATGCTCACCCAACCAGGCCAGAGCACGAATTGCTTCGCCGGCGGCCGACACCCCCAGCATCCAACGAGGCGCATGCCTCACCTGAATTTCGGTTTTGCCGAGCTGCAGGGTTCGCGGCCGGCCACTCGTTAGAAACATCTCGCGAACAGGCACCTGTTGCGTTAGACCGAGTGCGTTCGCCGCTCGGGCGCCAGTCGAGGTCACAGTTTCATTGTTCCTCTCGGCGAGCGCCTGGACGATTTTCTCCGCGGCCGGCGCGCGGGTACCGAATCGACTTTTCACAGGCACCACATACGTACCGCGGCAGATGCGCAAAAGCTTCCCGGCCTTCGCCAAACGAGAGAACGCTTGGTCAATGGCAGCACGTGATCCCACACCCAGAAATTCTTTCGGTGCAAGCACGCCACCTTCCGGCAAGGTCTGGCTGCGCTCCAGGATGAGTTGAGGAAGCTTCTTCATATCGCCACCACTCGGTGATTTGATGCAATGTCATAACTCTATCAATGTTTCTGACATTTGGTCAATTTTCAACCGAATACGCCGCCATGGAGCAGCTTCTAGCACGCTCTAGGGAATATTAATTGCCTTGGTTATTCATTCGCATAATAAGCATTATGTTAAATAGCTTAGTGCGCAATATTTTAGCGTGACTTTGAATGCTCTCGAAGCACACCTCGAAGCCCGCTTGGGATCAGGCCGGGGACCAGTAGCGTGGGCTTGTCATCCAAATGCGGAATCCGCCCATGAACATCCGTGTCATCGCCCTTTTGCTGATCGGTCTTCAAGGCTGCCAGGCCGTTGAGCCGCGCCAGCTCTCCAACGATGAGCCGAAAGCGCCAGCCGTCTTGCGTTTGGCGCCAAGCTGCCAGGTCCTGGGGGGCGTTTACCGATGCGCGTGGGTCGAACCGGCGGGTTCCACTCGAACGCTCATGCTTTGAGGTAGTCCCCGATGAACTACACACACGAGCAGCTACCGGCCATCAACTCGCTTGCGCGGTTGGTAAAGCTTGTTGCCTTCGCAGGCACAGGCAAAACCACCACGCTAATCGGCTATGCCTTGGCGCGGCCGCAGAGCCGCATCCTTTACCTCTGCTACAACAAGAGCGTCGAGCAGGCGGCAAAGCAGCGGTTCCCCAACAACGTCGTATGCAAGACGTCTCACGGCCTCGCTTTCGGTGCCGTCGGCACGCGCTACAAGCACAAGCTCACGCAAAACCTCCGACTGATCGACGCAGCGAAAGCCATCAACAGTCAGAACTGGGATTTGGTCAGGTCGGTGCTGGAAACGCTGAACAATTACCTCGCCAGCGCGGATGCCGGCATTGAGCTCGACCACTGCCCTCCCGAGAAAATGAAGAACGAGCGGATGCGCCGGGCCGCCGCCGGCGTCGTGGCCGCAGCACGTCTACTCTGGGCCCGGATGCAGGACGTCGAAGACGGAGCGGTTGGAATGACGCACGACGGCTACTTGAAGCTATGGGCCCTCTCCAGGCCCAACCTGCGAAGCCGGTTTGATATTGTCCTCGGGGACGAGGCCCAGGACATCAATCCAGTGGTTGCCGGTGTCCTTGCAGATCAGGCCAGCTACGGCTTAGGGGTGGTGGTGTGCGGAGATGGCCACCAAATGCTCTACCGGTTCCGTGGAGCTGTGGATGCGCTGAACGCTTCGTGGCTCAATCGCGCCGAGGTGCATTACCTCACTCAGTCCTTCCGCTTTGGCAGCGCGGTTGCACACGTCGGGAACATGATCCTTTCGTTCAAAGGTGAACAGCGCCAGCTGGTAGGGCTTGGTCTGGCAACCCGAGTGACCAAAAAGCTCCCCGAGGGCCTGGAGCACCGCGCCATCCTTTGCCGAACCGTGGTCGGAGTAATCGAAAGCGCGCTGCGCTTGGCGGACCAAGGAGAAAAAATCTTCTGGGTCGGTGGGATTGATGGATACAACCTGCAGGCCTTGGAGGATCTCCATGCGCTGTCGATTGGTCAGTACGACCGGGTAAAAGGGAAAAAGCTGCTGCAGGAGTATCCGCAGTACACCTTCTACAAGGAAGTGGCGAGCGACAGCCAGGATCCGGAAATGCTGCGATCCATTCAGATCGTCGAGCAATACGCAAAAGACCTCCCTGCTCTCTTTGCCAAGCTGCGGTTAAGCGCCGTCGCCGACGAGCTCGAGGCGAGTGTCACGCTGAGCACCGCCCACAGAGCCAAGGGATTGGAATGGGATGCTGTGCAGCTCGCAGAGGATTTTTCGTTCGAGCCCTTCAACCCGAACAATGTCCGCGAAGCATGGGAGGACGAAATGAATCTCCTGTACGTCGCCTGCACCAGGGCTATGCAGGTTCTCGCGGTCAATGCCCCTGTTCTCGCGATCATGGCGGAATTCGTCGGACGCCGAGATGGCGTCAGGCCGGCCACGCCGCTCGTGTTCAAACAGGAGCGCCTTGCAGCGTGAATCTGCCTTGGGATTGCTCAGGATGGGCATAGCGTGGTGATTCCCGAGAAATGGAGAACGCCCATGCCCCACCCTTTCCTCATGATCCAGACCAGTGCGGGAGAGAGGCTCACGCTAAATCTCTCGCCCATGCTGCCGAAACAAAACACCGAGGCCCCCGAAGAGGCTGAGCCGCGTCGCCACTGGCAATTCACGAACACGAGCGCTGCGCGCATCAGGGAGTTTCTCAGCAAGCATGATGCCGGCTCGCTGTACCTGCGCCAGCAGCTGCTCATCCTGGTTGGGAATACTCTGGTCGACGCTGCTGCCAGCGCGCACGCGTAAACCTGACCGAAGGCTCAATGATGGCTCTTTGCCACAAGACCAAAGCCGTGGATAATGGCGGATTGCATGCGGACTGGATGCTTTGCCGCAGATCGTATCGAGGACTGAAAGATGCAAAATAAATCGGGGACGCCAAACAGCCTGTTGGACATCTGGCGCGAGCTTGAAGAAGTGCGCCAGGCCGCCCGCTCCAAGGCTCAAGGAGGCGATAAGGCCTCGGACACGCTGCTTGGTTATGTGTCCAGCATGATGGACCTCGCGCTGTACCCTATTGATTCGACCATCTACAGCAAGGTCGACGAGCGCGACGGCACTGCTGTGACGCCGGCGGGATACCCGTGGCAGGTATCGGCGACCGAAGGGAATGTGCGGCAGCTGGTGTGCATGGCTACCGGTGCCGTAACACTGAAGACGATCGAGCAACTCACCGCGGAGTTCTCGCTCGTACCGGTATCGCTCCCCGAGATCTATCGCCCGGACGTTCGTCTTTCCCCTGCTCAGCTCGATGACAAGTACAGCGACGGTTCTGCCCCCACGCATCCGTTTTTCACCAGCTTGCAGTGGCGCCACCATGTTGCCCAGAACCGTACCATCTACGGCTACTGGGAGTGGCTCAGCCAGCAGCTGCACTTCCTGAGCGCGGCCGAGGCCGCGTAAAGAAAAGGCCCGCAATCTGCGGGCCTTTATCGTTATCGGGCTCAAGAAGGTCGGCGAGCCAGGGTGAGCCAGCCTCAGGTCACTTCGCCCCCAGTTCGCGCTGAAGTTGCGCGATCAATAGCGCCGGCGTCATGCCCGGGTTTTGCAGAAGAACCGCGCGCGCGATCAGTGTCACCAGGTCGACGCCCAGCGCGTCCGCGATCTCCTGAGCCTTCACAAGGGAAGGCGTTTTGAGGCCGCGCTCCACCTCGCTGATGTAGCTCTGGCTGGGACCAACCGCTTCTTGCTGTACACCCCTCTCCTTCCTTGTTTGGCGAACGGCTTTGCCAAACGCTTCGCTCATATCCATTTTGCGTCTCTGGCAAAAGGGACGATGAAGCCTTCTGAGATGGCAAACAGCTATACTTGATAGCGTATATTTTTCGCCCCAGGATAGAGACTTGACCGGCAGTGACGCCCTTGGAGTCGGCATGAAAAACACCTACCCCGTAGAGTCAGTCCTCTACAGCAAGCAGGACGTCCGGACGGAGGCTGCTGGTGGCATGAACAGCATTGTGCCGGCAGGACATGCCTGGCTGGTAGTCGCCGCATCGGCGTCGACGCGCACGCTGAAGAGCACCACGACCGGCATAGAAATAGGGAGAGTTGTGGACGAGATTCGTGCTGCTTTTGCGCCAGCCCCGCTGACTGTTCCCGAGGCCTACCGGCAGGATCTCCAACTATCGCCGGTAGAACTAAGCGCCAGGTACGCCAGCAACTCCGTAGACACCCACCCGCTCCTACCAGTTCAGCTGTGGCGCCAGCACGTACAACAGCAACAGACCATGACGGGATACTGGGATTGGGTCAGCCAACAACTGGCCATGCTGGCGGGCGTAGATCGAAGCTAACGGCAGACAAACAAAAACGCCCGCTAAGCGGGCGTTTTTGCGTTTGGAGGGCTGCTCCAACAATTCTGCAGCCAGGGTATGGGAATGGATTAGCGCCTCGTAGCGAGCCTTGAAGGAGCCCTACTCGCCGGGCAGGTGAAATCGGGTGGTGTGGTGACCCACTTCGGTGGTCAGCATCATGAGGATCGGCAGATCGTCCTCTATCAAAGAAACGAGATAGGTGGACCTGATCTCGCCCTCATGAGCTAGCACGGCGAGGTTGGTTTCCACGCTCTCCTCACCAGCCACACCGAAGTCCCCACAGCAATGGCGCTCGAGCAGTGGAGCGAAAATTTCGTGTGCTGCAGCTGGCGAGCCGCACAGATGGACGATGCCCTTGGATACGAAAACCGCGCCGCAGTCGAAAAGGTGGTTCTGGGCCATGCCAAGGTCCTTGGAGAGTGAGTAGTCGCAACCAGGATGAGCTACCTCTGCAGGAACCCAAGCCGTCAGTACTTGGCTGGCAGGTCCACTCCTCCCTCCCATAGGACTCGCCACTCCTCAGCGTACTGGCGCGCCAGCTTCGGCACGTCGCGGAGCAACAGCACATTCTCGGCATTCTGGGAGTGTGCTGCTGCGGAGTAGTTGAAGCTGCCCAGCTGGACGCTACGGCCGTCGATCACCATGAACTTGTCATGCAGGATCGCGTATTGGCTGTTCAGCCGTACGGCAACGTTCTTATTGGCAAGAAACTGCGCCGCGGAGTAGCGCCGGCCAGTCCGGCTATTCGGGTCGTTCGCCTTCGCATCGGCGACTACTGCGACTTGGACACCTCGGTTGGCAGCCTTGAGCAGGGCCATGGCCACCGGCTTGCTTGTGAACGAATACGCCGCTACCAGGATTTCTGATTGAGCCGATTGAATCCCTTGAAGCACCACGTCCTGGGCGCCAGCTCTGGGAGAAAACCCAACCAGGTAAGAGGCCTCAGGGATCGGCGTGGTGGCGCCGGCGGCGCTCGCCCCCAGAGCAAGGACGAAGGAGATGAGCAAGGCCTTTCTTTGCATAGTGAACCTCAGCGGAACGTGATGTTGCCGATGAGGTTATTGGCCTGGCCACCCTGGGAGATGCGTTTTCCGGGCAAGAACACGACGAAAAGAACTGCTCAGCTTGCTCGTTCTGAAGCCCTGCCTTCAGCAACTTGGGATTGCTTGATGACTGCGTAGTGTGGGTGCCAGTACCAATCACACGAGATCGAGCATGTACCAGAGCACCCGCACCTCCAAAGCCGTAGGCCTTGAACTGAAAAACCTGCGTTCCTGCGCAAGCACCGACGGTGACGCATGGAGCGCCTCGGTGTACTTCGGCGGTAAGCGCATCGGCACCGCAATGTACGGCGGAACCGGAGGCCCGGTAGAGGTCGACGTCGATGACCAGACACTGATCAGCATTCGAAAAACGGTCGAAGGCGCTGGATATCAGATGCTGGATTTCAACGGCAGTCCCTACGTCGAGCCCGCCACTCTCCACGGCTTTGCAGAGTTCTTCTTCCACGAGTTGGCCGAGGAATCCATGATCCTGAAAAAGCTTCGGCCCAAGCTGCGGAAATCCACCTACGTCCACCTGCAAGGCGCACCGGAAGGCGAGTTCGTCGTCTACAACTGCGCGCTCAGTCCCGAGACGAAGAAGCACATCTTGAAGGCGGAAGGCGCCCAACTGGACTACATCCTCAACGAGAAAATCGCTGATCTGTTGTAACCGGCAAACCTCATCAAGCCCCGCTTCTGCGGGGCTTTTTGTTTGAGCAATCTCCCCAACCTTGGGATCACCGCTGGCCACCGTAGCTTGGAGGCCAGACATCCAGTCATCACTGGGTACAAGGCGAGATTCCCATGCAGCTATTCGACATCCCCACCGCCGCCGGCCAACCGGTCACGATCGAACTGGCACCACTTTCGCTGGAGTCGAAAGTCTCGGCCGCAGTTGCAGCCATCAAGCAGCAGGTTCTCGCCGGCATGCATCTGGTGGTGGCCTGGAGCGGGGGGAAAGACAGCAGCGTGACACTCAACTTGGCTTTCACTGCACTGCGCCAGCTCATTGCGGAGGGATTCAAAGCGCCGGCTCTGCACGTAGTCCACAGCAACACTGGCTTGGAAAATCCCGTGATTGAAATCTTCAACCAAGGTCAGATCAAGGCGATCAAGGAGTACGGCAAAACCACCGGCGTGGAAACACGCGTCTGGGTGGCATCTCCCAACCTCTCCAACGATTATCTGGTGGGTTTGCTGTCTGGGCGCACCATCATGGCCGTGGGCAACAACACGAAATGCCAGCAGATGCTCAAGGCCTCAGCGCTGGACCGGATCAAACGGCAGGTGAGGGCCTGGGTGGCCCAGCACGATGGCGTAAAACCCAATGACGCCATGATCGTCAGCCTGATCGGCACGCGCTTCGAGGAGAGTGCCCAGCGAGCAGCGCGCATGCTGCAGCGCGGTGAGAGCTCAACAGAGGCAGTAGATGCGATGGAAGACGGGCAACTGCTGTTGAGCCCCATTGCAGAGTGGAGCGCGTTCGATGTTTTCGGCTACCTCGGCCAGGTCCGTTCAGGAAAAATCGAGGCGTACGATTCCTTCGACGACCTGGTCGATATCTACCGCGACGCGAACGGCGGGGACTGTTTGGTTACAGCATACCTTGCCGGCCGTGAGCAGAGCCGGCCACCGTGTTCGGCCCGCACTGGGTGCTGGATCTGCGGCCGCATTGGAAAGGACACCAGTGCGGAAAACATGATCGCAACCGACGGCGGAAAGCACGCCTGGATGAAGCCGCTGAATGACCTGCGCAACTACATGCTTGCACGTCACTACGACCCCTCCGCCCGTTGCTGGCTGGCTCGCACAATCAACGAGGGTACGGGCACTATCAAGATCGTCCCGAACGCCTATGCCCCTGACTACACCCTGGAGCTGCTCCGCATCATCCTGACCATTCAGATCCGAGAGGAAAAATCCGCCTCGCGTCTGGGCATTGCTCCTCGCTTCCAACTGCTCGACGAGAAGCAGCTGATTGCCTTGGACTTACTCTGGGGCCGATACCAGTACCAGCGATCTTTCATGGCTCTGCGAACCTGGAAGGAAATCTACGAGGTAGGCAAACGCTACGAGATTCCCTCTCTCGAAGGCATACCCGCGTACTCCGAGAAGGACGTGGCCTACCGTGCCGAGGTGCCTTTTGCGGATAGCGAGTACTACAGTGCGTGGCGAGGATTCCGAAGCGTGTCGCACTCGGCCGCCGATTGGGAGGAGACCACAAGTCTGCCCAATGGGCAGTACGTCCAAAGCGCCAGCCTTGGCGAAGAGTTCGACATCGACGACGAAGGTGCTCTGCTGTTCTGGGAGTTCGAGCTGGACTACGCGCTAAACCGGATCACCGTCTTGGACAACCCTTCCGAAGTGGTCCATTACTTGGTCGGGCTTGGGACGGTCATTCTCTACAAGGGGAGCCTTGGCGAATGGGACCGAATGATGCGCGTTGGCAACCAAGCCTGGTTTCATGGCCTGATGCCGATCATCAATGATCCCATCGCATTGGTAGCCAAGCTTGGGGGCGAAGCGACTGGTCAACTATCTCTCTTCTGACTTTGCGGCCTGCGCGGGCTGCCGGCTAACCAAGTTTGTCCCATTACAAATGCCCATCATGCAACAAGGACACCTACCAATGAGCGCCAAACAGAGTAACGAACAAACCCCTGGATGTTTGGTTGATGTCGATCAGTCCCTGCTGGAACGCTGTCAGAGACTGATCGAGGCCGGGGAAACCGTCGAGGCTGTTAAAACTTACCGCGCCGCAACCGGTTGTGGCCTTGCGACAGCTCAGCGAGCACTGGGCCTCAGGCTGTGAGGACGTGACCACCCCATCCTCCGGTACATCAGTCATGCTGCTGGCATTCCTTCGCCAGCTCATATCCCGCCGCACGCGCCTCTGCCGGCGAGTCGAAATCTACCTGGTCGCGACGGTTCAGACGACGTTTGGTGGTGCAACCCTCGGGCAGGTAGAAGATATTCGTTCGTCTGTTCCCAACCACGGGACCGGTCCAGCTGTCGACGACGCCCTCCTCCACTACCGGACGCAATGCAGACTCTCGATCTGCCGCATCCAGCCCATCCGCCGATGGGACATAGCCCGAAACCCAAGCTCGCGCTCCGGTGACAAAGAGATTGGGCACACCGGTGAGGGCCTCGAGCCTCTTCTCGCGCTCAGCCTCCCAGGGAGTCACGGGAAAGCTCCGGTCCCATTCCATGAGCAGGTCCTGCTGCTGCTCGCTCAACCGGATCGCATACCGGTCGGCCATGTAGAAAGTCACCCGGGCCACGAGTCCTTTCACTTCATCGCGCGGCTCAAACAGTCCAGCTCCTCGGTCGAATTTTGAAGGGCACAGCCCGTAGCGAGGGAGAGAACTGGGCAGCTCACCGAGATCAGCGCCAGCGCGATCCATTGCAACCTCGCCTCCGGCCGGTACCAGATTGTGCAGATCGGTGGCCATGGCCTGGAATGCGTCGTCACCGGCGGAGCAGGCCTTCTCCCCACCGCGGCGCCAGCACTCCCTCCCCTTGCCCATAGCCTGCAGCGGAACGATAGGTGCCCAGGTCAGTTGCTGAGCCGCGCGTGGCTGGGTGCTGGCCACGTAGCCGCATACGCTCAGCTGCATCTTGCCGGCGCCGTTTTTCGTCCAGGCCCAAGTGCAGCCGCAGTACAAGTCGCCAATCCCGGTCTGGTTCCAACCGGCGTAGAGCCTGCGCAGTTCAATGCCTGCGGCGTCCGGCGCAAGGCCGCGATCCGGTGCTGCGTTCACCGAGCAAGCCATGAAAGCGAGCAATACCCCTGCGGCCCTTGCGCACCGGGGGATGGTGTTGGGCAGCCGTTGAAGATCCGCTGCCACAGAAAACAGGGAAAAGCTGGTCATCGAGCACGTCTCCACCGGATATTTCCGGGCACGCTACCCGTTCGGCAGAAGCCCAGGCGTCGTTTTCTGCCGCGTTTATGGTCGGAAAACCTGAGCTTGGGGAACCCGCCGGCGATGGTAAGGTTGCGGTACCGCTACCTAACGTGAGGCGTTGCGATGGGACTTCCCCAAGAAACCACCATTTCATCTTCGGTACTCCTGCAGCTGCTGCAGGTCGCTTCAGCGTCGATCCCGCACTCGTTCAACGGCCAGTGTCCTGACGTGGTCGAGGGCCCAGACGTACGTGACCATGACTGCCCAGCGTGCCAAGCGCTGATCGCTGCGGAGAACGAAATCCCGTGGCTGCGAGAGTCGGCAGGGCGCGAACTTGCTCCCAAGTAGCGACGAGCGAAGCTATTGACCCATAACCGGGAAGGAACACGGAGGCCAGATGAAGGACCAGGGCGAGTACACCGAAGAGGACCGCATTTACGGTGCATGGCTGGGCGTGCGGAGTCGAATCCACAAAATCGACTATGGCCAGGCCGACGAAGACTTCCTGGGGCAGCGCAGCGTGCTCTACGGCGAGATGGAAGATTTGGCGGCGAAGTACCGCGAGATCACTGGAAGGTCGATCAGCCACGGATAGCCGAAAAGACAAGCCCCGCATCTGCGGGGCTTTTGTTTGTCTGCGGTTTAGAAAAAAACTCCCTTCGGAGCACCGCAACAGCTACTGCGGAGGCCTCATCGGTGCCGCGTCCAACTGTACAACGCGACCACCGCCCCATCACTCCTCCCATAGGTCGGCACGCCACAAGCGCAACCACAGAACCGGCATCGACGTCTCTGTGAGTTCGCACCGACCATCCCAGTTCGGAACTGGCTCCTCCGCGCCGGGCCAACAGCAATTGCGCCGCATCACCGTAGGAGCGAGTAGGCATGAGCTTCAGGTGCGAAATTCCCAGGGCCGCCAGTACCCACGCATCCATCTCGCATGAACCTGGCTGTCTGCCCAAAAGCGAGATCCGTTCCAGTACCTCTCCCCTGCTCGGCCGCCCCCGGGAAAAATTTTCACCGGGCATGTCGCCAGCAATCGGGCACAAGTCTGCAGGCAAGCATCTCCACCGGAACCACGCCTCATTGCTGGCTTGGTCGATCTGGTGGCCAAGACGGACAAGAGGGCCGTCGGGGTTCGATAGTACGCCGGCAACCCAGCCTGCGATCGATGCCCTCTGCACGACACGAGCGGAACCAGCCCGCGGGTATATGCTGAGCCTGCTCATTCCAGTTGCCCCAGCAGATGCGTGATTCGCTCGATCCGGCGCCGCAAGAAAATGGTGATGCCGCTGATCGGCATGCTGATGAGCACAATGGCCAGGAAAGCGTACTGAGCAAAGCTTGCTGCCTTGCGCCAAGCCTGTCCCGCGCGCACGGCATCCGCCTTGTAATTCTCAGCCTCTGGGGTTTCGACCCGGGCATCAGCTGCCATCTCCATTGCATAGATCCACTGGCCGTCGGCACGGATGAGCGACTCCCCTCGGCGCAGACCATCAGCAACCGCCTTCTGCGCGTCGGTCCCCGTGTTACCGCGCCAAAGATCGAGTTGGGCTGTCAGAAACTCCCGGTCCTTCTGCTCCAGCGGAGCATGTTCGATGAGTTCGGCAACCTTTGCGTAATCTCGAGCCCGAACCGCGAAATGCAGAGGAAAACGGGCGCGAACCCGACCTTCCATCCTGGTTGGCGTCTCCACTACCTTGTAAACGCTCTCAGGCACCTGCAGACGTTCGATTCCCCCGTTGAGTCGATGCTGCTGAGCGATTTGGCCGACAGCGACCGACACTCCCAGCGCCAGCACTGTCGATACCAACGCCCCCTGCGTAATCCAAGAGAGCTTTTTCTCCTTGCGCTGAAGCTCCCGTAGCGGACCCTGTGCAATCACCTCGGCGAACATCACCTGGCGAACAACTGGCATCTCGGCTGCTGCCCACCGACTGGTCTGCTTCATGCGAGAAGCTCCAGCATGCCGCTGATCCGCTCGATGCGACGACGAAGGATGTAGCCGAAGGTGCTCGCGATGAATGAGGCCAATGCGCAAGCCATGACCACATTGCGGGCGACATTCCCGGCTTCTCGCCAGACCTGCTCCGATCGCTTGGATGCCGTCATGTACGAGACCGCTAGCGGAGACTCAACCGGACCACCAGCAGCAGTCTCAAGCGCAAAGGCCCATTGACCGCTGAAGTCCGTCAGCCGCTCCCCTTTACGGATATCTTGCGCGACAGCTTTCTGTGCCGGCGTCCCTACCTTGTTATCAAACAGCTCGATCTGTGCGTCGACGAAATTTCGTTCCTTTTCGGGCAGCTGGATGTCTCTCAGGTAGGCGCGAACATGCATGTGCTTGTTCTTCTGCAAAGCTTGGCGAAATTCCAGGCTGTCAGAGGTGCTATCTGGTGCATACAGGCCCGCCATAGTCATCACGGCCGGAACTGAGAGGATCATGATTCCCCCCAGCACGCCGGAGATCGCTGTCGTAACCTCCCCGGAGATGAACATCCGGACGAATGCCGCCACAAAAACGACCCCTGCCATTAGGGGCAGGAGACTTATGAGGAAGCTAGGGAGAGTTTTCAGTCCCAGGGGCTTGGCAAACTCCGACAGCGGGTCACCGGATGGCGCCTTGGAGGTGGCTGCATCGACAGCCTGAAATACGCTCGCCGGCACCTGCATTTCGTCAATGCCAGCATCAAGCCTGTATTGGTGAGCGACCAGGCTGAACACGCCCCAAAGGACCAAGGCCAGCACGTTCGCCCCGAAGAACCCAAGTGACGCTTTGTGAAACCAATTTTGTCGATCACGCAAAAGACTCAACGGACCTTGGGTTACGGACTCAACGAACGAAAGCTCACCCTCCACCTGTGGCTTATGCCTCTCGGCACCGAACAACGCCTTGAAGCGTGCCTTGAAGCTGACCATCAGTGCAGCTCCTTGGCGGTTGGCTTAATGCCGGCGCCAGCGACCAGTTTCGCGAGACCGCTGCGCATATCCAGGATGGTTTTTTCCGCCTTGGCGCGCTCCGCAACTCCTTCGCGCTGGATTTTGATGACGTCGCCGACGGTCTGTACCAGCAGATTCTGGCACTGCTGCAGTGTCTCGACGTCGATCACCAAGCGTTGGTTCGCCTTGGCGGTGGCCACGGCGTTCTGGTGCAGCAGCTGGGCATTGCGACGGAGCAGTTCGTTGGTGGTGTCGTCGATAGTGTCAGCCAACTCAACGGCATTGCGCTGCTCGTTCAGCGCCAGCGCCAGCATGAACTGCCGCTTCCAGGTAGGAACTGTCGTCTCGCGGATCGTGTAGAACTTGTCGATAAGCATCTGGTTGTTGGCTTGGATGATGCGAATCGCCGGCAGCGACTGCATCGCCGACTGCTGGAGCGCCATCAGGTCGCCGACACGCTTGTTGAGGTTGGCAATCATCCCATCCAGGTCGGACAACTCCTGAACCCGAGCGGGGTCGTTGCCGATGGAATCACGCAGTTGATCGGCTTCGGCCTGCAGGTCACGGAGCCGGGCCTTGCCGGCGGCGATGTGGATGCCGAGCAGCCGATGTTCTTCGCGCACGCCGGCGAACATCTCGTGGAGCGCCTGGTTTCGAGTCGCAATGCTCGCCTGGGTCTGCGAGACCTCATCCACCAGGCGCTCGATCTGCTGGCGGGTAGTTTCGAACTCGGCGCGGACCTTCACGCCTTTCATGGCCACCCGGTCAATCAGCGGGCCAATCAGCGGCACCCTGGAGCGCCGGTGGTGCAACGAACTCACATTGAACGCCTGAGCTGCAGCGACCACCTGCGTGAGTTTTACGCCGGCCTCGTCGAGGTCACGGTTGTTGACCTGATCCAGGAGCGAGTCGGCGTAAGCGGATGTGTGATCGGCAACCTCGCGGCCGAACTCTGCGATCGACAGCGGGTTGTCACGGTTGATACGCCCGGCGACTTCGTATATCGCGGGCACATCAGCCTCTCGCAAGCCCAGATCCATGAGGTTCACGCCATCGAGGGCAATAACATTCTGTTCAGCCATGGAGTAGCTCCTTTCAGGCAGAAAAATTCTGTTCGGGGGAAGAGAGATCGGTCGCCGGCGCGCGGAGCGCTCGGTATCCAAGGACCAGCAGGGTGCTGAACAGCACCGACATGATGTACAGCCGCTGCAGCACGCCCAAGGCGCCAGCGGCAACCCGCGATACGGGGGCGTCGATGACCTCGTGGCGGTGGCAGGCGCTATAGACGGGAACCTCAGAAAGCGGTTGAGGCGCGTCCTGGCAAACAACGAGGCGCAATTTTCCGTCCTGAGCCGCGGGGCCAACTCGTTGCACGTCGACCAGCAGTTGGACGAGCCCGTTGGTGGCGCCGCTCGCGGACCAGCCGCTTGCGGCCGCGATCAATAGCGTCGCTGTTGCCATCGGGATCACGACGAACGACAGCAGGCACACCAAGGCAACTTCCTTGGCCTGCTGCAGCGTGTTGCGGAACCTGTAGGTGCTTTTGCTCACGTCGACACTCCTATGTCTGCTGGATCAGTCCTGGGTGATGCCCTCGAGGCTGCTGGAGAGGCTCGCCATCAACGCTTTGTGCGCCCGGCTGGCCTCGGCAACGAGCGATGGGCTCATGTGCTTCGTGGTGATCAGGGTGAGGCTGTGTTGGCGCCACACGGGTACCAGGACGTCAACCGTCTCGTTAACGCGATCGAGCATGTCGATGGCCTGAGCGCGGGTGAGCTTCATCTGGTTGATGCTGAGTTCGTGGGAGGCCAGCAGCGCCGCCAAATTCGCAATTTTGCGAGCGAGGCGTTCGCGCGGCCGATCGAACTCCATGCCGGCGCCTTGCGGTTCGCCGACGGTGGGGTTTTCCTCCAGGAACTCTCGTCCGGCGCGGATGTAGGTCTGGATCGCCTGAACGTCGGTGGCATGCGATTCGATGAGCTCGGACAGCTTGGAGATCGTGTCTCGAACTGCCTGCGCCTGGCCCTCGGCAGTTGCGATCATCTCGTCCAGCGTTTTTCGAGCCACCTGGTAGCGCACCTGTTTCTCCAAGCCGCCACCAAACATGCGTTCCCAGAAATTGGGCTCTTTGCTGATTCGCTCGGGCGAGGCATCAGCCATCTTGGTGAGGATCTGGGATAGCTGCTTGGTAAGCGCCCCCATCGAGCCGCGCTGCATTAGCGAGCCCAGCTGGTCGATGCTTTTCCCGGCGCCCTCGGTGTTCCCGTATTCACTGATGCGGGATGGATCACGGAACAGGTCGGGGAGCACCTGGTGCTTGAGGTGATCGACCGTGATCACTTGTTGGGTCATCTATGGCACCTCCTGAGTGAGAGGTCCCATGATTCCTGGGCTGCAACCCTGTCAGAGGCTATTTCCGTCGCTTTTCGTGCAGGAAAACGAAACTCATAGCTTGCTGGCCAGCTTGGGTTCCCAGCAGCCCCCCATAGCCTGGCAATCCCTCCCCCGAAGGATTTCCAAGGCATGAGCATCAGTGTTCCCAGCTGGCTATCGCGCTATCAAAGCGGCGAGCGCCTCGGCCGAGCCCAAGCCGTGATGTCGTATGCCGATTACTACTGCATCGATGGATCCGCAGACACCGATCCGGAGATCGAGGAGCGCCTTGGCTACTCAGCGCCAGCCATGACTGCCTACGCAAGCCGAACAGGAACACGCACTACCCTGGCGGCGATGCGCGAAGCCGGTTGGCGGCTGTTAATTTCCGCCGCCGGCGCGCTCCGAACGGAAGGTTTCGAGCGGTATGCCCTTGATAACGGTGCCTGGAGCGCGTTCCAGCAACAAACGAAGTTTGACGAAACAGCTTTCGGCCGGGCGCTGGAGAAGGTCGGCGAGAAGGCGGACTGGGTGGTCCTACCCGATATTGTGGCCGGCGGCATGGAATCCTTGGATTTCAGTCTCCAATGGCTTGAGCGCCTGCAGGGGTTTCCCCAAACGCTGCTGCTCGCGGTGCAGGACGGCATGACCCCCGATGATGTGCGCGATCTTCTGAGCCCTGCAGTTGGCATATTCCTGGGTGGGTCCACCGAGTGGGAGCTGCAGACGATGGAGGCATGGGGTGTCCTGGCTCGCCGCCGCAACTGCTACTTCCACGTGGGGCGAGTGAATAGCGCGCGCCGAATTGCAATGTGCTCGGCCGCCGGCGCCAGCAGCTTCGACGGCACCAGCGTCACGCGATTCGCGAACACGCTACCGCGGCTTGACGCAGCGCTGAGCTTCGCCGGTGAGCAGAAGGATCTGTTCGATCTGAGCTGCCAGCATCTCCAGGAAACGCCGTACGATTGCCGGTGGCCACTGTGAACGAAGAAGCCCGCTGACGCGGGCTTGGGGATTGGGGATTGGGGATTGGGGTGATGCAGTTTCCGCCAGACCTACGCTACGACGTTGGCCGTTTGAGCAGATGCTCGATGTCGACTTCGGCCTTGGACCTGCTGGTGTGGGCCTTGGATTCGAGCGCAACCAACTCCTCTTCTCGCAACAGCTTCAGGGTTCTGCAAACCCTGAGATAGGCCTGAGCCTCGATCGCGTAGCTAAGCCGATCTACTGGCGCCGAAGCCTCACTGATCTTGTCGAGCAGCGTCTGTGCTTGCTTGCGCGTGGAGTCAGCGAGGCGCTTCAGGTGCTCCAGCCGGGCCTCGCAAGCCTTGCAGCCTGGTGCAGGGGTGATGCGCCGCTGATACTGGCGCTCAAGCCGCATACGCGCGGCCGCCCACTCCTCACCTGGTCGGGCCTGCAGGCGCACAAACTCATCGTCGAAGGGAGGAGTATCTCTCATCGGGAACCTACCGAATCTGGTTCTTTAATCACGACTGCGCTGCAGCGCGATGTATGCCTCGGTGACCCGATCAAGCGACCTCGATAGCAGGAACAGCGGGTGGCCAATCTCCTTGCGAAGGAAGGAAGGCCCTTGGCTTCCCCCTCCCCCCACTACGAACAGCGCCTGCTCCGGCATCAACGAGGCCGCGTAAGGGTCGCCCTGCAGCTGGAACTCGCTTTCCAGATTCCACACCTCGACCTCTTCGGGAAGAACTCTCCAAAGGGCCGCCAGAAGCAGCGGTATCGACTGACGTGCATGGTCACGGTTATCCGCGTCCACGAATACCACTCGCTCGTCTTGGGCGCGATCGGAGTGCTCGCGCGAGTACGCGCTGCACATAGCTCTGAAAATCATGCTTTGGCAGACCTTTCGGAAAGTGGCAAACCGGTCAGTGCCGCTAGCTTTGCCCGCAATTTATCAAGGGCAGCAACCATCAGGTGGGCCTCCCCGGGGCTACCGGCGAATCTGCCGCACTCTTCGCAACCCAGTTGGAAAAGCAGCGCTCCGAGAGCCTTTGCTTCATCAGCATCCCAGCTGCCGGCGCCAGCGTGAGCCACGGAAGTTTCGCCGACCAGGGCAACAGAGATGGAGATGTAGGGTTTTCCGCTCATCGTTGATGTCCTGTCTGGGGATGGGCTGGATAGGTTGTCCTGTACTGGCCGAAAGAATACACCCAGGGCCACGGGCGCGCGCGATGCCGCCGGACAAGAAAATGCCCGCTTACGCGGGCACATCGGTGGATTACTCGATATCGACTACAGATTCCGGTATGCGGCCGCAAATATTAGCCCTGACCCTTTCGATAGTCAGTGATTCGCTCTGGGAAGGCCGGTATCGCCAGCCC
Source organism: Pseudomonas sp. DP-17 (assembly GCF_022380625.1). NCBI lineage: Bacteria > Pseudomonadati > Pseudomonadota > Gammaproteobacteria > Pseudomonadales > Pseudomonadaceae > Pseudomonas > Pseudomonas sp. DP-17. The sequence goes on from NZ_JAKSXG010000018.1 coordinate 33,067, forward strand.
TTTCGGATCGTTGTAGACGTCCCAGTACCACCAGCCGCCTGGCTTGTGCTCACGGTTATACCAGCGAATTTTTTCGTTCCGGCGTGCAAGGTATGCCGGAGTGTTCATACCGAACACCTCGAGCGGGTATTCCGTGCTCTTGCCCATGTCGAGAAGCCAGAAGTCAGGGAAAATCTCGTCCTCAGCTTCGAAGCGTGGCGGCTTGAAGAAGGCGCGCCCTTCGGCGTGCAGCTTGGCCTCGATCATTGCCTCGTATTCGGAGCCGAGTGGGATCATGCGGTCGCTCACGCGCATCAATGCAAAATTCAGCACGTCAGCGTACCGGTCCTTCTTCAGGTTCAGTTGCGCGATAGCGATAACCTTGTGCCCGTTCTTCCAAGCATTCAACTCGTTGGAGAAGCTGCGCTCTACGCGACGCAGTACCTCCACGCGAATATCCATCGTGGGCATGCCAAATGGGCGGGAGAGCGGCAACTTACTCAGATCATGACGATCTGCGTCGTAGATGGCCAAAGGGGCGACGGCTATCAACCTCCTCGAACGGTCTTTGGCTGTTTGGAATACCGCGGCATTTTGTCGTGCCCGGGGCGAGTCCTTATCTGCCGGCACCAACAGCACGTCGTCAACGGTCATGTGGCTCGCGCGAATCCGCTTCGCAGCTTTGGAGGCCCAGAACGCCACCCGATCCGGCGTGCGCTGCCCCTCCATCGCCGGGTACCAGTTGGCGAGGCCAGCTTCAAGCCAGAGCAGCTGCAGCAGACCTAGCAAGCTCATCGCCGGTTTTTTTACGCCGGGAGCTCTTGCCTCAGTCGCCTCGTCGGCGCCTTCGACCGGGGCAGCATCCTTAACCCGAAGACCGTGCGCCAGGCGAATACGCAGCGTGTTGTCGTCTGCCTCTTCGACAACACCATCCGCATAACCCTGCAGGCCTGAACGATCATGGGCGTGAGCGTGGAATCGGCAGTCGTTGGCATGCTCCCAACCCGTCTTGGCGTACCGAGCAAGGTGGTAGCTGTCGCTGTCCTCGCGGTGCTTGACCGAGAGAAGGCGATCGCCTTTGCCCGGGCAGAGGCACGTAACCGCGGTTCCGTGCGCTCTTTGCAAGGCCGATTTCCATCGCTCCTGATACTGCGCCTGTGTCTGGAACTCCACTGAGTAAACCTGCTGGATGCTGTTCACTCTCACCTCATAGACCTTCTTCGACATTGTCACTCCATGAAATGGCTGGTACGCCCCTCAGGCCGCGTGTGCTGCTAACACCTTGCCTGAAATTCCATCTGCGCGGCCAGGCCCGACGCTTCGCACCGCATCAAGTATCAGCACAAATGCGGAATACCAATGGCATCCCAGTCAGCAGCGCTTGGAGAAAATCCTTCCACCCATGGCCACGTGATATTCAGATCCACCTCTTCCGAGGCAAAGACGCCAGTCGTGACATCCAGGTAGTCGATTTCCCAGACGTAACTCCGTGCGCCGTCGGCGCCGGCGAGGAAGCACAGCGCGACCATGTCGTGGTAACCCTCGGGGGGTTCCGGCCGGCGCCAGCCTGGCAGTAGGTGAGCGTGGCTCGGCGGATCCGCGCGATTCACCCCTTTGTACAGATCAATGGCTGCGTTGAGCATGCGACATTTCCTGGCTGGAGGACTGAGCGTTGAGGTAGTAGCGCCCGTCGTTGGAGGAAACATTCCAGCTCGCCGGATCGGACAAGATCGGGCGAATGATGACGTGCATCCCAGGAAGGTCACGGACTAACTCCTGAAACTCATCCCAGTCGGGGAGCGGGTTGCGACGGGCCAGAGGAGACAGCGGCCCTCCTACGGTGTCGACGATCAGCGAACGCACACGTCCAGGTGTTGGCGTGTGCATACGCGTGACCACATAAGGGCCCTGCAACCTGAGGAAGAAAGCCCCAACACGCGGTAACGGCGCGCCGACGGAAAGACTGGGCTCTTCGGCGTCAAACCAGATCTGGTAGCTGCCCCAGGTCTGATCGGTGTAGGGATCGAGGGCCGGTGGCCGATGGTCCTGTTTCTGCATCTCGAATTCCTCTGTGGGGGATGCCGGCACAATGGTGCCGACCTGCACAACCGGCTTGATGAGGTTGTGCCTGGCGCCAGCGTAGGGAGCAGTTGGGATTGGCGGTTCAGCTTTCATACCGGTTTTGAGCAGAAAAAAGCCCCTGCGACTAGCGGCTGGTCCTAGCACTGACCTCGGCAGCAAGTTGCTCAATCTGCTCAACAGTCATCTGACTGGTGAGGTTCAGCGCCGCGGCGATACGCCGCGCCATGGCGTGCCGCTGTTCAGGCGACATGCTGTAGCAGTAGGTGGTGGTGGCCACACCACCACCCGCGGTGTTCTCCATCCCCTTAAAGCGAACAGAGCAGGCTCGGTACCCGCCGTGCTGGCTGTACAGCCGGCCAACGAAGTCGACCTCAGCCATGCTTCCCAACCTCCGGGCATCCAGGAAGTGCCAGCAACGCGGCGGCACGAAGAGAGAGATGGTTGCCGTTGACCAATCCCCCGGACAAACCTGCGCACTGGCCGATGAACGTCCGCCATTGCTCGGCCACAACAGCACCCCCACGCAAGTCCGCCAGCAGGCTCGCCACACCGCTTTGCAACTCATCGCTATCAAAGCCGGCAACGAAGCGTTCTGCCTGGTCCAACACGTGGGTTACGGGGTTGCTGGAACTTCCTCCAGCGAGATGCTGACCCCACGCCTCCTCGGCGTTGTCGATCAAGGCCATGAGCGAGGTGTGGGCAATGTGTGATCGTGGGATACCTGCCGTTGCCAGTTGCTCAAGCGCCAACAGCAGGCCCGGGAGATGGAGTGCACTGATTTCCATTGGTACGACTCGGTAGGGAAGGGATTTCAGCCTATCGAGGGGGGAGAGAAACCCAAGCGGGAGATGGCGATACCGGAATCTGTAGTCGTAAACCGACTTTCGACTACAAATTCCGGCTTAGAAAGCGAGAGAAGTTAGGCCTTGTTCACCCTAACGTATTCTTCAGCATCGGCAATAACTCTATCCATTTCACTATTAAGATACGTAACGCTCGCTCGATCAGTGAGCTCCTTGAATTCACTCAGCAAGAAGGGAGCCATCTGCCATGAAATGTGCTCTGAGGAGCATTTCTTGTCCATACATTTAGCTATACCGACTTCGTTCATCACCTGTATACCAGTTTCGAACTCATCAATAGACATGACTGTAAATGGATGATCGATCAGCAAAGACTCAGGCAATCCTGCATCAGACAACCGCTGCCTAACAAGCTTCTCCAGTATTGAGCGTGATTGAGGATTAAAAAGAAGCCACTCAACAAGCGTGACGATAACAGGGAAAACTTTCCTACTTCCAACATCGAAATCAGTGTGGCCGTCCTTAATGTCAGCGAGATTCTTGTAGTTCTGAACTACAAACTTAGCGAGCTTGTCCATCTCCTGATCGATAGCGGCGGTATCAAATTCGTAGCGAGCGCGAAGGTTTAGTCGCTTGGCTTTAGCTTCAACCAACAAAACAGACTCGCTATCGAGTATCGCCCAGTCGGCGCCGTGTTTCTGTGCCTTCTTTATCATATACGGCTCAAGTTTTTTAACCTCAAGTTTGTTCGAGGCCAATTCAACTGCTATCTCGCCCACATAATTTTCGTAAGCTGCACCGTATACATCCTCGAAGCCTGGTATTTCAGTAAAATCGTAGAAAATTCCGTCCGAAATTCGCTCAAGAAGAAATCTCGGTATCGGACAGAACGCAACAGCTGGCGAGTTGGGCAGAATTACAAGAGGTGTTTTCCGTAGTGGATTAATGGTATATGACCAATTCCCATTGTATTCTTGAACGCTTTTTGTTCGTTCACGTAGATCAGCAAGGGGAAACATGATCTTCTGGAAAAAAACATTTCTCAGTGTGTCATCAATCCCAAGCTCCCTGTAACTCTGGCTCAAGTTAAAGTATGGCTTGTTGAGCAGCGCCCCCGCCATGGCGACCCCCATCAAGTAATATTGAGAGACCGTTAAGCCTGTACGATCAGCTATTAATGCATTAAGATTCGACTCGCGGTATATCCGATGAAAGCGAGCTAGCTTTATATGCAAAGATCTTTGCCATGGGAATTGCTGCTGGGCGAGCCGGTGCATCTCATGCAAGATGACATCACCAGGGGCTAAATCTCGCTGCTTGTCCTGTAGCTTTCTAATCAAGTTCACTGCTGCGATCAGGTCTCTAACCCTGTATAAATCCTTGCCGTCAGACGAACTGGGAGCAGCATTCAAAATAACTTCACGAGAGAGAATATCTAGTTCCCATGGGTGTACTAGGCCACGAAGTGTTGCACGGCCCGTCGGGTTGATATTGGCAAACTCCGAAGAAACCGCCTTATCATTATCTAGATTCTGGCTGTAGTGCCATAGTGCGACCAGCGAGTTTTGCAATTCAAGTTTCTGCGCAAAATTTCGCAGCGGTTTGTAATAGTGATACATCCCCTCTCCTAACATACTTCGCTGCGCGACACGGGTTAGCCAAACCTCATCCGCTGAGCTTCGAAAGTGATCCGGTTCAAGAGGCAGTACCCTGCTGGGTAGCCTTGAACGAAATCAGACTTCAATCCTGATTCACTCTGGATCATGCAAGCTTCGACGTTGAATGAGAATCCTGCGGAAGAATATTTCTGCGAGTTTATGCGGCAGGTGGTGCCCACGAAGCTCGCGCCCTCAATCTCGGACCACAGCAAATGAATTCCCTCAGCGAACAGCCCCTCGGCGGTGACGCTGAATATCCTCATCACGCGACCTGTCTGTGGAACCAGGGAAAAGAACTCCCCATTGGGTAGTATCGGGGGGAAGTACTTCCCCTCCTCCAGCTTGCGGAACTCCAAATCCTTCCTCCGGTTGAATTGCTTTCCCTCGCCCTCAGTGGGAGTCAGAGGGGGTGAGCCAACGCATCACATTCCTGCCTGGCGCATGGGCCCTAAGCACTGGCAGCCCCACGCCAATTATCCGCTGCGTATCCGAAACCCAAGCCCGAAAGCGTGGGTCGTGATTCGAAGGAAAACCGGCCTCAACTTGTTCTTCGCTTCGCGACACGGTGTCAGTCACAGTCAGACTTCCATCTCTTATCTATGGAAGTCTGGGCTTTCATTTCGCATAGCAGCATGGTTAAACCACCTGCTTATGGCTGATGCCTCCAGATATGGCTGACACCTAGTGCCCCGGCACAGATCTCTATCGGAGCGTGGGAACACCTAGCCCGACTCAGCCATCACGTTCAGCTATCCCTTGATGACTGACTGGGATGGCTGACGCCCGTATTTCTGCGGGTTGCGCTGCACTAGGCTCCATGGGATCACGATAAAGGCTGACGTCATGTCAGCTACTCGGATCGCGCGTCAGGCACCTCGGCCAGGCTGCGGAACGAGGCTTGTGTAACCTGCCTGGTGACTTTGCCGTGATGAGCTTGAAGCGACTTTCGAAGGGCACGGTTTTCAGAGGCAAGCTGCCGCAGTGTCGCGAGCTCCGTCTCATAAGCACGCACCAGCCCTTTCAACGGCTGCTTGACGAAACTGAACGCTCCAACTGGGTACTTGAAGCCAATCCCTTTGTTGATCGTGCGCACCGACCGCCCCTGCGCAGAGATGAAGATCCGCACCCAATACGCTGCAAACGAGTTCTCGGATGGTTCCAGTACAGCGATTCCGATTGGTACGTGCCCCTTCTTATCAACCTGCAGCGCAAGCGCCCGCTGGAAAAACTGGTCACGCATTTCCTCGGCCTGCTCGCGAAGCTGCTTGTACAGCTGATCGACGACGGCAACAGGGTCTGGGGTTGTGCTTGGTGATGATGACAAAAGCGATCTCCTACTTGGCTTGGGATCATTTTTTGCCGTGGTAGAACAGAAATAGGTTTTTTTCTTGCCACTTTTTGGTTGGAAAAAGCCTTTCAGACGGAATCTTGGGCGCCAACATCTGCATCGCCGTCAAACGTCGCAGCTTTGTTGCGTGACTCACCTGGTTAGCAGCTGAGCCACGAACTCCAAACGAAGTGATGCGTGTTGCGCCGTCATCCAACGGCATTCCGTCGCATGATCAACTGAAGGACAGATCCAGATGCAGAGATTCCTTGGCCTCGATATCGGCTATAGCAACGTAATCGGGGTATATGGCCACGGCGAATCCGAGTTTCAGACCTTTCAAGGCCCCGCTCAGGCTGCGCCTTTGACCTGTCTACCCGGTGATGCGGGCCTTCGGGCTGGAGAGGTAATTGTTACTGTCGGCGATACACAGTGGGTTGCATTTGCGTCTCCGGGACGCGTTCAAGAAGGAAGAGAGCTTCACGAGGACTACACGACAACGGATGCTTATGAAGCATTGTTCAAAGCATCGCTTTTGCATGCCGCACAGGATGGCGACACGATCCACAGGCTTGTGACTGGGCTTCCCGTAAGCCAAGCGCGTGATGATAGCTACGTCGAACAAGTACGGAGCCGGATGCTTGGTCGCCATAAAGTTTCTCTGAAACGCGAAATTACAGTTGAACATGTGCAAGTGGTTGCTCAGCCACTCGGAACACTGACTGACATCTATTGCAATACCGTGCACGGCGCCGTACTGGAGCAATCCCTCACCCTCGTAATCGATCCTGGGTTCTTCAGTGTTGACTGGGTAGTTTTTGACCATCAGGAACTGGTGGCGAAATCCAGTGGAAGCAGCCTGAAAGCTATGTCTGTACTTCTTGACGCCTGCAACGAAGAAATCGCTAAGGATAACGGTGGCGTGCCTGGTGTTGAGAAGATCGAGCATGCACTCCAAACTGGAAATGACTACATCTACCTCTTCGGACAAAAGGTTCTCCTTGACGACTACCTCCGTCTCGCAGCAGATCGCGTAATTCCAGGAGTATTCACCGAAATCAAACAAGGTCTGCGCTTCTTGCGCGGGCGCACTGTCGACTGTGTTGTTCTAGGCGGTGGTGGAGCAGATACCTATGAACGATTTGCTCGTAGTGAATTCCCGGAAGCGCTAGTCATTAAACCCGACAACAGTGTTCGCAGTAATGCGGACGGATTCGCCTGTTTGGCAAAATACTAATCCGATGGCGCAGGGACGCGCCTGGCCAAGGAAATATTATGCGCCTTCAATGCAGAATAACGCCTGCGGAGCAAGAGTTGTACGAGCACTTGGATAACATTCCGCCCGAGTACCGTGCCAAGCGGTTAATCGTAATGGCGTCTATGTACCTCAGCAAATGTACACAGAGTGCGGGAATACCTGGTGACGTTACTCAACCTCCAGGTACATCACAGGAAGTACAACCAGCGAGCACGTCGCATAAGCCGAAGAAGCCAGCGGGATGGATAAGGGATGCCGGTATTCAGAAGCCATAAGGCAATGCTGCTAGCAGGAGTGCTGTGCACTTCAGCGCTGCCACCTGCATTTGGCGAGTCGATAGGTTTCACTCTCAAGGGAACAGTTTGGGAGCGAGCAGCTCTGAGCGCTCCGTGCAAGATTGAGCCTGAACTACTCTTCTCGCTGGCATTGAAAGAGTCGCACGGCGCGGTAGCGAAAGGCCTAATATCCCCACAGCCCTACGCTCTAAGAAACGGTCCTAGTGGTCCTGCTTACCCTAAAACCCAAGGTGAAGCAGAGGCTCTACTCATCAGATACCTACAGGAAGATAAGCTGACTGATATAGGTATCATGCAGATAAACTGCAGGTGGAACTGCGGCCGCGTGAAAAATGCTAGTGCTCTGCTCAATCCCGTGGAAAATATAAAGGTAGGCGCAGCCATACTCTGTGAGTCAATATCCGCAAACCCTGCGGATATGCAGCTTGCCATCGGCGGTTATCACACGATGAACCCCACCCGCGAGTTCGATGCGCGCCTGTACGCTCAAGATGTAATTGCCATCTGGCGATCTATTCAAATGCTGAAGAAATAAGGACAACTAAGCATGAAGTTTACGATCAACCGAACCCTGGTCCAAATGGCGGTCAGATGGCTAATCCAGGATGAAGCTGCATTCAAGCTGGTGCTGATGCAGCAGCGCTATCGTCAGGATGATATTGTCTGGCTCACAAATGTTGTAGCGAGCCCTCCCAAGCTACAAGCCCTGGATGCGCTGCCGGTGTCGATCAACCGAATCGAGTATGAAACTCTGAGCGTGGGGAATACGCACCTCGACGACAAGCAGTTTTTCAATCTCGGCCTTCGTCTGACCATGTTTACTGAACTCTTCAACTTCGCGCGCCACAATAGCTTCAACACTCTCAACGCCATTGGCTTGGACGATACAGCGTTTCGCCTGATGGAGACCTCTTCCTTCGAAGAGCGGCTGATGCTGATCCGTTCTGGTGGGTTCACCATCAGCATCCGGTCACCAGTCCGAAAGCTTCGGCTTAATCCAAATTCGACTCGAGACCAGATCCACGACACGACCCTGGTGCTTCTCGGGGACCTTCGGTTTTTCCTGAAAAAGAACCCTGATGGGAGCGGCCGCATGCAAGACTTCGGGCCCACCATTCCAACCGAATCCATCGCGCGCGAGCTGTTGCTAGCTCGCATCCAGCCGAAACTCGTCGCGCTGGCTACTGGGATGTCCCCTGAAGAGGCCGGAAAACTCAAGCGGAACATCACCCGCGGAGTACCCGGGGCGCAGTCACAGAGTGGGCGAATTCAAATCCCAGAAACGACACTCGCTGAGTACCCGATGCACAGCTTGCTGTACCTCACCATCTACAGGCTGCTTGCCCACGATCCCTTGCGGAGAACTAACGTCCGCGCCCTGATGGCTGCCCATCGGGAGTACGAGCAAATCTGCGATGCCTTGAATGTGCCAAAGGGCGACACCATCACCCCAACGAACGCATTTCAATTGAGCAATGCGATTAAGTCTGGCGAGATCCTGATGCAGGAATGCTCCAGCTGCAGTGAGATCAACGCTCGATTTGTCCTCAAGCCAGCAAAGTGCATATGGTGCGGACATTGACAAAGGCACGCCCGACCAAGGAAAGGTCTTTCTAGCCCTAGTTTACGAGCTGGGGCCAGTGCGTCCCACATGCAGTCCCTCCCTTGCTGTCTGGCTTCGACGAATGAAACGATAGTGATGACCTAAGTTGGCAACCGCCCTAGCCTGTCTCAGCCCTGGTGTTGATTGATTTGGGATTCAGTGAGCCACATGCGATCATGACATCAAAGCGATATCAGGAGACCGCCTCATGACCCAGTCCACCGTGCTCTGCCACTGCTGCGGACGCCACATGGTGCCGCAGGTAGTCAGGAGCCGAGGCATTTATGTCGGTTGGGAATGGGGTGGTCGCATCGGCGCTGGCCACCCGATCGACTCAGTTTGCCCGTTCTGCCTTTCGTCCAACTGGGATGGTGTAAAGCGCCCTGTGCATAGGAGCCCTGGCCAGAAGCTACTTCTCGTTCTGATTCTTTACATTGCCGGCCAGGTGATGAACAACGTAGTTTCTGCGATCTATTCACTTGCGGGAAAATCAGCGATTTACATTGAATATAAAGGAATGATTAGCGCTGCAATAGTATTCCTCCTCTTCCTTGCTTATCGCAAATATCGATTCGAGAAACAAAGCATTTGATCTGAATATGAAAAGGGGCCGTATGGCCCCTTTTTTAATCGATCTTCGGTGGGCGCTCCTTCGCAGAAACAGCTTTCACTGTTTCGAGTGCGGTTGTCACTGGAGTAGATACCTGCCTAAGAGCGGTGAATGTGGAGTCAATCGGAGGTGTGAGATAGTTCCTTGTCGTTTGTACAACAGGATTATCATGTGAAACCCCCAGCGTCTCTGCCACTTTCTCAACCATGGTGCCGTTTAACTCCATAGGGTTCTTCACATAGTCTTTAGCAGATTCCATGTACTCGCTTTTCGGGTCTGTATTGGTAATTCCAACCGCCTTATCGATCAACTGAGTCACCCCCATTCCAACTGCGTCGAGTCCATTGGTGGCGAAACTCTCAGCGGTATCATGCACCGGTGTGGTGGACGCCACGTCGATCTTGTTCTCTGGTACCGGATTGTCAGCCTGCAGCGCGTTCATCCTCTCGTTCGACATGTCCCTCTCTTCATTGACTCTGTCGATCGCACCGTCGCGCGCTTCCTGGACGCCCAGGGGGCCACTCTCTTTCATGTCAATGAAGCCAGAGCGGGTCATGTCCTGGTTACTACGGAAAGCCTCGGCTGCGCCCGCCGTGACCTGATTGAACCTGCCCTGTAAATTGCCAGTATCGATCGTCGCTTGGGAGAGGCCTGAGCTCTCGTTGCCGCTGACTGCGCCCATGGAGAAGTCGAACGGCGACATCTTTGAGCTCACCAAGTCACCAAGCCTTCCGTCCTGGTTCAACGCGCGTATTGCAGCCATGGCAACACGTTCTTCCCTATCGGTCGAGAGCCCGCGGATAGAAGCGCTCGCCATCGCTGTATTAAAGGCCGCACGCCCTCCTTCGGTTTGGCCGGCAATCTCAGCAAGGGCCTGGGCAGATTCCGCACGAGACTCTCCACGAAGCAGCGAAGTCACTGCTGCCTGCTTGAGGTTCAAGGACTGACTCGCAGCGTAAACATTCTCCATTTTCGAAGCCCGGGAGTAGGTTTCCTGCGCTTGACGCGCCTGCCCAATGGACAGACTGAGGGTTTCACCAGTCGATTGGCTTACGCTCGCCTGGGAAGAGCGACTGAACGAGTCTGCAGCGTTGAAGGCGGTTTGGTCGTTCGAGCTTGCCTGCACCGCTGAAGTGAGTTGGGTAAAGGCCTGTTGGGCTTGCTGCTGCTGAGTGGATGACAGTTTCTGGAACTGTTCGGAATCCTCAAGACGTGCGCCTGCCAAGCCCAAAGGTGCTGCAGCGCCAGCACTGGCAGCGAAGACTCCTTGAGCGATCTTGTTCTCATTGAACCCCAGGCTTTTCAGCTGGCTTGCAGCGTTCGTGAACTGGGAGTTCTGCGAAAGATTCAGGCTCGACGCCACCTGGTGGCCCAGCGATGCGAGGTTCTGCTGACCCGTGGTTGTCTGTGCAGACTGCTGAATCGCGCTTTGAAGAGATCGCTGCATGTTCTCGGTAGCGGTAACCGAGGCGCTCTTCGAGCTCTGAACGTAGGCGGAAGCCGCTTGCTGCCCACTGATCGTTTCGGCCAATTGTGTCGCGCCGGTAACGCTTACGCCCTTGCCAACCTGGTCGGCTGTGTAGACTGCCTCCGTCGCCATAACTGGAGAAGGCCGCTGAGTCCGAGGGGTCATATCCTCGCTGTTGAACTTAGTGTCAGAGGTCGCGCCCGACATGATCGCAGTCATGCCAAAGGCTCCAGCTCCTACGATCGATGCTGCGATTGCGGGAGTGTAAGCCGCGAGGTAACCACCCAGGCCAAGGGCTGAGCCTATGGCTTGGTCGATGTCCAAGAGTTGCATCTGAGCGAAGCCCGTGGAGATCGGGTCGTACCCGTTGAATATCGCTTCCATTTTGGCGCCGGCATACCAAAGCGTGAACGCGTTAACCACCGACAGCAGAGGCATGCAGAGCGAAGTCGACAGCGGCAATGCGCAGAACTTCGCCAGGGTCATTGCCCCCCTCGAACCCATCATCAGAAGCAACGCCATGAACGGCGCAACCGCATAGACCAATCCCTCGAGGAAGCCAAGCATGGGTTTGATATAGAACTTGAAGCTATCCCCCTTCCCTGCCCACTGGATCTCCTGTTGGCTGAGCGACTGCTGAAGTGCCATCGCTGCACGCCGCTCTTGCCAATGGTTCAGTGCGTCAACACGGCCCTGATTGAAATACCGCTGAATCAACGAAGCAGCAACATACTCTGACGCTTTTTTATTAGACAAAGCAAAGGACTGGAGGGAATTATCGATCTCACCTTGCATTTGGGTGAAGTTGACAAGCTTCCCAGAATGAACATCATCACTAAAGCCTTTCTGCATGATATCTTCAAAGACAGAAGGAAGCACATCTTGAAGTGCAGCAGTAAGCAAACGTCCGGCTTCAGCGCAAGTTTTCAAAGAAGGATTCGGGGAGTCGTAGAAATATACCGATTGCGCCTCAGAAGTATTTGATAGAAGCGATGCGACATCTCCGGCGCGCTGTAGTTGATCCACAGATGCTTTATTGCGGAGGAAGACTGGATTAAAGTTGCAATAGGTCATGTACTCTTGGAACGATCGGCCCAAGTCCCACCCCGCGCCTTTCTTGTAGTTCTGGAACTGGTCAAGTGCAACCGGATTCCTTAGCACATCTCGCACGCGTGCAAGTGTCGTCAGACTCGAAAAAAGACCGTAACGTGTCATTCCAGGGGTTGAGTTTGCTTGTTCAGCCAGCTCAGAGATTCTGTAACCAACAGTCGAAAAAACCGATCCAACAAATGCAGGCCCAAGCGGAACATTATCAACAACACGAACCTGGTCAGTCGTAGTGTCTTGCACAATAACAGTCGCAGTGGGCCCATAAAAACACATGTAACCAATTAGCATGATGCCAACTGCGTGGAAAGGAATCGGCTGGTTTTTGAAGCCTGCCTGGAAACCGATAACCAAAACCCCCATCAAAGCGCCAATACGCGCCATATCATCTATTGAACCGCTGCCGGCAAGCATGGCGCATGAATTGAGCATTATCTGGAGAAACTCGGAGCTCCCCGCAGTGTATATTGTAAAATCCATGCTTCCCCCTTATGAGCCACTGCTCTGATTGCTCGACCCTTGATACAAGTGTCCACCATCGTCGGGCGGGCTCATCTCCATCATGCTGGATGCATCAGCGTCGGCGTCTTTATCTTTAAGACTCACCTGGATGTACTGGTCGTACTGGCTTCTGATGTCAGCCCTGGCGGATCGCAGACTTTCAAGGTTCTGCTTTGCGTTGGGCATATCTGAACTCGTAACTCCTGCTTCCGCAACGCCAAGTAGCATTACAATCAGGTTATAACTAGACTGAACTGCAATCGTAGTCGCGTACTTATTCAAATAATCGTAACCAGCTTGCGCCCCGCTCTTCTGAACGATTCTGACGAGGTTTACACCGATACGGCTCGAACCAAGGTATCCGATACGCGCATCATCTCCCGGCGACAGCACGCCATTCGCAATATGCTCGAGAACTTGATTATTTTGTAGGTCTGCAACAATCCGTGTGGAGAGACCGGTAAAGGTAGACATGTTTGCAATATTTGGGCTCGTGCATCCGCTATCGTTCGAATCGCAACGGTAGACCTGATAACCTGCGTCCTTAGTTCCCTCTACGAAGATCTTTAAGCCATCGCTGCCGATGAGCGTAGGGAGAGGGTTGACTGTGAAGTTCTTCCCTCCCCTCTCGTCTGGTGCTGGTGTAATTATGAAAGACCCCACCATCGACATAATGAACTCGGCATTCTCGTCACTTCCAAACAGAATCTGAGAAGCTAAGCTTGTCTTCTGCATGGCACACCACAGAACATTGCCAACGTCCTTGCAATTAGTTGCCTTCCCGGAAGATACCAGTCTGTTGGCAGGTGAATCATCTGCGGTAGATTTTGCACTGAAGAAGTCTGTAGCCACATTATTACCGAAGGCACTGATCGCCGATGATAAGTCTGAAGACTCTTCATAAGCCTTTTTTGCATCAGTAATTAGACCGCTGGCAATTTGACAGCTATTCGAGAACATCTGATTTAGGGATTGGATCTTATTCGCCAGGTTCCGAATGACACCTGCAGTTTGAGCATCCATTGCATCAATAGCGAGATCAAATGCAAAGCCAGATACGATCCCAGTCGCGTTTGCAGCGATGTTACGCATCAGAGCCACGAACTCCTCGCCATTAATAAATGAAAAAGAACCGGAGTACAAATTAATACCGCCACATCCAGCTTTAGCGCTGGGAGGAGTAATGCTGATCAGGTTTGACGTTGAGATTCGATTCCTCAGTACTACCGACCCGCCCGTAACAACGCCCCTCGATGCGGTTTGATAAGCACCAGGCTTGGTTGTATTGATCATTCCGTTAAACATTTGATCAACCTGCTCTTGAATTGAGCACTGACCAATTATCGGGAACATGGAAATCGCCACCGAAACAGCGAGCCGCTTTAGATTCATCACTCACCCCCAACACTTTTAATAAATGCTTTGCGCGCTTCTTCCCGCACGCGCCTTGAAAACTCTGATGGATTGTTTACTACATCCGGAGGAAGGCCCGACAAAGAAGCCGAATCGATGAGGCCGACAGTATTTACCCGTGAAGTTGCAGCCAATTCCTCACCAGTAATTAGCCCGGAATCCTTAGCTGCAACTAAGATCCTGCTTATTGCCGTGTCCATAGACACGGTACTGAACGCTACAATTTTTACATCATGGGGTGGGATTGCGATGGCTAGGGCTGGAGCGGTAATCACACCAAGTTTTTTGGCAAGCCCGTTATCATATTTCGTTTTTGGATATTTGCCGTTAGGCAGCGGGTTGCCATCCATAGAAATCGGAAGGACGGAGAACCCATATTTAAACTCTAGTGCCGAAATTGCGGCTATTGCCTGATCACATAGGACGCAACTCGATCCGTTGTAGAAAAACACAAGAGATGATCTCTTTGCAATTTCGCGCATCAGTAGATCGCGTTGCTTTCCAGACTCGGTGGATATGGCGTCAGCTGCCGCGTTTGAAGCTGGATAACGCATGTCCTCATCGAGGAACGGATCATTACGAATAGTTTCAACGGAATTGCGCGAGAACCTCTCCGCTTTATCTAGCATTAACCTCTGAGCAAAGTAATACGCGCTCATGTTTTCTCGAGTGGGATTGTCAATCGCCTTGTCCCGTAATTTTGGGAGCATCACGCGCAACCACGCGACGGTACCAGGGGCTGGATCAGCAGCCGGCGCTGGTTCAGCAGTTTTCGGAGACTCCGGCGCTTTGGGTGGATCAGGCTTCTCAGGTTCCACCGGCGGAACAGTCTCTTCTGGCGGATCCTCATACCAGAACCACCCACGCTCCTTGTCCTGGTAGAACGAACTCCCAGCCAGGGGATCAGCAGGCGCGGCCGCGGGCACGTCTGCCGCTATCGCTCCAGTAGCGAAGACGGCGAGAACAGCGGCAGAGAAAGAGTGAGAAAGCATGGCAAACCGCCTTGGCGCAGCAATCGATGCTCAAATTCTGCGTGGCGGAGTGAAGCGCAAAGGGCGTTTTCAGGCAGAAAAACGTACGGAAAAAAGTAAATCAGGAGGGAAGGCCTGAGGCCTACCGCACGTGGCGGTAGACCTCTTGCCCGGGGAAACCGGCCGGGCCCTGCCAAAGCAGGACGTCGTTCCAATCAACCCCTTTGGCGCCATGCGGTATGTCTAGTGTCGGCTCCAGAATTCTGGCCCTAACTCCCAAACTCCACAGGCGCTTTTTGAGCGCGACTCCAGCATTCACGCCGGCGCTTTTGCGGTCCTTGTCGATCCAGATTCGAACCTCCTCAGTTCCCGCCGGCGGCACGAACATCTCCATCAGATATGTGTTCACCAGTGGCCATACCGGCAACCCCGTTGCGGTCTCGATTGCCAACGCTGTTTCCAACCCTTCGCAGACATCAATCACGCTGCCAGGCGAAGCTGTCGGAATCGCGCTGCCAGGCAGTGCTCTATCGCTTGGAATTGCAAACATCTTCTTCGGATCCGCGATCGGGGCTTTCTCACCCTTTGAGGTCAGAAAGTGCCTCTGGACTGTCACGGCCTGCTTTGCCGGGGACATCAGTACACCGATGATCCCAGGGAAGGTCGTTTTCTCCCCATCAGGGCCTTTGTGGGTCAGCCTTGGGTGGAACCGCACGAAGCGGCTCAACTCAGGCCGGTCCCAGACAAGGATTCCGCGAGATCGAAGGTAGAGACGAGCAGGTTCGGCATCCGGGTGGGTCAGTGCGACACTCTCTTGCACCATCGTTCGAAGAGTGGCGATTACCCATTCATCCGATAGGCCCTTACTGGCAGCCTTCGGTACAGCACGCTGGGGTATCACCCGCTGAACGTCACCGGCGGTCCGACCATGCTTGTCCTTCACTCCCATGAGGCTTCCGACTTCCTGCAGCGCCTCGTGGAAACTCCAGCTGTTTACCCACATCACCAACGCCAAGCCGTCCGGCTTGATTCCACAGGTACGGCATACGCCGCCACTGGTTGTGTCGCTGGTTTTTCGGAAGATCTTGAACCCATCTCTACCACCGTGAACCGGGCAAGGATAGTTTCGGCCAGGCTTGCCGTTGGCATCTGCCAACCCTGGTGCCAGTTGCTCGAAGACGAATTTCCACCGTCCTTCTGCAGCTTCCAGCACGTCTAACTTCTCGGGGGCGTATACGCCCATCTGATTTGCAGACATGAGTAACTCCAAGGAAATGAAAAGCGCCCCGTAGGGCGCTTCGTGGTGGATCAGTCGATACGGTCGATTTGCCAGGAATTCCTGTGCGTGTTCTTCCATTCGACTTCGTCGTTTTCTTTTCGAATCGGCACAGTGACCGGCGTCTTCTCAAGGAAGGTGAGCCGGATTCTGTCCCCCTTCTGGATATTGGTTCGATTGATCTCCATCGCCAGCTCCGCACCCCAAACGAGGTGATTGCCAATGCGCAGATAGAACGACCGACCATTGCGTTTATTGAAGCGATACCAGTGCGAGCCTGAACCGTTGTAGATACCTTCAACAAACTCCCCCTCCATGCCCTGCCGGAAGGAAAGCTCGATGTCTTCTTCAGCAGCACAGGAGTTCGAAGCTTCGGCATCGACTGCATCCAGTCCCCGGTGGTCATTTTGCTCAAGGAGTTCCCCTTCGACCGAAACAACTGCAGCCTGCATTGCCGGCTGTAGCCGATCCTGCGGGCGATACAGGCGATTGAGGATGACGGGCTCGAGAGCCAAGACATCATCATTCAGCTGCAGCGCCACATCGTCACGACAGTACCGATGCGAATGGACGCACATCCCCTTGTAACTTCTGAGGTAGGCCGGCTCATCAAAATCAACACGGACAGTATTCATCAGCACTCCTCCCCTTGGCGCAGGTAGGTGGGCATGTGGAAGTTGTCGTAGTCGATGTGGTCGCACCAGACTGCAGTAGCCGTTCCAACGCGTGTAGCTTGCTGGGACGTCGTTCTCGCGCGGCGTTTCAGAGCCCCTCGGATTAGCGCCATGAGCGACGGAGCGTGCATCAAAGCAGCAGCGAGCACGATGCAAAGTGCAAAGGGCACAACTGCCTTTACGAACGCCGGGGCATACAGCGCGCCCAGGAAGGACAGCAGAAAGCCATAACCAACCAGCACTTTCGCCTTCAGGGTTTCATTGGATTTGATCATTTCAGTTCTCCGTTTTTCCGACGGAGAACCCCCTAACGGAGGTGTGCCCCGTCAGGGTTTTTGAAACGAAAAAAGGGAGGCCTAGGCCTCCCTTTTTTGATGACGCTCTGCAGGTTGCAGAGCAGCTTTTTAAGCTGATTGGCTCAGCTGGGCACAGCCCCAAGTGCATACACAGCTTGGGAAACCCACAACTGCACAGCAGCTATGAAGGTTGGCGGAGCCCTAAGGCAATTTTTGATCGGGACAACCCGATGGATGCGGTGATTTTCTCTACCGGTACAGCGGTCGTCAACACCTCCAGGGAGAACTTCTATTTCCGGCGTAAATCAAGCAGAAAAAAGCCATTCCAGTCTTCCTGCCGCTGTTGCAATGCGATGGCCACCAACACTGGAGATCTTGAACATGACCACCCAATCTGCAACTGCACCGAAGAAATACCAATACTCCACAGCGCGGCTGAAGGGGCATCTCGTACTCAACACTGAACAGGCTAAAGCCTTCAGCGGCAATCGTTTCGATAACGTGATGACCGCCCTCTTCGTTATCGATGTCGTCGCCCGGAAACTGGCGCAGAAGCTCAAGAGCTTCGATTACCAGGCGGTGGCTTCCGCAGTAAGCACCAAGCTCGCCGACACGGAAAAAGCAATCAGCGACGACACCGCGCGTATCAGCGCCCTGCTGGGCGCGCTCGCCCAATGCCTTCCGGAATACGACCATCCCCAGGAGCGTGCCTACGAGATCACCAGCCCCGAAATCGCTCGGTTCGGCGCCCTGCTGAAGGCTTACGACCACCTGATCATGCTGGTCGACGCAGGTTGGTTGGGAGGAGTGATTGAAAGCGGTGAAGCTGACGCATTCCGCCAAGAGAAGCATAAGCAGATCAACAAACTCGTCCGCTTTCTGGTTGGGACCGGTCAGGCCGCAAGAACCAAGGCTTACGCCAGCAAGTCTTTGGAGATGAAGGCCGATCTTGAGCAGGCAGACGCTCAAGAGCAGACCGAAAAGGAAGAGCGCAAAGCAAGCGGCTTCGTGGAACCGGAATCCAATGACCTTGATGCCGTCGAGCAGATCGAGGCGCGCGAGACTGCGATTGGCTGAGTGGCTTGCTGACGCCCCTCACAGGGCGTCAGCTCCTCTACGGAGAAGCATCGATGTTGTCGACGCGCGAAAAAGCAACTGCAAACGATCGATTCGAACATTCCAGGTGGCTCAGCGTACTTCAAGACCCGCCGGAGGCCTCCACGGATAAAGGTAAGTTTTGGAGTTTCTCAGTGGTTGCCCTGGTCGTCATTGCGGCCACTGCTGGGATCGCACTTGGCATTCCTCTTGGGGCGTACTGCTGGCTGCACTTTTCCTTCTAGCCTCTTTCCTCTTGAGCAGCTCGACGTGGCGTTTAGCTGCCCAATACCCCCCTTTGACCCGACACCTTTCAAGCGCCTTCGTGATCGAGGAAACATGCCCGGCGGTGAATACCGGTGCGCGAAAGGCTTGGATCTTCCGTACAACAGACCAGATGCTGAAAACGCCCTCCGGCATCCCATAGACAAATTTCGCCTGCCCCGCCATCACGACGAAACTCCGAATTTGCTGAGAGTGGATTCCGGTTACCCGGTGAAGCGCTTTGACGTGGGCATAGTTCTGCAGTAGCGGGTTCCTGACTTTGTACTTCCTCCGGCCTACCCGTTGCAGCCAGGTGTCAGGTGCATTGGGGTCCGTGACTATGCGCCCGCGAAAGCACTTCGTCTCAATGACAAACAGGCCATACCGGCTCACCACGATGTGATCGATCTGCGTGGTCTCATCATCCGTCTGCCCGCGATAAAGTGCGTTGCTGAAAACACGGTACTCCCCACTCAAGCACACCTTCAGCATGAAGTTCACCTTGTATTCCCCCCACCAGCCACGGTATGCAGGCCGGGCCAATAGAAGCGTGTGCGCAACGGCGCCGACCAGTAGCATGAGTGCTACTGGCGGCGCGTATATCCAAAGGAAATCTGCCATAGAGATGCCCCTCCGGGCCTCCTGTTAGAGGTTGGAGCAGCAGTCTGTCCAACGCCAAATGAGGTACATGGAGTCATTTCCAGTACCTGGTACGTGGCGCGAAGGGCCACCATCCCAAAGCTGTGGTGGCGTACCGATCCACATTGCCTTCTGGTTCTGCGACTTCGGGTAGAACTGAGTGAGCTTGTACTGACTCTTCGGTAAGGTCGGGTAGATGCTCGCGTTACACAGGTTGTCGTCACCCATTGTCCTACGCGCCAGTCCCCTGCGATGTTGCTGAGCAAGCATCCGTGCCGCCAAAAGCGCGGAAGACCGGTTCACGTCTTGCGCCGGCGTAACGCCGGTAAGGGGATATACGCCGCCCCACGTTCCGGTGCACCACCACATGCTTTCCAGCGGCTCCTTTCCTGCAGCAACCATTGCTGAGTCAGCGGCACATGCCGCGATCGCAAGCGGATTCGCCACTGCAGCCGCCTCAGGGTTCTGAAAGAAAGCGAGAGTCGGAGATGTCCAGGTTGGATCGATCTCTGTGAAGGAAATGATGTCGAGATCCAGGTAGCCATCTGGGTTGCATTTCGTTGGCGTGTACAGATCGAGTATCTGCAGCAGCGGGAAAGCGTAGTAATGGGTGTGATAGAACGACCCCGCAGCCTGGCCGGTCTGTGTGAGGTTGTCCTGCCTCAATCGTCCGTACGTGCGGGAGTTCCCCATCGGGAGTGTGATCCCACCCAGAGTGGGCGAACACCCAGCCTTGCGCACGTTCTCGACGATTCTCGCCGGCTGCCACATGGAGGTTACGACGCCGGGCGTATAGATCCCGGAGCTGCCTTTCTGGCAGACGCAAAGCACTTGCTTCGACGCTCCTTCAGGCGCTACTCCAGGCGTTATTTGGGCACCCGATACCCGAATTGGAAACAGGCAGGCCCAGCAAATGTCGGTGAAGAGTTTTGGGCCCAACAGCCCAGAGTCCTCACACATCACCTCGCTTGCCCGAGCGCCGACACAGACCAGCAATGCCAGCGCTAAACCAACGAAAATCCCACTAGCGAATCGCATCGATTGCCCCCTGCGCATCGGATTGAGATATCTCCCGTACAACGAACTTCTTGTCCTCGGCCGTAACGACTGAAGGCACAGCCGTCACCTGATACCGCGCGGCTAGATCCTGCTGGAGGAGATACAAGGGAGCTGCAATCGAGTCCTGAACATCGTTGAACAGCTCCCAACCAGATGGGCCAACGTCCGACGTTGAACCGGGAATGTGGCTGGCGATCACGATGACCTGAAGCCCATCCTTCGTAGCAACCTCGCGGCGAGCAAGGTCCACCTGCCAGGAGGAGGTTGGGTCGATAACCACCAACTTGATACCGAAAGGCATCACCTCCAGTGGGTTCATCCGGCCAGCTTTGATTACTACTCGGCCGTCTGGGCCCAGGATGTCTTGCGGGATGATCACAGAGGGGTCAACGGGCCTGATGCTGCTGTGTTCAACGGTTGGCAATACAAAGCCCGGCTGCTTGTCCCAAAAGCGAGCAATCGCGCGCTGCTTCATCGCGCCGACGTCCAACTGCTCGATACGCGACTTCGCCACGGCCATGAGATCAGGCTCAATGATCTCGGTGGTAGAGCCGAAGGAGCCAAGATTTCCGCGCTTACCTTGGGCAACCCTTTGAGAAAGCAACGAGGTCGACGAGCTGCCAGTAGCAAAGGCAACCTGATGCTGCTCGCCATCCTCACGCCCAATTGATGGCACCGCGAAAACACCGTGGCGCTGGAAGGCGAGTGGATCGAGGAGGATTGGAGTTGTGGAACGGGTGACTTTGGTTAGGCGCTGCATTCTCGCCACTGCCGTCGCCATCGGCACATCCTCCGGGATGCCCCTAAAGACCACTCCAACCCCGGGGACTCCGTCGTAGGCCACCAAGATATCTTCGATGGCACGGGCGCCCATGGACCAGGAGACAAATATCAAAGTCTTTTCCCCATCTCCAAGGGGGTGCGGCGGCGGATGAGAGCCGTTGTCGGCTGCCCCGTCTCGCTCTCCCGTACTCGCTCGCACCTCCTCTCCGGCACGCTTGACCCACTCGTAGTCGTGCGGGGATGCATCGGCCGTTATCGCTCTGCTGTTGTCCACAATCGTCTTCGCCTGCTCAAGCAGAGTCGGATCAAGGTCACTAAGCGCGGGCCTGCTTGGAAGGGTGTCTACAGCCAAAGCGGCGGTGGAGAGAGCAGCGCTGGCAGCCAGAACCACAAAACGCCTCACCATAGTGGATACGCCCTCCCCCACAGCTGCGAGCGCGCAACAGACCCCCAGTAGCGCGAGTCAAAGGAGTCCTGCGTTCTGCCCATGAACCAGTATCGCTCGATCTCTATACGGCCATGACGCACATACCGTGCAATATCAAGGTTCCGCTCGGTGGCAACGGCCAAACCATTGCCGACTACCTCTCCGTTAATGGCTGTCGTTGCCTCAGTCACTGAAACGTCATCGCCAGGCAGACCAACCATTACTTTCACGATGTTGGTGCCATCGGGGAAAATTGGCTGCAGCCCCTTGGCTTTGAACGCAAAGGTCCCCCCACGTACCGGGGTGGTGTCTGCCTTGTCGATGACCCAGACCCGGTACGGTGGGAGGCACAGGGCCTCCTGAGTGGCAATCGCAATGCTGTAGCGGCTCGCGAGGAGGACAATTCCACCTGCCAGTAGCGAGGCAAGCGTTACCCCCTTCAGCAAAAAGCGAGAATCCAGCGGTCGGCGTCGCCGAGCCGAATTCACGGCCTCGACAGTACGCCGCACCTTGGCATCGATGCTGAACGGATTCCGCATCACGCAGCCTCCGAAGCAATGATTCCCACGTCGATGCCACGGTCGCGCAGTACTTGGAGGATCGCCTGATCCTGAGGCATACCCGCCTGGGTGTAATTCCTGATCGCTTGCACGTCCTCCGGTGCAGTGGAGTACAGCAACATCGAATAGGGGTCGACGGTGAGGCGTGCAATGCCGGCGCCACGCGGCGTGAGCATGAAGATTTCGGAGTAATGGCCCTTGTAGGAGCGAACTGTCTTGAGGATGCGATAACCACCGTCGCCCAGAGGCAGGCGCTTCTTCTCTTTGATCGAGTCGATGGCCTCAGCCTTCTGGCCCAGGAGAAGGGTAAACGCCGAGTTCTCCGCGATAGCTTGGCCGACCTTGTTCTGATAGAGGTCGTTGACGCCCTGAGTGATGACAATCGCGCCGCCACCGTACTTACGGAAGCGACGGTAGCCGTGTTCGATGAACTCACCGACGTTGCCCTGCGCCAGCAGCGACCACGCCTCGTCGATGATCACGATTTTTGGCCGGTCACGTTCGCCGAGGTACATGTCCTGTTGGATCTGGTAGATGAGCTGCAGTAGCACTACCTGCTGAAGGTGGACGCGCCCTTTGAGCTCCTCCAGTTCCAGCACAGTGAAGGGGTTCTGGAAATTGAGGTTGTTGCGACCGTTGAAGTACTTGCCGTACTGGCCGCGGGAGGTGAATGCATAGAGCTGGCTGCCGATGTCCTTGATCCGCTGGTCTTCATCGCTCAGCAAGGACTGCTCGATGTGATCGACCAGCAAAGCCTTGCCATGTTTATCCCAGCAGTTCGTCAGGTGGCGCTTCAACCCAGCAGTTTGGAAGTCCTTCAGCGGCTCCGTCGGCGCCGCCATCGCAGAAATCAGCCCAACCAGGACGTCTTCCTCGTCGCTGAAATCTTCTACCAGTTCGAATGGGTTCAGGCAGATCTGGGAGCCCTTATCGAAGCACGCGAAATCACCCTTGTATGCCTCGGCGAGCTTCTCGTAGGAGCGACCTACGTCAATGCACCAGACCTTGGCGCCCATGCTCAGGTAGGAGGTGATGAGGTAGTTGGTAAGGAACGATTTACCTGACCCCGACTGGGCAGCAATGGTGCCGTTGTAGTTGGTGTCCGAATCGTAGAGATGGAAGCTGATTGGCTGCCCGTTTCGGGAAACAAACGGGGCCACAGGGGTACCGGTTCCGCGCCAATCGCCGTAGATCGGCAGAATCGGTAGAGCCTGCGCCAGGCTCATAGTTCTGTAGCGGAACATGTCCTGGATTGCTCCGGTGTCCGCGCACATCGGCAACGCATTGATGAAAATTGGCAGGACGATGAATTTGTCCTCGAGGAGCGTGAAACCTTGGGTCGAGAAGTGGCTCTTCGCGCTCGCCGCAGCCTGGATCAAGTCCTCTTTACTCTTTCCGAAGACAACGAGGGTGGTGTTTAACTGAATGTTCGGCAGCCCCTTGTCCAGGTCCTCGAAAAGGGTGTCATACCCCTGTTTTTTCTTTCGGAGCGCCGGCACGAAATGGGGCATCGGGCCGACCGCCTGCTTGATCGACCATTGGCGTCCACGGTTGAGCTTGTCCTTGGTGGAAAGCTGCGGGGGAAAATAGATCGTGCTGGTGAAGATGCAATTGCCGCGGATTCCTCCCCGCTGGGAGAGAATGTCCGAAAGGTACTGTGAAGCATCCCCTTGCCACATCGAATCCGGATATGCCTTGGGCGAGAGGGTTTTAACGAAGCAGTCATCACCGATTTTGAGGTGATCCTTTTTCGGCTCGACACTGCGGTCGAAGTCCAGTAGCTGCTCGTTCAGGGGCTTGTCGAGATCAGCATGCAGTTCGGGGTTGTTTCGCCACGAGGCGTTCGGCCCCTTGTTCAGGATTGACTGGAAAATCTCGACATACGCGTCATTGGTCAAAGCGACAGGGGCTAGGTTGCAGCTGTCCAGGGAAGTATTGAGACCATCAGCCAGTTCCTTGGCCATGTTGGCCTCAGTAGCGGACGGTAGTGCATCCTTGATCGGCATCGTTACAGAGATCACCAGGTCCTGCTGGCGAACCTTCACGCCGGAGATACTGTCGACAGGCAGTAGCGTGCGATCGGACAGATACTGCCCTCGAGCCTGAGTGACCTTCTGCAGGAGAGCCTGTGTTTCCGGCGGTAAGTCGGACACGCCTCGCTCCACAAACGCTTTGCGTAGGTTAAGGAATCCCGCTTTCAGATGGTTGATGTTCTCGGTACAGATCAGGCTGAAGCTAATTGCAGTACCTTCCGGCCAGTCGACAGTAAGACCTGCCTTCAGGCGCGCTGCCTCGTCGCCGCTGGAGCCGGCCAGAGGCGAACAACGGAACGCAAAACCCAAACGGTTCCCTTCCAGTTGAAACAGCTGCATTTCGGGATCGTAAGCAAGGCCGTTGATCAGTTTGGAAAGGCGCGGAAGAGGTGCCAGAAGCGATGAGAGAAGCGACATAAGGCCCCCTTAGTTCGAGCGGTTGCTGAGGATCCACGAGCGCAACCCTTCGGAAGGCTTACCTTCGTGGGTGAACCCGTCATCGCGGATCAAGAAGGGGACGTTGCGAGCGCCCAGGAACTGTGCCGTGAGGCGACGCTTGTCGATAACCTCCAGAGAACACGCACCCTCCGGTTTTTGAGCCAGTGGAGTGTCCAGATCCCCGGTCACGCCAGCCTTCCAGGCAGCGACTTTGTCCTCGGCGCAAAGCAGTTCTTTAGTCCGCGACGCACTGCGCTCAGTCAGCAGCGGAAGCTCCAGCACGTCGAGGCGGTACCCTTCCGGTAACTCCTTACGTGCCTCTTCCATAATCTGCTTGCAGTAGCCGCAGGCGGGATCGGAGAACATCGTCACCGCCTTTTCCCCATTACCGATCGTCATCGGGGCCAGGTCGGCAAATCCTGTTTTCACCCTGTCGACCGGCACGTACTGAGCAGCGTACCGAGCGTCGTCAAGGTTCTTGATTTCCTTGTTTTGCCAGACGTCGAAAACTGTGCCCTGGATGAGGAATCGACCGGTATCACTGATGATGGCGAATTTGCCATTCTTCTCGATGCCGATCATCGCGCTTGCAGGGAGGATGACGATGTCCTTGGAAGGGGTATTGCCAGGAACTCCGGCCAGCGCGCCGGAAGTGACGAATGCGCCCAGGAGGGCTAAGAAACTCGATATTGGTTGCGATGGCATGTGCCGTTCTCCTATAGGGGATTGGCACAGCGTAGGGATTGCAGAAAAGCGAAGGCCCCGCTTTTCCGCCGCTTTTGCGACGGAAAAAAACGGGGCCTTGAGCGGTGGCCGAAGCGCTGTTAGAGCGCCACAGGCAGATGCTGCAGAGCGCTGTTCAGGCCATTCATCACCGGCACAGTGGCGGTCATGATCGATTCGATCACATCGGGCGCAGCGTACAGACCTACGCCACCGCCGACGCCAGTTACGAAGGGCATCAGGGATTGGCGCAGAACGCCGGCACCGATGCCGGTCAGAATCATCAGGCCGATAAGGATACGGCCCAGGGTACCTTGCATCCAGTCGGTCAGGGTTACCCAGACCGAGTCGAAGGTATCGCCGCCAGTACCGGCGACAGCAACCCCTGCGACGATCATCAGCGCGGCGGTGAGAACGACCGGGTTGACCATCGCCTTCGCGACTTTACCCGGCTTGAATTGAATGTTTTGGACTTGCATCGTGACTCTCCTGGAAATGCGCAGGGCCTGCGCTCGGAGGAGAGTTTTCCGCCTTGCAACAATCGTTAGTGGCGCTTTCCGACGCGGTTTTTACTCAAAATAGAAAAAGGCCGCAAAGCGGCCTTTTCTAGGGTTACTTGTTCGCCACCGGTGGCGACTCAGCTCCCGAGTCATCGATACCGATGAGGGTTATCACCGGCTCCCCATCCGGGTAGCGCCACATGGGGATCGAGATGTTGTTGGAGTTCAGTGCCTGCTTTTCTCCATTGATGTACCAGTTGTTTTTCGACACCCGGCCATCCGGATCAGTGCAGGTTGCCTTGGCCAACCAAGAGGTACGCCCATTAGTGACTTCGAGCGAGCAGCTCGGCGCCTGGTTGGCGACCACTGGAATTTGGACCTCCCCACTTGCCTCATGCCCCATCTCCGTAGTGATGTTCATCGTTACCGTGTGAGGGCCAGGGGTGGCCAAAGTCGCGCGACCGTAGTCTCCCGTGCTGTCGAGCGCTTTCCCATCCAGGGTATAGGCCTTGGTCAGAATCCTGTCCTTGGGATGACCTCCGCTGATCGATGGTCGCACCAGCACTCCAAGGGGAGCGCGGCCGAACTTGTTATCGCCGGACCACGACAGCAGCACGTTCCAGTCAGGCGGCGGAAGAAACTCCATTTCGGTGGACACGGTACTCAGGTTGCCTCGTGCATCGGTGACTGTGTATCCGAACTGGTAGGTTCCTGGCTCGGTCACTCTGACAATCCGGCTCTTCTGGTCGGAGTCCTTGACCACGCTCATCCCCTCATACGGGGGGACATCCCAATCAATCTTTAACCCTTCGAACTGCTGGAAAGTGCCACGGTTCCTTGCGGTCATCGTGAGGTCCGCAGGCGCGTAGATCGCGCTCGTTTTGCTCTGGATGTACCAGTCGGGCCAAACGTACTTCCAGAACTGCAGCAGCTTCTGGGTAAGGCCGCTGCCGCCACGGTCTTCGTAGCCGTTGATCCACCCCTGGAAGCCGATGTAGGTCTTCTCATCCGACATATCAGCGGATGTGGGGGTGTACTCAGCCTGCAAGCTGTGGACTTGCTCTCCGTTTGGCATGATGAAGTAACCATCCATTGTCACGTCCATGTTGGGGTATGGCAGCATCATGTTGGCCTTCCATGTCCCCTTGGTGTCGACCTCCGGATGGCCTGGCCCGATCAGTTGCACCCGAGGCGGGCGAATCTGGCGGAACGCGACTCCTACAGTGACCTTCTTGTAAACGCTGGGATGGTCAGGGGAATCGTTGTACTTCAGCCGCCCGTACAGCGTGACACGGACTGCTTCATCTCGAGTCAGGCGGTAGACGCCATCGCCTGTGCTGCTGGGCACCCACGTCTTACCCCGGTCCAATGACCAGTCCACGGTCATATCAGAGGTGTCGAGCGGCTGCCCCTGCAGATCGACCAGCTTGAAGATGGCGGTGTCGCCGATAAACACGTTTTGCGGCCCCTTCAGCCGTGCCTGCGGGACCACAAATGCAGTGATATCGATCACCGGCGTAGTCGATTTAGCTCCCGAGTTTCTGTTGGTGAGTTGCGCACGCAGGAGATAGTGCCCACGCGGGAAGGTGTAACTCAGGTGCTGGGGGAGCTTCGGATCCGAGCTAACGACGTCCCAAGTCACACCCTCATCCTTGCTCAACTCCCACACAACTTCACCAAGATCACGACTTTGGGTGCGGTCGGTAGTGACTGCGTAGAAGCTGTTTTTCAGCGGGGCCGGCCCGAGGATACGCAGCGCTTGGATCTTTCCATCGAGCGCCTCCCCGTTGAGGACGGTGAGCATCAGCGGTGCACTTCCTTGCCGTGTAAGCGAGTACTCCGGCACCGGCGAGTGAACTCGCGCCTCCGCGATGATCCGAACCGCTTTATTCGTCAGGCCGGTGAGATCAACTTTGAAGGTGGCATTGCCCTCGGCATCTATCGGCTGCCAATCCGCTAGCTGCTGATAATTCACGCCCGACGTGGTCGACAGAAGGCGAATGTCCCAATCACCCATCGTCGAAAGGCTATAGGGGTCGCTCATTGCCACCGTATCGCGAATGCCAGCCTTGATGGCTAGACCGTCGGTGTCGAGGACCTGGCGCTCATCATTAAGGATGACAGGCTTGATGGAGTCCTTAGGAACCGCGAGCAGCTGCACGGTTTTCTTCGTATGGGCCTCTGGAAGAGCGCGATAAGCCACGTCGACAACAAACGGCGTCTGCGACCACAGCGGAGCGGTCTGGCCGGAGATGTACCGTGTGAAGCGTTGCGCCTGACCGTAGCTTAAGGAGACAGAGTTTTCGAGTTGGGCGCCGTCGAGAGTCGCCTGATAGGTCAGGTCTGCGGCTATGGCACTGATAGACATTGCCCCCACCGAGCCGCCGGCCTGCGAAACCCAGTACATCCCCTCCTTCACAAAGTTCGTGGTCGGCAACGAAACATCGATTGCAGGCGGTGGAACCACGTTGAAATCCTGCCCGCCGTTGCCGCCATCAATCTGCGCACCACTGGGCGTGAACAAAGTGACATTCCATCCGATCGACTGCAGCCCAGGGACGTTCATTGAGCCGTTTAACTTGGCATCGGTTGTCGAGCTTGGTTGGACCATCCCCTCAGGAAGCTGGATCCACTGGATCAAGCAGCTTACGTTCGTCTGCCATTGCTGCGCTGACTTCTTGGCCATGTCTGCGCTAACCGTCGGCGTGCAGGTTGCTTGGCTGGCGGTTGACTTAAGCGAGAGCGAAAGTGACTGGACCTTCTGGTACACATCGCTCACTTGGGGGCTCAGTGCAAATCCGAGCTGGCCGGCCAAAGGCTTGACGATCAAATCGTGCTTGATGTCGACCATTTTCTGCGGCTGGCCACTCTGGTCGAAGACAAATGCCGTGGCCTGAACCAGCTGCTTTCCAGCGGCCATGCCAGCGGCAACCATTGCGAGGTTTGTGCTCGAGCTAGTGTCCTTCCATTCATCTGGCGTCCCAGTCCAGGACAGGAAGCAGGTGGGCGTGTCCAGGGCGTTCCGGGACTTGGCCATCTGGGCATTCGTCAGCAGAGCGCATGCGCCATTCGACTGTTCAACGCGAATGGCTGTCCGCCCTGTGCCTTGATAGATCGACCAATTATCTGCAGCGAGCGCACCTTCAAACGCCCAGATACTCACAGGTACCGAATAGACCGGCCCAGTACGGTCCGCGCGGCTCAGGTACACGTTGGATGTGCCGGCTACCCCGATATTCAATGCCCCCATTGGGGATTGCAGGTCTGTTGCAGTGAGCACCTTGGGAACCAAGCGCATGCCGATTCCTGGGGCCAATTGCCGGTGCTGCAACGTCACGCCAACTGATGATGAAGGAGTGACGATCGCAACCAGGTCGTTGCCCAACGACTCAAGCACCTCTGGCTGGCTGACTTGGAATGCCTGCTGACCGTTGGTATGCACGAGTTGGGCGGCTACCGCCGGAATGCGAGGAACAGCCTTTGTGGTCACGACTTCTCGCCCGTCAAAGAATTCCCAGGCCGGCTTGAAGGTCAGCTTGATGTCCTTCTCGACAAACAGGCCGTCCTGATCCGTCGCTCTCAGCCGAACAGTCGCGGGCTGATCGTCATCAGTGCGGTAGGTCAGCGTATTCCCGGAAATACTGACTTCTCCATTGCTCGGCTGCTGAACCACTTGCAGCGAAGTCGCCCCCCACAGGTTGGGATCGACAACGGCGAGCTCCGCGCTTCCGCCGATGCCGGCGTACATTTCCAGCGTGTGGGGGAGGATATCGGTAGGTGCATAGTTGAACTTGTTCACGACGACGCGCACCTGTCCGTCCACCCACAGGCCGCCAGAATCTGTTGCGCGAATCGTGAGGGCGTCATCACCGAAGTACTGACTAGACGGGGTGTAAACGAGTGCCCCGGCGACCAGCTTGATCGAACCGTGAACGGGCTGGCCAATTATCTGGAAGGTGAAGGTGTCGCCGTTCCCCAGATCGGGATCCACGACCCACGGAATAACCGAGGAACTGGTTTTCCCCTCGTCGGTGACGATAGTCGCGCCAGTCGCCTGGGGAGCATCGTTGACGGGCACGACGGTAATCGTAACTGTCCCGACGTTCGACTTGGCCCCGTGGGAGTCAGTCGCCTGGTATTGGAGCGTTGTTTTTCCATTCCAATCCAGACTGGGTGTGAAGGTCAGCTTGTTGCCACTGATCGATGCTGCTCCGTGCTCTATCTCAGGAGCAGTCACGATGCTGAAGGTATGACTGTCACCCTCGAAATCAAGATCGACGTCATGGACTGGAAGAGTTGCTTCAACCGCAGTGTCTTCATTGGTGGTGAATTGCAGGTCATCCACGGAGGGCGTGTCATTTACCGGCGTGACAGTGATCGTCACGGTCGCGATGTTGGACTTCGCCCCGTGCGAATCGGTCGCCTGGTACTTCAGAGTCGTGGTGCCGTTCCAATTCGCCGTTGGCACAAACGTCAGCTGGTTCCCGCTGATGGTCGCTTTCCCGGCCGAAGCAGGGGGAGCCGCCGTAACGATGAAGGTGTGCGAGTCCCCTTCGAACGCCAGATCGACGTCGTGCACAGGCAATGTCACAGCACCTGTCGTGTCCTCAGCAGTCGTCAGTTGCAGGTCGTCCACCGAAGGCGTGTCGTTCACCGGAGTGACGGTGATCGTCAGGGTGGCGACGTTGGACTTCGCTCCATGCGAGTCGGTGGCTTGGTATCTCAGCGTCGTAGTGCCGTTCCAGTTTGGCGCAGGTACGAACGTCAACCGGTTACCACTGATGGTGGCTATTCCCGCTGCTGCTGGAGGAGCTGCCGTGATGGCGAAGGTGTGGGAGTCCCCCTCGAACGCAAGATCGACATCGTGTACGGGCAACGTGACAGCGCCAGCAGTGTCCTCGGCAGTCGTCAGTTGCAGGTCGTCCACCGAAGGCGTGTCGTTCACCGGAGTGACAGTGATCGTCAGGGTGGCGATGTTGGATTTCGCTCCACGCGAGTCGGTAGCTTGGTACTTCAGCGTCGTGGTGCCATTCCAGTTTGTTGCCGGCACAAAGGTCAACTTATTCCCACTGATGCTCGCCGTTCCGGCTGCGGCCGGGGGTAATGCCGTGATCGCGAACGTGTGGGAATCGCCTTCGAACGACAGATCGACGTCATGGACAGGAAGCGTCACTGCGAGGGCGGTGTCCTCTGCTGTTGTTGCCTGCAGGTCGTCCACAGAGGGTGGATCGTTCACTGCTGTGACGGTAATGGACACAGTTGCCGGTGATGACCAAGCACCGGCGCTATCCTGCGCGCGGTATGTGACCAATGTCGTGCCGTTCCAGTTGGCGACCGGGATGAAGGTCATGGTCGAGCCGGATATCGTGGCGGTCCCATAGGGCGAGTTGGCAACAATCTGGAAGACTGTCGGCGCCGGCGAGTCGATATCGGTTGCGGACAAAGTGACAGAACCAGTGGTGTCCTCCGCCATTGTGAGTGTCTTGGCCTGGGCAACGGGCGGATCATTTACCGGCGTGACGGTGATAGTGATCGTAGCGGCGGCAGACCAAGCGCCTGCTCCATCCTGGACCCGATAGGTGATGGTGGTGACCCCGTTCCAGTCCTGGTTGGGGGTGAAGCTCAACGTGTTTCCGGAGATCGAGGCGGAGCCATTTGCCGGACCACCTAGAATCTGGAAGGTATACGGGAATGGACCGTCATCACTGGCGCTTAGGGCCGCGGAAAGTGGGGTGTCCTCAGGAGTGCTGAGCGAGACATTCTGTACAGTTGGAGCTTGGTTGTAGCAGTTGTTGTAAACAGTCCAATCGGAGTAGTTCTGAGTACTGCCGTCTGAATACACATCATAGGTACGGTTCTGGTAAATACTCCCGCTAGGAGTATTCGCCGGGCATGAAAGCCATTGGGTTTCTGTTTGCGTCGAAACATAGGTTGGGCCGGACGCAACACAGCTACTACTCTTAAGCTTCCAATACTTTGAGTACGACGGATTGTTAATAGTTGTCGACTTGCACTTCGGCTTTGTTTTCAGCGACCCATCTGGATCGGTTGTACAAGAACCACCATTTACACTTTGCGAACATGTGTAAATTTGCGACCCCGTCTGCCCTGCCGGGCATGCAACAGTTTCTTCACATGCAATGTTGACTGTGCCGCCATCTGCAAATGCAATAAGCGGTGCCCCCATTACAGCAAAGAATATAGCTAAGAATCGTCTCATATTGCGCTCCAATACAAACGCGAAAAGGCAGATACCTGCCTTTTCAATTCCTTGGTTCGAAACATTGGCCTAACGGCTGTTCATGCCGGGAGTCGTTCCGGGAGAGGCACTCTTATTTGGTGTGACGATGCTGAGCGGTCGCAACGTCGGGCTTGCTGTTGCCTGACGCGTACCGATTTCCCAGCGGCGAGGTTCGATTTCGGTGTAGATGTAGCCAGGTACGATCAAGTCGCCGTTGTCGTCTTCCCACGGGTCGATCGCGATGCGCATGACTACGGCTTGAGTCCGGATCGGGATAGGGTTGCGAGCACGCATAGGCATCGGCGCGTTATCTGCACTCTCGGCATACAGGACTCGTGTTTCAGGGACGGCGGCGGCCTTCCCGGCACCACGCCCGGCGGCTGCCTCCTGCTCCTGCTTCAACTGAGTCTTATAATTTTCACCCTCAGTGGCGGTGTACACGTCCTTGGCGGACATGCATGTCACACCATTAGGCATACCTTTACAGGCATATTCGCTCTCCCCCACGTTTAGCATATTGGAACAGCCGGTGAGCGCCGAAGATGACAGAAGCATTGCAGCGATGATTTTCTTCATTAGTTACTTCTCCCCTTCGCAGCGCCAGCCGCCGAGTTATCTTTGGTTTTCTTATCCGAATCCAGGCCCACGGACTCGTTGGACTTTAATGTGTCCGAGTTGAACTTGACGGTCATACCCTTATTTACGATGAAGTCGACTTCACGCATTGCGTCAATTTCGATTACGGGGAACAGGTTTTGCGCCATTTCCAAGTAGTAATTCGCAATTCGATCTAATGCAGTGCCCATACCAGTGGCAGCTGCGGCTTGCAGGGCATTGGAATCAAACACCTGTTCATACACCGCACTTTGTTGGTCGCTACTGCCGTTACTGCCACTTCGAGTGATGTTGATCGACGGGACCTGGCGGACGTTGAAGACGGACGAAGCACCTTGCATCAAGCCAGCCATAAGGCTTCGAGCGAGTAGTTGTCCTTGTTTGCTAACCAAGCGGCCGCGAAGACCGTTCTTGCCATCCTCGCCCGAGGCGAAAGCCTCAAGAGGAGCTTCCAGCGTCTTCCCGTCTTGCCGAACACAGGACAACCGCTCGGCGCGCAAGTAGGCACGCTCGGAGCTCATGTCTCCCCATCCACCAGCAATGAGGAAGCACTCGCGAAAGTCGGCACGGAAACGGTTCGGCAGAATTGCCTCGGACTTAATCCGAACGAGCGTTGGGAATGGGTCCCGCTTCGCCTGCTGCCCGGTTGGTGCGTCCATACCGGTGACAAGAACACCCGACAGCATGGAGCCGGCCGGGAGCGACACCGAAATATCCTCCGCCTTCTCCTTCTTCTCTTCGTTCTGATTCCGGATTGTCCGGATCTTCACCGGCTCCTTCTTCACAGAAGAGCGAGCTTTGGGGTCCTCCTTCGGAGCGGCGGGAAGGTTGCTGTAGACATCACCCAATGCAGCAGACGAGCTTGTTGCCTTGGGGACGAAGCGAGCAGGCGCCGAGGGCATAGCGTCTTCGTCGGCGGTGAACTCCTCATCGGAACCACCATCGGCACCGCCTTTCCGTCCCTGCCGCTGCGTTGCCTCCTTCTCGACACGCCCCAACTCCCCCTGAAGCGTCTGCAACTGGGCCTTCAACTCATCCAGCTCCTTGGTGCCCTTTTCGTCCCTGCCACTGCTCTGCTGCTGTTCCAGGAGTCGCAAAATCCGAGCTTGGTCTCCCTGCAGGTTACGCACCTGGGTAGCGAGCGATGCGATGCCCAACTGACGTGGGTCGTTATCGGTCAGAACAGCCTCAACTTGGGGCTTCTTCGGTAAGCGGTCTTTGTGCTTAGGACCAGCCCACTGCAGAACGATCCCAACCAGGGCACCCACGGCGATGACTGTGCCGCCGATCACGAGAAGGCGCTTCGCGTTCGGGTTCAGCCGGTCAAGAACTCCTTGAATTCCGCTCATGGCCGCCCCCTCAATTCAACAGGCTCGGACGGACGGAAGTGTCCGGCACGTCCACGGGTACACGGGTCACCACGTACACCTCACTCTTCTGGCCAGGCTCCAGAACCTCGTTTGGCCAGACGCTCACGGCCGCGCGGTTTGGGTGAGTGCAATCCGCATAATCGAACTCGACCGTGCGGGCGGAGATGTTCTCAACCGTGGCCACAAAAACGCGGAAATCGTGCCCTTCCAAGAGCTGCGCATGGCTGAAATCGAAGTTGAGGTTGGGTTGCGCGCAGGCGGGGACTCGACCGCCATTGGCTGGGGCACCCATCGAATAGCCCCGAGGCAGATTGCCCAGCGCCAGCTGGCGGAGGAGCTCCCGGAGCGTCTCCATGTAGGGCATAGAGCGCTCCCATTTCTTCGCTTGGCCGCTGTAGGAGCGAACCGAAGCTGCAGCGATGCCACCAGCGCCTTGCGGCTGGGCGGCACCGGGCAGTGACTTCGAGAAAATCAGGTTTGCCTGGATCGGCGGGATGTCTTGCGGGAAGAGCGTGAGAGAGATCGCAACCGACTCATCGTCAGCGGGTGTCACGTACATGGTGACCGGGCGCTCAGGCACGGTAGTCGTTACGTAGATGACGTTTCCGCTCGTTTCGATCGTCGCATCCGAAACGGTTTGAACCTTCGGGTCTTCGAAGGGCGTGACGATACGGTTGATCTGTCCGAGGCTAATCGGAATCAGTGTGTTGGTTCCGTTGGTGACGACCACGTCTTGTCGAGTGTCGACCGGAGGCAATGACTTGACCGGCTTGGGCAAGACACTGCTCGGTACCGCAGGGTTATCAGCACTTCCCGGTGTTACTTGGACTAGGCGCGGTTTTGATGCCGCCGGCGCGGGAGCAGGTGCATGACCTTGAACTGCCACGTCCGGTTCAGCCTCTGCAGCATCAGCAACGCGCTGCTGTTCAACACGAAGGGCGGCCTGCCGCTGGGGCTGCTGCGTGCTCGCGGCAACGGGCATGTTCAGCCCTGGGATCTGAATCTGTTCTTCAGCAGCGGCGTACGGGGCAATTGCCAGTGCCAGCGCTAGCGCAGCCGGGCGGAAGAGTGTTGGGTGCCTCAGGGACATCGTCATGACCTCTGTACTTTGATGAGGTCATTGTGGGAAGGCGTCAGGCTTCTATTTCGGCTTTTCCAACCATAAAATGGTCAGAAAAAATCTGCACTGCCGCGGGCGCCAAATCGGGAAACAAGCCCTGGTCAAAACATGCAGGCAAAAAAAACCCCGGACCTAACGAGGGGCCGGGGTAGGAAAAACTGGTAGGTCAGCCGCGTGAGTGTGACTGCCGCTTAGCCTGGCGCTCGGCCGACTCGGCTTCGCGATCTTTCACGTCCTGGGTGCGAGGGTCGCCTCGGTTGGTCGCCATCCAGGTCAGGTTGGGCCTGTAGTCCTTGATCACGAGTTCGAACTCATAGGTCCGGTTCTCACGCTTACGATCGCCGGCAGGGCCTTCAGCAACGGAGTAGCCGGAAACGTAGAATTTGCTGGGATTGAGGTTGTCACGGAGCACCTTCTTGGGCTCAAAGCTGAGGCTGACCCGATCCTGTCGAATCTGCTGGATCTGCTTGTCGAGCACGACCATGACGTCCTGATAGATCGATGGGTCGAGAATGGGACCGATCGCCTCTTTGATGATGTCCGCGTTATCCGGATTGACGTTGCCTAACATCATACCGAGATAGAGCGCCCAAGCGCTGGTGTACTCGCCCGATGCCTGTGTTTTGCTGACCCACGCTTTCTCGGTGAGGGTTGGTGGAATGACGGTCACTTTTTCTTCTCGGCGCAGTGACGCACACGAGGTAACCATCTGAGCAAAGACCAGAAGGATCAGCGCAGTCCGGTAGAACTTCACCTCCCCCTGCAAACCACTGAACGATTTTTTCAGATTGCCGAAGAGCATCAGATGAACTCCCGCTCATAGGAGTTTGGCATGGTGCGTGTCTCCTTCATGCCGATGGACCCCATGTACCAGTAGATGGCGTGGAGCAGATATCCATCCGGCCGGTTATCACAGAAGCGACGGTAGAAACGTGCCGCTACCATGCCCACCGCGGAGCAGATGATCAGTTGGGCCATCAGCACGCCGGCAACAAGCCCAATGCCGATTGGCATTACTTCGTCCAAGCGCCAGAAGAGAACGTGGGGAGGCTCGTCGATGTGCGCGGGGATGACTGTCGGCTCGTTGCTCATGGCGTGTTAGCTCCTTTGGATGGGGATAGTTTGGCAATGGCGCTAAGGATGCCGGCAGGACTCGCGTGCTCGCCCTGCAGGAGGAGGGACTTACCGGTTTGGTTATCCAGCACGAGGGTGGACGGAGTCTGCGTGACGCCAAGCTGGATCACCTGTTCCAAGTCCTTGCTCACTCGTTTCGCCACAGCCCTGGACTCCGAGCAAGCTGCGAAGCGGTCGCCGTCGAGACCCATTTCCTTCGCAATAGTCACCAGGGGCTTGCCAACGCCCTGCCCCTCGCTTCGAGTCAGATCGAACACCTTCTGGGCGAACTTCCATGCAGCGTCGGAACCCCCTTGGTCGCCCGCGCATTCGATTGCGTTGGCCTGATTGCGCGAGGTCTCACCCAGGAAAGGAACCTGCAGCAGCGCCGCGTTGATCTGGCCTGCAGACGATTCCACGAGGGATTTCAACAGGGGGAAATGTTCTTTGCAGAAAGGACACTCGGTGTCGGTCATCTCGACCAGGGTGTAGCGCGCTGAGACGTTTCCGTAGACCCAGTTGTCGGGGTAGTGCTCAGGCGCAGCAGCAGTGGGGGCCGCGGATTGCAACCCCGATACCAACTCGTTGATCTCCTTCGGTGTGAGACCTTTAGCGCTGGTATCGGAAAGCTGATTGCTGACCTCGGCGAGCTGCGACTGCAGCACGCTCACTTCACCGAGCGTTTGCACGTGGAAGTAGCCCAGTACAGCCAGTGCAGAGGACAAGGCCGCGATCGCAATCGTCGGCCCGTAGGATTTCTTAGGAGGCGTTTGGGTGGGAGCACTCATGAAGGCGAACCTGTTCAGAGGAATGCTCCGATTGTTCCCGGCGCGGGCTCATCGAAATCGCTTTTTCCTGCCAGAAAACGGACGAATTAAAATTTCTTCGGCAGGTTGCTAATGAGCAGCGACAGCAGGATCGGAATCGCCAAGATGAGGAACGTACTGACCACAAGCGGCGGCAACGGGAGCGGGAAGATCAAACTCAACGGTAGTAGTACCGTGCTCATCAAAAGCATGTTCGTCGCATGGTTGTTTACAAACGGCGACGTGTAGCTGAACCCTGCCCTTTTCGCATGCCAACGCATCCAGCCGGCGTAGGCCCCGGGTACAACGACAACAGCAAGGAATGGCAGCCAGAAAAGCGCCAGCACCACTCGATACACCACCTGGTAAATGATCTTCTGTAGTGCCTCCCCCCGCTCGCTCAGGTAGTTGAACCACCAGCCTGCTTTTTCCTCCAGAGCATTGACGGTTCCCCTGGAGCTTCGCTCGCCAATGAATACGTCGGCGACCATGGCTTTGACCCCGGAGTCGAGGAGGAGAAACGAGTACCAGTCTCTTGTCTTCGACTCCACCGCAGCCAGATCGCTTTGGCCTAGCAGTGCAAGTCCCCAAGCCCGTTCCTTGACCATGACCTTGTCCACGAGCTTGTTTGGGGCGGCGGTGGCCAGCATCAGTACCAGGATGAACCCGAATGCTATCGACGCAACCAGGCCCTTGGGCCACTTCTCCTCGATATTTTCAGCCATGGATCAGTTGCTCCGTCACGATCGAAGGTACGTTCGACAACGTGCACCATTCCAGAACCTGTTCATTCGGCAGGGCTGCATCGCTTTTGCGCAGATGGTCTAGAACATGGCTGAGGACAGCACGCAGGCGCGAGAAATCATTGCTCCGCTCAATGCACATCCGCTGGTACTGCCCGAGTACCTCCTGCAAGGCATGACCAATCGCCAGCGGCGGATACCCAGCCTCCAGCATGAGCGTGATCAAGCGGGTACCGCAGCGCCACTCCAAATCAAAAGTGCGAAGTAGCTTGGTGGACTCCGCATCCAGCTGGGTACGGCGTTGAATCTCGAGAGGAGTCGATACAGACACAGGGGCCTCCTATCAGGCTGCTTTGTCAAAATTGATGATCGGGATACGGCCCTTGCGAAGATCTCCGCCAGCAAACACTGCAAGGAACTCAAGGTCGGGCAGTTCGCCCAGCAAGCCGGTAGGGAAACGCTCGCCCTCCTCCTGCATCAGCCGCTCACCGACATTGCCACCGACACGAATGCCGCTCTGGTCTGGGCTATTTCCTTGCGTGCGCATGACGTACTTGAAGCGCGTCGGCGTGAGTTTGTCCGCGATGAAGGCTTGCGTATCGGTATCGAGCACGCGCAAAGCCACGACGTGGTTGCAGTTGCCGAGAACCTGCATGGCTTTCGATTCATCCCCCAGCCGCGCCTTGAAGTCTGCGATGGTCTGCGTGGCGATGTAGAGGTTGATGCCGGCGCCGCGCCCCTTGTTGAGCAGCTGGATCAACTGGTCGTTGATCACTTCAGCAGCCTCATCCACGAAGATGTTTACGGGCTTGGGAATGCGGTGGTTGTAGATTTCGCCAGCCGTGGAGGCCAAATCAGCCAGTGCCAGCGAACCGATGGTTGAGCCAACCATCGAGTCCGAGAGCGAGTCGAGGCCCATGTAGAGTACCTGGTCCCCGTTGATCACGGAGTTGAGGTCAACAATGGCACGCTCGTCATCGGGATCCGCCACAGGAGACAGGAGCGGGCCCATGGCGCCAGCAGTCAGCATCACCAGAATCGGCAGTAAGCCCGCGATCATCTTGCTGAAGTGCGAGCGTTCGTGCTCCAGCATGGTGAGAAGGCCTTCAATGTCACCGTTCGCTCTGACGGGCGCGATATCCTGGTAATAGACACGGCGAAGAACCTTGGCCTTCCCTTCGATATCGCCTGGCTTCACCTTTGCGCTGATCAAAACGGCAGAGGCCATGGCATCGAACTGCGCGTCGCCGAATACTTCCGCGCCGTAGGTCATGATGACCTTGATCGTCAGGCCCGGAACGTCCCCTTCCAGCGTTCGCCTGAGCCCAACCAGGGTGGGTTGGATCTTGCAGATCAGCATGGCCTGAATCACGTTGTTCAGGGCCATCATCGAGAATGCCTGGAAGGGGTCACCGGCATCGCTTTTCATCAGAACAGCAACACGTGAGGCAATTTCTGTCGCGCGACCGAAGTTTTTGGTCAGCGACAGGCGTACCGAACGCTCAGGGAAGGCCGGGTGGAAATACTTGTACCGGTGGCTCTTGCCGATTCGTGCCGTTGCCATCTCACAGGTGCGCGCTAGCCCCTTGTCACCCTTTGGATCGATCACGATTACCGGTTCGCCACGGGCGATGCACTGGGTGATGGCCATGTCAAACCAGCGAGATTTTCCGGCGCCGGTGGTGCCCACCACCAGGAAGTGGATGTTTCGCGAATCCGCCGGCCGCATGCAGGGCTCTTCCTCTCCCATACCCAAGCCATGGATCCACTTGGTGCCCTTGACTGTTGCCTTCCGCTTTCCCTTCTTGCCCAAGATGTCTTCAAGGTCCAAAGCAAGCAGCTCGAAGGCGTACTGCCCATGCATGTGGCGCCAGGCAAAGGCCTCTCCGAAATAGATATCGTCTTTGTTGGCCCGGACCATCGCGATCATTTGATCCAACGTGATGGTATGAACGCCGGCGCCATAGAGACATGCCTTCGCGTTGTGTACGCGCAAGGCCTTGGGAAGCGCTGCGAGTGCGAAGCCCGCCTGAACCCCTACCGTGATGAGGTACGGAGTGATAGGCATGCTGGTGAGCAGCTGAACGGCCGTGCTGCCGATTATCGAGGTGCCCCATGCAGCGACCTCGTGGGCTTCAAAGTTTTTCCGCCAGTAGCTGGTGTAGTCCCATTCGCTCATTTGGCAGGGATCTCCTCAGGTAGTGCTCTGATGAAAATTTTGCGTTTAACCGCCACTTTCACTGCATCGCGCAGCGCGAATATCGCCTCCTCCAGAAGGGCCGGGGTGACGCCAAACTGATCTGCGATCTGCGAAACCTGGTGCGGAGTGATGGCGCGCAGGCCGAGGCCGGCGATGACCTCGAATGAAGACTTTGCGATCACCTGCTCGACCGCGTTACGCAGAACAGGAAGCTCGCCTGTTGGAAGGCGACTGAGGTGGGGCACGTTCCAGTCCAAACGTGCCAGCTTGCAGACGATCAAGCTGTAGTCCTGCGTGAGCAGGAACCCTTCCTGGTTCTTGAGCTTTTTCAGGACAGCAGGTCCCTCGGACGCGATGTCCTGCCAAAGCCATCCGGCCTGCACCAAGCCCTCAACATCATCGTGCTGAAACGCCGAACCCAGGCGAACGAACACCTTGTTGAAAGCGCTGCGCAACGTATCTGGCTCTGCTGCTGCAGCTAAAAGCTTTCGCGCCAATTCCGGGTGCATCTGCAGCAGGTACATTTCGTGGTCGGCCAACAACTCTGCATCACCAGGGGATATCTCCAGGGGAGCAATAGGTGCTGCAGATTTCTCTGGTTGGGCTGGTTGGACCGCTAACTGAACTTGCGGAACGGTCGCTGATGAAGCCTGAGGCGGCGACAATGGGCTTGCGCCGCATTGATCGCCGCGTAACTGGCTGAGGCTGATTCGTCCAGGGCGAGCAGCGCGCTCCGGTGCCGCGGCTGCAACCGATTGCTGTTCTGGAGCATCGTCAGCCGCCAGCGCGCCGGACGGCGTTTCGGAAGTCACCGGAGCCCCGTTATTCGCCCCACTCGCGTTGTCCGCGGGCAACTGCGACAAGTCGCCAAGCATTTGCTCGAGGGTGAACGTCTGCTCCGGCTCTTCTTCATGCTCCACCGGCTCTTCTGCGGAGCCTGCAGCTGGTTCGGTCATCTCGAGTGAGGGGGATGCCTCTTCAGCTGTAACAACTGCTCGCACACCCGGCGAAGGCTTACCGATCTCAGCCGTCGCTGGAGCTTTCTTCCGCTTTGGCTTGGTCTGTTTATCGGCCGGCGGTACGACCTCCTCGCCACTGTCATCGGCCTGCCCAGGGGATGCAGTGCTTTCCTCCTGGAACAAATCGCCCTGGTTCTCGTTCGTCTGGCTCGCCTGCGCACCCAGCTTGTCGTTGGGTGCTATGAGATCCCGTGCCTTTCCCTCCTTACCCAAGCTGATTGAAACCGGGGGTGGCAGAGGTGTAAGCGGGAAGAGGATGTCCGGCGAGACGAGTTTTATGCACCGCAGCGCCGGCGCCTGTCCGTTCTTACGCAAAAGGTGCGGTGTGACGTACCAATAGACGTCGCCATTGGAGGCGCGCTCCGCGATACCGTGCGCAGC
This sequence comes from Pseudomonas sp. DP-17, assembly GCF_022380625.1. Classification (NCBI taxonomy): domain Bacteria; kingdom Pseudomonadati; phylum Pseudomonadota; class Gammaproteobacteria; order Pseudomonadales; family Pseudomonadaceae; genus Pseudomonas; species Pseudomonas sp. DP-17. The sequence goes on from NZ_JAKSXG010000018.1 coordinate 74,518, forward strand.
TAAAATCCCAACCAGGGTATCTGCGGCGCGCGGGATCGCGACAACACCGTCGGCGACAACCATCTGCACGATCTCGTCGGCAGCCATCGTCCAAGCGATGTAGATTCCGTCGGTAGCTATCCAGACTCGTCCACCAGGAACATTCGCCTTCCAGGTACCCTTCTCGATCAGTCGAAGCATGGCATCGGTAACGAGGCGAGCTACCGGAACGCCTGTATCACCACCGGTGGTATTTCGTGGGCCCTTCAGGAGATCCCGTTTCACTGAGGCCTCATCCGCTGCACGCACGAGCGATGTCAGCGGCCCTGCCCCCGCGCCAGAGATGGCGTCGAGCATTGCCTCGTAGATGTCGTGGCCACCGTCCCGAATCCAGGCCCTGGCCTCATCTGGAATGATGCCCCTAACCAGCGAGACTGAAACTTGAACGTGATTAGCGTGCCGATCAGGATTCCAGTGGAGAAAATACCGGTTGATACCGGTTCGACTGGACCACGCATGGAGCGTTTCCCGCTCGTAATTCCACTCTTCCCCACCCTCAAAGCTCGTCGCCCGAATGTCCGACAACGGTTTGCCGGCATCGTGAAGCAACCCGGCAGCAACGCCAGCCACATACCAGCGGCGCAACCGCATGCTTCGCCGCGAAGGCGTTTCGCCAGCGTCGAATGCCGTGGTCAGGCAACCGTCGAGCGTGAACGCTGCCACTTCCATGCTGTGACGGAGCAAACCTCCAGGACCATCATGGTGATGGCTCTGTGAGGCCGGGAGGAGATGGGCCAGCTCAGCGAAGTTATTGAGGATCGGCTCGACATACCGCGCGAACTCTTCATCAGGCAGTCCAAGTGAACCCATGAGCCGGTCGAAGAGATCCTGCTGATATCGGCGCATGAACCAACGGCCGGCAACCAGACCTGGGTAGCCTTCCTGGTAGGGTGGGTACCGGAGGTTCCGCCAATTGTGATTCTCAAGGTATGGACGGAGCTCAGGGGCAATCATCTCCTCGGCAGGGTGCGGGTACGAACGGCCGACGCGATCGACGTTCCGGTTACCCCCAAGCGAGAAAATCCGTCTGATAAGCGAGATAGGCGACATAGGCTTCTCTTTGTGTGGACTGGCGCATGTTGCTTGCGCGCAACCCCGGCAAGAGGCCATTTCCCGCCAAAAAACGGGCGAAAAAAAACCCGGCACATGGCCGGGCGGGGAACTCAGAACCAGAAGGTTCCGTAAGCGACTGAAGGCTCTGTGGCCTCTTTCGATTCAGCTGGCGCCAACCTGCGAACCCTAGGTTTAGGCTCTGGCAGCGCTGTTGCTTCGTCGTAGTTCGGATTTACGGTATGTCGATATGCAACGGAACCACCCGTTCGATGACGATTCAGGACGTCTTCAGGAATTGCGTCATGCAGTTCCTTCGCCACCCCTTCCCAGTCAACAGCACCGGCGATCTCGTAACACGTCACCCGCACACCGAGAGCATCGGCTCGTCGAAACAGCCCCATCAGCGGTCGGAACGCAGCATCCTGTTCCTTAGCTTGATTGGTCAGTGCTTTGAGCTCTGCCTTCAATTGCGCGATTTTTTGCTCCAACTCTCTTCTTGGCCTAGCCAGCTTGCGCCAGGCATCCAAGTCGAGCTGCTCCAACGGCAGAACATCACGCTTTGGATCAGCCGCCGGCGGGCAGCCGGTTTCAACCAACTCCCAGAAGTGGATCTCCGCGGCAATGATCCGCTTGCGAGTAACTTCGTCGAGCGACACCGGTAAGCAACATGGTTCGTGCTTGGGGGACCAAAACCACAGGTACCCTTCACTCGCGCCACTGACGATCAGCTGATGCCACACCTGCCACCGATACAGCAGGTATGCAGGGCTTTCCATCTGAAGGCGGAGTACTTCCAGGTGATTCGCGTCGGCCAGGTTTTTTATCTCCACCGGCGCGCCGTTGGCCAACAGCCCATCGAAAGATGCCCGGATGATCGGGTACTCCAGCGACTCGCCACAGACCGGCATGCCCAACTGGCCATACTTCTCTTCGAACGCCTGCAGAGCCAATGGCTCTCGTTGTACCCCCTGCCGCACCTGCGGTATGACCGATAGGTCCGGCGGGGTAACGATGCCAACCAGCTCCCTCCATAACTCCAGAGGGCTTTTCTCGGGGTTTGCACCCATGATCACTGCACAGCTGGTCGCAGAAACTCCCTCACGGCGCCACTCGTGCCACTCGGGGGATCGCTGCGCGAGATCAATCACTTTCATCTCGTTCTCCTTTTCAAGTAGTGAACCACCTGGTCATGCCGACCCAAGTGGTTCCCACCGGAACGAACGAGCCCCTTGAGGCGTCCGCCCCAGAGGGATTTTTTTCTGGTACTCCAGGCAGCCAGGCATCAAGCAGCCTCTGCAGCAGCAAGGTACCGGGCATAGATTTCTTCTCGCTGTCGCATGGCGTCTTCGAAGCTGAGCAACCCTGCGTTGCAGGACTGGATCAGACCGACTACCTCCATGCCGCGGCGCCATTCGACGGTATCGGCAACACGGTCAAGCGCGCCCGGGTCGGGCGCGCCATAACCGTCGTCGACCAAATCACCGAGACACTCCTCCATCGAATCGAAGGTGACGTGCCCGGTAAAACCATCGCTCTGGAACGCCTGCCACCGAAAGCGGCCAGGCTGCGAGGCGTCAGGAAGGATGATCCCCCAGGCGTCTCGCCGGCAGTGCTTCAAGGTCAAACCAACCTCGAGCTGGCCAACGAGAAACTCCAGGAGGAATAACTTCGCCTGAGTCTTCTCGATCACCTCTTCAGCACAGACCGCAAACGGGCCGCCATCGTGAAGTACCTGCTGCCACTCGCGTAGCGATTTCTGCAGGCTTTCAACGGTTGACGGCCGCATTGCTCTGCTCCTTGGCCAGGGATGGTTTCAGGAGCAGGAACAGGTCTGGATGGTTCTTCTCAGCGATTTCGATTGACTGCTCAAACGACTCCGCCTCGCAGCGGAATTGCTTCGTTTCATTGGTCAACAGGTTCACGAGGGTATGAATGTAGGTGCGCATGGGATTTCCTTTTCAGAAGTTCAACACCTGAAAAGGCAGCGCTCCCGAAGGGGGCGAATGCCCCCTCAGGGTGGGTTTTTCCTGGCGCCTTACGGCAGCAGCAGGGTCAGGATCAGCTTGATGATGTCGAGCATGATGCTTCCTCAGTTTTGCCAGAGTCGCCCGCTAGGGAGCTTCCCTGACGGGTTGGTTGACTCGGCGTGCCCGGAGGCGGTCGAGGATGAGTTATTCGCCCTTGGAGGCGATGGCATAGGCTTCAGCTCGCGCTGCGTTGATTTGCGTCTCCGCGTAATTGCGAGCATCTACCGGCCAGGTCGACACATACTCCAACGCTGCATTCCAGGCCCCTGAAAGGCCCGCGCGGCGGACCAGTTCAGCAACTTTCTTGAGCGTTCTTTCCGGGAAGTTAGGTGCGGGCACAGCTTCGCTATCAGCCGCTAGCAACTCCCCCTCAACCAACACAGCTTCCGGTGCCGGCTGAAGCTCAGCTGCAGGTACGGCGGCCGGCTCGGTGTCCACCCGGCCAGGCTGCAGACCTTCCTCTTTCGAGGTAGGTAGCGGCTCAATCGGATCGACAACCTGCGCATTCCCCATGAAGCGCTCGATCGCCGACACAGACACGCCGGTGGTAGCGAATCCCTCGCCACCATCGGTGTTGAGGTAATCAATTACCTTGTCCAGCTTCCCACCAGCGAACGGCCAATACTTGCGGGCAATCTTGATCGCTGATTTCTTCTGCATCGAGCTTTCATAGTGCACCCATGGACCTTTCTTTTTTCTCCGCCACAGGTCTGAGGCCTCTCTTGCAGCGTGGATCTCCTTGAGGGTCACAACCTCGACGTGGAACCGACCATCAGGGAGTTCCGCTTCGACATAGCAACCCAAGAGTTCTCCTCGCTCCTCCAGGGGGGCAAATGGTTTGCACTTAAATATCGGCTGTTTGCGCTTACCGAGGTATTCGAACACATCGTTCGAATACACCAGCTCGACATTAGCATCTTTAATTGCGCCATCATTCACGGCGACCTTGATCATGCCTCGCCAGGAAACATCGAGGACGACTTGCCCATCGCGAGGAACCAGATAGGCCAGTTGCCGTGAAGGATCCAGTGTCAATCCCGACGCAGCAACTTGCGCAAACGCGTTACGAAGTGACAGCTTGTTCTGGATTGCAGCATTGCAGAGATAATCGTTATTCATCATTGCTTGAGCTGCATAAAGCAGCTCATTCTGAAATACGACATCCGAATTGCTCAGCCTGGCAATCGACTTAAACTTATCTTCCTGCTTTGCAATTACAGCCAAAGCGTTTTGAAGTTGCTCGCTCATGAGATTTCCTTTTATAAAAATAACGCACCCGAAGGTGCGTCTTTCTTGAACAGTTCCGACTTCAGCTAATCAACAGCAAGCAGCGGCTGATGGGCGCGAACGGAATGTCGTCATCGAACGAGTCGTAATCCGGAGCTGGCTGCGGTGCCGGCTGCGGTGCCGATTGTTGCGGTCGCTGTGGCGGGCGCTGCGTGGCGTGGCTCGCTGGTCGTTGCTGACTCTGAGCTTGTTGCTGCCCATCGTCTTGACGATTTCGGTTACCACCAAGCAATTGCATTTCGCCGTTGATGTCCACAACCACTTCCGTGGTGTAGCGATCCTGGCCGTCTTGCGCTTGCCACTTACGAGTTCTCATCGACCCTTCAACGTAGATCTGAGAGCCTTTTTTTACGTATTCCGCTACGACTTCAGCAAGTCGACCGAAAAACACCACTCGGTGCCATTCGGTGCGCTCCTGCTGTTGCCCAGTTTGCTTGTCCTTCCAGCTTTCACTGGTGGCGAGCGTTACATTGGCAACTGCATTGCCATTGGGCATGTAGCGTATTTCTGGATCGGCGCCAATGTTGCCAACCAGGATTACCTTATTTACTCCGCGAGCCATAGTTTTCTCCATATCAAGAGAACTAAGGGCGGCATGATCCCGTAAGGGGCATGTCGCCCCTAGGGGGTTTTTGAGAGGTTTTTGGTTGTATTTGTAAATCGGCCAACAAGCCGACCATGTGCAAAGAGCACATGACTAAACCTAAACGCTCAAGCGATTAGATTTAATTAGAGAATTCTGCTGGTCATGCGGCGAGCACTTGGTGTGCCGCAGAGAGTGGCCAGGAAGGCCGAAGATGCTTTTAACGCCATGCAGGCGTGCCGCAAGTCTGCAACAGCCGGTATCGATCTGCAAGATAGCGGGGTCGGCATCTTTTTTTCCGGCCAATTTGTTGCGTGAAAAAGCGAATCCTCACCGTCAGCGGCTCGGACAATTTCAACAAATTGATCCCGAGGATCCACCATGCCCTACTGGAAGTTCACCGGCCGATTTGGCCTCTACGCGGGACTGCTCCTTTCCGCGTCCTGTACGCACCAGCCACCGGCTGACAAAGCCGAGCAATTGCCGCTCGGCGTTCCGTATGTAGTCGAAAGCTACGGCCCTGACTTTCGCGATCACTACACCAGCTGGGGTCATGCGGGCCGCGGTGGCGCCGCGCTTCGAGAACCTACCTACCAGCCAGTCCTGGGAAGCAAGGACGTGCTCGACACCCGGAACGGCAAACTCTATCCGGAGCTTCAGCCGCAGCCGAAAGCATCCCACCAGCCGATGGTGGCCGTGCCCCCCGACCTGGTGGCAGCCAACTGCGCCGAGAACAACGGTGTCGCCCAGACCTTTGCTCTAGGCACACCAGCAGGTGGGAAGTTCATCACCGCGCTGGCCAACGGAAAAGGCACCGTCAACGAGTACGTGCAGGTCCGCAACAAGCTCTGCCGCGGCACCGAACGGCTCACCTATGACGAATGGCTGATCCTGGTGAACGGCACACCCAAAGACTTGCCGGTGCGCCTGCAGGCTCCCTCCCGCCCATCTACCCCTCAATGGAAGTGAAACGATGTCCAATTCGAACCTGACCGGCCATATCGCGATCACTGTGCTTGGTGTGGCAGTAGCGGTCGGCGTGTCCTTCATGCTGAACGCGCGTTACACAGACGCCTATGTCGCCACTCAACTGGTAGAGAAGCTTCCAGGCCAAGTCGATAAAACCTTGGAGTTACGGGAGTCGAAGGTCATGGCGGCGCAGCGCGATCGAATCCTTGCGGGCTGGACCGCCGCCAAGAATGCCGACATGAAGGATGGCCGCCACGTTTACGGCAACCCCCAGGCCGAGTTCACGCTGGTCGAATTCAGCGATCTGGAGTGCCCTTTCTGTCAGCGTTTCCATGACACCCCCAAACGCATCGCCGACGGCTCCAACGGCCAGATCAACTGGGAGTGGCAGCACTACCCTCTGCAGTTCCACGATCCGGCAGCTAATGCAGCCGCCGTAGCAGCCGAGTGCATAGGCGAGCAGGTCGGAAACCAGGCTTTCTGGGCATTCACCGGCGAGTACTTCAGCCATACCCAGCTGAATGGCCAAGGCCCCGAAGACCTCGATAAGATTGCGCTGTCGGTCGGCGCTCAGCCGGACCCGCTGCGTAGCTGCATGAGCAGCGGCAAGTACGACGAGAAGATCCAGAAGCAAATCAGCCGCGGTACTTCACTGGGTGTCACTGGCACGCCGGCGACGGTGGTGGTGGACAACACCACTGGCAAGCACCTGATCGTGAAGGGGGCGCAGCCGGCGCAGTCGTTCCGCGCCGCGATCGCGCAGCTGGTCGCTATGCGCAACGAAGCTCCCGACCAGGAAGGTCTGCCGCCACCGGAACAATCCCCCGCAACCATGCCAGCCCCGATCAAGCCCTTGGACCTCGGAGGTGCGCATGAGCAGTAGCCACGCTCCTCTCGAAGATGCCTCGATTCGCCGCCTGGCAGACCTTTTGGAGCAGGGCACTGAGCGTGAGCGAGTGTTTGCCCGCCTGCGGGCGGCGAAAAGCTGGTGGGCCGTAGGGGAAATCCTCCAGCAATACGGTCTCAGCGTGATCGGGAACGATGGCGAACTGTTCGCGGTGAACTTTGAGCGACGTGAGTTCTTCGCTCTGGCTGACTGCGGGCACAACATGCAAGTCTTCGAGGAAAGGCTGGGCCCTTACTCCAACTAAAATAATCTTGACGCTAGAAAAACGCCGCATATGCGGCGTTTTTCATTCTAATCGCTCTTATATATTTCAAGCAAAATAGCAAAATCTGATAACCATCATCTGCTTCCCAGCTTTAATTACTCCGGCAAGGGCAATTACAACAGCACGGAGAAACTCATGGACATCCAGACAAAGCTAGCAAGCCTTTCAGCCTTTGGTGTAGATTTTGATGAGGAAAAGATAAAACCATTTATGTCTGTAGCACTCACAGAGGTTGGGGAAAGAATTGAAGGGAAGATATACAAACTCGAAAATGCAATTAAAACACTTTTGAGTCGAGAAGGTAAGTATGGAGCATTTGAGAACTTCTACGGCGCCACTTCACAACTACCAAGTATCGCTGATCTAACCGACTTGGACAATCCAATAGAATGGATAAGAAAAAATCGTGAAGAGCGCTATCAAAGGTGCTTCGATGTAGCTCACTTCTATGCAAATGGTGGAGCATGGAATTACATTATTGGAGATATCGTCAGGCCACTAGACGAAGACCTACCATTAGTTATCGAGTTGGTTCCACGAATAATCGACCTCCACCCTAGCCAAATACAAGCTGCAGATTTTCCGGCCGGCTCACTGCCAACATTAATAAAGATAACAGACGCATTAAGAATTGCGATCTTCAAGCTCTCCGCACAACTACCGAACGATGTCACTCCAGATGGTGTTGGAGATGAACCGGGAGATATCTCAGACTGGGCAAACGCCGCTAAAGAAAAGCTGAGCGCCAACTTAAAAGTACTTCTAGAGAAGCCAACAACAGATGAGAGACTCGTAGCCGGGAGGACAACCGAGGTAGCCATACTTGTAATCGTAGGCGCCTACCGACTATATGCAATGATAAAGCCAGTTATAGAAACTATTGTGTATTTCATGGAGAGAGAGGCTGAAGAGCAGAGGAAACAAGTAGAAGCTCGCAAAAGGGAATACGAAAGAGAATTCGGTCCTATGCCAAGCGAAATACCTCACGCCTCTGACCACGTGGACTCTTACGAGCACAACAAAGATATTTTATCTCGGACAGTATAGAAGATTTACCTTGCTACTTGGGATGTTGAAGAGAAGTCGCGAAGCTACACAGCGACTCACATCACCGGTATTCTGCCGGTCTCCATGGAGTCCAAGATCAAGGAGTATTCTCAATGGCTCAGCGTCTAATCATCGCCGGCATCCTTGCAGCCTTAGCGGGCTGCGCGTCAGCGCCTAGTCAACCACCTCTGCCAGATCCCCAGACGGTCCCACGGCAGCAATGGTCTGATGCTCTCACCATATTCGATGGCATGGGGCTCAGGGGCCAACGAGACATTCCTAAAGTGATGGTGGACCAAGCCCAAGGACAAAGCCAAGCAGTGAACATCAGCGCCGGCGCAGGTGATCTGGCTGTGGGCCCATCGGCCGGCCTTGGGCTCGGGCTATTCCTCCTGGGTGGCGGCGGCTCGCCCGCAGAAGGCCTTCCCCAGATCGCTGCCTGGGTCCCTGCAGAGCTTGCGTCGACACCAGAAGCAGCAACAGCACTTGTGGCCAAAGAGTGGGAGCAGGCTCGCCAGCGCGTCTTTAAAACTGACCTGGCCTCGATCCCGACCACTACGGCGAAATATCCCTATGGCTGGAGCGCCAAGATCGCTTATGCAAGCATGAAGGAATACTACCTGGGACAGCCTCTGCAGCTTGATAAGGGCCCGGTTCCAGGCCCAGCATTCATGAAAAGCCGGCAGGTCTACGGTCCGGTGTTCGTTTTCCCGACGCAGCTTCCTGTGGATGAAAGCCGGCACAATCTTACGGCGCCCCAGGCTATGGCTGAGCTTGCAAAGAATCTCCCGGACTGGTTCTACCTTTACTACCCCGGCTCCAAGTATTCGAAAGAAGTACTTCCAGCTGGCGTATTCAACGGAGCACAAACATTCCGGTTCGTGAGCAAATAATTAAAAGCCCCGCTGTGCGGGGCTTTTTTTCACTTAACCGGCTGCATTTGTTGAGCGGCATTCTTCTTCACAGAATCAACATCTACATCTTTTAGCCGCTCTACGTTGCGCTCAACTGTATCAGCGCGGCCCGTGCCGTCATTGAATATGTCATTCAACTCACTTCCATTACCCGTCAAGTTCGTGAGGGTCACCGAGTTTACTGTGGGAAGGTTCCCAGTGATGCTCAGCATTCCGATCCATTCAGAGAGGTCTATTTTAGACCAATCGAGTTGCTGAAGCTGCGCAGGAGTTAGGCCTTCGCAACTTGGACTTTCAGCCTCGCCAAAATTCAAACCTAGCTGCTTGCGCCCTTGCTCTTGGATAATTCGTCCTACTACCGATCCAAAGCAGCAATATGCATCACGCTTTTCGATGCAGCCCCCAATCGACTTGCTTGCACAATAGCTTCCTACAAATGTGCATTGTCTAGTCTCATTCTTAGCGCCAAGTTCGAATTCTTTCGGCTCGCACTCCCAAATAATATGAATCAACATGTCCGTAATCACATATACGGTGTAAATCCAACCGATGATATTTACGACCATTGCTGCTTGGCTGGTCAGCCCAGACACCGCTCCGTCCGAACCTGTTTGGAAAACCGCGCTCGCTGCGTTGGCGGCGCCCATCTGTACCATGCCATCGTAGGCCCATTGCATCAGCTGCTGCTGCAGGACACCAATCGTCGCGTTGCCGGCCATCTCGCTACTGAATGCACCGGTCGCTGAGTCAACGATGCTCCCCCACTGGCCCTTGATCAGCGCACCAGCTCCAGCCTCAAGAGCAGCTCCACCAGCCTGCCAGTAACCAGGCGCAAACAGGCTTCCAGTGCGGTTCAAGGCCTCCACAGATGAAGCCATTTTCAGCGATGCCATGGTGAGGTTCACATAGTCCATGAGGCTCACGCCGCTGGGGGCTTCACAGCAGTCCACGTAGCCGCCCAAGGCTTTCTTGCACTCCATGGCTTCGCCACCAAAGATTTTGCAATCAAGGCTATCGGGGGAAGCACAAGTCATGTCCTGCTCCGCGAACTGGGTGACTTGCAGCATTGCAACTGCGTAGGCGAAATCACCACTCTTGGTATTCGACGTATCGAAGCATTCGCTTCCCATGCAACGTGCTCCCCCCGGGCACTCGATCTTCTGGCCGGTGTTCACCACAGTCGGTACCGAAACGTCGTAGCCGCAGTCCCAGGTTTCGTTGTAGACGTAACATGTCCCTTTCGAACCACTGGCGCCTTGAACACACGATTGGCTAACAAAGCCACAGGAACTGTTCTGCTCGAAGCTGGTGCAACTATCCAAACTCGATCCATCGTTGTACGGGCACTGGGTCTTACCCTGAGCGTCCACATAGCAGTCCATTTGGCCTACGTTGTAATCACACTGCAGGGCAGATACGTGGACCTTAGTTGCCAGACGATCAACATTCGGAATGGGAGGCGGCTGCAGCTTCTGGTAAATCGGATCGCCAGGGCAAACGTCGAATCCGGATAGGTTCACACAGCTACTCGAATCGCCGCTGCTGCCGGCGGTAGTGCTATAGGACCCCGTGCAGAACTCCTCAAGCGTTGCAGTAGCCGCAGCGAGGCAATCTTGTGGTGTCCAATAGTCTTCGACAACAACCAGGAACTGGGCCATTTTGTAGAGTCCTGTTGCTGAGAAGCTATTGGCGATCCAGGTGCCGAGTGCTTTCACACTTCCATTGTCGTGAAAAACATACGACGTAACCCCTAACGACGCCATTTTTTGAATGAGCTCGGCGCCCCCACTACCGGCGCCATCTTTGTTGCCGATAAATACTATTACTTTCTGAACATCACTTCGCCAGGTGAAAGTGTCCAAGACATAGTTTGCAGCGGCTACGTTGTAGGTGTCACCGGAGGAGGTTCCCACCCCATTTATCCATGACTGGAAGGAGCTTGTATCGTCGGTCAAATCGATATGCCGTGAAACATAGTCAGTACCCCTAGTAAGTGCCCCACCAATTCTAAGATCACCTGAATTAGTTGATCCGAGCAACATTGCCAGGTTGCTGATTGAGCTGCGAAGCTCTGAGATGACCCCACCCATTGACCCAGAGTTATCGACAAGGAACACCAAGTCAACTGGACCGGCTTTAACTTTAACCTCATGGCTGATATCGCAGTTTCCTTGGGGCTTTACCAAACGCTCGCAAGTCTTATAGCTTGCAATGTGAGACTTAATCGTTGCATCAGCAAACTGATCGGTCTTTTTGCAATCGGCAAAGTTCTGTTGGAATGCCTGCATGTAATCGCTCGATCGGACAGAGTCAGCATTCGAGTACATGGGGTCTTTCGAAAGGTCGGGTTGAACCCTACGTGACGAGTCCTGAAGCAGGCGATAGGCATCCCCCGTGGTGCCGGAGTCGCTGGCGAGCTGAGTATTCGCCTTCTGGCCGAGATCGATCGTGTGCGCATCACTCCCATAAACGCCTTCCAGGGACTGAGTGTTCCCATCCTGGTAGCCGGAAAAGATATCCTTCAGTGTTGCCGATCCGGTGGATCCGCTGAAGACACTGATGCCCTGCTTTCCAACATCCTGGCCAGCACTGGACCCTGCTGAAACAGCGTCGGCCCAGGCGCTGAAGGCAGTCATGTTGAGGTACAGCCCCACCACAACCGTACTGACCGCACGGATCAGCGATTGGCGGGCGCGGAATGGGTTTGGCATGGGCGAGTGCTCGAGGTTGAAGTGCCTCGATGCTATGGAAGCTGGATAGAGCCGGAAGGCCTTTTCCAGTGAAGAATGTGCAGAAAAACGAAACCCCGGTCAGCATGTGCTGACCGGGGTCCGTAGGGGTTACGTCGGAACGTGGACGATCACCTCGTCGTCAGAGGAGATGAGCTTGTGAATCACTGCCCAGCGCTTGACGTAGCGGGGGTCTGGATTCCTGTCCTTGACGGTATCGGCGATCTTCGGTGGCACCAGAAAGCGCCGACCGGAGTCGACCATCAACTCACCCAGTTCTCGACAGTAAATTGCGTTGGCTGCGGTCACGATTCGTACTCCTGGTAGGTGATCCCCGCAGCCCTCAGCGATGAGAGGGTTCCGGGGATCACCCACCAGGGGTGATCGCAGCGGAGCCTAGCCCGAAGGCTAGGCTCTAGGTTTTAGGTACCGAGCCGCACGAGGCGTCCAGGTAGGTTCATCCGTGGCGGTGAGCTTGACGCTCCTTCTTGTGCCGTTGAATGACTCGATCGAGCAGAAGCGCGGTCACACCCATCGTGACCGTGAACGAAACGACCGCAATCACACCAATGCCAAGAGGACTCATTCGCCTTCTCCTTTCAGATCTTCCAGTACAGCCATGATGAGACTGACTACCAGGCAGAGAAATCCTACCACAAGTAGCCAAGCTCCCCACTCAAGGTTGTCGACTCGTTCGTCCGGCGGCAAGCCAAGCAGCAGCAAGCCAGGCACGATAAAGCCGGCTCCCATGGCTAGAAAGAAGTTGATGAACCAATCTTTCAATTTCGTCTTTTTCATTTACTACCTCTCAGTTAATGCGCAGAGGTAGCCCTTGCGGGAGACTCCCGCACAGGGTTAATTATTTCCAACTCCAACCCATTGGGCTGAGTTACTACGCTTACAGCGAATCCAGTTCCTTCTGCATAAATCGCATGCGGAAGTTTTCTGTCGAGTGCAAGGCTTTCAGCCTTACGGACAGCTGCAAGGGAATCGTCGAAGTGCATTATTGCCACCCACGTAGAGTGAGAGGCTTCCCGTGAGGGGGAGCCCCTCAGGGTTTTATTCAGAACGTAATGTTCTGGCGGGCCTTTACCAGACTTGCTGTTTGAGACTGTTTGGCAGTCTCGAGAGTTCGGTCGAACAGGCCACAACCAACTTGGATGCCACCAACGGTCAGTGCGACAATAACGGCCAGAATTTTCATTTGTGTATCTCCATTCGCAAACAGCAGACGGAGATACCCCATGCGGGATTTCTCCCGCTGTGGGTTTGTGAAAGCATCTATCTGAAAATCCAGAATCAATGCTTTGTTTTTAAGCCAGTTTTAAAGCCTGGCTCCGCTTTTCCATCCGCACATACATGCTTCAGGAGTTGCCCAACCACATAGGTGGTATAGGCGCTTGGCGAGTGCAACACTGCACATCGCAAAGTTCGGGTGCCCCGTGGGGCTTTTCGTGTTTCAACCCTTTGATTGCTTGATGGAGATGATACCAAACTGCTCCATCTGAACAAGGTAGGAAAATAAGAAAAGGCGCCTACAGACGCCCTTTTTTATTTACGCACCTTGCGGAGAAAATACCCGCTGGCCTCTTTTGTGTCGGAATCGGTCTACCACCACTTCCATTTCACTTTCCAATATCACCGGTTGTTTAAAGCCTTCACCCTTAACATGCTGCAACATCAGCACGCCCCCAGACTCCAACTCCCATAAATGGACTTTGGTGTCGCCACGGGAGGCCCAGGCCTTTCTCTTCACGGTGGTACCGGCAGTCATCTGCGCTGCAGCGAGGATTGGATTCATGCTGCTCACTCCGAGTTGACGGAGCGGCCCCCCATACGGAGTGACGCCCCGTATGGGTTGTGCATGTCGCCGGCTACGCCGGCGGTCCTGCTGTTGCTATTGCTTGCAGTAGCTGTTGATTGCAGTCGTTTTCTGGGAAGCCCAGGCAAGTGCCTGCGCGCGGCGCTCTATCGTCATGTAGCGCCAGCTGGTGTCCACTGCGTCCTGGAAGAAGCCGTAGGCGTCGATCCATTCCCAGTAGATGCCAGCGTGATCTACGCGGCCGAGATCGTGAGCTCGCGGGCGCAGGAGTGAGAACACCTGACTGAGGTTGTTCCCGACCAACGCTGCGCGTACCAAACTCAGTTCACCCTGGCCCAAGACCGCGGAGCAGACCTTGTCCAGCAACACCAATCCGCTGCGAACCAGGTCGCTCTGAACGGCGTTTACTTCTTGCTCATTGCGCGCACGAAACTCCAGCGCCTGCCGGCGCAGGTTTTCATGGTTGAGGTCCATCTTTCTCTCCTTTCGATGCCGAAAAGAGAAAGCCCGCGAGGGGCTTTCCCCCTCGGCGGGCTTTTTTACAGTTTCAGCTTTGTCTGCAGTTTGCGGCAGATCCAGAGAACACCGTCCCGCACATCCTCGTGATCCGCACCGCGGTCAAGGTGAGCCTCAGTCCAGGCGTTACAGCAAGCCCGGAAGCTGAAGGGATGGTTGTCATCACTTTGGATCCACAGCAGTGCATCCATCCGCGTTTCGTTGCTCGACTGGGGATGAACCAGTTGGCGCAACGTGAGCTTCAAGAGGTACTCCCTGAGCCACTGAACGTAGTCGTCAGTAACTTCGTCTTCCCCCCTCAACCGTTCCAGCTCTGCTTCGGACATCTCGATGATGTCGAGAAGACCGAGTTGGATCACCTTGGCAGCAGTGGAGCGGCGCGGGCGTGGCCCGAAGGTTCGGCGTTGGGTTACGACCTGCTCCCCGAACAAATCGAACAGGGGCATGGCAAGTGCAATATTTTCCATTTCAGACCTCCACATTCCGCACGGAGGTCTCGCCCATTGGGGGAGAACCCCCAATGGGATGATTGGTTACGTCAGGCGACCAGTGCCTCTCGAACGAGCTCGTAGAGCGCGCTCTTGAGGTTGGATACTTGACCTATCGCTTGGTACCTCGAGAAGCACTTGGCAAGGACTGTGGCGGTAGCCTTTCCAAAACCCAGGCCAAACACCTCAATACCGCTCGCCTCGCAGCGCGCGACCAGTTCCCTCACCTGCTGCTCAGTTCCGGAGTCAGGCTCGCCATCGGTAGCAATCAGGAGCAGCTTTCTCTCACCCGGTGCCCGAAGGACCTCGCAGGCAGCTGGCCAGAGCGCCCTGACCAGGGGGGTTCCCCCCTGAGCCGAAGCACCAAAGCCACCCTCTCGCACCGCGGATACAAGCCTTTCCCGCCAACTCTTGATCAGCGCGCAGCGCTCCACACCATCACCACACATGTTCGGGAAGGACATCGCCCCAGTCGTGACTTGGGGGATGCTCTCCAGAGCATGGAGGACGGCATAGATCGCGGCTTCAGCTTCTCCCATCGCTTCGCGCATGCTTCCCGACTTGTCCAACAGCAATTGCACCGCTGCTGAACTTCGCTCTGCACGCGCCTTGTGACGGTAGATCCTGGTTTCCCCCGCCGGCAGCATGGCCAGGCGCCCGGTATCCAAACGCTTCCCGGAACGCCTAAGGCTTACTCGGCAATCCACCTTCGCCTGCAACAGCCCATACAGGCACTGTTGAAGTCCGGACGACTGGAATACTCCGTACCGGACGCGCGACTCGCCTTCCATTTGTGATCGGTCCATTGCGCGACCGCCCAAGGTGAATGGCGAGAGATTTGGCGGGTTGCTTTTAGCTCCCTGAGTCAGCAGAGCAGCGGCTACGTCACCCACGTCGGAAACCAAACCATCGAGATCAGCTTCCGAGGCCTCCATGGCCAGCTCGCGCAGGTTAGGAGCCCCGTCAGGTGCGCTTTCCCCTGAAGCATTCGGCTTTGCTGCTTCAGCAGGTCCATCGCAGGGCTCAACAGCCCCTTGATTCCCCGCCTCCGATGCATCGTCGCCGGAACTGTTTGGCCCTTCCTGGTTGGGCTGTTGCCCTTCCTGGTCAGACTCACCTGTCTCCGGCGAGCCGGGTTCGTTAGCATCCCCTGGCTGCGGATCGTTCTTATCGCGTGGCGCCTCAGATGAGGACGGCAGCAACGCAATAATCTCGTCGACCAACTGGAGTACTTCCCAGGTGGACCCGCAGTCGAGCGTCCGCTTCACTACCTCCATCACCGAACGCGCCGCGTCGGTGCCGATGAGAGAGTCCAGACGGGCGAGGTACGCCTTTGCCGGAACCTCTAATTGCGGCTCCTGCAGCAGCCAGTAGCCCCCGAAAAGAACAGCGTTGGCGACGACGTGCAGCGGAGGACATGCGTCCACCGAAGCTGCCACGAACGGCTCCAACAGAACCTTTCGATTGAGGTAGCGGAGGTTGTCCTCCGTGCCCGGGTACTGCTCCATGCTTAAGCGCTCGATACGGATATCTTCGAGCGCATTCAGCAGGTGCCGGCGAAACGCGACAGATTTACTTTGCTCAAAGGCTTCCAAGTCGGTGTTGCGGACGTGGGAGCACTCGTGGTCGATGTAGCCAAAGGCCAGGTCCAGGTCATCGTCAGCGAAAGGGACATACACCTCCCTGTTCACATTCGTGTAAGCAACCGAGCCTTCAACAAACACCTTTACGCCGGTTTTCTCGGCCAGGTGTTGAGCGTAGATCGGCAGTGAGCCGACCAAGGATTTCGTACTCATCGTTGTCTCCTTTCTCGCCACCGCAGAAAGGAGTTCTCCCCTTGCGGAAGAGAACTCCCGCACGGGGTTTTTGATGGTTAGAACCAGAAGTTTTGCGGTATCGGTTGAGGGGCTACCTCCACCGGCGCCGGCGTTGCTGGCGTTGGGCTCGGGATCTCAGCTACCGCCGGGGCGGGAGCATCTACCGGGAAGAGCAGATCGGCGGGCTCCTGTTCGGCACTCGCTGCAGCTGAAAACAGCTCGGCGAGTTGTACCTGTTTAGGCTCCACTCGATCCGCATCACAAGGAGCCGTTGACGTGACCTGCAGTGCAGGTGCGCCGGCGTTTCCCTGGGCCAGATTGAGGTTTTTGACGAGTCGCCGAATCGAGTCCTCGTCGCTCAGGCTCGATACCAGCGTGACCACAGTGTTGTACTCCACCCCCGACACAGGACCAGCCTGCGGCAGGGATGCCAGCACCTCTTCGATATGGTCAGTCAGCACCTTCACATCCGATGACAGGAACATGAGGCCTCGGAGTTTCGTGCTGATTTTCCGCACGGTGTTCAGTGTCACCTGAGTCACCTGGCCCCGCGTCGCGAGTCCCGTTTCCAGGAGCCGGAGCGCTGTATCTGCCGTTTCAGCGTAAAGCTGATCTGACAATCCACGGACCTGCTTACCGAGCGTGTCGGACAGGTGAGTATCACCGTCCGGAGCCACTCGGCACGCGGCATAGCCGAATTGCATTCCTTCCTCGACTTTCGCCTTGGGCGTCACCGAAGCTTGAATTGCATTTCGCCACTCTTCTTTGTCCCATCCCTTATCAATCCAACGCTTGACCAGGTGGTCATAGTTAGAAATGAACCAGGTTTTGGCTGTATAAAATTCATCTTTGAGTCTTTCGAGCTCTGCGATCACTTCTTGGATTCGGTCCTGGGAAACTGCGTAGCCCCCCAAAAACTTGACCCCATGTGTTTCTAGAACAGCAGTCGCTTTACGCTTGAGTTTCTCAAAAGGCTTTAAAACTTCAGGATCGATGACGCGCATTGACCCGAGTGACGCCAAAGTTTCTGGCGGAACTTTACCCTCAAACATCGAAGGCTGAAGTTTCTTTCTTGCTGTCCAAAGATGAATATCTGAAAGATCCACCAGCAGAAGCTGCTGAAGAATCTTAATTTCATTAGGTTGAATAGCCATTGTGATTTTTCCTTTCTCTCGAACATGAAAGGGGAAATCACGCCCTGTTTGGGGGATGACTCCCCCAAAGGGTTTTTACTTCCAGTCGTTACCGAACACGCTTTTCGCGATTTGGTTGATGGCGATTTGTTGGACTTGATCGCAGCGATTGAGCAACGACTCGAATAACGCAGTTTTGGCCGGCTCGTTGACGCCTTGGCTGGCGTAACCAGTTGCAATTCGCGCCCAACGCAGCACTGTCCTGGTGGACATCGTTACGCTGAGGTATTGGCCGTTCTTGCCCTGATGCTGGTCACGAATCGAGTTCGCAATCCGCACCATTCGTTGGGCAATTGACGCGTCAACCTGAGGTAGAGCATCCAGCAATGCCTTCAACTCTTCATCCTCGGACAGGTACGGGCATTCGAACACCCGGAACCGATCCAGAGACGCTAGGTTTTGCATCATCGTTCCCGCGTGCAGTCCGTTCCCGTCCCCTTGGCCTCTGGTGTTACCACAGCCAACGAAGCGGAAGTTCGGATGCGCGTTGACGACCTCACCGTTGTTTTCTGCAATCACCAGCGGACGGCCTTCGAGTACAGCGTGAAGGCCAACGGTGACTGCAGGATCCAAGGTGTCCCACTCATCCAGCACAAAGAGGAATCCATTGCGCATAGCCTTGGTGAGGGGGCCATCAACAAACTTGGTGTTTAGATCCCCGGTCAGCTGGTCGGTGACCGGCAGGTTGTACCCCACCAGCTCCGGCATCTCCATTCGGCTATGAGCCGAGACAGTAATGCATGGCCAGTTCAGCCGTGCTGCCAGTTGCTCCACGATCGAGGACTTGCCCGATCCGGTTGGCCCCACCAGCAGTGCGCTGTCCCCGAAGGGTGCGTACAACCAGTTCATGAACGGTTTGAGCAACATCTCCCGGAAGAAATACTTCTTCTCCGGGGGAACGTACATTTGCCATTCATGCCCCGATGAGAAGGCGGGTGCCGTCTTGTCGGAAACAAAACCAAAAGCCGAAACAGGGACTTGTGCGTTGAAATGCATTTGAATTTCTCCTTTCTCTCAAGCGAGGCCCAGATAAGGAGAATCCCCAAGGGGATAACTCCCCAGAGGGTATTTTTTAGTTAGATCAAGCAGCAGGCACTAACGCGATAACAGTCAGGCCTTCATCAATCGATTTCTTTGTGAAGCTAACGACCGGCGTAATTCCGTGATACATCAACTCACGGCACAGCGCAGCGGTCATCCACGGCGGGCAACTGACCAGAACGGTCTTGTGCCCAGTCTTCTTCGACTCTTTAACAGCGATCTCGCCCAAGCGCTCAACACGCTGAGTGATGACCTCAGTTGTCGGCGCGCTCGGGAAGTACAGCAGATCGCGGATTTCTTTAAATTCACTCCAGCTGGAAATATCCTGAACTCCAAAGTTTGCAAGTTCGCTGGTGGTTTTGAATTTGGTCAGGTTGATTACGTTTTCCATTTCTCGCTCCAAGTTGAAGCGGAGAAATTCCCACACGGGGAAATTTCCCCGCGAGGGTTTTTAAGCTGTTGTGTCGCAGCTGACGACCCGTGCAGAGCACGGACAAGCACCAGCGCTCATGCGCTAGCGTTTGATTCTGGAGGATGCGGAGCCGGGAGGCTCAACGCTTGAACGGCACAGCCGAAGGCTGTGCGAGGAAATTCTTGAGCTGCTTGAGCGCGCAGCTTACGCACCTTTCGGCCCCTGAATCATGCCGGCTTGCCGCCAGGGCTGCAAGCCTCTGGCGGTACGCAAAATTGCGAAGTTTGCTTCAAGCAGACGCTCGCTCCCGGCGCATTTCAGCATGGCTCTTCATGATCACCAGCTGGGTGATGGGATTGATGACAAGCACTTTTCGGGCGCGCGTGTTCGCAACGTACAGCAGATTCAACTCGTCCTTGCGCTGTTCTGGCGTGACCTTTTCTGTATCGAAGATATCGGGGAAATCGTCCTGCAGGAGCACCACGTCCCATTCCAATCCCTTCGCTTTGTGTGCCGTGCTGACGACAATGTCCGCCGCGGCCGGGTCATCGGTGGTGTGGTCTCTCAAGTCAGCCACCAACCTGGGGATGTCGTGATGTTCTTTGGTGATCCGGACCAGGCGATTCATTTCGGCATCTTTGCTCTCCTCCGCCGCCTCGACGAAGGTCCCAAAGTCACCAAATGGTCTGAATAGCCGCTTGTTCCGGATGTCGCCGTGACGATTCGACTTCAGTGCATGCACGTCCTCGAGGTCTGCTAGCTGGTAGGCCTCGATACCCCCAACCCAGTAGACCATCTTGCCGGCTAGCACAGCGTCGATCGCCGTCATCAGCACTCCCATGACAGTACGGTTCAGCACGGTGTAGTGCCCACAACCGAACGGCAGCGACGTCATCACTTTATCCCTGGGACCCAACCCAACCAGTGGTCGTGTTTCACCCTGCTGCCGGAGGATTGCGTTGGCTACGCCGGCGATCATCGGGCCGAAGCGGAAGCTATTGGTCAGGTACATGACGTCAGCGCCAGCCTCGACCTGCTGGTCCAATGCGTTCTCGGCTCCGCGCCAGCGGTAGATTTGCTGCCACTGGTCCCCAACAAAAATCTTCCTGGCTTGCTGCCCGGCGACCAACGCCGCGGTCACTGGGTTACTGTCCTGGGCCTCGTCGAACAGGATGACGTCGTAGTCCAGAACCGGTTTGCTCAGTTGGTAGAGCTTCAGGTAAGCGTCGTGCTGGCACGGCAGAGAATGCTCGACATCGATCATCGCCTCCCACAGCCGAGCCGCGTTGGCCATCAGCTTGTCGATATGGGCTTCCCCGCAGGTCTCGTACGTTTCCTGGTCCAATGCAGCCGCGACGTGGGGAAGCATGACCTCAGAGTCGGCGCTCGCGAGGAAGGCATTCAGGACAGCGATCGACTCTCGGACATCTGCCCATTTCCTGGTTTCCAGAAGCTCGGCGGCGTCTGTCAGCCTGATATTCCCAAGCTTGTGGTCGTAGAGCCGCCCGAACTGCGGCCAGGCCAGCTGGTGGGACGTTTTGCAGATCACGTTAGGCGGGAACTTCTGTGCCCCTTCGTCCCTGATAGCTCGGTTGTATGCCAGGTAGAGGATCCTGAGATTCGGATGGGCGTTGGCGTATGCGACGAGGGTCCAGGTCTTGCCACAGCCGGCGTATGCCTTTACGACCAGCTTGTTCCCCTCGTAGCCGATGATTGGCTGCTGCTCTGCGGTTCCGATCACGCCTGGCCCCTCCCTGCCCCACCCTTCCGGCTGTCACAGCGCCAGACGAAGAAGACTCCCGCGCCGAGCACCCATGTGCCAAGCACTTGATCCAGCTCTCCGCCGGCGGGCAGGTATCGCAGTACCAGGCAGATCGGCTCGGTCACTAGGAACAAGCATGTCCAACCCTCAAGGGCGCGTGAACCACTTGCCTTGATCACCATGGTCAGCGCCACGAACCACAGACCAGTCAACACGAGGTGCTTGACGTCCTTGATGCCCGGCGCCAGGTAGGTTGCTGCAAGCACAACCAACGTGGCCACAATGATCAACCACGCCTGCTGGCGGCGCGTCAGCTTCCCAAGGCCCTCGCCCTGGTGCTTGAAACGAAGAATGGCCCAGCTGTGCCAGGCCACGGTGCGGAGGAGTTCAAGCAGGGAGTTTATGCGCGGACTATGGGCAGAAGGGGGCATCGGCACGGGCGTCTCCAGAGGAAGTATCTGGATATCGTCCCAGCGCTATTGGGAAAGAAATGCTTTTTTCAGACGAGATTCTGGCCAGAAAGATAGCCGTACCTCCTAGATTGCCCCCCTGCTATCCGCAGGCTCCTAGATTGCGCATGAGAGCATGCCCAGTCACGGGGCTGGTGATAGTAAGCTTGTGGGTGAACAAACGATCAGCTGACGCGCCCCCCGGGTCATGGCCACGTAAAGATGCTGGGCAGTCATTTCGTGGGGCTCCAAGATCACAGCCACGTCAGCTTCCAATCCCTTGAGCAAGAGCGTGCTGCCCACGCGACGGCGCGATTGAGTCCGGCCGGTGTGCCGCTGCCGCTCTCGAACCTGCAGCGCGGCGGCATACAGACTCGCTTGGCTACCCTGGGCCGACTGCAGCGAAGCTTGGCAGCTATACAGTAGCTCCGGCCTGTAAACGCGAGTCTGGGGATCACGGCTTGTCGCCGTGAGGAAACGATGCGCCTCGACGAAGCTTGGAGCGTTGGCGAAAGCCACTGCGGCGGCTTCTACAGCAGAAGGGGGAGTCTGTGGCCTTCCTTCGCGCAGAATCCTTACGCGCTCAAGCAAACGAGCGGCTCCCACCCCCGTCATTACGTTGCCGGCAAACTGAACGAGAACCGTGAGCGCGTCGGCGGCCGTCGGGTTGAAGGCTCTGGCAAACTGAATGAGTTCTGGTAAATCCACTCGCTCCACCACGGTGGTGCCTGGCGTTTGGCTGGCAAAATCGTTGCGGCGCGCGGGTCGCCTTGAGTCCCCTATTACCAGCACGCTGTCTTGGCCCCCGTTGCCACGCACCTGCGCCGCCTGACGACGTTGGGCATCTGCGGTATCTGCCTGCAACTGAACCCACAGCACCTCGGCGGGTGCTGTCAGCAAGTCCACCGGCTGCCCTGCTTGAAGTTGATCCCGGATATTCAACAACCATTGGCCCAACGCGGGAGTGCCGGCGCGGTGCCAACGCCAAGGTGTCTGCAGTGTACCCGCCGTGGGGAAGTAGGACTCCACATCCGTCTGCCAATTCACCAGAGTGTTGCCGGCGAAACCGAAGATGGCCTGCATTGGGTCGCCCAGGACGCAGGTCGGGAGCACCTGAGCCGCCCACGCGATCATGCAGTGCTGCGGAAGGTTGCAATCCTGGTACTCGTCCACCAGCAGCCGCGCATAACTCGCCTGAAGGGACTGAGTGATGTGACCGGCCTGCAATAGGCGCGCCGCGGCCGCCCGAATAGCAGGGTAATCCTGGCCGGGATTGGTCAGTTCGAGCGCCACCGGCGCCAAACCGCTGCGCATAGGAAACTTCGCCACCAAGCGCATTGCAAATCCGTCGATCGTCGCTATCCGGTAGGCCAAGCTTGGGATGGCGGCCTGTGCCAAGCGGGCCCGCAGCGCGGCCACACCTGCGTTGGTGTGGGTTAAAACGAGGATGGGTTTGCTACCGGTGTGGGCAGCCAGGGCTTCTGCGATCTGTTGAGTCTTGCCGCATCCTGCCGGCGCGGTGACCGAGCCGCGATTTATCGCAAGAAGATCAATCTCAGGCGGCATGGATCCATGCCCTCAAGTCGTTCAGCAACGCAAAGAAAGCTGGATCGCCTTGTTGAGCATGTGGGCCGACGATCTGGCGCCCGACGTGCTGGTAGGCAGTCACACTCTTGAACCAACCATTCCTGGTGCGAGCCGCCTGACCAAGGCACTGCCGAGTCGGAGGCGCATACGGAATGTTCTGAGCCCGGAACTCGTGGATCGCTTCCAGCGTAAGCGTATTGTTCGACTTCGAGCGTACATGCTCCGCGACAGTCTCGGCTCCCTTTTCGTCCACCGCTAACGCGAGCAGCGCATCGATGGCCTGGTCGGGAAGACTGAGGAAAAGCTCGTCCTCCAGAGCACGGCCAGCGCGCCATGTCTGCACGTAGATCCCTTCACTCAGAACTTCCTCCAGCAGAACCTGAGTGTGAGGTTTGTCGGCATCGATGAACACCATCACTCGATAGCCCAGCCGCCGAAGAGCGAGGCCACGCTGCAGGCACAGGTCCGGCGTGCTACCGCCGGCGTTTACATAGGATCCACCCAGCGCAAAGAAGGACGGGTGTCCGATTTCAGACCAATATTGGTCTAGCCCCCTGGCCAGGCCGATTTCGCTTGCCCCCTCACAGACCAGCACAGACTTAGCCAGAAATGCCTCAGGATCTGAACGCAAGGTGCTCTGGACATGATCCAAGTGCCCAGGTGCGCGTACTTCGTGGAAGTCTTGCTGTCTTCGGACGATGAACAGCTGCGAGCTACTGAGCTCACGCAGTGCCACCGGTGAGTGGGTGGTCAGGAACACTTGCAGGGGCGCAACTGCATCTTTCGCACCCAGCGAGTCCAACAAACGCTTAAGGCGATGCGGTTCCAGGCCGTATTCAACCTCATCGACCAGAGCGATGGTGGACGCTTGCGCAGCCGCTCTCTGAAGCCCAGCCGTGAGCAATCGTGCCGAACCGGTCCCCAAGGCGTGTAGTGGTACGCCTCCTTCGTCATGTAGCGCAATCGCACCATCGCCTATGGAGACCGCGTGCGCATCGAGCAGCGCCTGGACCTGCCCGATACTTACCCCCAAGTTGAATGCGGTCTGCCCCACAATTTGGAGGGTCTGAGCGAGCTGGACGCTTGCCTGGGCACCAAATCCGTTACGGGCCTCGCGGGCGGCGCGCGCGAGTTCGGACCCTAAGTCAGGACGTTCATCCGTCAGGCGGTTGAGTACCGAGCTTCGGTTCCAAGACAGATGCGCGCTGGCGTATTGGCCAATTCTGGCCGGCGCCAGCAACGCGCGATGCTTCCAGGCCAATCCGCGCTCCAGTCCCTGCGCGACGGCCCTTTCAGAGAAGAGTGACCAGACGGGTTCCAGGTCGGCCCCAACCTGCAACTGCACGCTCAACACCGTTTCGATGTCGGCGCGTGGCTCATCCTCCACAAGCCCGGTGTTCGCATCGAACCCACGGAGAAACTCGCCGTAGGTATCGAGGTTCAACAGCTCATCGGGCAGGGCCCCGACGGTGACTGTGATCCAGATGGGTTGAGCCACGTCCAGCAAATGAAAGTCGGCATCGGTGAAGCGAACGCTGCGCCGGGCGCCTAGGCAGAGATCGATGGCCTCCAGCACGCTGGTCTTTCCGCTGTCCCCGGGGCCGATTAGGCAGTTGATACCCGCAGAAGGAGCCCACTCTAACGTCTTGATAGCGCGGAAATTCTGGATCTTTAGGTGCCTGACTCGAACCATCACTGTTCCTCATCGTCTTCCGTGATTGCTGTCCTTCCCAATCCGCAGTTCTAGACAGTCAGCTACCCCTGATTCCCGACCTATCTATGCCGAGCCTTCATCCACAGGGTCTGCATGCCGTTCGAACGCGTGCCCAATTAATTCTAACATTAAGCTATCGAACCACTCGTGCGCCTCTTTCACAGTAGCAACCTCGGCGCGCGAAAGCATTAGGTCGTTCGTCAACTTAGGGTGGATAATTCGATTTCGAATCTTCACGCCGTTTTGGAAGCTATCATACATATGGTGGCCGAAAGCACCTGCGACATACTCCTCTCGCCCGAGGCATCTGCCCAAAACGCTAATAGTCAGACGAAAACCAGGAATAAACTGAAGAAAATTTTCTTTTTCCTTGATCTTACCTTTACCATCCAAAATATAGGTCTGCTCACTTAGCAAGTCATGCTCTTGCGTTGATATTTTGTACCTTCCAGCGGCTGCTTGAGCCAGAATATACTGCCTGGTTGCATATGCCACCCCTTCGAACATCGAAAAGACCGTTCTGACATACGTACGGTCTTCAAAGCCGCTGCGCAATGGATCTATATTTTCAAGACTAATAGTCGCATCTGACTTCAAACATAGGTATAGAGCGCTTAACTCCGATTTAGCAACATCCTGTTGGTGCATTTTATTCCACCCTTATAACTATCTTTTTTGCTTGTTAAATTAAACCTGCAGGAAACCGCAAGCTGAGACATGTTGTAAACAATTATCTCGGGTACTTTCACCTACTGGTCTGGCCACAATTGAAACTCATCCTCAGCGAAAGCTCGAAAGTTGGCAATCGAAAAGACTATCTCAAGATGATTCGCTTAGCATCCCCCCGGCTGGTTCCCTTTGTCCACGATGAGTGAGAGCGCTAGCAGACTGGCGGTCGAACCAACCGGTCGTGCATTGATCAACGGAAGGCACCCTCTTGCTACCTAATGAACTAAACAAGAAAGCTCTGGCGATAGGAAAAGTCAATCAAATGCGCATGGACTGGCGGCCCAATCTGTGGAAATCTAGCCATGGCCAATCCGGCTATTATCGAGATGTGCATATGAAAAGTAACGAAACCGACCAACCTGGGATGACCAATGGCCTAAAAGCTCTTGGCCACGTAGCGATCGGAATACAGTACGAGATGGGGTTAGCATTTGCGAAAGCGAACCCTAATATGTCCACTGAGGATATCCTTAAACTCGCGGCAATTGGGGCCGTGATTCAATACGATGCAGTGATTGACCAGCACTACACTGGAAAAAGCGCACCAGAAATAACATCAAAACTTCGCAACACACGCCCAGGTAAGGCTCGGTGACGGAAAGCGGGGTAGAAGCAGCACTTGTGCACCGCTTCTACCTCTGCTGCTAAACAGCTACCACCCGCCTTACATCACCATATTTTTCTTCTAAGTAGTCAGCTGCAACGTCAATACCGCAGATGTTAAAAATACACTCTGCCATCTGCCATATGGTAACTGGATTCTCTACGCCGCCCTTTTGATCTTTTTCGTAAGCATTTCGAATATAATCCCGCAGAGAAATTTCTGAAATTTCACTGGCATCAACACCTAAATTTACTCCAGTAACACCGTATTCATTACCGAATCTCTGCATTGCATCTACATCAATGCTCGCAAATACCGGTCCGCCTACGTATTGCCCACTCTTATCCGGGAATGCCACTGCCAGATCGAATATCATATCATTCGACTCTACCCAGGAATGATCAAACGGGCCTTTAGGTGACTCAACGACGCCGATTTTAATTAGCGATGGAAGCCCCTTCTCGGATAGCAACATATGGAGTATCGCCGAGGTGCTATGGCAGGCACCATGTAGCCCTAACGGGACAATCGCCTCCATTAACTCGCAAAACGCATTGAAATACCAATAATCCAGCCCCGATTGCTCCATTACATACTTGGAGCTATAAACCCATTCTTCCTTCATCATTTTTCAGGTCCATTCAATATAAATAGGAAAAAACTAAAAAATTCGATATACGTCGGCACAAACTTAGAACTACGAATGGGAGTTTATTCTGGGTGGCCTAATGAAATCATACGATCAGCAGGATACTCACGTAAAAAATCCAGGCTTACTTCCATCGTGGCTCGCAGCCACTCCTTGTAAGCTCCCTTCGGCAGAATCACTACCATGCGCTTCTCCTGCCCGGGACGATGGAAGTTCCGCATCAGAGAATGCTCGTCAGCATTGATAGTGATCATCGTGAAGCTATGCACCGTGCCGGCGTCCGGCGATTTCCATCGCTCCCATAGACCAGCGATCCCCATGAGTTCGCCGTCGGCGCGGCAGATCCTGGTGGCTACGGCCTTCCCGCTCCTCCAGTCCGGTTCGTAGATGGCGCGAGCAGGAATGATGCAGTGCTGTGCACGGCGCCAGGCGCTCCTGAATGAGGGTTTCTCCGCGATCGTTTCGCTACGGGCGTTGAAGGTGTTGCGTGCCAGCTTCATGTCCTTCGCCCAGGGCGGCAGCAGCCCAAACACTCCCATCTCGGCTTCGAAGGAAACGCCCTCCTCCGCCGCTTCTGGAGACGCCAGGCGTAGGAACGGCGCGCTGTACCCAGGGAAAATATCCTGCTGGGCATAATCCCCCATGTCGACGCCGAACGCTGCAGCAAGCTCAGCTGCTGTCGGGGACTCAAAACGGCTACACATCCTGACCTCCAAGGCCTGCAGGCCAGATTATTAGGCGGATCTCGCAGACTGACACGACACCTTCGCCAAACCCTGCCAACTGGTGGTGTACGCCGGCGTCAGCAACTCTCGCTTCATTGACCAGGTACCGACCGGTCGTTCACGGGCAAAGCGCACGGTACCGCGGCCTTCCCGCAGATTGATTGCGTCCATCACCGCCATCAGTCGTTCGCTGTTGGGGCGAGGCTGAGGGGCGAAAAGATCGCCTGTGATTGCGCCGCGCTCAGCGAACTGGGAAAGGATCACACCGGCCTTGGCGTAAGCGTAGCCCGGGCGGTACAGCGCCTTGAGACCAGTCAGCGCAGCCCGAAGCAGGTCGCGCGTGTCATCTGCAGGATACGGCATGGCCAGGATGCGAGATCCACTGTACTGCTCGCC
This sequence comes from Pseudomonas sp. DP-17, assembly GCF_022380625.1. NCBI lineage: Bacteria > Pseudomonadati > Pseudomonadota > Gammaproteobacteria > Pseudomonadales > Pseudomonadaceae > Pseudomonas > Pseudomonas sp. DP-17. The sequence continues at coordinate 102,242 of NZ_JAKSXG010000018.1, forward strand.
GACAGAGAACGGACTGGTCTTGGCAAAGACCTGAATGCAGTTGGCCAGGCTGCCTTGGCTTCGAAGCTTGCCGGCGGCAATGCTCACGAACCCAGCAACTGCCTCCTGCAGATCCTCCAACGCATACACCTTGTTCCCGAATGAACGGCTCGAAATGATCATTTGCTTTCGCTCGGGGCCGGAATCTTGGAACGGAAAGCATGCTGTCCCCAGCAGCTCGCGCGCCGTCCGTTCCACGTTCACGTTGAAGTGGCGCCGCAAATGCTTGGGATCGGTACTCGCCAGCTGCCAGGCGGTATCAATCTTGAGGTCCTCGGCAAGGCGTTTCGACAATCGCGGACCTATGCCCCATACCTCTCCCGCCGGCGCATATCTGAGGAGCTTCTCCTGCCGCCCAGGATCCCTTAGGTCAACGACGCAACCAGTACGGGATTTCCAGCGCTTGGCAGCCCAGTTGGCCAACTTCGCCAAGGTTTTTGTCGGGCCGATCCCAACGCCAACCGGTAGCCCCACACTGCGCAATATCTGCTGTTGAACCATCCGCGACCATCCCTCCGGATCGCTCACACCTGCGAGATCCACAAAGGCCTCGTCGATGCTATAGACGAACACCCGTGGGGCCTCTGCCTGCAGGATGGCCATCACACGGTTACTCAAGCTCTGATAGAGCTCGTAGTTCGAAGAGAAAACCGTTACCTCGCCGCGGCTCACCAACTCACGCATCTCAAACACTGGCGTACCCATCTTGATGCCTAAACGCTTGGCTTCGTCGTTCCGGCTGACCACACAGCCGTCGTTGTTGGAGGCTGCAACCGCCGCCCGTCCTCGTAACCAAGGCTGAAAGAGCAGCTCACAGCTGACGTAGAAAGCGTTGGCATCAATCAGTGCAATGGTCATGGCACCGTTACCGCTGCAGGAGACCGTGGAGAACCCAGCAGCAGACTCCCCACACCTCCAGCACCTCACCATCACCCAGCCGCAGCGGCCGATACGCTGGGTTAGCCGGCGCAAGCATGATCTGGCCTTCAGGATCACGAACGAGCGTCTTCACAACAAACTCGGCGCCGACTACCGCCACCACCACGTCCCCTGGTTGGGCTTCTCGCGCTTTATCGACGACCAGGACATCGCCATCAAAAATTCCCATCTCCCGCATCGAGTCGCCCCAGGCCCGCAGAAGAAAAATCGAAGAAGTCGGCCGAATACCCACGAGCTCATCGAGGGACAGGTCCGGAGTCTGGTAGTCCGCTGCCGGCGAGGGGAAGCCGCAACTCGCCTGGCCGCATAAAGGCAGCTTGCGGGGAGAAAGGCTAGGGCTTACGGAAGCAACGAGCGAAAGGGGCATGGGATCACCAATACTGTACATACAACCAGTATAGGACCGTCCCCCCGATGAGGTGAAGACCGCCTCCGACCGACAGCCATTGCAGCGCTCCACCTGCCGGCAAAAACCCAGCAGAAATAATCTCCTGCATTCGCTGACCATGGCCCAGCCGCAGAACGCTTTCTTGCCACGAGACGGCAGAAAAGAACGCTTGGGATCTTTCTCAGACCTGCAAGGTTGATCTCATCCAATCACCGAGCAGTCCCATGCAAAAAACCAATCTCTCGTTCCTCCGCGGCGCAGCTGCAGAGTTAAAGCACCTGGTCCAGGACGCAATCAGCCAGGGATGGGCAGCCAGCCGTACCTCTGGCGGCCACATCAAGCTGTCCAAAGCCCGCCGGCGACCGGTGTTCGTGTCCTGCACCGGCAGCGACCAGCGCGGTTTGAAGAACGCTCGAGCAGATATTCGCCGGGCGGACGCCTGCTCTGCTGTCGCCTAACCCCAACCAAGGAAAAGACATGCCAATACGACACGCCATCGTCCACCTGATCGACAAGAAACCCGACGGTAATCCTGCACAGCTGCATGCTCGCGACGCCGAACTGGGCGACTCGCAGGCCATGGAAAACCTGATGGCCGACCTCAACGAGAGCTACAACGCCAAGCCGAACAAGGCCTGGGGCCTGTTCCAGGACGAGTCCGGCGCCTACCCGTTCAGCGGCTGGCTGACCGAGTACCTGAGCGGCAAAGACTTCGTCGCTTTCTCCAAGCAGGCGGTGGAGCACCTGGCGGCGCTCATGGAGGAGTCCAATCTGTCCGTCGGTGGCCACGTGCTGTTCTGCCATTACCAGCAGGGCATGACCGACTACCTGGCGATCGCCCTGCTGCACCACAGCGAAGGTGTGGCGGTCACCGAGGCGCTGGAAGTCTCCCCGTCGCGCCACCTGGACCTGGGCCAGCTGCACATGGCCGCGCGGATCAACATTTCCGAGTGGCAGAACAACAAGACCTCCAAGCAGTACATTTCTTTCATCAAGGGCAAGGGTGGCAAGAAGGTCTCGGACTACTTCCGCGACTTCATCGGCTGCACCGAGGGCGTCGACGGCCCGAGTGAGACGCGCACCCTGCTCAAGGCCTTCAGCGATTTCGTGGAGAGCGAAGACCTGCCCGAAGAGCAGGCCCGCGAGAAGACCGACGTGCTGGTGGACTACGCCACCAGCCAGGCCAAGATCGGCGAGCCGATAGCCCTGGACGCGCTCTCCGAGCTGATGGACGACCAGGCACCGCGCGCCTTCTACGACTACATCCGCAACAAGGACTACGGCCTGTCACCGGAGATCCCGGCGGACAAGCGCACCCTCAACCAGTTCCGCCGTTTCACCGGCCGTGCCGAGGGGCTGTCGATCAGCTTCGAGGCGCACCTGCTGGGCAGCAAGGTGGAGTACGACAAGGACCGCGACATGCTGATTATCCGCGGCCTGCCGACTCAGTTGCAGGATCAGCTCAAGCATCGCAACGACTGAAGTCGGAGCGCTAACCCAAAAGCCTATCTCGCGATGGGCTTTTTTGTGCCTGAAGATTTTCCGTAGGGCGGTCCGCGAGCAATCTCGCACGTACAGACAACCAGCCAGCGCGGTGCGCTTTTCGTAGGAGTGGCTTGCTCACGAACCTCTCTGACGTCTTTTTTTGGGTCGGAGTCTGTCTAACTTCAACGGCAGCAACCAAGCAGAAGCGGTCGTCTCACGTTTAGGAGATTCAGGCTAACTTAACGGTTGAGTCCGGCAACAACATCGCAGGGAGTTTGCATGTCCGACGTAACCGAGCCAACCAGTCAGATTCTGCTCTGCTCAAATTGCTTCACAGATGAAGGGCTAAGGATCGATGCTGCAAAGCATGGCCTTGAACAACAAGGCGAGTGTCCGAATTGCCAAAGCCCGGATGGGCAAAAACTGACTCAGGAGCACATTCTAGATCTGGCGTGGCGCTTTTTCGTGAGCGGAACTACTGTCCGGTCTGACTACGGTGCAGCGCCGGTGATTCAGTTCAATGAGTACCATTACGGTAGGAGCGACATCACTCCGTCAGCGTGGCTTGCGAATGACATGAAGCTTATCGAGGAGGCCGCTAAAATTGGATTTTTCCATTACGGGCCGCGACTGTGGATGGTCGGCGAAGTCGAGCCACTAAAGGCGCTACAGGATCCGGCGACACGCCCTCAGCTCATCGAGCGTGTACTGAGAGAGTACCCTGAAATAATTTTTAGCAAAGGTAGAAAGTTCTACCGTCTGCGCGTCAACCCAGACCATCCAGCAAATCCATTCGAGTACGACAGTCCGCCAGTAGCGTTCGCCGGTAGAGGGCGCTTGGATTCACCAGGCTTTTCCGTGATGTACGGATCACAGGACCTTGACGTCTGCATCCATGAATGCAGGGCATCAACGGAGGATGAACTTTACGTCGCAACCTTACAGAGCCAGCAGGATCTGAAGTTGTTGGATCTCTCTTACCCGCTGAAGGAAAGCGAAAACGAGTTCGAAAGTCTAGATATGGCAATTCACATGCTGTTTCTTGCTCGCTCTCACTCATATGAGATCGCCCGAGACATTGCTCTTGCTGCGAAATTGGCCGGCTTTGATGGCGTGATCTATCCGTCATTTTTCAGCCTGATCCGCACTGGCAGCCATCCTTTCGAGACAGTTTATGGCATGTCGGTTCGACACTACCATCAAGAGCGAGAGAAATATGTTGAGGCGACCACAATCCGTAATCTGGCACTATTTGGTAGGCCCATGGAAATTGGCTTGGTCAGCGTCGAGTGCATCAATCGTCTGATTCTCACCCAGGTTGGCTATCGTGGGCATTTCGGGCCAGTCGAGTATTAAACGTTTGGAGAGGCCAATCGGGCTAATATTCATCGCCAAGAATGATCTCTTCTGGCCGGTTTAAGTTACCTGTGTGCGACTGCAATGGATCGTTATCTGCCGAACAAGGCCACTATGTGATCGGCGGATCCGATGCAAATGATTAGTCGCGCAACCAAAAAAGCCCCGGATCGGGGCTTTTTCGTCTTCAGATCTCTTCGAGGCTGGAGGTATCTCGCACGCTGAGGGCCGACGCGCAGGGGCGTACGTCACGATTGGATGTCCCCGGCGGCGAGACACAGAAGGTGAAGGCCACACCGTAGGGCAGGTCTACCTTGCGCACCTGGCCATACGGGATTTCGGCAGAGCGGCTGAAGGTGCCTTGATCGTTGATCACCTCTGGCACGCCAGCCTTTTCCACGATCTTCATGCCCGGCCACTCTCGGCGCGACTCCCCACTCACCCGATAGCTCAGGTCGACTTTGATCGTCGCGCTGCGCGGGCCGATGGAAAGGACCGAAACATTGCTCGCGAGGTCAACGAGCCCCAGTGCACATGCAGTGTTTGCCGCGTTGCACTGCCGAACCGGGAGCGGCTGGTAGTTGAAGGGGGCAACAACACCGACCGCTCCATCAAAGACATTGCCAGCGCCAATACCCATTCCTGGATACCCGGATTTGTCGGTCGTCCCGGCGTAGAAGTCCACCACTACAGACTCTTGATTCTTGCTCCCTTGAGAGGAACAACCAGCCACGGCCGCGAGGGCCACCGCGACGCCTACTGCAACTGAAAATCGCATTTCTATTCCTTTTCGGATGTGATCAACGAAGCTCAAAACCGCCGAGCCCCAACTTCATAAATGCCTCGCCAGCCATGCTGGCGCCGACACGATTGGCGAATCGATCAAGCGCGTTGCCGCGCGGAGTGAAGTCAACGATCTTCTCGGCGCCTACGACATCCCGGGCGACGTAATCCGCATCGCCGAGTTTGTCGATCAGCCCCAGGCCCAGAGCCTGCTCGCCTGACCAAACCAGGCCGGAGAACAAATCCGGGTGTTCCTTGCTCTTCAAGCGATCACCGCGACCCGCCTCGACTGCAGCAATGAACTGTTTGTGCGTCTGCTGCAGTACACCCTCCCAAAACTCAGTCTCCGAGGGGTTTTCCGGCTGGAACTGGTCCAGGAAGGCTTTGTGCTCACCAGAGGTGTACGCCCGCCGCTCGACTCCGAGCTTCTTCATCAAGTCGACGTAGCCGAAACTCGCCGCGGTTACCCCGATCGATCCAACCAGGCTGGCTTTGTCGGCATAGATTTCATCCGCCGCGCTCGCGATGTAGTAGGCCCCCGAAGCCCCGAGGTCCCCTATCACCGCATATACCTTGACGTCTGGGTGGAGATGGCGCTGACGCTTGATCTCGTCGTACACCCGGCCAGCCTGCACGGGACTGCCGCCAGGGCTGTTGATGTCCAGGATCACCGCCTTCGTCCGGGGGTCCTTGAATGCAGCCACTAAGCCGCGATTAACAATCGCAGCACCGGCGCGCTCGCCTTCTGCGATCGTTCCGCTGACCGCAACCTTCGCGGTAATTCCAGCGCTTTTTTCTCCCCACATTTCGGAGAGAGGCGGGCCGCCGGCGGTGTAAGCCGCTACCACCAGGCCGAGCGTGCAGAGCTGGAAGAAACTCTTCCAGCGGCGCGCTGCGCGTTGCTCGCGGATGCTTGCCTGAAGAACCCGCTCCAGGACCTCTAAACCGTTATCCAATCATCACCTCTCTTTATCGCCGTCTGGTCGACTGCGGTACCAGATTGCCGAAGGGAGAAAATCAGTTCCACCGAAGTGGGGTACATGTTCTCCCTCCACTCTGCACGCCCCGAACGATGCCGCTCCTACAAATGGCTAGCTGCTTCCCAACCAGGTGGGTGGGACAGGGCTTGTCACCCCGGATGCGGGCACGCAGGACGAATTTTGAAAGCGCGCGAACTGCGGATCGGCTTTTTTCCGTCGCTTTTCGTGCATGAAAAAGTCTTCCACCGGAATTTAACGCCGGTAATTTTTGGGTCGCCTTTATGCGCTGCTGGTAGTAAGCCGAGTCATCAGGAAAGGACCAGTTGGCCAGATCAAACTTTTTCAAGAGTCTTCTTGGGATCACCCAAGGAACAGATAACTTGGAATCAAGAGCAGCGAGCGAATTTATCAAAGCGAAGCCCCTGCCTGTTCTGACAACCATCGGGGATTGACCCCACCGACTTACCAAGAGGAATTACCATGTACAAAAAACTCATCATCGCTGCTGTAATCTCCATGGGTGTTGTGGCTGGCGCGCAAGCTGGTTCCGGCGGTAACGGCAGCGGTAATCCACGCAACTCCTGGGACAAGCAGCCGGTAGGCGAACCGCACTATGTGTGGAAAGACGGCAAGTTGGTGTCGGCGAAAGATAAGGCCGGCGACCAGAAGGTCGTTAAGAACGACGAGAAGAAAGGCGAAGTAGCTTCCAAGTAATAGAGCTACACCCAACCAGAGAGGCGGCCATTGGCCGCCTTTTTTGTTCCAAAAACCTGCAAGATAGAGGCTTGGGTTCCTTATTCGGCTTGGTAGCTTGTCACTACCAACTCACCGGAGACTCAAATGAAATCCAAGCCTAAGCACCGCGTCAATCAAAATCTCGGCGATGTAATTGCTCTGTTTTCCTGCGTAATCGGCTGTATTCATATCGCGCTTATCGTCTCCAGCGGCTTCACACTCTGGCCAGTAACTCCAGTTGAGATTTTGGGCGGACTTTTTGGGACTGTAGGCATGCTGATTTATTTCATTCTGATCCTTATGGTTTGGATGTGCGCCGGCCTATTTATTGGATTGATTGTAACCGCCATTAAAAATCGCAGATCACTTGGGTTGTCCTAATAGCAAGATAAATTAAAGAAAGTACCAGCAAGGAATTACCTGAAATGTCTCAAGTCCAAGTTCAAGAAATCGCTGTATCCCGTATACGCCGCAATCCGAAAATTGACCCGCGCAAGGGCCGAAAGAAAGCTAGCTATTCCGCTTTTGTTGAAAGTGTCCGAGCAAATGGCGTACTTCAACCGATCCTTATTCGCCCGGTTGGTGATGATCCGGATTACGACTTCGAAGTCGTGTTCGGTAATACCCGCCACGCCGCCTCCATTGACGCGGGCAAGACGACGATTGCCGCAGAAATTCGCGGTATGAGCGATGAAGAAGCACGCATGCTGGCAGCGGTTGAAAACCTGCAGCGGTCTGACCTCACACCCATTGAAGAAGCACAGCACGCCGTGGTGCTGCTGGCTGACAACGCGAATGACCATGCAGCCGTCATGAAGGCGCTGGGATGGTCGCGCACTATGCTCGACAGCCGCATCCTGCTGTCGCACGCCTGTGATGCCGTTGCAGAGGCGCTGCTGGAGGATCAGATCAAGATTGGCCACGCCGAGTTGCTGTGCCGCCTTCCGGCTGCCGATCAACCGGCCATCCTTAGCCGCATCATTGAGAAAGGCTACTCGGTCGTCGATACCCGCGACCGGCTGCTGACGCTCACCCGCGACCTTGGGTCGGCTCGTTTCGACACCGAAGAATGCCGCACCTGTGTCCATAACTCCGGTGCCAACGCCGACCTTTTCGAGGTGAGCCTTGGAGAATCGCGCTGCCAGAACGCGGTTTGCTGGAACCGAAAGACCGCTGCGCTCATCGAGGTGAAGCTGATCGACGCGCAGCAAGAGTTCGGCGTCGCCCATACCGACAAGACTCTTCCCCAGGACGGATATATCCGTTTGGAAGCAAAGGGTTCCACCGGGGTCGGCGAAACCCAGCTCGCTGCATGCGTCACCTGCGCCAACTATGGGGCGGTCGTATCCACCACCGCTGGGCGTGAGGGTGAGGTGGTGGGTGGCTACTGCTTCGACCGAAAGTGCAACGCTGACAAGCACGCTCAGTACAAGGCGCTGATCGCGGAGGCGTCGGGAGCTACCGCACCGGCTCAGCAGGGAGAGGTGAGCCCCCCCGAGGGTAGCGCCGGCCCTCGCCAACCCGCCAGCGAACCGGGCAAGACCCGTAAGCCGGCAACCACCTCCAAGCCCGCGCAGCCGGCGCAGTTGAAGCGGGCGATTCGCCGCGAGGCATTCACGCTGTACAGCCGAATGGCGACCAAGGCAGTAATGGATGACCGTCGCCTTGCTCTCGCAGTGGCTGTCACCAGCATGTACTTCGACGTGCGCAACGAGATTCCGAGCCAATTGCGGGAGCGCATGGAGGGCAACCTCGGGATACAAGGCCGGGGCCTGACCAGCAACCAGCGCGCTGATCTGGAAGTGAAGCTCGCGCAGCGCACCGAGGACGACCTGATGCGCCTGCTGTCGAGCATGGCGGCGTGCAGCGTATTCCGCACCGACGCCACCGACCAGTTCGACAAATCGGTGTCTGGTAGCCAGTCGCTGGCATTCATCCAGCACGCCGGCATTCAACCAGTCGAACACTTTCAGATGAACGAGGCGTACCTCAAGGCGCAGGTAAAGGCCGGCATCGTAGAAGACTGCAAACGCTCCGGATTCGCCGAGAAGTACAACGAGGTCAACGGTGAGAAAGCGTTTGAGAAACTCGCCACTGGCAAATCGGAAGACCTCATCAAAGCGGTCCTCGCATTCACCCAGTTCAATTGGTTGGGATATCTGCCGGCTGCGTTAGAACTATCGGCACAGGGAGGCAAATCGGCCCCCCGTTCCCAACAAACCGCAGCCTGAACAGGAACCGATCATGAGCACCACTTTCTTCTCCGCAGTGGCACCGGCAGTAGCGAACGCCAAGCAGCGCATCACCGTAGACATCGAAGGGCTGGGCGAAGGCCGAATCAAGGTTCTGCTCAGTGCGAACCTCGGCCCAACGCCGGAAAAAGCAACTGATGCAGAAGCGGCGCTGCGGGCGGCGCTGGCCAAGCCGCTGGTGGTCGCAGGCACCCCGGCCGAAGTTGAGGCCGCGCTGCTTGACCGCGTGACCCACCACGTTCAGGCGGTCAACGAAGGCTCGGCAATGCTGGAGCAAATTCGCTCCCTGGGCGCTCAAGCAATTGCTGCTGTACAGAAGCCGGCAACCAAGCCTGCGGCCCCTGTTGAGGCTTCTGACGAGGATGACGACGAGGCAGGTGACTCCCAGCCGCCTGCGGCGGAACACACTCAGCAGCCCGCTGCGCCGGCTCCCTTCGACAACCTTGCCGCCTCGTTCTAAGGACATCCCCATGACTGTTGCAGTGATTTCTCTGGACCGTATTTTCCGCATGTCTGGCCGTGATCTGCCGGACCCGGACCCCAGCATGGAAGTCGAGGCGGTTCTCAAGCATTACGCCCGCCAGTACCCCCGCCTCACCGGGGCCAAGATCGTCCCCCCCATTCAGGAGAACGACACCTATGTCTATGAATTCCGAGAAGCCGGGTTCGGCGCCAAAGGCTGATCCCTTATCCATCCTCAAAAGCTGGGAGCGCGGCGACCTAACTGCCCGCGTCTCTCCAGCCGAGGACGATGACTCTCTTTCACAGCACCAGAAGAGGCGGTTATGGGCGCTGCTGCAATCTCCCTCAACACCCGGCGTTATCAGCTTCCCCCTTCCGCGCTGAATCCGTTCGCGCTGCCCGGTGTCGCGCAAGCGATGCGGGTAGCCCGGAGCGAGCAGTTCGCCCTGTCCAACGCTTCCTGTGTGGACTTTAAAGGGCACAGTGCGCTTTGCACGCAGGCTCTGGACAGCGGGCTGATCGGCCCCGAGGCTCTGGAGTGGCTGGAGCATTACCCGAACGCCTATGGCCTTCATCGGCTGACTGGTGAGGTCGTTGCCGGCATCGAGCGTGTTCTAGCTCTCCCAACCAAGGGGTTGTTCAAGGACAAAGCCGCTCTGCTCAAAAGCTTAGCCACTCCCTACGCCGATCCCTGCGTTGCCGCTGGGGCAACCCTGCACTGTATCGACGCCGGCCTCATCCAGATCGATTCGGTGGCCGAACTCATTGAGCAAGGGCCTGACTGCGCTAGCGCCCTGTTCGACAAGATTGGCGCAGCGCTGGATGGTGTCCTTACCCTTCCCGAGCCTGCTGAAAGCAGCATCGAGCGAGGTATCCAAGGGGAGCACTACGTTCTCGAAGGCGGGTGCTTCTCGGAGTTTTTCCTCGAACTTCCCGAAGCGGATGACTTCCATGAGGTCCGCGTCATCCTGTTCAAGACCTTGGACGCGATGACGCACTACCTCATCCCCTTCAACACGCCGGCTACGTTCCTCGGCGAGGGCAGCTACTACAACCACGAAGTCGCTGGGGCCTACGCCTCGTTGAAGCAGATGGTCAGTGCAGCAACCGTTGAGCAAATGACGGAGTACCTGCTCACCACGCCGGACGAGCAGTTGGGCTTCGATACCTGGAGCTTTACCGGCGACGAAGGATTCGACGAGGAATCTGCGGAGCGTTTCGCCGCGATGTTGGTGGAGATGCATGAACTGACCGAGCTGTCGGGCTTCTATCTGGGGGCCGACAAGCCGCAGGAGATGCGAACCCTGCGTAGACAGGCGTTAGAGGCAATGAAGGCAGGCAACCCCTACTCCGACACGCTGATGGTCTTGGTTGAGGCGCTGGAACTGTGCCTGTCCAAAGCCGAACAGGGTTACTGCTTTGACCACGACCTTCACAGCATGGCGGGAACGGCGAGCGATGGCATGACGTTCTTCGAAAGCATCGTGGTTCAGGTTTCTGGGGATTTTCCAAACCTGCTGGATAGTACCTATGAAGGTTACGACGGGCAGGTACACGGATGCGGCTACCCCGCAATCGGGTTGCCGCTGAAAGGCCCGGAGATGGCAAGCCAAACGCTTCCGATACTCCGTGATACCGCCGCCTGCATACAGCTACTGGGCAAAATCTGCGAATCCCTAGGAACCCCCAATGATCAGCAATGAGACCACCAGCAAAGCCATGCTCATTCACCACCACGCGCAGACCGGGCAGGTGAACGTCACCAGTCATGACGTGCTCGCAATCGAGGGCGGCAAAGGATTTGTTCTCGGGGCGGGCCGAGCGTTCAGCGAGCACGACAAACGATCCTTGGTCGAACTGCTGCTGAACGAGCAGCCGCAGATCGAGTTCGTTCCGAGCAATCTGGTCGTGCGCGGTCGCGGCTGCTTGGTCTGGTATGTGGCTCCGCAAGTGATCGATGTGCCGTTCCCCGAAGCCACCATTAAAGCGCCGCTTCCGGGCCTGATCTTCTGCGCTGTCGAAGGAAAGCCTCTGCGCTGCTTTGCTTACAAGGGAAACAAGCGCCCGGAGCCGAGCACCCCGCTGTTCTACGCACCGCTGGGCAACGTCTATCAGGATGGTAACTTCTGCACTGGCAACGTGAAGCTACCGCAGGAAGTTCTGGTGGAAAACATCCCCACCTGGGAGCGGTTCGTACTGGAGAGCGTCAATACCCACCTCGGTTCCGTCACGCCCATCAAGGGGTGCGAGAACTTCTCGGGGATGGTCGCTTACTACCGTGGCTTGGCCGAATCCAGGGCGAAAAAATTCCCTGCAATATCGCTTGTCCCGGTCATGCGCTATCGCGATCAGGTCACCCTTGAGGCAATTGTGCAGGAGGCCCAGCGATGAGCGCGGCGGTTGCGATCAAGCCGGACATGACCACGTTCAAGGCCCCAAACGACTGGCTCTCGTCGCCAATCAACATCGTCGTGATCGGTGCCGGGGGCAACGGGAGTGAAGTGGTGGACTGCCTCGCGTCTTTCCATCACGCAATCCGTTCCCTTGGCCATCCCTATGGGCTGAAAGTCACGATCATCGATGACAGCGTTGTGCGCGAGCCGAACCTCGTCCGCCAGCGGTTCTGGCCATGCGACCTCGGGCACTTCAAAGCCGTCAGCCTTGCCAACCGCTATAACTTGATGCTCGGCATGCAGTGGGTGGGCCTCCCCTATCGTTTCCCCTGTGTGGAAACCGAAGAGGCTATAGCGCACGCCGCCCTCATCATCAGCGCAGTCGATGTACCCTCCGCAAGGGTTGCTATCGGGAACCTGAAAGCCAAGGCCATGTGGCTGGACTTGGGCAACGATGCGCGGCATGGACAGATCGTGTTTGGTGCCATCGACGCCAAGCTGCGCAAGACGTTCCCCAACGTCCTCGATGCCTACCCGGAGATACAGACCCTGCCGGATGACACCAGCAAGTCGTGCTCAGTCGCCGAGTCTCTGCGCAGCCAAGACTGCCTAATCAACCGGGCCGTTACCACTGCCGGCATGGCCATCGTGTGGGAGCTGTTACGGTACGGTGAAACCAGCAAGCACTGGTTGATGGTCAACCTTGAAACTGGCGAACAGAGCGCCTTCCCCTTTCCCTCTTCCGGCTGAAACTGGACCAGCTCGGCGCAATACTTCCCCATCTGCCCCGGCTTCGCTGGGGTTTTCCTAGTTGAGAGGAATTGCTTGAGCCTCATACAGAAGCGCCATCATCCCTCCTGGTTGGGAATGGCTGAAACGCGCACCGAGGGAAAATTGCCGCTCAACAGGCAGGTGCCGGTGGCAGATTTCCGCTGTAAATGGCCACGTAGGGGAACTATTGCGCTGGCATTTCTAAAACGGGAGGTCATCTGCTTCGTCAGAGACGGTAGGAGCCTGTGGGTTCTTCGCCGGAACGGCCTTGCCTCCTGACATCAGGCGATAAAGCTCTTTGAGCTTCTCCAACAACTCGTCGAAGGTGATCACCGTCACGTCTTTTGACGAGTGCCGGAACAGATCCAGCGATCGCATTTGCGGAGGTTCAGTAGGCAACGTACCTGCAATCACAATGCAGTTGACCGACGACACATGGACGCTGGCCGACGTAGGGTCTTGAGATTTCTTGCCGGCGAAGTGATGAAGCAACTGCGCGCGCTGGTCCAACGCCTGCGCCATAGACCCGGTCAACTCGCGGTGCGGCGAGTAGAGGTCACCTCGGTAGGGATCGGAGTACAGGAGGGTTGTGTCGGGACGCTTGATCTCGACTATGGCCAAGTTCCCGGTAAATCGTTGGGCCATCAGGAAATCGACGATGCTCTCGTTCTTCCCGTCGAACGTGGTTCCTCCGACATTAGCCTGGTCCTTAAACAGAATGACCGGATAGGGGAACGCCAGCCCCAGGACGAAAGGGTTTGCCTTGAAGAATTCTTGCCACTTCTGCTCGGGCAACTTCCTATGCAGCATCGAATCGAACTCACCAATGAGTTGGGCCAAGGTGACCTGCTCGATGACCGCTTTTAGTTCAAACAGTTTTGACGGACTCTCCTTTGCAATCTTCTCCGCCTCTTCGCGAACCACCTGGGCAGCAGCTAGGCCGTCTTTTACGCTGCGGTTAGACGCTCTACCTGCCCTACCTCCAAGCTTAACCAGCTCGTAGATTTCATTGGCTTTAACCTCTGGATAGCGGCGCTCGTAATCGCTCGGCCTCGCCGCATGGAGCGTTTCGTTGTATGCCGCAAGGCGGCGATCTTTTAGCGAACGAACCCTGGACCTTGCAGCTATTGAGTCGATAGATTTTCGGATGGCAGTAAATCGGTCCATACCGAGCCTGAAGACGGGAAGCTCGATCTTGGCTATGTCCCCAGGCTCGATGCGCAGCTCTGTTACACCGACCTCTTCAAGGATGGCCTCAGGAATGAGTCGGTATTCCCATTTGAAGCCAAGCCCGTATCTGGCATACCGGCTAAAACCAACCGGCAAAACGGTTAGTATTTCGTCGAATTCCTGGATGGACCTAGGCAGCTCCCACCCCATGTAGGAGTCAGGCACCACGGTGATGGTTGTGAGCTCATCGTACTTCGGCCCCCGAATACATCGACGCAGACGGTCGACATCGAGGGGATACATCGTGAGTTCGCTCTCGGTTATCCTTGCGAGAAGTGTTTTCCGCTCACTACCGACAGTGCCGCTCTGCTCATCGTACGCGTAGAGTTCAGCACAGGCCTCGCCATTGAAGGTGGAGGTTTCAAGGGTTACGCGTATGTCATCGGGTGATTGGTAGTCATCCTCCTCTGCCGATTCGCCCTGGCCTTCCTGCTCCAGAGCCCCAATCAAATCCTCGTGTTCGTCATCCCAGCCGTCAAAATCAGACTCACCATCGTTCTGGGTATCAGAAATCTGACTCACTCCGCCGCTCCCTTTAGCTTGAGGTGTGTCGACGCCATACCTGCATCGCTGGCGCCGACAAATCATTTGAGATTCTGCTATGTGGTGGAGGCTCCGGCCAGTCTGAAGGAAAAGAACCCCGTAATGACGACCGCCCTCACCGTACCGGACCTACACATCCGTTCCGTTTTTGCACGACATCCACCTCTCGCGCGAACTCGTAGCATGGTTGCCCGCGGTCAGCCTTGAGATTTCCAACCAGGCGGTAGATCAGCCGGCGCTCAGGTCGCAGAGAGCCGGAGGGCGTGACGTCGAAAAACACCTCCTCATGGACCTCGGTCTGCAGCATGTCCAGGTCCATCTCTGGGAGGTATCGGTCAGAGCAAATCACACGAATCAGCATTGAATATCTCCTTTGGGTTTCAGTCCGGGAAACCTATCCAACGGAGCTCGATCGCGTCGAACCCTACGGGGGGTCATGCTTATTTCAGAGCGACAAACCTACCTGTGACGGCGGCGTTTCCGCAGAGATGGGGCATTATTCGTATGACCGGTACTTTCGTAGCTCACCAGAAACCCGAGGATCACGCATGGAATGCTTTCACATTGACGAGAGTGGCTACACGGGCTTCGACCTACTCAACTCCGAGCAACGATTTCAGGGAGCTGCTGCAGTTTCAATATCTGACCTCGAGGCGAAGCAGCTCATAACCGACCTGTTCCCCAAACGGCAGGCGCCAGAGCTCAAGTATCACGCTTTAGCCAAGCGGCCTGGCTACCGACAGCCCCTAATGGAGCTGCAGCAAGCCATGCTCAGCCGGCACAAATGTGTCACCTACGTTTGTAACAAGCGGTTCCTGTTGATTCTGATGTTCCTGGACTACGCGGCGGAGCCCTTCTATGAGACTCGTGGGGTCGATTTCTACAAAGATGGCCAGAACTATTCGCTGGCATCCCTGCTGTACGCGGTCGGCCCCACTCTGTTTGGAAGCACTGGCTTCGACGGGCTGCTTCTAGCCTTTCAACAGGCTATCAAGCTCAAATCTATGCAGTCCTTTGCTGCGCTTGTTGAGGCAGTGAGACGGCTAGACTGGCAGCAGCTACCAGAGGCCCTGGGACCACTAGCTCAAGGATGTCCGGACTGTTTCTCAGCGATCACAACAGAGGGCGTGTCAACCGACGCCGCCCTGATCGTCCTTCAGTCGCTGATTTGCCGGATGGAGGAAATGTCGGTTAGTGACTATCGCGTAGAGCATGACCAGTCCAAAAATCTGGTTCAGTACCATGACCTGCTAACGCGCTTTATCAACCACCAGGACGAGGCCGAATTCCGACAATCCTCTATCGCTTCCATCCGTTTTCCTCTCAAGCTTTGTGAAGTCGTCCAAGTGGACTCTAAGGAGAGCCCGGCCGTCCAGATTGCAGACGTTATGATTGGCGCAGCTATCGAGGCTGCAAACGTTCTGAGTGGGCTGAGAGAGCCGCTGCTGGACCCGGAAGCCGTTCTTTCGCTCTACCGACACGATCAATTTATTCACATGGCGCCATCGCTGGATTTTGACGAACAGAAACGCTTTCGCCAGGGAACACAGGCATCCAGCCTTATCGACTATTACGCAAAGCACTTCGGAGAGCGGAGGTCGTAATTTTCTGCAGGATGCAGCACGGGGGGCGGGTGACACAGCAAGGAATTCAGTGAAAAAGGGACGAAAAATTCTGCGCTGAAAACTGATTAGGATTTCCGATCACCGTTCTGACGTCGTTTTCGGAGCATTTTTCATCGTCAGAATTTGGTTGACCTTCAGCACCGCTTTCGGCAGTATTGTTTTCAATAGCGCCAGATCCTATGTTGCCGGCTAGACCGGCATTACGGTCTGGCCTTCTTGTTTCTGGGACATGGACGTTGCCGCAGCCTACTCCTCCGAAGCCTTTTCTTCCCTACTCTGATCTCGTGACGTTGCTCACCGGTCGCGGTATGAGAAGCGCTGACGCACAAACCACACAGCGAGCATTGGCTCGCCTGGGCTACTACAGGCTCAGCGGTTTTTGGTATCCAGCCAGAAAATTTGCCCGCGACAATGCGGGTCAAAAAATGCAGTGCCCCCACACCGGCAAGCCCCTCCGACTTGAGGATTTCCAGCCGGGTACCAGCTTCGAGGCATCGGTCGAGTTGTACACATTCGACAAGCAACTGCGGCTTCTGATGCTGGACGCAATCGAAACGATCGAAGTCCACCTGAAGACGGTGGTGGCTCATGAGCTCGGCCGTAACGACCCGATTGCCTACACCTCCCCCGCCTTCATCGAACCAAAGTGGCTGACCGTCAACCCGGGATTCAATTCGTCCAAATGGGATAGTTGGCGTGTACGGCAACAGAAAAAGCTCGATGATTGCGACGAGGACTGTATCACCGCACATAGAGCAAAAAACCAAGCTATGCCGTTTTGGGTCGTCGTGGAAGCTTGGGACTTTGGCACGCTATCGATTTACTTCCAGATGCTCCGTAGAAAGCCGCAGAGCTGGATCGCAGCGCGCCTTGGGATTTCGGATGTTAAGGCGCTTAACAGTTGGCTGCGGGAGTTGAACACTCTTCGCAACCGCTGTGCGCACCACACCCGAATCTGGAACCAGTCCTCCAGCAACCCAATCACGTTGCCAACCACGGCCCCCTACTTTCAGGCGATTAGCTTGAACGCGAACGCCCAAAAAAGGTTGTACGGTCTCATCTCGGTAATGTGGTGCCTGATTCAACACATAGACCCAACATCGAGCTGGATCCGGCAGGTCGCGGACCTAGTGGACTCTAAACCCCGTATGCCTGGCTGCACTTTTGCTGCCATGGGGTTTCCGAATGAACATGGGTTCCCTCGCGCACTCTTCAGAATCTAGCTGGTAGCTGGTTCACGCCCCTGAACCAGCCCTGGCATTCCCCAGATAGCCACTGCCTGCGGACCTTAGGCTTTGACCAACCCCCCCCAGCTGCTCGTGAATCCGTTTGATTCACAACCGTGACTTGGGATCATCTGTGATTGTGTGAGTGTCGTGCTACCAGTCGAAGTGCAGGTAGCAACGTGAGCGCAGCAGCAAGTTCCTCTCCCCTCTCTCCAGAATCCCACCGAAAGAACATCGTCAAACTCCTGGAACGAGCCAGTCGCCGCCACCACCTGTGGGACGTCTTTGGCGACTTCGTTGAAATGGCCGCAATCGCTATTTCCAATGGAGTAGACCTGGCACAGAGAGAGCAGCGCGAGGCCCGCTACATGGCGCTGATTCAGCGATATGAACCGGATGAGCAAAAGCTGTTCCCTCAAATGCTTGCCGAGTTAACGATGGCCCTCGAGCTTGGGCCCGATGATGTCTTGGGAAAAGTCTTCGGCGAACTCGAATTGGGGAACACTGCCCGTGGTCAGTTCTTCACGCCCTACTCCGTGTGCGCCCTCATGGCACGTCAGCAGGTAGGCGACGGCCGCGAGTTACGCCGGCTCATTGCGAGCAAAGGGTTCATTACGCTGCTTGAGCCTGCGGTCGGCGCTGGCGCGATGGTCATCGCAATGGCCGAGGCACTGCAGCAGGAAGAGCTGAGCTATCAGAACCACATGCACGTGACGGCCCAGGACATCGACTCGCGGGCCGTCCACATGAGCTACCTCCAACTCAGCCTGCTGCACATCCCCGCAACGATCATTTTGGGTAACACCCTGGCGGCCGAGGTGCGGGAACACTGGTACACGCCGGCCCATATTCTTGGGCTTTGGTCGGTCAGACTCCGCCGCGGCTATGCCCTTGGCAGCGATCTGGATCAGGATCAGCAGGAGCCTGCTGAAACACGACAAAGTATTATTGTACCGGTTAGAAATCTCGACCAATTGGCGCAACTGTCCTTGTTCTAAGGCTGTAACTCAGAGCGCCGCGAGTCCGAATATATCATATAATATTATTATATCGAGCATTTCAAACGTCACCTTACTTCCCTAAATCACTTTTGCGTGGAACATATATATTTTCCTTGACGCACTTCCGATTGCGTTTAATTATTCGCAAGCCGGACAATTTCGTCCGTAGGGGATCACATGAAACAACTTCTAAACTGCATACTGGCGGCGGGGACTGCCTTGCTTTTAACTCTCCTCACCGGATGCGACTTTCTCGAAATCCCAATTAAGGCACAAGACATTCCCAGCCAAGATGGCAAGTATGTACAGTTCTTCTTCGGCGAAACTGGAGACACACTCTACGTCAAGGCGGCGGTGGTCGCGGGGGGCAAGAAACATGTCGCAGAAGGCTCTGCGAAGGGGATTCCACGTAGCCCTATCGGCCGGATATCACTTATCCAAGTGGACTTCGAGGCTTGCGGAAGAGTGTCATTTGGCCAGAACGGACACGATCAATCCACGGTTATCGGCGTTCAAGATCCTAACTCTTCGATACCGACCGCAACGTGCCCGATCGCATCATGGAGCGGTGAATGGAGCGTTATACGAAAGTAACCCCCAAAATTCTTGGGATTCTTTTCAACAGACATAAAAGGGAGACTCCAATCAACTGGAGTCTTATCTATGAAGACCCTTCAGATCCAATACTTTAACTTTTCCGTTCTGGCGACGCGCCTTTCTAATGAGGTTAATAGTAGAGCAGGAACGCTGGATGCATTGAGCGCTGTGACTCATATCCCCAGCGATCTTCTGGATGATTTCCTCACCGGAACCCAGTGTCCGACGCTCCTTCAACTCGCAACTATCGCATCTACCATCGACCTCTCGCCGGCATGGCTCGCTTTCGGCCAGGGCGAAGCAGAATTGCCGTCAGTGGAGCTCGCGCGTGGCCAGTACGCAAGTGACTTGCGCCTGTCACCGGATGAGTTGAAGGCCAAGTACAGTTTCGAGCATCCCCTTTTCAACCAAGCCACCTGGATCAAGCAGGTCGCCGCCGGAACATACCTCGAAGGGTACTGGGCATGGGCATCTGAGCAGCTCAGGAAACTCATCTCGCCTGAGTAAGCAGACGGCGCCGCCCCTCACTCGCAACACAGTTCATGTGTGGGACAAACTGTGGTTCATAACTGGATCTATTTATCTGAGCTCAGTAGTGGCGCTGCCTCTAGCGATGAAGTACGGGGATAATTTATCCCCGTACATTTCTAAGAAATCTGATACTTTTCTCGACCGTAGACGAGGGAAATGCGATGCCCCAACGAACGAGCATCCACACCGGGCGACTTACCATCCCGTTGCCAGAAAGCTGCTCCGATGACTTTGCCGCGGGATGGTCGCTGGCTGATATGCACGCAGCCGAGCCCCCCCTCCCCTCCTTTGTTCCCCCTCAAGACTGGACGGACGAGAAACAGGTTGGGTACCAGGCACGCATGGCTGCTACGGCCACTCTTGCGTGCGATGAGATGAAATCTTGACTGTTGCTACTAGCAACAACTTCACCAGCAGAACCAAAGGCCTCGTGTGTCAAAGCTAACTGCCGCATTCGTCAAGGATCAAACCAGTCCGGGTTCATACGGAGATGGTCGCGGGCTAA
Source organism: Pseudomonas sp. DP-17 (assembly GCF_022380625.1). Classification (NCBI taxonomy): domain Bacteria; kingdom Pseudomonadati; phylum Pseudomonadota; class Gammaproteobacteria; order Pseudomonadales; family Pseudomonadaceae; genus Pseudomonas; species Pseudomonas sp. DP-17. The sequence continues at coordinate 122,083 of NZ_JAKSXG010000018.1, forward strand.
TTTTGAAGATTCGACAAAATGGCACCAAGACTTGGCTCTTTCGCTACAGTTTCGGCGGTGATCGATTAGATTTGACGATAGGCGCCTTTCCCAATGTCGGCTTGAAGGAAGCACGCCTTGCTGCGGATCAGTACCGCCTGCAGATCGCTAAGGGGACAAACCCTCAGGCTGAGAAACGACAACAGCGGCTGCAGGCGGAAGAGGTCAACCGTAATCGCGTAACGTTCGAGGATGAAGCCGGCCGCTACATCGCGACCCACGCTCAGGCTTGGAGCAAGAAACACCGACAGCAGTGGGAGAATTCTCTCGCAGACTATGTCCTGCCTGTGATCGGCACCATGCGCCCGGCAGATGTCGACACCGAGGACGTTCTTGAGGTCCTCGAGCCGATCTGGATGAAAATTCCGGTGACCGCCCGAAGGGTGCGAAATCGAATCGAGCTCGTTTTGGACGCAGCTAAAGCTCGCAAGCTGCGCGATGGAGAGAACCCTGCGCGCTGGAGAGGACATCTCGACAAACTGCTACCAAAGCAGATCCGTACAAGTGTCCCCTTCCTTGCTGCCACTCCATTAGAGGCAAGGGCTTCGCTTAGCCAGCTCGACAGCATCGATGGACCAGCTGCACGGGCAGCTGAACTGGTAATCCTGTCGGTTCTTCGTAACGGAGAGGTATGCGGTGCACAGTGGGCAGAGTTTGATTTCGAAACGCGCATCTGGACGATTCCACCTGAGCGAATGAAGAACAACCGCACCCACAGGGTCCCAATTACCGATCGGATGCTTGAAGTCATCAACCAGGTGGAAGGGAAGCACACCGTATGGTTGTTCCCCAATGCACGCGGAAAGGGGCCGTTACCGAGCAATGCTATCGGGCGCGCACTCACGAAGCTGAAGGCACCAAAAGGAGTTCCTCACGGCTTCCGATCAACCTTCCGGACATGGGCAGCAGAAGATACGAGCGTTCCCAGGGAAGTCTGCGAGATGGCACTGGCGCACCGAGTCGCAGGAAAAGTTGAAGCGGCCTACAACCGAAGTGATTTCTTAGAAAAGCGTCGGTTGCTGATGGATATGTGGCACAGCTTCCTGAGTGGCGATGCCGGCAGTGTTCAGCTCGAGGATTCCTCAATCCCTTCCCAGACGAATCCATCTCCCTGACATAGCGCGCAGGCCTCCCGACCGGTGATGTCGTTGTGGCAGCGCGGGCACTCATAGAACGCCGCCAGGTCCAGCCGCTGGCCGATGCCGGTGGCGCGGTCCACGTCGCCGGCATCCTCGGCCAGCTCCTGGGCGGTCAGCAGGGCGCGGAACTGGTCGGCGTCCTCGATCCTCGGCGCGCGGTGCTGATCGTCGCCACGCGGGAGCGGCACCAGTCGCACCACCTCGCCGGAATTGAACACCAACCTAATTCCGAGGATCACCCCGACCCGATTGGAGCGCTGAAACAGCTCGGGCGGGTCCACGTCCACCGAGCGCACCACGCCATCCCAGGGCGTCAGCGGCGTCACCTGAAAATCCCGTCCCCGGTACACGCCGTCGCGAATCTGGCCCGCGTCGGCGCCGGCGGCGTCACGCAACAGATAGTGGGCGTATGCGCTGAAGGGGCGTTTACGCACAGTGCAGGCTCACAGCTGGATCGCTCGCAGCAGGTAGCGTTGGCCATCCACGGTGGTATAGATGCCATCTGCCAATTCAATGGTGCCCAAGGGGTGCGGCCCGGACATGACGCGGAACGGTTCCAGGCTGTTGTTCAGCTCGACGTGGCCCACGGGGGAGCCTTCAAAGCGGCAGACAGGATTGCTCGGCAGCAGCTGCTGGGCGCGAAACAGGTCACGCCCGCGCAGGTAGTAGGCCGGGATTGGGTCCAGGCCGTCATCCTCATTGAGCCGGCGCAGCTCGTAGTCGTGGTCGGGATAGTAGCCGCCGGACATGGCTGCGCTCCTGTTGAAAAATAAAGCCCAAATAATAGCCCGCTTCGCTCTGCCACCAATACTGGCCCTAGTGGCGTACCAGTAATGGCACTACTGGCTGCCAGTGGTCAGCAAAAAGCCCGCCGGGTGGCGGGCTTTCGTGGGGGGCTATTTATCAATCTGCCCGTTATACGAAGCGAATCGCGGGTTATGCCTGGGCAACCGTCTTCGCGTACTCGACCAGCGCTTTCAGATCGGCCGCATCTTCGGGGCGCAGCTTGATTTCCCACCATTGATTTTCAGTGCCGCCAAATACGTTGACGACGGGGATTTGCTGAAGGCTGAAGGTGTCATCGGTAAAGGTCACTCGCCCCAGCAGGGACCGCATGCGCAGCCAGGGACTTTTCAGTTCGACCTGAAGGGATGCCACCGACACGATGAATTCAACCGGGTGTTGGCCGTTAATGGGCTGGTACTGACGCTTCTCAAGCATGGGTTTCTCCTTTTGATGCCCGATAGGGGCGGGTTCCTTTCAGTTCGTGACGGCCACGGCAGCACGGAGCGCAGCCACCAGCGCATCGCGCGCGGCGTCATGCGCCTTCCGCGATGCTTGGTCGCGGTTCCAGAAGTGATCGACCTGGGCTTGCTGCTCCGACCGGCTCAGCTCGACAAACTCGGCATCAGAGGCGGCCAGTTCCGCCTCGGCCTGCTGCATCGCGGCGAGGAACGGCAGGAATGGGGTGGCATCAATCATCATGGGGCGGGTACCTTACTCGTCGTTGGCCGGCGGCCGGCAATATATAAAGCTCGCTTGCACCTGTTCGGCGAAAGCTGCGCAGTCCTCGCTAAGTACCCCGTTGCCCCCCTGCTCGATCAGCCGCCCATCCAAGACGCACTGCTACCATATGCTCACGTAGGCCTCAGACGCTTGCACTGCAATGGCCAGGGTGTGGCGCAGTTCTACCAGCTTATTCTGGCGGTGTGCTTCGGGGTTGGTATTAGGCGACATGGGGGTTTCTACGCCGACTTCACCGGCTCATTTTGCTCAGCTGTGACAGCAGCCTGTTCAACCTCGAACGCTAATGCAACTGCCCGCTCCAGCATTGATTCTCTATCGGCTGTGGAGTCGCCCTCCCCTCTTCCAACGCGGACTTGCGATGCCACTGCCGCCCGGAACTCCATGAGCAGCTCCCGTGCATGTGGTGGCAGCACAATTGTCAGTGCGGGTAATCGAGTACGCCCTTCGCCGGGCTCAGTTGCAGCAAGACTGTCAGTTGATTTGAGTTGCCCCAGGCGATAGTCCCGCCGTTTGGCAGCGGTGTTCCGCAGAGTGCGATGGTTGTATACGGACAACATACCTACGGCCAAGAGTGCATCGTAATACCCTTGGACGATGCCAGTCTGAACGTGGACCTGGATGGGGTCACTTTCAAGGGCAATCTGTTCTACGAGCCTCATCAATGTCGCAGAAAGTTGAGGCGATATTTCCACCAACTCTGGTGTTCTGGGGCCAATGTTCATTGGAGATCCATCCGCGTGATTCCTCAGAGATGTTGAATGACGTCCTACACCTGTTTGTCGTTATCTTGGTCGATTTTCACGCAGGACCATCGTTCATTTCCAGCTGTATCCAGTGAGATGCAGTACCTGAAAATGTCACCATCACCCTCGTATAGCCGCGATGGTGACCGGCCGCGGTGCCACAGCTGGCCGGCTGCAGGACCGTTGATCACCAGGATCTGTTTCGATTTTCCAGGTTGCATTTCTCAACCCCTATAAACGACAAAAGGCCTTTCGGCCTTTTGTCGATTCGATAATGTTACTGAAGCCAACTGTCTACGACTTCTGCACCGTACTCTGCCTTCCAGGCTTTCAGGCCAGTGTGGTTGCCACCCTTAGTTTCGATGACTTCCCCGTTATGGGGGTTCTTATAGGTTTTCAGCTGACGGGGTTTGCGACGGGAGTCAGCCTGGCCGCTGGTCACCTGACCTTTCAGCTTGCTATCCGGATCGAGAAGGCTGATCACATCGCGCAGCGATTTCTGATGTTTCTCCATGAGATCACGAAGCTTCTTCTCGAACTCGAGCTCCTTCTGCAGCTGCTCACTTCCTTTGAGCTTCTCCAGGTGCTGTTGAAGACGTTCAATTTCAGATTCGGTATTGCGATATTCGTGAACGATAGACATGGAGTCCTCCTTAAATTCTTTCGATCTTATATAAAACGATTATCGTTCGCCACGACTTTGTTCAGATTGCTCCGATCCAGATGGCTACGCTGTAACCAAAGAGGATGCCGAAAGCGATGTATGCAGGGTACTTAACTGTAACTTGAATCTGCTGAATCATGCGACACCTCATTATTCCTTTGCTATGCCTTTTCGGTTACATCCGTTGTGATGTCAGTGACTTCATTCCACCGTCACCTTTATCCAATCACACCAGGGATGAATCCCAACAAAAAATTATCGCCGGTAGACCCGGCTCCTAATTCTGTCTCTGAGTAGCACTGCTACCTCAGTTGTGAATGCCAGCAGCTGCAGGTCTAGACCTTCGTCGACTGCGTCGAGAATCTCCTCGACCACACTTGCTGCTTCCCGCCCCTCTTGCATTCCAGAATCAGCAAGTTCGAAGAGGAGCAGTGCAGATGGCTTTCTTGAAAGCTCTGACTTTGCGCTCGTGTCGACAGAAGGTAGCAACGCAAGTTTTTCTGGTTGGGGTTCTTCTCGGTGTTCTGGAGCGGCTTGGGAGAAACAATCTACCGAGTCGTCCTTCGGCTGCTTCATACGCTGTGCAGCCAAGCGCAGCGCTTTGGCGCCTCGGTCACACAGTTCGTCCTGCTGTTGGATGGGGAGCTTCACCAACTGCTCAGCGATCGAGATGCTCACCTCACCGTTTTTTACCGCACTAACGAGCTTAGGAGCTCCATCCCGCATAACTCGCTTTGCGGATGAGACGGATCTCGGGGAGACATTCATCGTCTTTGCGGCGTTTGGAAGGAGGATGCGCGCAGATTGCTCTGTTGCATCGCTATCGCCTTTCGGGGGTTTGGCAAGCTCAACAGCTATCAAAGCCCGCTGTGCTGTCGTCAGGTGCCTCCGGCGGAGATTTAGAGCGACGACAAAGGCGAGCGGATCATCACCTTCAAAATCCTTGGTTATCGGATCCATTCCTAACTCTAAGCAGACCCGGTAGCGATTGCGGCCGTCGAGAATCTTGCCTTCGAGCAGGATGATGGGTTCGAGCTGACCTTGCTCCTGGACATCGGCCTTAAAGCCGTCGTAGTCAGCCCCCGATAGGAGCGGGAAGATATTAGCGAATGGGTGGTACTCAAGGACCGAGGTCTGCATCGAAGGCTCCCATGGTTGGTCTTCGATGCAGCCTATGTTGTCGCCGGATAAAGTTTGATTCTTTTTCAGCAACAATATTGCGGGAAATTGGTCCGACTCTACTCTTGGTTTGACATCGACTCTATTTCGTCGATGAGGGCCTGCAGAGCCTGGGGATCAGGTTCAGTTTTGACGAATTGCACGGAGTTGTCGGAAAGTACTTCCAACACGCCCCATTGGAGCTCACGCAAGTCCTGGCCTGGCTCCGGCGGGTTTTCCCAGTACGGCATCCTCCGTACGACGTGTGGCGTTTTCGAGCTGTTCATGGTTTGTCTCGGCCGGTTCCTCGAGCGTATGGCAGTTTCATGCGTCGCTCCTTGTGACGCTAAGACAATATATTACAAAACTTCAGGTAATGACCAATTGCCATTACCGCGATTCGTATCTCACTTCCTGTAAAAATGATCTAACGACCGACGTTAAAATATCGTCAAATACTTGTCGGCTTATTTCCTGCAACTTTTACGTTCGAAATAGCATGTAACCGAACTAATGCAGAAGAGCTTCCTCCCCTCCCCTGCTTTGAAGCGATTTTGTGATGGAAATGATGACATCTTCAAGGCCATCAATTTCTGATATATCCCCAGTTATTGTAGGGCTACTTTCCTGTTTGTCTGAAGGAAGCGTCATCACGAAGCGCTCCGGCGACTCTGGGTCCACCAGAATCGACACCCCTGACATGCTTTCAAACGCAATGACGAATCGGCCATTGCTTATCGACAGGATCGCATTGGTCTTGAGCGCTTGCGCACTCAAAACCTCCTCTGCACCGTTATCGTGCCGGATCTTAATCAGTCCCATTTTCAATCTCCAGCCTGAAGCTCGGTGGCATCGAGCGAAGCAAGAAACTCCTGGAGTTTGGAGTTTAGTTTCTCGGGATTGATGCTTTTTTCGATAGTGAGCTCCAGCTTGTCACCTGCAACCTTCAGTTTCCCAATACCTTGAATGGTTTGAACTTGAGTTCTGTGTCTTGGTGACTGAGGGGATTCCGGCTTTGCCAGGTAGCGCAGCGCAGCTTCCTGCTGCATGCCCTCCTCCGCCATTTTCTTCACCACGTCGCTGAGCTTTTGAGGATCTTGCTCACCAAAGGCGACGAACTTCGGAGCGTAGTTAAGCGTGATCAGCCATGGCTTATCATCAAGGATGGCCTTAACTGAATCCGGGAGAGACATCATTGCAACGCAGCGGCTTACAGACGAGACGTTGATGCCGAGTTGGCGTGCGAGTGCGCGTTGTGACGTATCTCCGCTTTCCAGAGCGTTTTGGTACGCCCTCCCCCGCTCATAGTCAGTCAGGTCCTCTTGCTCATTGTCAGTCAGGGCTAGGACCATTGCGACCGTATCGGTCATCGGACGGACTATTGCTGAGATTTTCGATAGGCCCAGCAGCTTCGTTGCGCGCCATCTGCGTTCCCCTCCGACTAACTCGTACATGCCGTTTGGGAGAGGTCTGACCAGGATGGGCTTCGCCAGGCCCATGGCTTGGATAGAGTTTGCGAGCTCCTCTAGGGCTTGTTCATTAAAAGTGAGGCGCGGCTGGTACGGCGACCGGACGATCTGGTCTACACCGATATCTTGCAGCGCTGCCTCACTAGCGAGGATGAACTCCCCTTCCATAGGTTGGATTAAGGTATTTTCTTGTACCGGTGTAATGGGGCTTGGCGTTGGTGCTTGTGCTGGACTCTCGCCATCACCAACTACCCGGGCGGGTTTTCGTACCCCAACCATGCCACCTGGTTTTGCTCGACCTGGATAGTCGCTCGACTTCATCTTTTTCTCCTTAGGGGTGTTGCTACTAGCAACAGCCGTTGGATTCTGCGCAGTTCGTCATTCATCAGCTGCCTAGTGCTGGCGAGTGTTGCTACTAGCAACAGTTCCTCTGACCACGCTTTCTGCTTCAGTGTTGCTACTAGCAACAGCCGGAGGCGAGGGCGGATTTCCGGTTCTCTTGATGTCCGCCTTGGCCAGTGTTGCTACTAGCAACACCCATCTCAAGAGGCCTGGCCGATCTTCTGAACGACTTGAAGGATCTCCTGGTACACCTTGCGAGCTGCTTCCAAGGTATCGGACTTAGCGTTCCTCCAGAGGAGCAAAGGAAACCCTTGATCCATGGCCTTCGAATAGTCTTCTGAGAAATACAGGTTTTCCTGAGTAACTCGTCCAGGGAAGTACTCGTTGAGCAGGGCAAGGTGCTGAAGAATTCGCGGCCGATTACGGATGAACATTGTTGGAATAACGGCCAGTGCGGGACTTCGTTTGTAATCCTCAGCAAAGCGCAGCAGCCAGTCATTCAGGCGATTCAGTGCGCGGAACGAAAGCTTATCCATACGAATGGGGCAGAGCTGCAGGTCACAAGCAGCTACTGAGTTCTTCGTCAGCCTCGACGCTGCCGGTGCATTGTCGAAAATGATCACGTCGTACACCGACAGATCGCAGTTTGGAAGCTTCCCGGAGTTACCAGCCTTGATCCATTCCGAGTACCAAAAATCGGGGTTATTTGCAGCATCCAGTGCGATGCTCAGATCCTCGAGCGAGTTGTCAGCGGGAATGATGTGAGGACCATCGGCGCCGAAGGGCATTTTGACTACCTGTTCGAGGGTCTTGGTCTCAAACGGCTTCATGCGGAGGAGGGGAGCGATTAAGTTGCCCAAGTGGCCATCCACAATTCGGTCCTTGGGAATCCCAAAGGCCTCAAGATCCTCGTAACTGAGGTCAGCGTCGTAGTCGAACATACTCGACGTGTCCCCTTGAGGATCGTTATCGATGACTAAGACACGTTGCCCGGAAAGCTGTAGTTGAATAGCCAGGTTGGTGGCGTTGGTCGACTTGGCTGTTCCGCCCTTATGAATGAATACAGAAATTACGACCTGCTTCTGCAGAGGTTTCGTGTAACCCCGCTGGCGACGAATCGCTGCAATCTTGAAGAGGTCAGAAGGGCGATACGCGCGAGTAGTCACCGTACCGCGGGGGACACGAGGAATATCGATGCCGTTTTCTTCCTCGATATCCTTAAGCCTTCTGGTGGTCAACCCAAAGCAATCCGCTGCGAATTGGGGTGTGTAGTAGACCTGCTCCCAGTCGACGTAGTTTTGCATCTCTTCTTCGTGTTCGACGTGCGTATTCATCATCCACCTTCGGCATCAAGTTTTGCATCGAAGGAGATCATAGTTCCGGATTTCCAAAACCCAAAGCTTTCAGTTCAGGCTTTCGTCTGATTTATGCGCGAAAACCTGAACTGAACTCAGATTACTAGGCATAACGTGGAAGCAGAGCCCGATCAGCTCTGTAGCCGAAGGTTGAGACCGTGATGGAGAAGCGATCGCTCAGACCATCATTCTCGAGGGTTACCTCGAGATCGCCCTGTCGATAGGTTACTGACGTGAAACCGGCCTGGCCTTCAATCTCTGTCACCACATCCAGTTGCTCATTGAGCCGTTCCAGGATGGGTTCAAAGTAGGGTGTGTCGATTTTCGCTAAGGCAACGTCGAGAATTCCCCGCGAATTGAAGGACAGCTGTACATCATGGAGTCCTTCCGTCTTGAGCTCCCAGTCGTTCAGACCGTAAACAGGGCCGCCGGTGTAGGAAATACCGATTTCATCGATGATCTTCATAGCTTTCTGTACATCCGAAGCGGTGGTACCGCCGACTTGAACGCAATGATGAAGATGATTGGCGCCGTGCTGCGCCTCTGCTTTGTGAGGCGTGATCAAAGTGAGCGCTTCCAGGAATCGCTCTAGTGGCTGTTTTTCTTCTGCAGACATCCAGTAGCTCCGGATTGGGGTGTTCCGGACAATTCTGTGGAGTGGGGTAGGGCGGTAGCGGCCTTTTCTGACCGAATTTCGGCCTGAATTGAAAAATCTTGCTCAAACGCTGAACCGCCAACCCTCAGAAACCTTTTTAGAGCTTGTTTTTCTCTTGTTTTTTCTTGTTTTTCTCTTGTTTTTAGCAGGCTGGAGGCCTTGTGGGGCGGGGCTTTCAGAAGGGTATCGACTACAAGAACCGGTATTACGACTACAGATTCCCTGCTTACGACTACGGATCGCGGGTTCACGACTACAGTATCCGGCGCGAAAAGCTACAACTACCGGCTGTTATCCACAGGTCATGCACCAATTTTGAGCAGCGCGTGTGACTGAAACGGGCGCTTGGCGAAGGTCGGAAGACCGAATTATGACTGATAGAGCGGTAGGCGTTTCATGGTGAGTGAACTTTGGCCAATTTGACATCGTAACGACTACAGATTCCGGGCCGATGTACCTCTGGAACGAAATTACGACTACAGATTCCGGTAGGGGCGACCCTGTATCTGTGTTCATCGACTACAGATTCCGGCCCGCGCATGGAGTCCCGGATCTGGAATGGGCGTAACCCATGCGACACTAGGGATTGGCTGAATCGACTACGAATTCCGGCTGCGCATTCTGGGAGCTCCTACGACTACACATTCCGGGTATGGCTAGGTGTTGAACTAGGCCAGGACCACCACCAGCTGCACGATCAGGCCAATGCGTGGGTTCATTTCTAACCGAATTTTTGCAGGAAAGCAGCGAGTACGGCTTTGGCGCCCTGTCGCTAATGCGTAACTACCTGTTTTATAAGGATAATATCTAATCGACTACGAATTCCGGCTGTGAGTAGATATGGGATCGCGGCCGGAAAAAGGATGGCTTCCTGACTCGACTACAGATTCCGGTATTAGAGTTGGGGAAATCCTCAGCGGCAATCGACTACAGATTCCGGCTCGTTGCTAAGCGACTACAGAAACCGGCTGTGACTTTTCGTGAGTTCTGTCCCAGTCGCGACTACAGATCCCGGTAGCGGTGGCGCCACCACGAGGTTTGAGAGCCTCGGTGGATCGCATCGACTACAGATTCCGGTACGTATCCTGGCATTGAAGACGTGGTTAGGGCTCCAGGAGGAACAAACTGATAGGGAAATCATATGCTTGTACTTCAATAGCCGGAATCTGAAGTCGAATCCAATGAGCAAGCGACTACGATTTCCGGCTGTTGAAATGTCCAGCCCGACCTTACATGAGGTCTATCGACTACAAAGCTAAGTGCCGGTAGTCTATGCGGCATACGGGGGGAGCCCAAATGACCGCGAACATCGAGCAAGAACAACCTGGTTCTAAATCGAAGGATAAGGACCAGCGGCCGCTACGTGTTTCCAAGTCCAATGACCTCATCCAGGCTTCGTACAAACTGACCTTGCAAGAGCAGCGCTTGGTACTGGCTGCCATCTGTAAGCAGGATCCGCGCAAGCCGATGGAGAAGGTGATCAGTGTTTATGCCTCCGACTTTGCCAAGATCTACGGCATCCCACTCCGTCACTGCTACGAGTACATGAAGGAAGCCGCGGACTCCCTTTACGAGCGGGACATCAAGACCTACGACAACAAAGGGATGGACCGGAAGCGCTGGGTTGATCGTGCGAAGTACGTGACGGGGGAAGGGCGGGTGGATCTGTACTTCACCGTTCACGTGATGCCATACCTCTCGCACTTGACCAAACGGGTAACCACCTACGATCTCCGCCGAGTCGCCCAGCTTGAGTCGACCAACAGCTATCGACTGTTCGAAATGCTGATGCAGTTCCGGAGTACAGGCTGGGCGCACATCGAAGTAGATCGGCTGCGCGAGGCCCTTGGGTTAGACGGAGCCTACGAGCGGTTCAACAACCTGCGGCAGCGGGTAATTGATCCTGCGGTTAAGGAGCTGGAGGCCAAGAGTGGTCTGATCGTGACCTACGAGTTGCAGAAGGCCGGGCGCAAGGTGAAGGCAATCAAATTTGCCTTTAAGGACGCAGTGCAGATGCCTTTGGTTCTGCCTGACCAACCCGAATTCATTCCTGGGAGCTGGGACAGCGACACGCCGCTATCTGACGCATTTGGCGAGCTGCTGAATGAGGATCATGAGATGGCGGACGCTGAGATGCATTGAGAAGTGTTGCTAGTAGCAACATCAAAACCCGGCATAGCCGGGTTTTTTTATACCCGGCATCTGGCCGTCATTCGTTGTAGGTCTGTCGTTTGCCAATCCAGGCAGGCAACCGAAATGAATAGGTGCCGTAATTTGTAGTCGTTTTGTCGTTAGGCAGGAGCAGCCGCCGAGTGTCGGTCCAAGTAGCTGCCGTCATCCGTTGTCATTCTAAGGCCAATGCTAGTAGTTCGGGACAACCGCGAACAGCGCACGTCGCCATCGAGCGACCTGCTCGGAACTCGCTTTACCCTGGTTTCTGAGGGCAGAAAATACGGCAACAGAAAATCTCATCGCTTCGTCGTCATCGTCATGATGATCAATCATCACGATAGGGAAGGCGCCGGCAGTCCCAAGGTCCAAGGAAACAACTGCAATAGTTCTCACCAGGTGAACACCCCCGACGTCGACACCCTCTGCAAGAAATCTTGAGAGCGACGAGACGATGCCTTGCTCGCAAAGAGCAACCAATCCGCTTGGCTGAGTTGCTGGTCCAGCGAATTCAAGTTCAGGATCAGTATTTCCCATTTCATCCTCGTTGCTGCATCCAGTTGTAGACCCAGACTATCGCGAATGTTGAGCAACCCAAGCGTGAATGCAGCAGACGCGTTGCACCGCTGAGAAATCTCTTGCCAGCTACTGGCAATCTGATTTCCAGCCATTTTTAGGGAGGAAAAGCTGACCTGCGATCGCGGCGATCTCGGAAGCTTGATGTTGTCCCGCCCTTGGGATTTCCAAAGCGATATTTAGCCTGATGAGTAGTCAGCCGCTCGGCGATCTGAAAAATGGCTCTAAGGATAACGCCTATGTACCAAGCCCTCGCTTCAAGACCTGGTGTTCCGACCTCGACTGCTTCCCTGTCAACACCATCGGAAGCTCCCCAACCAGAGGTTGTCCTGTTGCACCAGGCAATCCAGCTCTTGTGGGAGGTTGCCCAATGCAAGGAGAACGCGGTGGACCCGCAATGGCATGCAAAGCTCGACGAACTGATGGGCAGAATTGGAGATTCACTTCCAGATCTGCTCGCAGAGCAGTCGGAAGCTGAAAACGTGCAGAAGGGGGGCTGGACCGCAAATCTGACTTTGGCAGGGGTAGTTAAAGCGGCTGCATGGATGCTCAGGACGCAGGACGAGAGTCCTGGTCTTGGGATGCGCTGTGCGGAAATGTTGTCTGCAGCACTGCAGGCAGACACAGCTGAAGAACGCGCGCCTCTGGTGGAAGACGAAGGAGTGGTGACGCTGACAGAAATCTGGGCAGCCATCGGACGTCAGCCCTCAATGATGCCTAGGAAGAGTGGTGTACTGGGGATGCTGCGAATCATCGCAGGCACCTCGGGCCAGGAGATGACGGCCGCGCTCCTGGACGTTATCCGTGAGCGCCGGCGCCAGCAGGATGAGGAAGGATTCACTTCTGCGCACGACGATCGCTTGTCAGTTGCTGAGTTGGCCCGGGCAGCTGGGTGCTATGCGATGGGGGCTGCGGACTTGATACGGACGATCCGCCCATTCTGGCCCTGGGACCAGGCCAGCCTCAAGTTCAAGCACCAACGGCAGAATCTGGTAATGGCCGCGGCTACCAGCCTCGCGGCTTTGGAACGGTTCGACCGCTTGCACAACCCGCTGCCGGCGACCGATCGATGAGCAAATACCGAAGAGGGTGCATGTTCATTCGTCGTTTGAAGCCCACCGATCGCACGGACAGCTTCTTGCTGGCAGTACGAATTGCTGCTCTGAAAATGCTGGCAGAGAGGAGAGGGCGAATGCCTTACGTTGTGGTTCGACACGGATTTGAAGATGTCATCGCCGGCGGGGCAACCAAAGCAGAACTCAAACGAGCCATACATTCCTCTCATGCATCAAACTGGAAAGAGGCTGCACGCAGAACACGCGAATGGCATCGCGAAATAAGGTCCCTTGACTGATTAATACCACCCCCTCACTTTAGGCATGGATGATGCTGACTCCCCCCGGCCCTGTTAACAGGGGAGGGCAGGAAGTTCCAGGGAGCGTCCGTTACACTATGTGGAGGGGTGGTATTATTGAGGTGAGGGAATGACACAGACGATCGCCGACGCTTACGCCGAATTACTGCACGCAGTAGCGACCTTCAATGAACGCTGGCCCAGCCTGGTGGAGGAGGGGGCAGTTTGGGAGTTACCGCTTCTGCAGGAGCAGAAGACTCCGAAGCAAATCCCGGTGAAGCATCTAACAGGCGAGGAGGCGGTAGGTGCAGCTCTGGCTGCATTCAAGGAGTTCAAGCGTGACCTTGGCCAAGCGCCAGGTACGGTCATGCGGCTACCGGGTTACTTCATCTTGTCATCGTCAATCCTGGCAGAGGGAAGGGCGGTGAATCGACGCAAGGCGGAGTTGGAAAGGGCGATTGAAGCAGAGCGCCAGTTCCGCAATGTCTCCGTCAGCCGGCGGTCGCACATCATGCGACAGGCTCTAGGGAAAAATTTTTCCCTCAATCAGCTCAAGCGAACGATCCAAGTGTTCGACGCCTCGCCAAGACAGATCACGTTTACATGGGCTGGCCACACTTCCGGCAAGGAAAAAATCCGCGTTGCCCAGGTGCGGGAACTGCTGCTGGCCGAGGCAAACGAGCGAGTTTCCACTGGAGGGATCCAGCTGGAGCAAACGCCCCAGTGGCTGGATCTCCGAGGGCTCGCGAACATGTCTGAGGATGACCTCCTCGATGTCCCCAAGCTAGTCGCACCTCATCCTCGCTGCATGCTTTGGTTCTCCGAGAGCAGTCGCTACGACGCAATGCTGCATGCAAATCTTCCGTTTTTCGTTGTACGTGGAGATCGCCGGCCGAAGGTAGTGGGGCTCAAGGACTTTGATAGCGCAGCGCGAACCGCCAAGCGGCCGGACAGTAAATCGAGAGAGCCTGCGCTACCAGGTGGCCGATTTTTCGTCGCGGAAGATTCCTCACCGGCAGCAGACGCACCCGCTGCCGGCATCATCGAGGGCGTAGAATCTACCTACGCCGAATCGCTGAATCCGCGACGGCGCGAATAGCCGCCCGGGAAAGCGCATGCAGTTTTGGCCGGTGAGTCATGAGGGCTGGTTTGCACTTTCCCGCACTCGGGTACTCTCTACCGAATCGATCAACAAGGGCACGTGAAATGGACTTCGACCGAGACATCCGAGCAGGGGCTAATCGCGCAGAAGCGCTGATTGGCAAGTATCTTGGACTTCGTCCGGGCAACCTTGACTTGGCCGAGCTGGACATCTCTGCCCTGGATGGCGTTTCCGCGGACTTCAAGCGCTGCGCGCTGATGATCCAGGACCTGGCTGCGGCCCCGCCGAGCAGGATCGCCGCCAAGAAAATGATGATCCTGGTGGACGCCCTGGGCGAATTAGTTAAGGTACCTCGCCTGCGTCAGCCGTTGATGGCCATGTAGGAGCTTGAGGAGTCCTTGTCCACAGGCGCCGGCCTCATGTTCGTTCGCCACGCGCTGGTCATTCTGCTGATCTTCCTGGGAGTTGGTTTCGTCTCACCCGTTATGCACGGCGTTCCGATGGCCATCAGCTACACGGCATTGATCGCCGGATACGTTTCACTGGCGCTGGGCCTGACGCACTTCAAGAACTCAACTGCTGCGTTCTTCATTGGCTGTCCGCTCGCCCTCGTTGCCGGCGCGGGAATCATTGTGTTGGGTAATGAAACTCTGCTGATGGCTGCATTGCTGCTCGTATCGCTGGGCATGTTCATCAAGAACGCAGTGACCATGGTCAGGAGCCGCACGAGACCCGCACGCCACGTCAACAACGGTATCCCGTTCGTTCTGGAGACAGACTCGAACCTGTTCGATGACGAAGGAGATCCCTTCATGCACAACGTCGCCGGCACGTATCCCTACGCTGCAGACGATTAACGCCTACGTTACTGCACCTACTTGTCCGCCCGTCGACAATCGACCACATGCGGAGAGGCTGCAATCGACCCAAAGCGGACGTGTGCTCCTAAGGACAGCCCAGTCGACATACCCGACCAACTGGGCCTCCATTTCAGAATTACTTCTTCCGGATATTCACGATCTTCGACGCCCCTCCTTCATAGAGGAATTCGAAGGCCACCTTGTCGCCGACCTGCAGATTGTCCATTTGGCCCGGCTCGGTCTTGAAAGCCATGGTCATGGGCGGCCATTGCAGAGCCGCCACCGGGCCGTGGGCGAGAGTGACAGTGTAGCGTTCATTGTCGATGGCCTTGATGGTGCCTTCGGCACTGGCGGAGGGGGCGGTCTTCGAGCTTTCCGCGTTCATGCCGTCCATGTTCATCCCATCCATCTTCATGCTGGGCATGTCCTCAGCGGTGGCGGCAAAGGACAGTGCGAGCAGCAGGGTGCCGGCGGCGATCAGTGGTTTTTTCATGCGATTTCTCCGGGTTGGGATTGGATAGCCACGCGGGGCTGACGACGGCGCATCAGCCAGTAGGCGGCGGGGATGACGAACAGTGAAAGGAGCGGCGCGGTGATCATGCCGCCGACCATCGGCACGGCGATGCGGCTCATCACTTCGCTGCCAGTGCCGCTGCTCCAGAGAATTGGCAGCAGGCCGGCGACGATCACGGCCACGGTCATGGCCTTGGGGCGAACGCGCTGCACTGCGCCTTCGCGGATGGCGGCGAGCAACGCGTCTGGACCGCTGTTATCCGGGCGTTCAGACGAGGCGTTCTTCAGGTAGACCAGCATGATCACGCCGAACTCCGCCGCGACCCCGGCCAGGGCGATGAAGCCAACCCCCGTGGCCACCGACAGGTTGAAGCCCATCAGGTACAGCAGCCACACGCCGCCGGTGAGGGCGAAGGGCAAGGTCGCCATGATCAGCACAGCTTCGTCGAAGCGCCTGAAGGTCAGGTAGAGCAGTACGAAGATGATCGCCAGCGTCGCCGGCACCACTAGCTTGAGCCGGGCGTTGGCGCGCTCCAGGTATTCGAACTGACCGGAGTAGCTCAGGCTCATGCCCGGCGCGAGCTTCACCTCGTGCTCTACCGCCTGGCGCAGGTCCGCCACCACCGAAGCCAGGTCACGGCCGCGCACGTCGACGTAGACCCAACCGGAAAGACGAGCGTTCTCGCTCTTGAGCATCGGCGGACCTTCGCTGATGCGCACCCGCGCCACGCTACCCAAGGTGATTTGGGCACCCAGGGCGGTGTAGATCGGCAACTGCTGCAGCGCATCGACCGAGTCGCGCCACTCGCGCGGATAGCGCACGTTGATCGGGTAGCGGGCGAGGCCTTCCACCGTCTCACCAACGTTCTCCCCGCCGATGGCGCTGCTGACGATGGCCTGCACATCGGCGATGTTCATGCCGTAGCGGGCCGCCGCCTGGCGGTTGATATCGACGTCGATGTAGCGACCTCCGGTGAGGCGTTCGGCCAGCGCCGAACTCACACCGGGAATCCCCTTGACCACCCGTTCAACCGCCTGGGTGGCGCGGTCGATCTCGGCCAGGTCAGTGCCAGCAACCTTCACCCCGATGGGACTCTTGATGCCCGTGGCGAGCATGTCGATGCGGTTGCGGATCGGCGGAATCCAGATATTGGTCAGTCCCGGCACCTTCACCGCGCGGTCGAGCTCCTCCACCAGTTTTTCGCTGGTCATGCCCGGCCGCCACTCTTCCTTCGGCTTGAAGCGGATGGTGGTCTCGAACATTTCCAGCGGCGCCGGGTCGGTGGCTGATTCGGCGCGGCCTGCCTTGCCGAACACGCTGGCGACTTCTGGCACGCTGCGGATCAGGCGGTCGGTGCTCTGCAGCAGCTCCGAAGCTTTCTGCGCAGAGAGACCGGGCAGGGCCGAAGGCATGTACAGCAGGTCGCCCTCGTCCAGAGGCGGCAGGAACTCTCCGCCCAGGTGGGAGAGCGGCCAAAGCCCGGTGAGAAAGATCACCAGCGCTGCTGCCAGCGTCGTGCGCGGCCGGCGCAGCACCGCGTCCAGGGCAGGCTGGTAAATGCGGATCAGCCAGCGATTGAGCGGATTGCGTTGTTCCGAGGGCAGGCGTCCGCGAATCCAGTAACCCATCAGTACAGGTACCAGGGTCACGGAAAGCCCAGCGGCGCCCGCCATGGCGTAGGTCTTGGTGAACGCCAGCGGGCCGAACAAGCGGCCTTCCTGCGCCTGCAGGGTGAATACCGGAATGAATGACAGCGTGATGATCAGCAGGCTGAAGAACAGCGCCGGCCCGACCTCCACCGCGGCCTCGGTCATCACCCGCCAGTGCTGTTCACCGGCCAGCGGTGTGCCGGGGTGGCGCTCGTGCCAGGCCTCGATGCGCTTGTGTGCGTTCTCGATCATCACCACTGCCGCGTCGACCATCGCGCCGATGGCGATGGCGATGCCGCCCAGGGACATGATGTTGGCATTGATCCCCTGATGACGCATGACGATCAGCGCGATCAGCACGCCCACCGGCAGCGAAACAATTGCCACCAGCGACGAGCGCAGGTGCCAGAGGAACGCCGCGCAGACCAGCGCCACCACGATGAACTCTTCGATCAACTTGTGGCTGAGGTTGGACACGGCGCGGTCGATCAGCTGGCTGCGATCGTAGGTGGTGACGATCTCCACGCCCGCGGGCAGGCTCTTCTTCAGCGACTCCAGCTTGTCCTTCACCCGTGCGATGGCTTCGCGGGCGTTCTTGCCGCTGCGCAGGACAATCACTCCGCCAACCGCTTCGCCTTCGCCGTCCAGTTCGCCGATGCCCCGGCGCACTTCCGGGCCGAGCTGGATGCTGGCGACATCGCCCAGGGTCACCGGGCTGCCGTTGGCGGCCAGGCGCAGGGGGATCGCGCGGAAGTCCGCGAGGGTCTTCAGGTAGCCCGAGGCGCGAACCATGAACTCCGCCTCGCCCAGTTCGAGCACGCCGCCGCCGGTTTCCTGGTTGGCCTTGCCGATGGCCTCGATCACCTGGCTCTGGGTAATACCCAGGCTGGCCAGCCGCACCGGGTCGAGCAGCACCTGGTACTGCTTGACCATGCCACCGACGGTGGCAACTTCCGCAACATCAGGCACCGTCTTCAGTTCGAACTTGAGGAACCAGTCCTGCAGGGCGCGCAGCTGGGCGAGATCATGCCGGCCCGTGCGGTCCACTAGGGCGTACTGGTAGATCCAGCCGACACCGGTGGCGTCCGGGCCGAGCGCCGTCTTCGCCGTGGGCGGCAGGCGCGACTGCACCTGGTTGAGGTACTCCAGCACCCGCGAGCGCGCCCAGTAGAGGTCAGTGCCATCCTCGAACAGCACGTAGACGAAGCTGTCGCCAAAGGAGGAAAAGCCGCGCACGGTCTTCGCGCCGGGCACCGACAGCATGGTGGTGGCCAGCGGGTAGGTGACCTGGTTCTCGACGATCTGCGGTGCCTGTCCCGGATAGCTGGTGCGGATGATGACCTGGACATCGGAAAGGTCTGGTAGGGCATCGACCGGTGTACTGCGTAGCGACCAGACACCCCAGGCGACAATGAACAGGGTAGCCAGCAGTACCAGGAAACGATTGGCCACCGACCAGCGTATGAGCTTCGCGATCATGGCTGTTGCTCCTGCTTGCGGACCTGGTCTATTACCAGCCCTGCATCTCCCTGGCTGACACCGAAGCGAATGCGATCGCCAGGCTTCAGGCCGGCTGCCAGTTCAGGGCGAGCGAGTGCAAAGGTCATGGTCATGCCGGGCATGCCCAGGGTGCTGAACGGGCCGTGGCTGATGGTCAGACCCTGTGCAGTGATCTCCACGATGCGGCCATCCGCTTCATGCACAGCAGGCATCGTCATCTTTGCCGCCGGCTCTTCTGCCGTGCGCGCTTCGATGCCTTTCAGGCTGGCTTCCGAGTCGATCAGGAACTGCCCGGAAGCGACCACCCGCTGGCCTTCGTCCAGACCTTGAAGTACGGCCACCAGCCCACCGTTCTCCTGGCCGAGACGCACTTCCACCGGACGGAACCGGCCCTGGTCTTCCGCCAGCATCACAAGATTGCGCTTGCCGGTGCGGATCACCGCTTCGCTGGGGATCTGCAGCACATCGCTCTGGCCGGCCAGGTCGAGGCTGACCTGCGCGGTCATGCCGGGGCGCAGTTGTCCGTCCGGGTTGGGCAGCTCGATGCGCAAGCGCAAGGTGCGGCTCTGCTGGTCGTTCTCCGGGAGGATGCTGGTCAGGGTGCCGGTCACCGGATGGCCTGGCAGCGCCGGCAGACGGGCATCGACCGACTGGCCGACCTTGAGTCCTGCGGCTTGCACCTCCGGCACAGCGGCCTCCAGCCAGACACGACCCAGGCCGTTGATCCTGGCGAGGGGGGCGCCAACGGCCAGTGTCATGCCGGGGCGCACCTCCAGCTCACGGATGACTCCGGCAATCGGCGCGTTCAGGGTAGTCACCGGCTGGACTCTGCCGCTGCGCTCGATCTGCTGCACGAGTCCTTCCGGCATGCCTGCCAACAACAGGCGTTGTCGCGCCGCCGCCTGTAGCGCCGGTTCACCCGAATGGCGCAAGGCGATGAACTCTTCCTGCGCCGCCGCCCACTCTGGCACCAGCACATCGACCATTGGAGCTCCGGCGCTAACCACGTCGCCCGGCGCAAGCGAGTAGGTACGCTCGACGAAGCCGCCGGCGCGCGCCTGCAGCACTGCCACATCACGATCATTGAAGGCCAGCACGCCAGTGACCTGCAGCGTGCGGTCGAGCGTGCCGCGGGTGACGCTGGCCAGGCGCACGCCGAGGTTCTGCTGGATGCCTGGCTCGATGCGCACCGCCGGTACACTCTCGGCGGCATTGGCAGCATCGCCATACTTGGGCACCAACTGCATGTCCATGAAGGGCGACTTGCCCGGCGCATCGAAGTGCTGCTGCGGCACCATCGGGTCGTACCAGTACAGCGGCTTGCGCTCCGGGGTGGCCGAGGCCAGCGGCGCCTGCACCTGAGCCTGCCGGGCAAGCCAATAGCCGCCAGCGCCGCCGACAGCCACAGCGAGGATCAATAGCGCGAAGGTGTTCCAGGGGAAGCGGTTCATGCGCGTCCCTCCTCATAGGTGAAGTAGAGACGTGCGGCGACCTGTGCAAGGGAGCCTTGCAGGTCGATCTGTTTGAGCCGGGCCTCGACCAGTTGCTGGCGGGCACTCACTACCTCGTCGAGACCAGACTTGCCTGATCGGTAGCCGGCGGTGGCCAGGCGTACCTTCTCCTCGGCCAGCGGTACTAAGGTGCCGGTGCTGCGCTCGACGGCGCGTTGTAGCCGGCGGTATTCAGCCAAGTCGCCCTCCAGTGCCTGCTCGTGTTCGCGGGCCAGCGCCTCTCGCTCGGCCTCCAACTGCCTTACCTGGGCTCGTCGCGCGGCAATCTTCGGGTCCTGGCGGGTGCCGGTGAACAGCGGCAAGTCGAAACTCACCTGCAACGTCATCATGTCGCCGAACTCGCGGCCACGGCGCTGGTAATCCACTTCCCAGCTCCAGTCCGGTTTCTTCTCGGCCACGGCCTCGCGCACCAGGGCTTCGGCCTCGCGGGTCATCGGACCGTAGGCGGCAAGCTCGGGGTGCTGGTGCAACTGTTGCAGCGAGTGGGAGGCGTCGATGGACCAGTGCGGGAAGTCGCCGCTCAGCTCCTGGGAAGCATCCTGGCCAATCCAGCGTTTGAGCGCCGCCCGTGCCTGGGCTTCCTGGCGCAGCAGGTCGTCTTTCTGCTCGTCCAGCAGCGCGGCCTCCTGACGCGGAGCTACCGCATCGACTGTGCTTGCGCTCCCCCCGGCCAGACGTGCACGGACGGTGGCGTCGAGCAGGCGGTTTTCGCGGTAAAAGTCGTCGAACATCGCCAGCTTGCGTTGCAGCGTATAGGTCGCGATCCAGGCCTGGGCCGAGGCACTGCGGACCTTCAGGCGTTCCACGCCAGCTTCGGCATCGGCGCGTTCGATGGCGGCCTGGGCGGTCTCGACGCGGGCCTTGCGCTTGTCTGCGTTGGGCATCTCCTGCATCAGGCCGACCACCTGCATGGACATGTTGTCGCGCTGGGTGCTCCAGCGCTCGTCACCCTCGATGGGGACGTTCTGCAGACCAAGATTGAGCTTGGGATCGGGCAGTTCCCCAGCGGGGATGGCGGCGCTTCTCGCCGCCGCGGCTTTTTCGCTCTGTGCGAACAAGGAAGGAGCGTTGCGTTCGGCCAGCAACAGGGCGTCGTCCAGTGACGGGGGCATGCCGAGATAAGGGGGAAATTCACTCACTTCGCGCGTAATGCATTGTTTTAACTGTGCTTTCTTTTTCGGGGAGACCCGTCGATTTAATGGGCTATCGTTTCTGGATTTCCCCGGAAAGGTGGTCCTATGGCTTCTGTCGAGCGCACGGCGTACCCCATTCTTTCAAAGTCCTATTCGAGATCTGAGCTTCAGCGTGAGTTTTCCCTTTCAGTTGAGGAGCTGAAGTGGGTACGCAGTAAATCCAAGGCCCCCTTTCACCTTAACCTTGCAGTCCTGCTTAAGACCTTCCAACTGCTTCGTTACTTTCCAGATATTTCCGCCGTACCTGATCAGGTCGTGGATTTCATACGCGGCGAGTTGGGCCAGCGCAGTCAGGTCACGTTCGCGGAGTACAAATGGTTTCAGCTGTATCGGCATATGAACGCCGTACGCACACGTCTTGGAGTGAACGCGTTTTACGGATCAGCGGCAGCAGAATTTGCCCAGCAACACGCTAGCGCAATGTCGCTGCTGCTCGATCAGCGCGTGGACATCATCAACGCCGTAATCGACGAGCTGCTTCGCCGAAACTATGAGCTCCCGGCCTACTCGACACTAAATGACCTGGCTGAAGCCGCTCGCGCTGAGGCTCAGGAAAAGATTTTCAACCTTGTGGTGGCCCGGACGCCAATCGAGGTGATCCACAAGTTGAAGGAGCTGCTCGATACCGACTTCGGACGCCGGCAGAGCGACTTCAATGCACTCAAACAAGCGCCCAAGAAGCCATCTCGCAAGCACCTGGAGGTGCTGATCGACCACCTGGCCTGGCTGGAGACCTTCGGGAATCTGGATACCATTTTCGAGGGCGTTGTCGATACCAAGATCCGCCACTTCGCGACTCAAGCGGCGGCCTCCGACGTTTCGGAGCTCAAGGATTGCACGCTGCCGAAGCGCTACACGCTAATGCTGGCGTTGATCTATCGGATGCGTGTGCGAACCCGGGATCACCTGGCGGAGATGTTCATCCGGCGAATCTCCACCATCCACAAGCGGGCCAAGGAAGAACTGGAGCAAATTCAGCTCAAGCAGCGTCAGAAGCTAGAGCGCCTGGTAGCCACCTTGGAGGGGGGGCTGCAGATTTTGGCGCAGGAGCCGAGTAATGAGGAAGCTGGTAGCCTGATTCGGGAATACCTCTGCCCCGATGGCAATCTGGACCAGTTGCGTGAGAGCTGTGCCGAAGTGCAAGCCACTGGCGGCAATAATTACCTGCCGCTGATCTGGAAACACTTCAAATCCCACCGCTCGTTGCTGTTCCGACTCAGCCACCTCCTGCAACTGGAGCCCACGACGCAGGATCGCTCTCTGATCGAGGCGATGTTGCTCATCCAGGACAACGAGAACTTGCACCGCGAATGGATCGACGAGCATGTCGACTTGGCGTTTGCCTCGGAGCGCTGGACCCGAGTCGTGCGCCGCGCCGCCAGCGAGGGGCCGCCAACTAATCGCCGCTACCTGGAAGTCTGCGTCTTCTCCCACCTGGCCAGTGAACTGCGTTCCGGTGATCTTTGCGTGCTCGGGTCGGAATCGTTTGCCGACTACCGTAGGCAGTTACTCCCCTGGACGGAATGCCTGGAGCGACTGCCGGCTTACTGCGAGAAGGTCGGACTGCCCAGTACGGCTAAAGAGTTTGTCGCGTCCCTCAAGGCTCAGTTGGAGGAAACCGCGCAGCAGCTGGACGACAAGTTCCCCTCCTGCCGCGGCGACGTCTCGATCAACGACGCTGGCGAACCGGTGCTGCGTCGCGTGATGGCTCGGGATATCCCGCCCTCGGCCATCTCTTTACAGACCGCGATCGTTCAACGCATGCCGGCCCGACATGTGCTCGACATCATGGCCAACATCGAGCACTGGATTCAGTTCACCCGGCACTTTGGACCGATGTCCGGCAACGAGCCGAAACTCAAAGACCCCGCCGAACGCTACCTGATGACCATCTTCGCCCTGGGCTGCAACTTGGGGCCCAACCAGGCGGCGCGGCACTTGGCTGGGAATGTCACCCCGCACATGCTCTCCTACACCAACCGTCGGCACCTTTCATTGGAGAAACTGGACAAGGCCAATCGGGAACTGGTTGAACTCTACCTGCAACTCGACTTGCCCAAGCTCTGGGGCGACGGCAAAGCGGTGGCCGCGGACGGCACCCAGTTCGATTTCTACGACGATAACCTCCTGGCCGGTTACCATTTCCGCTACCGCAAGATGGGAGCCGTGGCCTATCGGCATGTCGCCAATAACTACATCGCAGTGTTCCAGCACTTCATTCCGCCGGGTATCTGGGAGGCGATCTATGTGATCGAGGGGCTGCTCAAGGCGGATCTCAGCGTCGAACCCGACACGGTGTACTCCGACACTCAGGGCCAGTCGGCCACGGTGTTCGCCTTCACCCACCTTCTGGGCATCAACCTGATGCCGCGCATCCGCAACTGGCGCGACCTGATCATGTGCCGACCCGATCGCGGCGTCTCCTATAAGCACATCAATCGCCTGTTCACCGACACCGCCGACTGGCAACTGATAGAAACCCATTGGCAGGACCTGATGCAGGTGGCACTGTCGATCCAGGCCGGCAAGATTTCCTCGCCGATGCTGCTGCGCAAGCTCGGTTCGTACAGCCGGCGCAATAAGCTCTACCATGCGGCGCAGGCACTGGGCAGCGTTGTGCGGACGATATTCCTGCTCAACTGGATCGGTAGCCGTGAGCTGCGCCAGGAAGTCACGGCCAACACCAACAAGATCGAGTCCTACAACGGTTTCTCCAAGTGGTTGTCCTTCGGTGGCGACGTGATTGCCGAGAATGATCCCGACGAGCAACAGAAGCGCTTACGCTACAACGACATGGTGGCATCCTCGGTCATCTTGCAGAACACCGTGGACATGATGCGTATCCTGCAGAAACTGGCGCGGGACGGCTGGCAATTCACCGATGACGATGTGTCCTTCCTCAGCCCTTACCTGACCAGCAACGTCAAGCGCTTCGGTGAGTTCAACCTCAAGCTGAACCGCCCGCCGGAACCCTGGATCAAGGACTCGGTCTTCCAGCAGGCGGCCGGTTCGCTGCGGGTCGGTACGCCCAGCCAGACTTCGACGGAGGAAACCCCATGATCGAGATCCCGCCCGCGTCGTTTCGTGTCACGCCCTATGGCGAGGTGGATGCAACCGCACTGGGGCAGGTCAGGGACGGCTTCGACACGTCCCGGCTCCTGGGCCTGGTGGACGGTTTGGATGCCTGTCTCGCTGACATGGGCGGTGTCATCGCATTGCGCGATGAGCTGCTGAGGCTTCACGCGATGACGTTGACCCTTGTCGAGGGTGCCGCCCCGGCAGTGCCCACTGAGGGTGCCTGTATCTGGGCTGAAGCGGAATCCGTGCAACTGGACCTTGAGGCGCTGGCCGCATGGGTTCGCTCTGCGCAGGCCTGCCTCACGCCCTTGGTCAATTTAGTTCCCTACCACTAGCAGTAGCCCAGCCATGTTTGCGAGCAAGTCGAGCACGAACCAGACCCGGCTTGCGTGCTAGGGAGGACTAGCCGCCGAAAACCTTCTTGCGTTGAGTCGTCCGCTCACCGCGCTCAGTCTCGTAGGCCTTTCGGCGTGCCGTCGCACGGTCAACCAGGTCAATGACCAGGGTGATGTCCTGGAGCAGGTCCTCGCGCGGCGGCAGCGGGAGTTGGCGCTCCCCGGGAGTGTCGTGGGCGTCGGTCACCTCGCAGGCGCGCGCATAGGTTGCCTGCAGGGCCTCCCACTCGTCCTGAGGGTGCCCCACCACGGCACCGAATGAATCGACGCTGACGACATCGCTAAACGGCTGGACTGTGTTGTTCAGGAAAACCTCACGAATCGCTCGCTCGATCGTCCCTCTCAGTCTGGTGTAGCCATCTGAGATCTGGCGCTCGATCTCCTCCGCTGGATACTCACTTAGATTGGCGTTCAGCGCCTTTGTGCGTGCCCGCAGATCATTCAAGCGGGCCTTGGTGTCCATCGTGGCCCAGGTCAGCCCATCGCTTACTAGCCCTGGCGCTTCATCCCAACTGATGGTTTTGTAACTGGCGGTTCGTTCAGCCTGCTGGAGCGCCATGCCGAATTCGGTCAGGAACACGGCGTCGTGGGTGAACACCAGGACCTGGCGCGTAGCTGCCATCGCGACCAAGCGCCGTGCAATGGCCCGACGGTAAACTTGGTCCAGTGAGGTGGAGGGGTCATCGAAAACGACGGTGGACTTATGAGCCTGCGATTCGAGCTCGGCGAGGAACATGGCCAATCCCCTGGCCCGTTGTTCACCCTCGGAAAGCACCTTCGAGACCTTCAGGGCAATGTCGCTGAGCCGAAGCGTGACCTTGGTCAGGCCGAGTTCCGTGCGACCGGTCAGTTCGGCTTGGACCCGGCGCCGATAGCCCAGGGCTTTGAGCTCGGCATTCATAGCGGTCGCCAGTGCATCGGTTACATGCGCCGTGGCGAGTGTTGTCAGCTTGCGCGAAACTACCTGTGGGTTAAGGGCGGTATGGCATCGACTCAGCTTCTGGTGAGTCCGGCTGTCCTGAACAAAGCGCTCCACCGCGGCGTGGTGTCCAGTAAGACGCTGCCGCGCCTCCAGCTCCGCCCGTTCGTTTACCAGTGCCTGACGTACTGCAGGATCGGCCGACGTACGTAAGGTGTTGGCGTCGGCGCCGCAGCGCTGTGGCGTTGGCAGCGAAAGACTGATCCAGGTTGGTCTCAGGAGGTAGTGCCTCGACAGCGGCGGGCCAATTGCCGGACTCCAACACCTGAGTCACCCAGGCATGCCGCGCTGCCCACACCGATGTCGCTTGCGTTATCGCTGCATGCAGCTCGGACAGGCGCTCACCCACGTCAGCAAGCGTCGGTTCGTCCAGCACACTGAGATCAACTGCTTTCACTCTACCGAGGGCCTCCAGCCGCGCGTTGTTCGCAGCCTGGGCTTCGGCCGTTGCGCTATCCGCGACGAAGGCCGCAAATCGACGCATGCGCTCGGCGGCATCGGCCGCATAGGGTTGCTGGCAGAGCACGCAGTGCGCGTCCGCATCGAGGTGCGGAAATGGGTGATCAGGGTACGCGGACTGCTGTGAGAAAGCCTCGGCGGCGCGGTAGAGGGTTTGCCACAGTGCATTCCCCGTTCCCTCCAGCAAGGGGGCGGCGGGCGCGGACACTTGCGAAGCTGGTTCTCCAGGCTGCGCGGCGGTGCCGTGAAGCCTGGCTTGCGCCAGGGTCATGGCGAAGTTCGCCGCTTTCTCGGCGTCGAGCAGCTCTTTCGCTCGCGTGATGGCCCGATCGTTCACCCAGCGTTGGGCAGCCTCCGCCCGTTGCTGTGCTTGATCCAAGCGAGTGGCCAGGCGCTCCAGGGCCAGCGCCTTGGGCCCAGGATCAGTGTCTAGCATCGTCTGGTTGAGAAACGTCAGCCGCTGTGCGTCCGCTTCGCTGACCGTACCCAGCCGAGCGAGCGCGCTCAGGTCGGAACTTTCTCCCAGGTTGGCAATGAAACGGCCAACCTCGGTGTCGCCCTTCAAGGGCTCAAATTGCCGGGCGTCCAGCGCAAGCGCGCTACGCTCAGTATTGATTCGGGCCTGGAGGTCGCGCTGTAGAGCGACCAGACGGGTCAGATGTGGCAACCCGTAGGGTTGAAAGGCAGGAACGCCTTCGGCATCGATGTAGTCGTTGGCACAGGCAACGTCGTACACCGAGACAGAACTCAGGTGAGGATGAGCTGGACTATTTTGGACCCAGCGTGCCGTATCCGGCTCCCCGTCCACCAGAATGGCAAAGTCTGCAGAAGGTGGCCTAGGCGCCGGATCAAACGCATTAGGCAGAACTTCTACCCGATGCCGGGCCTTGCATGCATTCTTCAGGACACGGGCATAGCCAGATTTGCCGGCACCATTGTGACCAAACAAGATGGTCATGCCCTCCGGCGCCAAATCAAAGGCGCGGCCGGATGGCAAGCCGTTGACCTGATCGAGGCCGGATAGCCCACCAACCTTACCGTGGCGCCACTGCCGGTACCTGGGACGTCGTCCACAGTGAACGGTCTCCACTCTGGGGAACGGTGCCATCTCCTTCCTGCTCGTGAACCAGTTGCAAGATGGCATCCACGTCAGCCTGAGGAAGCTCTGGTCGCGCAAAGATGCGACGCAGTGCCTCTTGCTGCCAAGGTCTCAACCCGCCCGCCCACCCTGCTGCTGGACCGCGAGGGTCGAGAACTCGGCCGTAAAGCCGGTGCGGCCGAGTGGGACAGCCCGAAGGTCATTGAGTTTGTGCAGGAAGTGATAGCTACCACACCGAGGAAATAGTCCGCGATGAGCCGTAGCGATATTGGCATCCTCAGCGCGTTTGCCGCGGGCATGATCTCGTTCCTGTCGCCCTGTGTGCTGCCCTTGGTACCCGGCTATATGTCCTTCATCGCCGGTCGCTCGGTGGACGAACTGCAGATTCTGGAAAGCCGCCGGGAACGGCTTGTGGTGATCGGCATGAGCTTGAGTTTCGTGCTGGGCTTTTCCACCATCTTTATCGCGCTGGGGGCCAGCGCCACTGCCATCAGCCGGCTGCTGATCGCCTATCGGCAGGAAACCAACCTGGTTGGCGGCATCATCGTGATTGCCTTCGGCCTGTTCATCACCGGTCTGATCAACCCGCGTTGGCTGAATATGGACGTGCGCTTCGTCCACCAGCTCAAGTCCAGCGGAGGACCGCTGGCGGCCTATGTATTGGGAATCGCTTTCGCCTTCGGCTGGACGCCTTGTATCAGCCCGATCCTGGGCAGCATCCTGACGCTGAGTGCCGCCACTGGCAGTACCGGCGCCAGTGGTGTTGCACTGCTGTCTATCTACTCGCTCGGCCTGGGGCTCCCATTCCTGCTGACGGCCTTGTTCACCAACCACTTCCTTGCCCACCTGAAACGCCTTCGCCGTTGGAGTCGGGTCATTCACATAGGGGCTGGCGTCATCCTGATTCTCATGGGGCGGCCATGGTCACGGGCCAGTTGACCGACTTTGCCTGGTGGCTGCTGGAGGTGTTTCCCATCCTCGGCAGGATCGGCTAGCTAGCGGTACTCCCCTAGAACATGTGCGCATTCGATCACTCAGTATCGAGCCTGGTAGAGATCGTTGACCGCGATCAACAAACTACTTCGCGATTGGCGCTTAGCTTGAGCATCGGTTTAGGCCTGTCTGGCTCAATACCATGTCCTTCGTTGGAGACACCACGATGATCGCTAAGCGGTTTACCTCTCTGGCCTTAGGTATATCCCTTGCTGCACACCTGAGCCTTGCCCTGGCAAACCCGACTGGCAGCGTCTACACCGCCAACGAGCGGGCGGCGTCCATTAGCCAGATAAACCTCGATACAGGCGTGATCAGCACGGTCGCCTTACCCATCTCCCCGCACAACGTGCAGGTTTCCCCCGATGGCAGCTTGCTTTTGGTCGTTGGGATATCCGGACATGCCGGACATTCGAGTGGTGAAAAGGCCAGTGGACAGTTGCTGGTATTCAGTACCGCCGCGCTGGATAGACCGCAGTTCAGCCTACCGGCAGGCGATCACCCGGCTCATGTGGTCACCGACTCAACTGGGCAGCGCGCCTTTGTTACCGATTCCGCCGCCAACCGGGTGCGGGTCTTCGACCTGAAACAGCGGGTCGAACTAACTGGCATTCCGACTGGGCGCTATCCCCATGGGCTGCGCTTGAGCCCAGATGGCCAAACGCTCTACGTCGCCAATATGCGGAGCGACAGCGTCTCGCTTATCGATGTCACCACGCTCAAGGAGACCGCGCAAATTCCAGTGGGTAAAGGTCCTGTGCAGGTAGGCTTTGCCCCCAACGGAAGCCTGGCGTTCGTGTCGCTCAGTGCCGCGAACCAGCTTGGCATCATCGACACAGCCGGACGCAAGGTGATCGGCAAGGTTGATGTGGGCCGTACCCCGATCCAGATGATGGCCACCGTTGACGGCCGCCAGGTCTATGTCGCGAACCAAGGCAGTGGCCAGAATCCGGACGATCGAGTCTCCATCGTCGATCCCCAAACACGCAGCAGCATTGGCACCTTGACCACCGGCAAGGGCGCCCATGGTGTGGCCATCAGCACAGATGGCGCTTATGTGTTTGTCAGCAATATCGAAGCGGGCACCGTATCCGTAATTGATACGAACAGCCGCAAGGTCATTGGCACGCACAAGGTCGGCGCTGGCCCGAACGGGATCAGCTACAAGCCGCCGAAGGCCAACTAGCCCTTCGATATGCCGTAGGGAGTGGCACCAAAACCAAGTCTTGAGGCATGGATGGGGTCACTTGAACGAAGTTCGAGCGACCTGACGACGACTCAACCGATAGCCGTGTTGCTGAGGCCACCACACAAATTTTCGAGCATGGTTAAGGAGATGATGATGTCTAACGTTCGCAATGTGCTGATCGGACTCTGCCTGGCTGCCGCGTCTCTGGGGGCCATGGCGCAAAACACCGATGAACACTCGGCGCATCACCCGGCCGATACTGCTGGTTCAGAGGTCACCGAAAAGATCCCCCCTGCCCAGCAAATGGACAAAGGGCAGATGGCGGCGATGGACCAGCACATGAAGGCCATGCAAGCCATGCACGAAAAGATGGCTGCAGCAAAAACACCACAAGAGCGTCAGGCGCTGATGGCCGACCATATGGCGCTGATGAAGGACGGCATGGCCATGATGAAGTCCATGGGGGATGGAATGTCGGGTATGGGGGGAATGCAAGGCGGCAAGGATATGGACGGTGATATGGCCGCACGTCAGCAGATGATGGAAAAGCGCATGGACATGATGGAATCCATGATGCAGATGATGATGGACCGTATGCCCTCCACGCCGTCGAAGTAGCACTTCACCATTTCGAGGAGGCGCTATGAACCATCATTCCGATGAACACAGCTCGCCAACCAGCTTCTGGCGTTCCCGCTACGCAATCGGCCTTGTGGTGATCGGTGGAGTCGCCGGCTATTTCTTGCTGACCGAGCACCTGGTCCATGTGGTCGGCGCCCTGCCGTATCTGCTGTTACTCGCCTGTCCACTGATGCATGTCTTCATGCACCGCGGGCACGGGGGGCACCATCACTCAGGCCAGAGCAAATCGGCCCCCTCTGGGAAGTCCGATACCCGTAATCCAGGAGACCCATCATGAACCATGGTGAAACCGCATATGGTCTCTGGTCGCTGGTTTTCCTCAACTCCGCGATCTTCATCATGTTTGCTTTCAGCTTCTTCAAACCCACGACGGCCAGAGACTGGAGGAGCTTCGGTGCATTTTCCGCGTTCATCGTCGCCCTGTTCGTGGAAATGTATGGCTTCCCGCTGACGATTTACCTGCTTTCAGGCTGGTTGCAGTCCAAGTTCCCCAACCTCGATCTGCTGTCCCACGACGCCGGGCATCTGTGGTCGACGTTGCTGGGTGATAAGGGCAATCCGCATTTCAGTGCGCTGCACATTGCCAGCTACATATTCCTGGGCTTTGGCTTCTATCTGCTTTCGGCCGCGTGGAAGGTGCTCTACCACGCGCAACGCCGACACTCTCTCGCCACAGCTGGACCCTATGCTTGGATTCGACATCCTCAGTACGTAGCTTTTGTCCTAATTCTCCTAGGCTTTTTGCTTCAGTGGCCCACTTTGCTGACGCTGGCGATGTTCCCAGTGCTGCTGGTGATGTACGGACGCTTGGCGGTTACCGAAGAGCGGGATATGCGCAAGGAGTTTGGCGTTGCCTACGACGCTTATGCCCGTGCCACACCTAGGTTCATTCCGCGCTTTCGAGCTGGGTTCCAAGCGGGTCAGGGAGGCTGAAGTATGGAGCAGCAAAGCTTCGATCTGAGCCACACAAGAGCCACGTCCGGTGTGTGAGAGTTCCATGAACGAGCAGACGAGGCCTCTGTCGGGTGCAAGGGGCCGACGCGAGCGCTAAAAATGGGCAACTTGGAGCCCTCGATCAACCTCGGCGAATGCTCTCCAAGCCTTACAGAATCGTAATTGTTAGCCCCCAGAACTGGTCTAAACTGCCCCACATGCAACGCTACCTGCGCCTGTGTCTGCTCCTGCTGTTTAGCTTTGCGCTTCCTTTCAACGGGATGGCGGGCGAGCAGTCGCCGTCGGAGCCCTGCCCGATGAAGTCCGCGAGCATGAGCAAAGTGATGGACATGGGCGTGGACTGCTGTCACGGAAATTCCGATCACGGCAAGCTGTGCAAGCCTGGCCTGGAATGCAAGACCGTCAGCATCCTGCAGGTGAGATTCCTGAAGCCTGTTTTGGACCTGGCTTTCCCCGTAGCCACGACCTCCCTCAGCGATTTCCTGCCTGAGCGGATACCATCCAGCATCTGGCATCCCCCGCGCATTTGATTCCTGCTCCCTACGGGCTGCTACGCTGCTTACGCGGCGCAGCTAATCTCCGTGCGTGCCGTACGCCGCGCAGTGAAACTTCACAGGAATCGTGATGATGAACCTCACACGCTATCGCACCGGCTGGCCGATCGCCGCCGTGCTGGCCTTTGTAATTGGCACACCCAGCCACGCCACCGACTTGACCCTCGATGAAGCCCTGCGTCTGGCCGAGGGCAACGCCCCATCGCTCGCCGCCCAGACGTACAAACTGCAAGCCGCCAGCAGTGCTGCCATCCCTGCCGGCGAACTGCCAGACCCAAAATTGATCCTTGGCGTGCAAAACTATCCCATCGACGGCCCCGGCAGCTGGAAGCTCAAGGAAGACGGCATGACCATGCAGGTGCTCGGGGTTATGCAGGAAATGCCCAACCGCGACAAGCGCCAGGCGCGCAGCGAAGTCGCCCAGGCCAGCGTCGAACGTGCAGCCGCCGACGGCCGCATCGAGCGTGTGAAGGTTCGCCAGGGCACAGCTGAAGCCTGGATCACCCGTTATTCGGTGGAGCGCAAGCAAGCGCTCTTTGGCGAGTTGTTCCGGGAGAATCGGCTCCTGGTCACCACGGTGAACGCGCAAATTGCCGGGGGACGTGCCCAGGCAGCGGATGCGGTGACCGCGAAACAAGAGGCGGCCCAACTCGCTGAGCAGGAGGACGAATTGGTTCGTCAGCAGACTGCGGCACGGGCTTCGCTGCGCCGCTGGATCGGCCCGGCCGCGGACGAGCCTTTGGTCGGCGAACTGCCAGTCTGGCCGATTGCGGCCTCGGAATATGCCGGCAAGCTGGAGCGCAATCCTGAGCTGGCGGCTTATGCGCACATCACCGGCGAGGCGGAAGCCAAAGTGCGAGAGGCAGAGGCGGAGAAGAAGCCCGACTGGAGCTGGGAGGTCGACTACCAACGCCGGGCCCGTGAGTTTGGCGACATGGTGAGCGTGGAGTTCACCTTCGACCTACCGCTGTTTCCAGGGTCCCGGCAGAACCCCACGATCGCCGCCCGCCGTGCCGAGCTCAACCAACTGGAGGCCGAGCGCGAAGCTCGTACGCGGGAAAGCGCCCAGCAGCTGGAAGCGGACCTTGCTGAATACGAGCGCCTGAACCGCTCGGTCCGTCGCAGCCAGGACAGCCTGCTGCCGCTGGCGAAAGAGAAGGTTGACCTGACCACGGCCAGCTACCGCGCTGGCACGGGTGACCTGTCTTCCGTTATTGCGGCGCGCCGCGAGCTGATTGAGGCACGTCTGAATCACATCGACGTCGAGGGACAGCTTGCCCTGACCGGCGCCAGGCTCCACTTCACCTACGGGGAGAGTCACCAATGAGCGCACAATTCTGGAAAGGTGCGCTGCTGAGCGGCCTCTCGATCGCCCTGGGGTTAGCAGGCGGTTACTGGTACGCCTTCTCCGGCATGGACGACGCTTCCAACGCGACAGCCGAGCACGCCACTTCCGCTCAGGAGGGACGCAAGGTGCTGTATTGGTACGACCCCATGAACCCGCAGCAGAAGTTCGACAAGCCGGGTCGGTCGCCCTTCATGGACATGGAGCTGATGGCCAAGTATGCCGACGAAGCTGCCGACAGCACCGCCATTAGCATCGACCCCAGTCTGACGCAGAACCTGGGCCTGCGATTGGCCACCGTCACTCGCGGCTCCCTCGCCAATAGCTTGGATGTGGTCGGTGTGCTGGCCCTCAACGAACGTGAGGTTGCGGTGGTCCAGGCACGTGCTGGCGGCTTCGTCGAGCGGGTCTACGCCCGGGCGCCAGGGGATGTGCTCAAGGTCGGGGCGCCGCTGGTGGACCTACTGATCCCGGACTGGGCCGCAGCCCAGGAAGAGTTCCTTGCGCTGAAACACAGCGGCGATGCCGCCCTGTTGGCAGCAGCACGTCAGCGCCTGCAACTCCTGGGCATGCCGGCGGCACTGATCAGCCAGGTCGAACGCAGCGGCAAGTCCCGACCGATTCTGACGTTGAGCAGTCCGATTAGTGGTGTCATCCAGGAACTGGACGTGCGCACCGGCATGACGGTGGCGGCCGGCACCAATCTGGCCCGGATCAACGGTCTGAGCAGCGTCTGGCTGAGCCTTGCTGTCCCAGAATCAGAAGCTGGCTCGATTGCGCAAGGCCAGGCGGTCGAAGCACGCCTGCCTGCCTTTCCTGGCGAAGTGCTCGCCGGGACAGTCGATGCGATTCTGCCGGAAACCAACCCGGACAGTCGCACACTGCGGGTACGGGTCGAATTGCCCAATCCCGATGGCCGCCTGCGCCCCGGCCTGA
Organism: Pseudomonas sp. DP-17; assembly: GCF_022380625.1. NCBI lineage: Bacteria > Pseudomonadati > Pseudomonadota > Gammaproteobacteria > Pseudomonadales > Pseudomonadaceae > Pseudomonas > Pseudomonas sp. DP-17. Next base: position 156,225 of record NZ_JAKSXG010000018.1, read on the forward strand.
CGGCACAGGTCCGTTTGAATCGTTCCACCGCGCAGAGTGTTCTGTGGGTATCCAGCGAAGCTGTCATGCGCACGGGCCGCCGCGCTTTGGTCATGCTCGCCGAGGACGGTGGGCGCTACCAGCCGGTGGAAGTCCGGCTGGGACCAGAGAACGCCGGTCGCATCGTGGTGACCCAAGGGCTCAAGGAAGGCCAGCAGGTGGTCGCTTCCGGGCAATTCCTGCTGGATTCCGAGGCTAGCCTCAAGGGCTTGACCGCGCCCACCGAAAGCAAGCCCAGCGCCACTGCCGCCCCCGTGCGAGACGAAGCCGAAGCGCAGGTCATGGCGTTCGACTCTGGCAGCGTTACCCTGGCCCATGGGCCATTCGAGACAGTGGGCATGCCGGGCATGACCATGGCTTACCCGCTGGCCGAGCCCACCCTGATGGTTGGCATCAAGGCTGGTGATAAGGTCCGTGTCACGGTGCGCCAGGCCGACAGTGGTCTGGTGGTCGAGCGTGTGGAGAAGCTCGGAGGCCAGCCATGATCGCCGCACTGATTCGCTGGTCGGTCGCTAACCGCTTCCTGGTCATACTGGCCACCCTGTTCGTCACCGCCTGGGGCGTCTGGTCAGTGCAGAACATGCCGATGGATGCGCTGCCCGACCTCTCTGACGTCCAGGTGATCATCCGCACACCTTATCCGGGCCAGGCGCCACAAATTGTCGAGAACCAGGTCACCTATCCGCTGGCGACCACCATGCTCTCGGTCCCGGGGGCGAAAACGGTGCGGGGCTATTCGTTCTTCGGGGACAGCTTCGTTTATGTGATTTTCGAGGATGGAACCGACTTGTACTGGGCCCGTTCCCGCGTGTTGGAGTACCTCAGCCAGATCCAGAGCCGGCTGCCGGCCACCGCGAAACCGGCGTTGGGTCCGGATGCCACTGGGGTTGGTTGGATCTTCCAGTACGCCCTGGTGGACCGCAGTGGCAGGCACGACCTGGCGCAATTGCGCGCTTTGCAGGACTGGTTCCTCAAGTTCGAACTGAAGACGCTGCCCAACGTCGCCGAGGTGGCCACCGTGGGCGGCATGGTCAAGCAATACCAGGTGGTGCTCGATCCTGTACGTCTGGCCAGCCAGGGCATCACCCAGGATGCAGTGATCGAGGCCATCCGTAAGGCCAACCAGGAAACCGGGGGGGCCGTGCTGACCATGGCTGAAGCCGAGTTCATGGTGCGCGCCACCGGCTACCTGAAATCGCTGGACGATTTCCGCGCCGTACCGCTCAAGCTCGTCAATGGCAGTGTGCCGGTCACCCTGGGCGACGTTGCAATCATTCAGCAAGGACCGGAGATGCGTCGCGGAATTACCGAGCTGGATGGCGAGGGCGAGACGGTCGGCGGCGTGGTGATCTTGCGCAGTGGCAAGAACGCTCGCGAGACTATCCGCGCGGTGAAAGCCAAGTTGGGCGACCTGCAGAAAAGCCTGCCGGCCGGCGTGGAAATCGTCACTACCTACGACCGTAGCCTGTTGATTGATCGCGCGGTGACAAACCTCAGCCACAAGCTGCTGCTGGAGTTCATCGTAGTCGCTTTGGTCTGCGCAGTGTTCCTCTGGCATCTGCGTTCTTCGCTGGTGGCGATCATCTCCCTACCGATCGGTTTGCTCATCGCCTTCATCATCATGCAGAAGCAAGGGATCAATGCCGACATCATGTCCCTAGGCGGCATCGCCATCGCCATCGGCGCCATGGTGGACGCCGCGGTGGTGATGATCGAGAACGCCCACAAGAAGATCGAGGCGTGGCATGCCAAACACCCAGGCGAGGAGCTGAAGGGCCAGCATCATTGGCAGGTAATGACCGATGCTGCCGCCGAGGTCGGGCCGGCGCTGTTCTTCTGCCTGCTGATCATCACCCTGTCCTTTATCCCGGTGTTCACCCTGGAAGCGCAGGAGGGCCGCCTTTTCGGGCCATTGGCCTTCACCAAGACCTACGCCATGGCCACAGCTGCCGGGCTGTCGGTGACCTTGGTTCCGGTGCTGATGGGCTACTGGATTCGTGGGCGCATTCCCAAAGAAGAGCAGAACCCGCTGAATCGCGGACTGATCCGAATTTACGCGCCTGCACTGGAGTGGGTGTTACGCAATCCCCAGCTGACCTTGGCGCTGGCTGTAGTGGTCTTTGTCAGCGCCCTGTGGCCGATCTCGCGGTTGGGCGGTGAGTTCCTCCCACCCCTGGACGAAGGTGACTTGCTCTACATGCCCTCGGCACTGCCGGGCCTGTCTGCACAGAAGGCCAGTCAGCTGCTGCAGGTGACCGATCGCCTGATCAAGACGGTACCGGAAGTCAAACACGTCTTTGGCAAGGCAGGCCGTGCGGAGACGGCCACCGACCCGGCGCCGTTGGAGATGTTCGAGACCACTATCCAGTTCAAACCGCGTGAAGAGTGGCGCTCTGGCATGACCCCGGAAAAGCTGGTGGAAGAGCTGGATCGGGTAGTGAAAGTGCCGGGGCTGTCCAACATCTGGGTTCCGCCGATCCGCAACCGTATCGACATGCTCGCCACCGGGATCAAAAGCCCGATTGGGGTTAAGGTCGCCGGTCCCAACCTGGCGCACATCGATGCCGTTACCCAGGCGGTGGAACAGGTCGCCAAGACAGTGCCAGGTGTCAGCTCGGCGTTGGCCGAGCGCCTTACCGGTGGCCGCTACGTCGATATCGACATCGACCGCCAGGCCGCCGCGCGCTATGGGCTAAACATCGCTGACGTCCAGTCCATCGTGGCTAGTGCCATCGGCGGCGAGAACATCGGTGAAACTATTGAAGGTTTGGCGCGCTTCCCGATCAGCGTACGCTACCCACGGGAGTGGCGGGATTCGCCAGAGGCTCTGGAGCAGCTGCCGATCTTCACTCCGCAGGGCCTGCAAATCACCCTGGGCATGGTAGCCAGGATCAAGACCACCGACGGTCCACCCATGCTGAAAAGCGAAAATGCCAGGCCCTCCGGCTGGGTGTATATCGACGTGCGTGGTCGGGATATTGCCTCGGTGGTGGCCGATCTGCGCAAGGTCGTCAGTGAACAGGTTGAGCTGAAGCCGAGGATGAGCCTCACCTACTCAGGGCAGTTCGAGTTTCTCGAACGGGCCAATGCTCGGCTCAAGCTGGTGGTGCCGGCCACACTGGTGATCATCTTCGTCCTGCTTTACCTGACCTTTGCTCGGTTCGATGAGGCCTTGCTGATCATGGTCACCTTGCCCTTCGCCCTGACCGGAGGGATGTGGTTCCTCTATGTGCTCGGCTACAACCTATCAGTGGCCACCGGCGTCGGCTTCATTGCCCTGGCCGGCGTCGCCGCCGAGTTCGGCGTGATCATGCTGCTCTATCTGAAAAATGCCTGGGCCGAACGCGAAGATGCCGGAGAGGTTACTGAGGAGGGTCTGCTCGCGGCGATTCGCGAAGGTGCCGTGCATCGTGTTCGGCCTAAGGCCATGACGGTGGCAGTGATCATCGCTGGCCTGTTACCGATCCTCTGGGGCAGCGGCACCGGCAGCGAGATCATGAGCCGCATCGCCGCGCCGATGGTTGGCGGCATGGTGACTGCACCCTTGCTTTCGTTGTTTGTCCTGCCGGCCGCCTACTGCCTGATGCGGCGCCGGCACCTCACGGCCGTAGCCACCGAGCGCCAGGGAGCAACTATAGGAAGAAAGCTCTGACTGCCATGTCTGTCGTGTTGCTGGTCCACACTGAAGCAGGGAGGCGAATTTCGGCTCAATCGAGCCGGCGTAGCAGTTGCGGTAGAACTGGCCGGCTCGATGCATAGCAGGTGATCTCGCACCAGTCATTTGCAGGCATGGACTCAGCTTGCCGAAGTTCCAGTACCAAGTGGTGGAACTGGAATTGTGTTCGCCAGCCTCCTGAGGTGCTCCTTTGGAATGGAGGCTGGCCCTTGGCGCCTGAATCAGGGGTTGTGCCGAGATAACGGAAAATTAGGACATTCGCTCTATAACCTCTTGTTTTTGCGGGCCTAATGTTCCGCTTGGTTTTTGATCAGGACCCCGCTGCGGCCAGTGGGTGGCGCAGCGGCTGGTCCATGCACCTGGTCGCGTGCCAGCTCGAGTTTGGCGGCTCGCGGACCATACCCTGTGCGGTCGATTGCTCCCAGCGCAGCTGCGCTGGAGTGTAAGCGAACGGGCATTACACCTTGTCGGCGGATATCCAGTTGTGCGGCAGTAACTCGGCCAGCGCTCTGGCCTTCTGCGTCGGCAGCCGCGTCAGCACATCCTTGAGATAGGCATACGGATCATGCCCGTTGAGGCGTGCTGACTGGATCAAGCTCATGATCGCCGCTGCCCGTTTGCCGCTGCGTAGCGACCCGGCAAACAACCAGTTCGAGCGCCCCAGGGCCCAGGGGCGGATCTGGTTCTCGATCCAGTTGTTGTCCACGGGCACAGCGCCGTCCTCGAGATATCGAGTCAGAGCCGTCCAGCGTTTCAGGCTGTAATCCAGGGCTTTGCCAGTGGCCGAACTGTTGTGCACGATATTGCGCAGGGCGACCATCCAGGCGTGCAATGCATCCATCACTGGTACCGCCTTTTCTTGCCGTATTCGGCGGCGTAAGTCCGGTTCCAGATCCTTGATTTCACCCTCGATCTCGTACAGCGCCTGCATGTAGCGCAAGGCCTGTTCAGCCAGCGTGCTCTTGTGGGTCGCATGCAGCTCGAAGAACTTGCGCCGGGCATGGGCCATGCAGCCGATTTCAGTCACGCCCAGTTCGAAGCTGGCTTTGTAACCGCCGAAATCATCGCAGACCAGTTTGCCCTTCCACTTTTGCAGGAAGTTGCGCGCATGCTCGCCAGCACGGCTGAGCATGCGATCCCGAGCCGAGCATTTGAGGTGGCAGCGGGATGAATGCTGGCTGGATAGCCGTAGTTTTCTGGGTGTGCAGCCGAATCCATTTGTGGACGAGGTTGGCATTGAGGCTGTAGCCCAAGGCGATGTTTGCGATGGAGGCACCAGGTTCAGAACACTCTTGAATGACCTGGGCCTTGAAAGATTTGCTGTAGGTACAGCGCTGAGGGTGCATGGAAAATCCGCTTGATGGGCCAGAAATGGTGTCCACTTAAATTAGGTGGACACCATGGCCTTCGGCGGTTGCGTCAGGAAGATGTGTTGGCCGGACGCATACCCTGCAGCGACGTACCTAGTGCGTATTCGAGGCGACAGTCTGCGCGATCTGGGCATCCTGGATGGGGATATCGCCGTAGTCGATCGCTCGATTGAAGCCCGGCAGGGCCAGGTGGTCGTCGCGGTGGTGCGCGGTGAGTTCACCGCCAAGGTGCTGATGTTCGAAGGCGGCATACCGGTGCTGCGCGCCGCGAACGCGGACTACCCCGATATCCGCCTCCAGCCGGAGGAAGACCTCGAAGTGTTCGGGGTGGTAACCAGCATCGTTTGCCGTGGCCTAGTTGCGGCATGACGCGCCAGGTCTTCGCTCTGGTCGACTGCAACAATTTCTATGTCTCTTGCGAGAGACTGTTCCGCCCCGACCTGCGCGGCCGGCCGGTGGTGGTGCTGAGCAACAACGATCTGAGGGGTAGTAATCATTAGTAGATCCTGTACAGTCCGCGCTTCCTTCTGAACTGCTCTGGAACAATCGTTCCAGGCCTCAAAAAGGGACTCCATTCGTAGCTGTCAACGCCGACTCAAAAGTGACCCCCTGGAGGTTTTTTTCGCCGATTGAAAAATGACCCCACTGGGTCTCTTGGTTAAGAGATTTTTCGAGTTTGGGAAGGGCCTGTACCGGCCTTGCGTTTGTCCTTGAGGCGATAGCTTTCGCCAGATATCTGCACGATGTGTGCGTGGTGAAGCAGGCGGTCTAGCATCGCCGCCGTCAGCGTTTGGTCGTTCGGGAAGGTCCCGGCCCACTGGGTGAACGGCAGGTTGCTGGTGAGGATCATGCTGCCTCGCTCGTAGCGCCGGGCGACGACGTTGAAGAACAGGTTGGCTTCGTCGCGGCCAAAAGGCAGGTACCCAATCTCGTCGATTACCAGCAGTCGAGGGCCCATCACCGCGCGGTTGTGCGTATTCGAGATATCATTCGCAACCTGTGAGCAGCACTATTCTGTTCATTACCAAATCGTCATTTTTCTCTCAGCATGCCGTTAAACAATAAGCCTTATGATGTTGTCATCCTCGGACAACATCCATGAGGCACTCCATGAAAGTCAAAAGTGTTCTTCTGATTGTCGCTCTGCTCGGCACATCCTCTATCGCCTTTGCTGAGGGTGGCGGTGACATTACCTTCGCCCGCATGGAGCAGGCTCGTCAGCAGGCAATGAAAGCTGCGCAGCAAGCACCAACTCAGGTCGAAACCCCAAAGAACTGAGCGAAATCCCCCTACGGAATAGGTACAGCGGCTAGTTTTTTATCAGGTCGAGTACTCCTCCGTCATTGCACGCCGAGCGGTCGCGATCCGGCAGGGGAGTGGCCGTGTTGCTATTGTTCGATCACGCTAATCAAGCCTCCTAGAGTCCCGACGTAGGAGGGACGTTTCATTAGTGTAGGTCGCCCGCCATGCTCTGGTCAGCCCTTGTCTCATATCGTGTTGAAAACTCGAAAGGAGACAAGCGATGAGCAAATCGAACCTTTCAAAGCGATCTGAATCACTGCCATAATTCTGCCGAGACAGGCATTTTCTACCTATGCCGAAGCGGTTAAAACACTCAACTATCTGGCCGTTAGTCAATATGTGGAGACGCCAGGAAAGGCCATTCCTGAGGTGGAGGATTATCGTTTTGAAATGAAGATAGATGTGGCCAAGGTCATTCATTTGCCTCCCCCAAAAAAACGGCACCTCCAAGCTGATGATCTATGGGGGCAGCACGGGAGAGCTCAAGTCTCCAGCACTGGAAAGAAAAAGGGCTGGAGAAAATCAGCCGCTGCGGGGGGACATTGCGACTGTCATTTATACCTTCAGCCCATTACCGAAGCGGTGAAAGATCAGTGAAAATTTCGACATATTTATTCCTGGCACGACCGTTTGCAGGCACGAAATACGTGGGGAGAATCTGGTTTCACTTTGAAGGTTTCTATCCAAGCGGCCAGCTATCGAAAGTGGCGGTGCTCAGCTTTGGAGGTAACTGAGCCGCATCCGACTCGGTCTAGCAAAAACGAAGTCGTTTGCTTGATCCACCAACGAATCGGACAGAGTGTTTTTAGAGGGCAGAAATCCAAGCATACTTGGGGCACGACTTGAAAGAACTCTTTCAGCTAGGCTGGATTTCAGCGATGAACTGGGAAGACGAGATGGAAGGTGGTGACTCGGTCCAAGGCAACTTCGACGTTAGCAGTGCCGTGGTGCAACATCATTATGGAACGCACTATGGCAAGGCCGAGACCGATTCCACCTTCACTGCGAGCACGGCTCTTGTCAACTCGGTAGAAGCGTTCGAAAAGGTGGGGTAGGTGTTCAGCAGGAATTCCCTTTCCAGGATTGCTGATGCTCAAACGAATTCTCGGACCGTATGCGCCAATACGAATTATCACTGCTGAACCCGAAGGGCAATAGCGAATGGCATTGGATAGGAGATTGGAGATCGCCCGCTGGATCATCAGACGATTACCGTTAACTATGCCTCCGCCCTCAATCAGTAGTCTAACGCCGAACTCTTCGGCGGAAAGGCTGAAAAGATCGCTTACCCGTTCAGCCTCGTCCCGCAGGCTCACTCGTTCGAAATGCACTAGTTCCAGTGGATGGCTGACATGGGCGAGAAACAGCATGTCGGCGACGATGCGCGTCAGACGGTCAAGCTCTTCGGTGCAACATTCGAGCACCTCTCGATATTCTTCAGAAGAGCGAGTGCGCGTCAGCACAACTTGTGCCTTTCCCATCAGATTGGTGATCGGAGCGCGCAGTTCATGGGCGAGATCATCAGAGAACTGTGACAACTGCTGCACACCACTGTCCAGCCGATTGAGCATGAGGTTGATGCCTTCGGCGAGGTTGTGCAGTTCAACAGGCAAATGATCAGTAGGCAGGCGATGTTCGAGACTCTCGGTCGAGACTTTCGAGGCAACACGCAAAAAACTATTCAGCGGCTTGAGTCCCTGCTTAACCGTCCACCAAGCAAGAAGAAGGATCAGTAGCACTACGGAGGGATAGGCAAGTAGCCCCGTGCGAAAAATCGATCTGAGTAGCTCTTGGTCCGACGTTCTGTCGATCGTCAGATACGCAACCACCGGGCTGCCATCCTTGATTTTCAGTGCCTGCGCAACGCTCAGCATCGGGCGACCAAGTTTGTCTCGCCATTCGTAGAAATTTAGGTCTCGCCCAAGATCCAGCAACGGAGGATTGAAATCGATCTTCATGGTGCCGATGGCCAACAGGCTTTTTTTGCTATCAGACGGCGTGTAGATGTTGAGGGACATATTGGTATGTCCCAACGCAAAATCCATCAGGATGTGAGGTTCATTGTGAATTTCGGCGATTTCATTAATCTCTGAAATGCTATGGGCAACGCTGACCATTTTCGCGCCGAGCGTTGTCCTCACAGAATGCTCCAACCCTTGCGCGAGTAGGAAGTAGTATGCCACCCACAGAGCGGCGACCAGTATGGCTGTCATCAGGCTCACATTGACACCTAGCCGAGTGGCGAGACTCATGTACGGTCCTCGAGTACATAGCCGACGCCTCGTATGGTATGGATTAGCTTCGATTCGAAGGGGTCATCGACCTTCGCACGGAGCCTGCGAATGGATACGTCGATGACGTTGGTATCGCAGTCGAAGTTCATGTCCCAAACTAGAGAAATAATTTGCGTCCGGCTGAGAACTTCGCCAGCCCGGCTCATCAGTAATTGCAGAAGAGCGAACTCCTTGGTGGTCAGCTCTATCCGATGGTCACCTCGAAATGCACGATGTCGACCTGGATCCAGCTCAAGGTCGGCAACCCTTAATGTCGGACCTGCTACCAGCGTATCGCCCCGACGCATCAGGGCCCGTACGCGAGCCAGAAGTTCGGGAAATTCGAATGGTTTGCTCAGGTAGTCATCCGCGCCGGCGTCCAAGCCCTTGATTCGATCGTTCAGGCGACTGCGCCCGGTGAGCATAAGGATGCGAACACGGCTAATTTTGCGGATGCATTCAAGCACTCCCCAACCGTCGATATTGGGAATATTTACATCGAGCAAAATCAGTTCGTAATTGTTATGGCCAAACAAATGCAAAGCATCTACGCCATTCGAGGCGCAATCGACGATATATCCGCTTTCAGTGAGCCCCTGTTTAATATAGGATGCAGTTTTGTCTTCATCTTCGACAACAAGTACTCGCATGAGAGACACTCTAAAACGTTAAGGGCTGGAGCGCGAGGCTGATCGAAACTTTGATGCCAGGTGCGTAGTGTCATTTTCAATGACTGGTCGCATTCGGATATGGCAGACGAACGCCGAAGTCCAGGAATGAGTCGTTGGCCGATTATAGCGCAAGAGGGCCCACTTTCGATAAACCCTACAAATTTGTAATCTTTCCATCACTTGAGTGATAACCACGGGGACGTAGGAAAGAAGTGATAAGGTCGATTCTTTCAAAATTGTAATCAACCGCTAATCCTACGGTCAGACATGGCCAGTAAGCATAGGCCGCGAACACCAGCACGCTTTCTCTGAAAAAAAAACAGTGGTGTTGATAGACCAACAAGAACAGCCATTGACCATGGAGCAATCATGTCCCGTACTCTATCCATATCCCTCGTGACCCTCTCCGCGCTCACTTGCATCAGCCCACTGGCTAATGCTGCGGAAGCGGAGGAAGGGTTCGTCGAGGGCAGCAAGCTTACGATCCTGAATCGAAACATGTACTTCAACCGTGACAACCGCAACGGTGAAACCGCCCCGGGCGGGGCTGGTTACTCAGAAACCTGGGCTCATGCCATCAACAGCAAGTTTGAGTCGGGCTACACCCAGGGCACTGTTGGTGTGGGCGTCGACGCCTTCGCCATGATCGCCCTGAAGCTGGACACTGGCGATGGGCGCAACGGTGGCCGCAGCTCCTTCGATATGATGCCGGTGGACAGTGAAGGTAAAGCGCGTGACGAATTCACCAAGGTGGGCGGAGCGTTGAAAGCTCGCGCATTCGACACCGAGCTCAAAGTGGGTGACGTCTTTCCGGCGACCCCAGTGGTGGCCTACGGCGATTCACGCCTACTACCCGAGTCCTTCCGTGGCGTGACGATGAGCAACACCAGCTTTGATGGTCTAACCCTTCAAGGTGGCCGCTTGCACGCCATGAGCCAGCCTACCTCCAGCGACATGCGGGACCAGTTCGCCACCTTCTATGCTGGCCCTGTGGACTCGCCTTGGGTTGCCTACGCTGGCGGCGACTACGCGATCAACAAGAATGTCAGCGTGAGTCTCTATACCAGCCGCCTGAAGGATGCTTGGAACCAGCATTACTTTGGTGCCTATCTGACCTACCCCCTGTCCGACGAGTTGACGCTGATCGGTGATTTCAACTACTACAAGGCCGTGGACGAAGGCAAAAAGCTGCTCGGCGAGTTCAACAACAATATTTGGGCGGGCAAGGTTGGCCTACAGTTTGGCGCTCATACCGTCTCTGTTTCTCATCAGCGCAACAACGGCGACGATGATTTCGACTACCTCCGACAGTCGGACTCGATCTTCCTCGATAACTCCATCCAGTACAGCGACTTCAACTCACCCAAAGAGAAGTCCTGGATGGCTCGCTACGACCTCGACATGAAAACATACGGCGTTCCCGGTCTAACATTCATGACCCGTTACGGTCGCGGCAGCGATATCGACTACTCCAATGCCAACGCCGTCTACATGCGCCGCGACGCTGACGGCAATCCACTGACCAACCAGAAGCGCTGGGAACGTGACATCGAAGCTAAGTATGTAGTGCAGTCTGGGCAATTCAAGGATCTGTCGTTCCGTCTGCGTCAAGCGACTACTCGCGCAACTCAGTTCGAATCTGATCTGGATGAGACTCGTCTGATCGTAGAATATCCATTGTCGGTACTTTAGAGAAAAATGACAAATTCTTAATGTTCCATCCATCTTCTCGTTAACAATTAGTCAGTATAGTTTCTGTGCAGCTTGATTTTTGGTTACGCTTTTCGGCATTATCTACGAGCGGTCGAAAGACCGGACTCCACCCTAGAGTTCACCTTTGAAGCTTAATTGCTCCTTTGGAAGAGGTGAATTTATTAGGCGCCCTTATCGGGCGCCTTTTTTTATGCACTAAAATTACCTCCGAAGTGCAGACCTCGAACTTTCGACCAGTCCTGGGTTAGCCCTTGGAAGTATCTCGGCGTACCAGTAGCCGCAACGCATTGAAAACGACCAGCAGCCCCCCCTCGTGGACTTATTCCCAGTCCAAATAAGGCAGTATCGCCACTAGCCCCAGGCAGACGATGGCTTTCACAATTGAGAATATCAACTCAACCCGACAACAGAGCCACATCCGGCACTACGCCCCACATCGCAGAACCTACGCAGGCGTAGGCCATCGCTAGAGCGCCATTAACGCCGTCTCCGGCCATTGCGAGCCGGGGCTGTTGCTTGAGTTTTCGAATAACTTCTACCTTGCCCTCAGGGGCGGTTTCCGACTCTGAGGGCAACACGACTATTGGATTGACGTAGGCGCCTCATAATGTCTCATCATCAGTTCACTCATAACCTCGATGGAACACTTAAATTCGAAGCGCTTGCGTAGCCGAATATTCAGCTCGTAGGCAATAGCCTCCAGATTTTCCTGGCTGTAGACTGAAAGATCGGTGCCCTTGAGCAAGACTGGCGAATCAATCCGTTGATATTCTCGTTACTGCCAGGCAGCCATAGACTTTACGGATCGCAGAAGTAGATGGCCACCTCGGTCTTCTGAGTGTTCTCGGCATGCCGGGCCATCTCGCGACCATGGACGTAGGTCAGGCTCTTACGCGCTACCAGCGGCATCCGATTGAGCGCCGCGCTGAAGCTCGCCAGCACCGAGGTCGCCGTTGCTTCACCAACATCAGGTAGCCACTGCTGCGCTCCACCAAGGTACCCACTGCCGAGGCATTCGCATTGCCTTTGATCAAGTCGCCCTCCCAGTGCCCGGCATCACGCGATCTTCCACCTCCGGTGGTCGCATATGGATGCCGACCCTCTCCGGGACCTGTCCGCGTCGATCCACCCCAGCAGAACGTGGTCGTTGCGTACTCTTGTCCTGGCGCGGACAGATGATCAGCTCCTTCCGTAATTTACCGACTGGCAGAGCATCGATGGCGTTGCAGATCGTCTCGCGACAGACGTAGGCATATCGAAGGCGGGGAATGTTCATGTGGCGCATGCTTGCCGGAAATTTGTTCGGGAGACAATCGCTGACGCAGCGGCGTGGACGACCAGTTCAAAGCGTTCGTTGCCGGGCGCCAGCTTCTTTTGCGAACCGCACCGCAGACGACGTTGGCTTCACGACTGTTGTGCCACTCGGGGCAGATACTGCACGTGTGCGCTGCGATTGCGCTGGATTTCACGGCTGATGGTCGAAGGACTACGATTCAACCGTTGGGTGATCTGGCGTTAGCTCATACCTTCGGCTCTGGGCTAACCTGAATTGTGGATCGTTCTTCAAGGGAGAGTTCGTGGTGTGTCATGGCAGCACCGTAGCGAAAGGCCAAGTGTTGCACTCAATTTTTCCCGCCACCGCCTATTACTGCTGCAATTATGCCGCTACACTTCAGCAATGCACATCAGACGCTCACTGCGTTCGAGGTAACGAGTGCCGGACCACTTGAATATGCTGTTTATCAGTAACGGGTTGTGTAAGCCGTGACGGATAAACCAGTCCTCATGGGTTTTTTTGCCCTTTCCAACCGGAATAATGGTCACCTTACGGGAGACTTTACCGAGAATCTCGTGCATCTGATCGTGGGTGAAGAAGCGAATATTAAACAGTGAGTCACTCTCTTTTTTCGAGTTGAAATAATTAACAAATGACTGATTGTGAGCGTTATGCACGGTAACAATAATTTTTCCCTTGGTGATGCGCACTTGCTCCTGCGCCATCAGATCAATCTCTTCATTTGAAAAATAGCCCCAGAAACCATTGTGATAACTGATATCAAAATGTTTATCCGGGTACTGTAAATTAAAAGCACTCATCACCGAGAAACGATCCTGGAGTACAGGATAGAGCTTTTTGGCCCGCGCGACTGACTCCGGAGAAAAATCAATTCCGTAGCCTTCAACGCCTCGCTTCGTTAGCTGTACGATATCGCGGAAGCTACCGGCGGCGATCTCCAACACCCGCCTCTCATGGTTTTTTCGGACAGCATCAATATAGTAAGCGTGGCGAATATCATTCTGGTAATGGTCAAAAATTTCTTGCCATTTTTGGTCCCAGTCCTCGACCGTAATCAGTTTATCTGACTCGGTTTTTTGGCTCATTTTCTCTATCCTGTGATTGAGGATGCCAGTCTGGATGGGTGCCATTTCGCTACATCTGGATAGCAAATTCTTTTGGCGGCCTCATCGTATGACTCCCTCTTCACGCCCCATCGGCACCTAGGCGCATACCCATCAGTGCACGACAGGCGTGACGGCGCAAGAAACAGCGAAGTGGCTTAGCACTTGCTGTGTTCATCTGCCTTTATGTTTGACTCTGCCACTGGAGAAGTGACCTTCTGCTCTTGAGAAATTTGAGCGCCTCCAGCGAAGTTTTGGCGCATCTGTTCCATCTTGGCAAAGGTGCGATCACCGCCACTCTCGGCCATTGCAAGAGAAGAAGCAGCAAAAGCAGCAATTGCCAAAAGAGTTTTGAACGATTTCATATATTGGTCCTTGCTAATATTTTTCCGCCACTTGACGGTTTGAGCATTGTGCTCAAGGACATAGTAGCCAGAGCATACTGTTGGGAGGCTGAAGCCAAAATTACATTTTAGTAATCTCTCAGCCGCCACTTAGGGAAACTGAAGAAGACTTCCTGTTTCTGGTGAAATACGCCGATCCTGTTGCCCGAGTTTTTCGATGAAGCAGTTGACCTTCGCCGACGCCGAGTACGCCAGCAAGCGTAAGCAGACCCGCAAGGAGTTGTTCCTGATCGAGATGGATCAGGTGGTGCCGTGGAAGGGATTAGTGGCCCTGATCGAACCGCACTACCCGAAGGGTGAAGGGGCCGTCCGGCCTATCCGTTGATGGCCATGCTACGCGTGCATCTGATGCAAAACTGGTTCGGCTACAGCGATCCGGCGATGGAGGAAGCGCTCTACGAGACCACCATCCTGCGCCAGTTTGCTGGGCTGAGCCTGGAGCGTATTCCAGACGAAACCACGATCCTCAACTTCCGTCGCCTGCTGGAAAAACATGAACTGGCAGCCGGCATCTTGGGCGTGATCAATGGCTATCTGGGGGATCGAGGTCTGTCGCTGCGCCAGGGCACCATCGTCGATGCCACGCTGATCCATGCGCCGAGTTCGACCAAGAACCAGGACGGCAAGCGTGACCCGGAAATGCACCAGACCAAGAAGGGCAACCAGTACTACTTTGGTAACCGTCCGGGCATCCCGTCTGGTTCGACCTCGCCAAGCTAAGAGATAGTGTCCATCTAATTATCGTGGACACGATCTCAAGGCTCTCATGCAGGAAATCAGGCAACGACGTTCTTATTCCAAGGCTTTCAAGGCGCAAATTGTGCAGGAATGCAGTCTGCCTGATACCTCGGTTGCCAGTGTGGCCCTGAGCCACGGCATCAATGCCAATGTGGTTCATCAATGGCGAAGGTTGGCGGCCTGCCAAGCGTCGACCGAAACACTACCTGCATTTCTGCCGTTAACGCTGGAGCCGCCCAGTCAATCAGTGGTTTCCGGTCGGGCAGAGATCCGTATCGAGATTCCGCATCGCCGTACGACCTTGACCGTGCATTGGCCGGCAGCAGATGCCGAAGGGTGTGCCCGGTTCATGCGTGAGCTGTTGCAATGATCCGCATTGACACCATCTGGCTCGCCACTGAGCCGATGGACATGCGCGCCGGCACTGACACCGCGTTGGCGCGGGTGCTGGCCGTGTTCGGTGCGGCAAAGCCGCACTGTGCTTACCTGTTTGCCAACCGCCGCGCCAACCGCATGAAAGTCCTGGTGCATGACGGCGTGGGTATCTGGCTGGCTGCGCGGCGCTTGAACCAGGGCAAATTTCACTGGCCAGGCATCCGGCACGGCACGGAAGTCGAACTCGACACCGAGCAACTTCAGGCCTTGGTACTCGGTCTACCCTGGCAGCGGGTCGGTGCAGCCGGCGCGATCACAGTGCTGTAGCACCCGCCATTAGCCCATTAGTTTATCTGCGCTGACCGCCGGCTCTGGCACAATCAGCGGCATGACCTCCTCGCCCAACCTCGACCAGATGACCCCTGACCAATTGCGCGCACTGGCCGCGCAGTTGATGTCGCAAGTCGATTCGCTGGGCCAGCAGGTCGACACGATGGGCAAGAAGATCCAGCGCATCGAAACGGTCAACGAACAGCTGACCCACGAGATCGCTCTGCTCAAACGTCACAAGTTCGCCAAACGCAGCGAGGCAAATGGTGACGCTATTTGCCCTGTCGAATCTGTGGATGGCCCGCCGACATTTGCTGGTCAGCGCAGGAGAGGTGCGCCTGTAATGCGGAAAATGGCTGCTGCGAGGTGCTCGCAGCAGCCAAAAGCATGAAACAAGCGACGGACTTGATCGTATTTTGACCTGCCGTCGTTTTTGAAATCGCTGATGGTGAAGCGCTCAGGAAATGTCGGGCTACTTCAGACCATCCTTAGACGCTCTGCACGCGACCCCCAAACACGCTGAGTTCCGCTTGCACACAGTTATGTTCAATATCACTCGACAGCCATGTCCATTTCAGGACTCAGTGTTCCGAACCAGGCAACGAGACTGACGATGACGATCGCCACCGCGAACTCAAGAATGATACTGCGCTGTAGCGCATTGATTGCAGGAGCATAACTACCAGTCTGCAACGACCGATCTAGCAAAGGACTGAGGTGATAGCGGTTTGCTGCTGCAAGCACCAGCATCGCAACAAAGAGCGCAACCTTGATTGTCAACAGAAAACCGTAGGTGCTCTTTACCAATCCACCAATTTCCGGACCAATTATTAGCACGTAATTAGCGATACCAGTAACTGTCAAGCTAATAACGATCAGAGCTCCTGCCGTCTCGAAACCTGTGAGCGTTCGCGACAACAAGCGGAGATGCTGCTCACCTTCAAGTTTCTTGGAGCGGAGTAGCAATACGAAGGCTACCAAGGCACCCAGCCATCCTCCTGCACCGAGAAGGTGGACAATGTCGCTGGTAAAATGCACATAGCGCAAGATACCTTCATCCATAGCGCCGTGCCCTGTCCAGGCCAAGCTAGCAAGGGCGATAGCACCTAGTGCGGATACTGCCAGCAGACTCAATGTTGGCGCACGCTTGTTGAACAGGGCGGCAATCGCAGCCAATACGAGGGCCGCGACCCTGACTATCCAAGTCAGGCCGACATCGGTACCCGTTATGATCATCTCTAAAATATGGCGATGTATTTCGGAGAAGTTGGAAACACCGCTCATCACCTTAGCCATCTGTAGCATTGCAGCTACAGATAGCAAGGTACCGATCAAGGCGGCCCACACCAATATCGACTCGAAGTTGAATACCGCCCCGCTGATCCGTTCTTGTCCCTTAAGGCTGTACAGGCCGAACAACGCCAAACCGAAAAGCATAATCAGGTCAACATACAGGGCGAAGCGTAGAGCGATAGTGACGGGGTCGCCCATGACTTACTTCACCTTGAAGGTTACAGCGCCAGTAATCGGGTGCGTATCAGAAGAAACGGCCCGCCATTGGATCTTATAAGTACCGGTGGTGAGAGGAGCTGCCGGCGTGATGAGCATCACTTTCGGATCGGTGCTGCCCGAGACAGCAGCCTTCACGCCCATGGGGGAGGAGTGAGACATGCCAGGCATTTCAGTCATGACGAGCTTGGCGCCAGAGAGCTGAGTCAGCAGCGTTTCCGAGAAGTGCAATTCGATCTTGGCCGGAGCCTCGACGACACTCCCCTCAGCAGGCGAGGAGGAAAGCAGCTTGGGGTGTGCCTGGGCTGCCGCACTCAGCAGCATTCCCGCGCCGAGCGCAGCCATGACGGCGAACGTTTTGAGATTTTGCATGCAAGACTCCTCGCGGCTTAAACCGCTATGTTTATTTAGGAAGAAACACAGAAGGGGTGAAATAGCCTGTTAGAACCACATACGTACACCGAGGACCAATCGCGCCTCGCTGGAGTCATCCCCCTCTTCGCGGGCGTAGTCTGCTGTTTTTCCGTAGAGGTGGTTCCAAGTGACGCCTATGTAGGGCGCGAACTCTCGGACGATCTCATATCGAAGCCGCAGTCCGATTTCTGAATCCGAGATGCCGGACCCGGTACCGCGTTGCGGGTCATTCCGGCCGTAGAGGTTCACTTCGGCCGTCGGCTGAAGGATCAAGCGATTGGTCAAGAGGATGTCGTAATCCCCTTCGAGCCTCAGAGCGCTTTGGCCACCTTCCCCCAGGAACGCAGTTGCCTGGGTTTCGAAGTCATACAGGGCCAACCCCTGGATACCAACGGCTGCCCAGGTTTGTGGCGAACCAGGTTTGAAGTCCTGTCGCACGCCGCCGACCACATCCCACCAAGGGCCGATGGAGTGTCCCCACAGGGCCTGCAGTTCGGCATTCTCGGTAACCCCATTGACTCGCTCGCCTTCGGAGCGCAGCCATAGGCGATCGATATTGCCGCCGACCCAACCGTTGGCTTCCCAACTGAGGGCACTACCTTGATCCGCGTCCTGCCACTCCAACTTATCTATGACGAACAGGGAGTTAAGTGCTTGTCCCATATGGTGGTCCATGCTGCCTTTGTACACAGCGGCACGATCAGCATCGGTTAGCACAGGAATTGGCGTACGGCTTTCCGTTGGGGCAGCGGGCTGCATCCCTTGCATATCGGAGTAGTCCGTATCCTGCATCTGGGAATGATCCATCCCTTGCATCTGGGAGTGGTCCATGCCCTGCATCTGGGAGTGATCCATACCCTGCATCTGGGAGTGGTCCATTCCCTGCATCTGAGAATGATCCATCCCCTGCATCTGGGAGCCGTTCATGCCTTGCATCGGCTCTTCAGCACGGGCGCCTGTCAAAGGGAGCAAACTCATCCCAAGGATTGCAATACCAGCCAAAACGGGGCTGCGGGTCTGTTCGAGGGCCATGCTGTTCTCCTATTCCTGCACTCGCACTTCACGGAACATGCCCAGCTCCATGTGATACATCAGGTGGCAGTGATAGGCCCAGCGACCGAGCGCGTCGGCCGTTACGCGATAGCTGCGCTTCGACCCCGGCGGCATGTCGATAGTGTGCTTTCTCACCATGAAGTTGCCCTGTTCATCCTCCAAATCACTCCACATGCCATGTAAATGGATGGGGTGCGTCATCATGGTGTCGTTAACCAGGGTGATACGAACACGCTCGCCATACTTGAGGAGTAGCGGCTTGGCATCAGCGAACTCAATGCCATCGAACGACCAGGAGAACTTCTCCATGTGGCCGGTCAGGTGAAGCTCGATGGTTCGGGATGGGATTCGTCCGTCAGGGTCATCGAATGTGCTCTTTAGATCGGCATAGGTCAGCACGCGCCGGCCATTGTTGCGCAAGCCAATACCTGGGTCGTTGAGCTTTGCTGTAGGGCTCATAGTCTGCATGTCGACCAAGGGGTTATTGGCTTCGGACGCAGGGTGGGATTGCATTTGTGCCCCCATTCCCTGCATCTGGCTGTGGTCCATGCCAGCCATGCTGCCATGGTCCATGCTGGACATATCCATACCGGCCATGTCGCCATGATCCATCCCGGACATATCCATGCCCGCCATGTCGCCATGATCCATCCCGGACATATCCATGCCCGCCATGTCGCCATGATCCATCCCGGACATATCCATGCCCGCCATGCTCCCATGGTCCATGCCTCCCATCCCCATATCGTCCATGGTGA